>CAJVZD010000038.1 GCA_913019905.1 uncultured Cellvibrionales bacterium
AGAGACATTCATACCGGAGCATCAAAGGGACTTTTCCGCGAGTCGACGGCTTCGGATTTGGTCTACAGCATGCTCAACAGGTGAAGAACCTTACAGCCTGGCTATCACTTTACACAAAGCCATGGGCTCTTCTCTCAAAAGTTGGGACAGCCGAATTTTGGCCACAGATTTGGATACCGATGTCTTAGATAAGGGGAAAAAAGGCATTTACAAAAACGATCGAATCAAAGATCTGCCTCGAGAAGTGAGCAAACAATGGTTTAAGAAAGGAGCGGGAGAAAACGAAAACTACGTAAAAGTAGATCCCTCGCTTGCAGACCTCATCACGTTCAAGCAGTTAAACTTATTACATGAATGGCCCGTAAAGGGGCCATTTGATGTAATTATGTGTCGTAATGTCTTAATTTATTTTGACAAACAAACTCAAAAGGAATTGGTCAAAAGATTCACCCAGCTACTACGCCCAGGTGGCTTGTTAATTCTTGGTCACAGTGAAAGTATTGCCAAGAGCTTCGGAGATCTAATTCTTCGAGGCCACACTATTTTCGAAAAGCAATGATTATAACAAGTCGTCTGATCATGGACAATCAAGGATGGCATGCAATGTTATGGAGCTCTTTTCGTGGTAAATAGACATCGAAGTGAAGAGGCGCCCAACTGCCTGCACGGCTTTGAAAAAATCAGCCGCTACTGGGATAGACGCCACAATTGCTTTGTCGCAAAAATTTTACCCGGGGAATTCTATGTAAGTAGACAACCCGAAATGATAGCGACGACGCTAGGCTCATGTGTGTCCGCATGTATTTGGGATGCTCCCGCCGGTATTGGCGGCATGAATCACTTTATGTTGCCCCTGACTAATCAGGCGAAAGATGATGTCGTATGGGGCAACGTTGCAAGCGACGCCACACGTTATGGAAATTACGCGATGGAACACCTCATCAACGAATTACTGACAAATGGCGGCTCGCGGCGAAACTTACAGGCAAAATTATTTGGCGGCGGAAAAGTGCTCAAACAACGCAATGATGTCGGAGCAAAAAATGTCGCATTTGTTCTCGATTACCTGGAACTGGAAAAAATTCCCGTTATCTCTCACGATCTCGGCAAGGATTATCCTAGGAAAGTCATGTTTGACCCTATAAGCGGTAACGCTAAGATGAAAAAAATCTTTAAGATTCACAACGATACAATTCTTGCGCGAGAAGATGACTACAAACATTCTTTAGTGACCAAAAAAACAGAAGGAGATATCGAACTTTTCTAAAGCCCGCACTGACATACAGGGCTTTAGACCTTGCTCTTTTCGACATAAGCTGCCTTTCATCCATTCGACACAAGCCTTTGCTTAACCTATTATCAAGTGCAATATTAGAGAGTTTTCAGCTAGAAAGAGGTATCATCAGAACCAACCATGATGGGATTTTCGACGCTTAAAGCCAGCTTTAACCAGAACACCGAGGGATGGCTAACTTTTGCAAATGGATAGGTGCAATAGAACAGGACTAGGTAGAGTCTCATTCGAATACCTTTCTTATCTAATCGAGTTTTTTGGCGGTTTGTGCTCTGGTAAAATTGCCTAACTAACTATAATGAAAAACAATAGTGTGAGTGAATATCTATGGTTGGAACGGCCTTCAAAAACAACATCCCGGCATTACTCACAAGCTTTTGTGCACTGCTAACCGTTGCTATTATAGGCGGCGATATAGTAGCAATCGCTGCACTCGTCGTTGTCACTGCAGCATGGTTAATCTCTAGTAGCAGTAACGAAAAAAAGAGAATATCCTCCGACGAGTTATCGATATCGGCCTTTAGCAAGGGAGTCCAAGACCAGCAACATGACATCGGTAGCAATATAGAAAAAATCCTAAAAGAGGAGACTAGTCAGGTAGGAGAGCATATCTCGCGAATTAGCTCGCTGATGGGCGATTCAAATACCCTCCTGCAAACAGGTTTTAGCAAGGTAGCTGGCGAAACGAATATACTCAAAGACACCGTCATGGATCTGGTCGGACGAGTAAAAGGCGAAGGTAGCCATGACGAAAATGTAGACAACAAGCTTTCTATCGCTGAATTCATTTTAAAGACAGATAATATACTTCAAGATAATGTCGATTTACTCGTTACAATCAGTGACCGGAGCGTAGGCGCTATTCACCGTATCAACGATATGACCAACGATTTGGAGGAAATGTTCTCGTCTCTCGACGATGTACAAAAGCTGGCAGATCAAACAAATCTATTGGCACTCAACGCAGCGATTGAAGCAGCCCGTGCCGGAGAAGTAGGACGAGGTTTTGCGGTGGTGGCTGATGAGGTGCGCTCCCTGTCCCAAACATCTTCGTCTTTAAACGAGAAAATCAGAGAGAAAATTCAACAAGTTAAGAGCAGAATGGATGAAGTAAATTCTGAAGTTGGCGCGATTGCGAGTCTAGATATGAATAGCGCCATAGACGGAAAATCGATCATTGATCACATGCTGGCCAAAATCGAGAAAAATAATTTTGATACAGAGATCATTCTCCAACAGCTTTCTGACGCAAGTAATACCATTAACGAAGAAATGAATCATTCTATTCGCGCTTTGCAATTTGAAGACATTGTCAATCAGTTATCCGGGCATGTCCAACAACGTCTGGACCATATTGACGCAGTTGCAGAATTTTCGCACACAGAAATTGCTAACGCCGTCGATGAACGAGATCTCAAATTGGCGGCGGAAAAACTTCAACAACTGCGAGATAATTTCCACGCTCAAAACATAGCGCAAAAAGTTGAACAGAGCTCCATGGAAGAAGGTGTTATAGAACTATTTTGAAGTTTGTCACAGGTGAAAAAATCAATGTCAATTTCCAGTAACTTAAAAAACGGATCGGTAACCATTACTTTAGGAAACCGTTTTGACTTCACTGCAGTGGAGGAATTCCGCCGCGCATACACTGAACACGAAGGAAGATCCTATGTGGTAGATTTTCGTCATACCGAATACATGGACAGCTCGGGGCTGGGCATGCTGCTGAATATGAAACGGGCCTTAAAAGACTTAAAGACATCGATAAAATTAACAAGCTGCCGCCCGCAGGTAAAAAAGGTACTGCTTATTTCAAGATTTGAAACCGAGTTTTCCATCGACTAATTATGACTATTTTAGTTGTCGAAGATAGTGCTTCAACCCGTTTTTTACTGTCGAGTATCGTTGAAGATATAGGCCTCGATTGCGTACTGGTCGGAAGCGGTGAAGAAGCGTTAGAGTTCATCTCCGGCGATGTAGCCCTTCCCGAGGTTACCATTTTAGATATTGGACTACCCGGAATCGATGGCTATGAAACCTGCCTTCGCATGAAAGCGCTTTCAGGTGCAAGCCATCTGCCTGTGATTTTTTTGACCAGCGCAAAAGACAATAACATTCTCAGCAAATGCCTGGAAGTAGGCGATGACTACGTCGCCAAGCCTTTTACCGAAGAAATGATCACATCAAAAATTGAAGCCCATCGGCGAGTATCCGATGTCTACCGACAATTAGAAAGCCAGTACCAAGAACTACAGCGCTTTCAATATTCGACGAATTTAGAACATAAAATTGTAGAAAATATTTTTTCCAAACAGTTTGAAAAACATATCAGTGTTTCAGACAATTTCCGCTACCACCTATCACCCAAGTCGGTTTTTAATGGCGATGTACTTCTAACGGCTTACGGGCCGTCAGGCAGCCTCTATATTGCCATTGGAGACGTTACCGGGCACGGTCTTCCTGCTGCCGTTGCAGCGATTCCCGTATATCCCACTTTTCGTTCGATGGCAGTCAAAGGTATAGGCGTCGGTTCGATAGCTGCTCAAATGAACGCCGCTCTATTGGGAATATTACCTGACAACATGATGGTCGCAGCAAGCCTTTTGGAACTCAGTAAAGCTGGAGACACTCTAACAGTGTGGTCTGGGGGAATGCCACCCATGATTCTAGCCGACGATATGGGTAATATAAAACAATTGATTAGTCCATCGCATTGTCCACTCGGAATGCTTGAAACTCACAAGTTCGCGCAAGATATACAAGTATTTAATGTCAACCGCGGCGACAAAATTTACTTGTTTACCGATGGAGTCGAAGAAAGCCGAAACAGCAACAATGAGATGTTTGGTGAAGCTCGATTGCATGGTTTATTTGATGGCAACGATGGTGATATGTTTAGTCGTATCATCGATCAACACAAGAAATTTACCGGGATTCAAGAGCAAGATGATGATATTTCCTTAGTGGAAGTTTGCTGTGGAGCTCACTTGGGGCCCGTTGCTGCTGCGGAAGATGCCGGAGAGAACATTCGAATTATGCCCTGGACGCTAAGCTATGACTTGGACGCAGAAGATATGCAGGCAGCAAACCCTGTCCATCAAATCATAGAGCAGCTATCCAATGCCAGCGGCCTTGACGTCCACCAGGATTACCTGTCAACTATTTTGTCCGAGTTGTTTAGTAACGCCCTGGAACACGGCGTACTGGAATTAGATTCCTCGATTAAAGAAACAGACGACGGCTTTCTCGAATATTATCAGCTACGACGGGAAAAACTGGAAAACCTAACTGATGGATTTATTCACATAAAAATTCAATTAAAGAAAAATGCGGATAATCCAGTCATTGAAATCAAAGTAAAAGATTCAGGGAAAGGCAGGGTTGACCAGAAAGCGACATCGCCGGACATGGATAAAGCCTTTGGCCGGGGTATCGATATCGTCCGAACCTTATGTGACAGCGTCGTATACGACGACATAGGCAGCGGCATAACTGTCACATACTCTCTTCAAACAATCGCATAGCGCCCTAGTTTCCGTCTTTTTAGAAATCTCTCTGTTTTCTGGCAAGTGTCTTCTCGCCGTTTATCTACTGCTATCGTTAACCCGGCGATCTCAAATTCGGCATCAACTGTCGGACGATCAATTCATACTCCTGAATCGCGCCAAGCTATGTAATTGCCGCCCCGATCTGGTATTCTGTCGCATTGATAAGCTCTAGGACAGTTAATTGAACACACTATATGGTATTAAGAATTGCGACACGGTAATGAAGGCAAGAAAATGGCTCGATGAAAAATCGATTGCTTATACCTTTCATGATGTCCGAACAGACGGAATCAACGCGGATCGAGTTAATCACTGGATAAAAACCCTGGGCTGGGAAACCGTCGTCAATAAACGTAGTACCAGCTGGAAGCAGCTCGATAGTCAAACTCGCGAGAACATGGATGAAGCGACCGCGGTAGACGCAATACTGCTGAACCCTACTTTGATAAAACGCCCTGTTTTGGAGAAGGAGAACAGCATTTTTATAGGGTTCAAAGACTCGACCTACGAAGCACTATTTTAATATTTAACCATTTACTTAGGTAACACAAATGAGCGAAAAAAATTTCAGCATTGGGTTTGGTGTCGGCAGTCAAAATGCGAAAGGAGATTGGTTAGAAGTATTTTACCCAAAACCTCTGTTAAACCCTGATCAGGAAGTCGTCGACGCGGTCGCTAAAAACTGTGGCTACAGCGGCGGTAATGAGGCTATTGAGCTGGGTAAAAACCAACTTGAAACTTTGGAGTCGGCTCTTCGGGAAATGGGACAAGCAGAGCAAGCAGACATCATCAGTACGTTCAAATTGAGTGTCAGGCCCCTGGTGGCAACCGTTCTGGCCGGCGATGATAGTCCACAAACCGTGCCCGAGGGGTATTTAAAACTGCAACTGCTTTCGCATCGCTTGGTAAAGCCGCACGGGATAAACCTCAACGGCTTATTTGGTGTTTTGCCAAATGTCGCATGGACAAATAAGGGCGCAATAGATATTACTGAGCTTCCTGAAGCGCAACTACAAGCCCGCATCAACGGCGAAACACTCACTATCGATTGCGTTGACAAGTTTCCAAAAATGACAAACTACGTGGTTCCGTCGGGTGTTCGCATTGCCCACACCGCCAGAGTGCGTCTTGGTGCGTATATTGGCGAGGGCACAACGGTCATGCACGAAGGCTTTGTAAACTTTAATGCGGGAACGGAAGGTCCGGGTATGATAGAAGGACGAATTTCTGCAGGAGTTTTTGTAGGAGCCGGGTCCGACTTGGGCGGCAGTAGTTCCACCATGGGAACGCTGTCCGGCGGTGGCAATATTGTGATCTCGCTCGGGAAAGAATGTCTGCTCGGGGCAAATTCCGGAACCGGTATTCCGCTGGGAGATCGCTGTACAATTGAATCTGGCCTGTACATTACAGCGGGAACTAAGGTCGTCATTCTCGATGACCATGGCACTCAGGTAAACACCGCCAAAGCCCGGGATTTAGCCGGTAAATCGGACCTCCTGTTCAGAAGAAACTCTGCAAGTGGCGCGGTGGAGTGCTTAACCAATAAGTCCGCAGTTGAGCTTAACGAAGAATTACATAGCAACAATTAAAAGAGAATGAACGCGAAACGCCCTGGGAATACGAGTAATTGGTAATCCTTGGGCGTCGCGTTTACCGCAGTAAACAATACCTGTATCAAAGAAGCATTTTATCTACTCCTATACGCTTGCTAAAATACAGGACACTATTTTCAGTCACAAAACTGGGCCACCATGACCGACAATTCGACAACTCTTCAACTCGCCTTTGACTTACTATCGAGAGATTCCATAACCCCGGATGACAAAGGTTGCCAGGATTTGATGATTCAGCGTTTGGAAGCGCTTGGTTTTTCGATCCAGCGATTACCATTCGGTGACGTAGATAATTTTTGGGCTGTACACGGCACAGAAGGTCCCATTTTATGCTTTGCCGGGCATACTGATGTTGTCCCTACCGGTCCCGCCGAACTCTGGAAATACCCTCCTTTTGAACCCGTCATTGTCGACGGTGTGTTATTTGCTCGTGGAGCTGCAGATATGAAGGGCAGCTTGGCCGCCATGGTAACGGCCTGTGAGCATTTTTTGTCGCAACATCGGGAACACAATGGCCGAATTGCCTTTCTGATAACCAGTGACGAAGAAGGAATAGCAGTTAACGGCACGGTAAAAGTCATGGATTGGCTCGCACAACAAGATGAAAAAATTGATTGGTGTATCGTCGGCGAACCCTCATCCTCTAACACAGTAGGCGATGTCATTAAAAATGGTCGTCGCGGTTCACTGGGATGCCGATTGGCAATAAAAGGCATTCAGGGTCACGTGGCCTACCCCCACCTAGCACTCAACCCTATTCACGCGTTTGCGCCGGCCCTAGCCGAATTGTCCGCCGAAAAATGGGATAATGGTAATGAGTTTTTCCCGGCAACCTCTTTTCAGGTTTCCAATATCAATGGCGGTACGGGAGCTACCAATGTCATACCTGGCGATCTGGTCGTCATTTTCAATTTTCGATTCTCCACGGAGCTCACCGAACAGGACTTACGCCAGCGCACGGAAGGCATTCTCAACAAGCACGGCCTCGATTACCTCATAGAATGGAATCTCAGCGGCCTCCCCTTTCTGACGTCCTCTGGAGAGCTAATTAACGCAACGGTTAAGGCTATTAAGGACGTCGCAAAAATTGATACTGAACTTTCTACGGCCGGAGGAACCTCAGACGGTCGCTTTATAGCTCCGACCGGCAGCCAATTAGTTGAACTCGGTCCGGTAAACAGTACTATTCACAAAGTAGACGAATGCGTTTTAGCCGCTGATTTAGATACACTATCTCACATTTATGAAAATATAATGATCGATTTACTAAGCTAACCAGGCTATGAATTCAACGCCTACCGAAAAAACGATCACCGATATGCGCTGCCCACTGTGTCAGCTACCCTTACTTTCGTCTGAAAAAACCTGGCATTGCGATAACCGTCATAGTTTTGATGTTGCCAAACAAGGCTACGCGAATTTATTACCGGTGCAAAACAAAAGGTCTAAAACACCCGGAGACGATGCAATAATGGTTTCGTCCCGACATTTTTTCCTGAACAAAAATTATTACCAACCCATCTCGAACACCATCACCCAATTGATGGTCGACTATTTTAGTAAGCAGAATATTGACCACCCTAATATTTTAGACGCGGGCTGTGGGGAAGGATATTATACGAATGAAATATATCACACACTGAACGAAAATCACTCTACTTCTACGGTTACCGGGATTGATATCTCGAAACCCGCAGTATTGACAGCAGCCAAGCGCAATAAATTCATACGCTGGTTCGTTAGTAGCAGCAGTAATCTTCCGTTAGCCAACAATAGCCAGCACTGTATCCTAAGCCTGTTTTCGCCCGTTCCGGCTGAGGAATTTCACCGCTGCCTGTCAAAGGATGGACTCTTGATCGTTGCTTCAACGGGCGAAGACCATTTAATCGAATTAAGAAACATCTTATACGAGGAAGTTCATAAGAAAACCTTCGATCCCGCCCATGCAGTTGGAACCTATTTCCAGCCAACTCAAACTGATGGCAGTGATAAAAATCACGTAAAAACAGTCAAATTCACTTTGGAACTCACGGACTGCGAAACGATTACCAGCCTATTCGCTATGACACCCCATTATTGGAGAGTATCGCCCGAGCGTAAGAAAATTCTGGAAACCGTAGACCAGTTATCAGTGACCGTAGAAATACAGCTACACCTTTTTTCATCGATCCAAAAAACAGACGCTGCCGGTTAACCGATATGTTAAAAGCAATTGTGGAACTGCTCGACGATCAGCGCAAAACCTTAAAATTATTTGCGCTTGGAGCACTACTATTTTTTATTGGACTTGGAATTATCCAATGGGGAAATAAACTCTTCGAGCCATCCCTGGAGCAAGAGGTTTATGTCCTGCTCGGCACAATACTCGGGGGAATGGGATTTTTTACCGCTTTAACAGCTCAAGTATTATTAATAATTTTTCGATTTAAGCACATGGGTAAAAGAAATTAATCTGTTTTCTAATTCGAATAATGATTGCTGTTACTTCAATAGTTTATGGTCTTTAGGAAGCTGCCTGGACATCCACAGTGCCAGCTTGTGCTTCATAGCCGGTTCCTTTTCTTCGCCCTTTGCCAGAGGTTGAATCAATTTATCGTGGGCCAGCAAGCGATAGAGATACGTTATTTTGTCATTTGAAGAGTCTGTGCCTTCAAATTTGGCAACTCCACGTTTCGCGGCATAAATGGAACCTACGCGAATAGCTTCTTTAACCAACTCTACTTCGTTCTTTAGCTTCTTCATAAAATCAACTCCATTAGAATTTATAAAGGCTACTATGATGTTGAATTAATCACAATGATGAAACATTATTTTCGCGAAAAAAAACGACTACTGCTGCCGGTGCTAAAAACCCACAATACCAAAAAGCAACGACTAGGTAGCTCGAGAAACAGCCCGCTAAAAACACCCTAACCATCTATGGCAAGGGTTTACTGCGTATAGAGATGATGCTTTCGATTTCCGCAACAACTTCCAAAGCATATTTTGACTGCATGACGACCTGAGAATGATTTGCACCTTCGACAAAATTGACTGTCCCGCGGCTTGAGAGTGACGCTAACTCCTGCTGCATAACTTTCCACTCTGGCAACATAAATTCAGGCCATTCCAAAGCAACGAAAACAGAGAGAGGCAGTTGGCCCAAGCTTGTTATTTCCCTGGTGCGCGCCGCGCTACGATTCCACCCTTCAGCCTCCTGTGCCGAGCCATACATATGCTGGCTCGTATTCAGTTTCGACATACTTAGTTGCCAGGAATATCCACTTAAACCGTCAATAGCGGGAGCCATTGCGTTTACCGCCCGCAGAAAACCACTAAAATGCGCAAAATAAGCGATGTTAAAACTATTCAACAGAGACTTAAATCCCGCTTGCGCTTCTGGACCAAACCGCTCTCCCATATCCTGGTGTGCCGAATCGACTAAAACCAGACCAGATACTTTTTCAGGGTACTCATCGGCAAATACCCGTGCGACCATTCCTCCGTAAGAATGCCCGACAAGGATAAATGGCGGCGATATTTTCATCGACGTTAAGAGCTGATTCAGCCGATCGGCGGCGATGTCGACATCGCGAACTTGACCACTGTCCTCGCTCCAGCCAAGCCCATCCCGGTCATAAGAACAAGTACGCCAGTTTTTTGAAAGCGGCTTCTGCACGTTTTCCCAAGCACTGGAGATACTACCCATGCCGGGAATTAGAATGACTGAAGGAGAGCTACTGGTCGGCCCAGTACAGTGAATATGTAATTTGACACCGCGTACTTCCACCAATGATCCAGGCATAGGGAATTCGACCTTGTCATTAGCGCTTGCGATCTGTTGGTACATTGCTCCTGCGACAAGAATAGCTAGGATCAAACAACAAAAACTGATCATTGAAATTTTCGCCCATCGAAGGATCGATACCACGGAATCACCACTTTGATCTTTACTCATTGCCAGAAATTCCTAACTGGCGCGAAAAATCACTAAGGAACGCCGACCAATCTTTCTCAAATTCCTTCGAGTTAGTGTCGACGCCTGTGACCAATTGGCAGATTTGAGGAAGTGCTGTTGGCAATATGGACACGCCCAATAAAGCCAAAAACAAGTACTTTGGATCTAAGCCATTCGCGACCTGACCCTTCACTTGTTGCGCTTCTATTACCTCAATTTGGGACTGGTAATACGCTTCTCGCGCTTCCGCTTGCACGGGTCTTTCGCCCGTATTTTCCAGCGCTTCGCGCAAGATCATTCTCATAAAGACGGGATTTTTTTGATTGTTTGCACTCCACCAACTTAATACATCGACAAAATTATCCGGAGCTGCCGGCAGCATTTCGTCCCGTGTTTCAAACTGCCTCTGCAATGCGGCTTGAAATAGAGAATCCCGGTCTTTAAAAAACCGATAGATGAGGCTTTTATTATATCCTGCTCGGCGGGCGACATGCTCAATACGAACCCCTGAGCGCCCGTGCTCTGCGAACTCTTCAATGGCCGCATCTAAAATCGCATGCCAGGAATCCGGTCGTTCTATGGCGGGAGAATCTTGAGATTCCCGCCATTTCTTTCCGTCAGCTGGCGACATAGACGTACTCCCATTCTGTCGTTAATTTCAAGAGGCATCACCTATTAGCTTTATACCTCTCGTTTGCAAAATGCCGAATATTAGTACCGCAGAGGAAACAGATAAAAGAAGTACGACACCCAATGCGCTAAAATGATCACGAAAAAATAACACGACAATAATCGTTCCGGCCACCCAAGCAAAGTCACCTATTGAAGCGATTTTCGCTCGTAGGACCGACAATTCAGATCTAGTCGCCTGATGGCATAAATCACTAGCGAACAAAATCAAACCGATGCCAACAATCCGGTAAACATCGGGGTAATCGAAGCCCATCCATGTTGCAACGGTATCCGACATACTGAGGAAAATGACGGCACAAACTGTTGAAAACAACGCATTTAACAACAGGGCCTTACGTAGAGGATGTAGCGATTTCATATTTGACTCCAACTAGCTGATGCAAAGTAACTGTAACGTTACCGTTACAACCTCAAAATGTCAACTACTTCGCGCCGAACAGATTTTGATATTTCAACGTAAGGACCGGATAAAAAGGGGTTGGTCTTTTGTAAGAAACAACGTGTGAGGTGAGCGGGAAGTGACCCACCGTAATGGAGAACGACTAAAAGCCCCTTCGCACTTGTTCACGAAATTCTTTCAGAAAACATAACTGTCAACATCGCCACAATCAGAAAACCGGGGCTATCCCTGCCGTGCGCCAGCGCTCACAAAAAACCTCATGGTTTTAAGGAACTCCATGGCTCAAATAAGCAACCCACAAAGAACCTCACCCTTACGCAAAAAATCTCCCCCAATAGATAATTTTCAGAGCGCGTCAATAGTCAAACCAGAGTGACCGTATTTCAAGGAACAAAAATTTGATACTGCGAAAATAGAGTGTTCGGGATATCTTTCCATAACGAGACACTTACTCTTTTAGGGGTGCAGATTCCCTGCAGCTTTTGAGTATAAAAACTCTCATACAGTGTTCCCTATACATTAGATACCCGTATTTGGTTTCGAATTAACTACATGCGATAAACAAAGCGTTTGATATTATATATCCGTCTAACCAATTACGTGCACATAATCGGGTATTGAATATAAACTCATATAAGGGATTTTTTTTATCACCAAAATTTATATTTTTCCTAGAATCTGTTTTGACAGTTTGATTGGCATCGAAGTACCCGAGTTCGTTTTTCGACTAAGAAACAATAATTAGTAATTGGCAATTAATAGCTCGCGGATTATTAGACGTAAGGTTTAGGTTCTCAGAAACGCATTATTGAAAATTGACTTTTCATCGTATCGATAATTTTAATAAGAAATTTACCTTCAGTAATATCGGTACTTAGGCAGTAAACAGGAATTAAAAAACTCTCAGGGAAATAAAAACTATGGCCTTGGCAATAATTCTCATTCTACTCATTATTGGGTCGCTCATTTTCAACTTTGTGAATCCCTGGCAGGCGACCCCCATTGCTTCAAACTGGGGATCAATTGATGACACGATTTTTATCACAGCGATTATCACCGGAATATTTTTTGTCGGCATTACCCTTTTCGTCGCCTATACATTAATCAAATACCGCCACAAAGAAGACAAACCGGAAGAGGAAAATGAAGCTGGAGTTCATCAAGCCGCCTACGAGCCAGACAATAAAAAACTGGAGTGGTGGCTAACGGGAATCACTACCGTAGGAATTTGTGCACTATTAGCGCCGGGGTTAATCGTCTATAACGATTTTGTACATGTGCCAAAGCAAGCCGGACTCATTGAGGTGGTTGCCAAGCAATGGATGTGGAGCTTTCGGTTACCGGGCGAGGATAATATTCTCGGCAAAACAAGTGTTAAACATATTAATAGCGACAACTCTTTCGGCATTGATCCCGATGACCCCAATGGTCAGGACGATATACTGATCATGAGCAATGAAATCCATATTCAACTAGACCAACCGCTTAAATTTCTACTCCGTTCGCTGGATGTCCTACACAATTTTTATGTTCCCCATTTCCGCGCAAAAATGGATATGGTTCCCGGACAGCTATCCTATTTTTGGTTGACGCCTATTGAAACTGGAGAGTACGAAATTCTCTGTGCGGAATATTGTGGTGTCGCCCACTACAATATGGGAGGACGCGTCTTTGTAGACAATAGTCAGGACTATCAACAGTGGCTGTCAAATCAGCCCACCTTTTCTCAGCAGTACCAAAAAAGTCTTGCAACTGATCTAGCCGATGGCATTGAAGAACAAGGCAGGCAATTAGCCGAAAATAGCGGATGCATAGCCTGCCACAGTATTGACGGATCCAAAAGTCTGGGGCCAGGATGGAAAAATATGTTTGGAAAAACAGAAAAGTTGACAGATGGCTCGACGATTACAGTTGATAACGCATACTTTGACGAGTCCGTCCTAAATCCGAGTGCAAAAATTGTTGAGGGTTATCCACCCGTAATGGCTCCCTATCAATTTAGCGGAGAACAATTGGAAGCACTGAAAGCCTACATAAAATCCATCGGTCAATAGTCCACAATAAAGGAATAGCTAATGTCCTACGCTGAAGAAACAGAAGATATTGCTCTTCACGAACCAAAGGGTTTCTATTCGAAATATGTGTGGAGCCAGGATCACAAAGTCATCGCGATTCAATATTCTCTGACGGCAATAGTCGCAGGATTGGTTGCCTTGGTATTGTCCGGTTTGATGCGTATGCAAATTGGATTCCCCGGCAGTCTTGAATTTATGGACGCCAATACTTATTACCAGGCAATGACCATGCATGGCATGATAATGGTTATCTACCTGTTAACGGCTTTGTTTCTGGGCGGATTCGGAAACTACCTAATTCCACTCATGGTCGGCGCCCGTGACATGGTGTTTCCATTCGTCAATATGCTCAGTTTTTGGTTTTATTTACTATCCGTAATTATTCTATTCGCCAGTTTTTTTGTTCCGGGTGGACCGACGGGGGCTGGCTGGACCCTCTATCCACCGCAAGCGATCACCGCAGGTACACCGGGCGCGGAATGGGGAATCGTTCTGATGCTGGTATCCCTGGCGGTATTTATCGTCGCTGCAACAATGGGCGGCCTAAATTATGTCACGACTATCTTACAAGCCAGAACCTACGGTATGAGTTTGTTTCGTATGCCCTTGTCGGTGTGGGGTATTTTCATGGCTACCATTTTAGCCCTGCTGGCTTTCCCGGCCTTATTTGTTAGTGCTGTAATGATGTTGTTCGATCGTTTACTCGGCACCAGTTTCTTTATGCCTGAAATGATTTCAATGGGACAACAACTCGATCATAAAGGAGGTAGTCCGATATTATTTCAACATCTTTTTTGGTTCTTTGGGCACCCGGAAGTCTATATCGTTGCACTACCGGCCTTTGGACTGGTGTCCGATATTTTAAGCGTTCATTCCAGGAAAAAGATCTTTGGCTACAAGATGATGGTTTGGGCGATTATTGCCATAGGAGTGCTTAGTTTTATCGTATGGGCTCATCACATGTACGTCAGCGGGATGAATCCTTACTTTGGATTCTTTTTCGCAACGACAACATTAATTATCGCAGTACCGACAGCAATCAAAGTCTACAACTGGGTCTTGACTCTTTGGAAGGGTGACATCCATTTAACCGTGCCCTTACTATTTGCCGTCGCCTTTATTTTCACTTTTCTTGCAGGCGGCCTGACCGGCCTATTTCTAGGTAACGTGGTTGTCGACGTGCCCCTTTCAGACACGTATTTTGTTGTCGCTCATTTTCATATGGTCATGGGCGTGGCCCCAATACTGGTAGTATTCGGCGCAATTTATCACTGGTATCCAAAGATTACCGGACGAATGTTAAACGATACCATTGGTAAACTACACTTCTGGATTACGTTTTTGGGAACCTACGCCATTTACTTTCCGATGCACTATCTCGGTATTTTGGGAATGCCCCGGCGGTACTATGATTCCTCGGAATATGAATTTATTCCCCAATCGGCCCATGATCTAAACGCGTTTATCACCATCGCTGCCATCATTGTTGGCGTCGCGCAAATTCTCTTCCTATACAATTTATTCCACAGTTACTTTAAAGGGAAAAAGTCGGGAAATAACCCCTGGAAGGCCGCATCCCTCGAATGGATGACAACTGAAACACCTCCCATTCACGGAAATTGGGGTGAGAAGTTACCGGTCGTTCACCGCTGGCCGTACGATTACAGCGTCCCGGGAGTAAAGGAAGATTTTGTCGATCAAACGGTTTCAGAAACGCAATTGCAGGCGATGATTGAATCTCAGAAGGTTAAGTCATGAACACAAGCTATCTATTGAAAGAATCAAACACGAATGACGACGGTGATGACGACAGCCAGGGAAACTTAAGTCGTTCCTGGGGCAATAATCCGGAAAATCACAACCTACACAACAAAACCGGTCTCCGGATATTACTACTGGTCATTAGTTCTCTGTTCTTTCTTTTCATCATTGCCTTTTTGATACGCTCTCAACTATCCGACTGGGAACATTTGTCAGAACCCTGGAAGCCTCTGGCACAACCGTGGCAATTGTGGATAAATACTGCGTCACTCGTAGTAGCAAGTATATTTTTCCAGTCGGCAAGATTTTTGTCTCGCAGGATAGACGTGGGCAACGCCACCCAATATCAAAAAGATTTCCGAATTGCCTTTCAATGCCTAATTTTGGGCGGAATTTTTACTATCACTTTCTTAGCGGGTCAACTGTACGTCTGGCGCGAATTTGTCCAGTTAGGATATTACATCAACGCTAACCCAGCCAATAGTTTCTTTTATCTATTTACTGGCATGCACGGATTACATTTATTGGGCGGAATGATTGCCTGGTCCATGACTGTTAGTCGAGTCTGGAACGGAGCATCACTCGAGCATTTAAAAGTAAAAATTGATCTATGCGCTATCTATTGGCACTACATGTTGGGACTCTGGCTAGTTTTGATGTTTTTCCTAACCAGTTCGCCAGAAACATATGCCACATTAGCTCGATTATGCGGACTATAAGTTACTGATTCCAAGTAACTTCGCATAAAAAAAGGGAGATTGTTTGATGAACTCATCAGTGCAACATGACTCACCCGAACAAGGTTTACGTGGAGCTGTCGACGATTGGTCTTCCGACCAGGACGCTTTTAAGAAAGTGCCCTGGGGCAAGGCAATGATGTGGATTTTTCTGCTGAGCGACACGTTTATATTTACCAGTTTCTTAACCGGTTACATGACTGTTCGAATGTCCACAACCGTCGACTGGCCGATCCCCAGCGAAGTATTTGCTCTGACTGTCTTCGGCGTTCACGTTCCTCTTCTGCTCATTGCTCTAATGACGTTCATTCTAATTACCAGTAGTGGCACAATGGCCATGGCTGTCAACTATGGGTACAGACGCGATCGCAACAAAACGTTCTGGCTAATGATGGCAACCTGCTTTTGCGGCGTGTGCTTTGTCGGGATGCAAGCCATCGAATGGACAAAACTAATCGAGGAAGGTGTAAGACCCTGGACTAACCCAATGGGTGCAGCCCAGTTTGGCGCAAGCTTCTTTATGATAACTGGGTTTCACGGTCTGCATGTGTCGATCGGTGTTATCTATTTAGCGATCGTTGCATTCAAAGTTCGACGGGGTGATTACGAAAAGAAAGGCAATTATGAAATTGTCGAAATAGCCGGACTTTATTGGCATTTTGTCGATCTAGTATGGGTATTTATTTTCGCCCTTTTCTATTTATGGTGATTTTTCCATTTTTTACTTGAACTCAAATAGCAGGTGAATAGAATGTCAGCTACTCATACGGAAGACCATCAACAACACCCGATAGGCATCTACTTTAAAATCTGGATACTGTTATTTGTGATAAGCACCCTGTCTTACATGGTCGATTATCTCGAATTTCAGGGCTATTTACGCTGGTCGCTCATTCTGATTTTTATGATATTGAAAGCGGGGCTGATTGTTTCGGTTTTCATGCACATGATGTGGGAAAGACTGGCTCTCATTTACGCGATCCTTTTGCCGCCTTTGTGCCTTTTCGTGCTGATTGGTTTAATGTCGATTGAAGCCGACTATACTTTCCTAATGCGATTTATCTATTTTGATATCAGCTGATTTTCCTGCAAAAAAAGACCGCCTACCCGGCGGTCTTTTCATTTCTAACGACACTTTATAGTTCTCTTTTATCGAATTCCTTCTTGCCTTCTTACTTACTCCCTTGTTCGGCAGAACATCTATATAGAGCTATTCGATTGATAGAGCTGCTGCCTATTGATGTTAACAGGATTACTGGAGACCTATTTTTGAGAATAGAATCAGGGCATTGTTTTGACGAATCCATTCCAGTTTTTCTGCCACTGAACAACCCACTCCGGTGTTGCCTCCCCTTCGCCCGCCAATTGCACTTTAGGATGTTTTTCCATAGCTTTTGCTAATGCATCTTCTTGCTGCATGCTAATGTCAACGAAGAAAACGTGCTTACCCTGCGCCAACGCTTCTTGAAATCGTTTAAACTGGTGGTGCGGTTCTTGAATACCGAAAAGGCCGCCTTCCCACGTACAAAACCCTAACACTACGATCGATAAGAAAATAAACGGCATCCAACCGGCGGCCGATTCGGTCCAACCCAGTAAATAGGAAACTCCCAAGATAGAAACTGCTGCAATAACACCAACAACCGCTCCCAACTCCATCGAATGTACTACATCTTTTTTAAGAACAGCTTCAACTTCGTGAAGATGATGGTGATGTTCTATTTCAGCATCACCTTGACTGAGAACGTGAATTTGCTCGGTACCTACACCACTACCTTCAAGTTCTTCTTCTAACAATTCCAGGTCGTCAAGGTCATCACTAATATAGAAATGTCTCTTTAAACTCATAGTCTACCCCTTGCAATCGCAAAAGTTGTCGCGAGAAAAAATATTCTACACATTATTGTGGTTTTCTACTGCCAACAAGCGATTGCAACCCGCTTGTCTTAGTCATTTTTAGTATAGCAGCAGATATTCTACAATGCGTAACGAGAGGGATAATTGACGTTGTATTTACCTAAATATATTCAAATTCAATTCAAATATTGAACTAGGATGATACAAGTCTAATCTTGGATATATTTTCTACTGTGGTACGGGATTTAGTATCTGGGACTCACCAAAACTCAACTAACTCATCGTTCCGTTGAAACATTAGTTTTACAAAGTCGTAAGGGTGATAATACTCAATATTCCAATTTGGAATATTATTTTCCGTTTTGAAAACTAAGTTAGGTATTTTAAGAATTGGGCTTCTGTAATCGAAAACATGCTCATAATAGAACGCTTAAAGAGACGGCGTCAAATCCCGCCAACTATTTTATGTCGTCCGTCCGGACCTAAAGATATAAGCCACATAAGTCCACGGCATCGAATAGACTAAATAGCTTCGCTCAATTTTTTTGCGCTAGAATTGGACATGCAATTAACTTCAAATTTCATAGCTGGAGAGTATTTTGAACTAAATGGAAGAGAATGCTCGTGTTAACTACCTTACAGTATACTAAAAACGTTAGTGCTTTTTCAAACAAGTTCGGCAGCAGAAAATTTATTCGTCCTTAGCAAAAGAAGTAGTAAAATTTCTTTCTGTTTTTCTGGAAATACCCAAAAAGGGACATTCTAAGATCACTAAATCGAATAAATACTTTAGACAACTCACCTGAAATCTATTTCAAATCGAGTTTGCTTCAAATCCCTTCAGGTAACGGTGGCAGTTTTTTAAATATAAGGCTTCCGGCTTTCCCATGCCCTCATATCGCAAAAACGGCTCTACTTCCATTAGAGCTACAATAGCAATGACTGTACGATCACACTGATTGTTCGCAGACGCCATTAATTCCATAGTAGAACGATGCTCGAGAAACTTCTTCCTCGCCCACTTATCGAGCCTTATCATTGGAATGGTCTTTTTCATACACTACCTCGACCCAACAAATACGTCTAAATTTAAAGGGAGTAACCGGCGTTCAAGCTTACCGACCGTTACGTTTCACTTTCATCGAAAGCTATGGTTCGTTTCATCCATCGTCAGGTTTAATTCTGCAAAATGGATGCCACAATCGATATCCGCTTTATTTTCAACAACTTGGCGAAATCGTAATTGTACCTCGTGTCCCTACCGGCAAATATGCGACGGCAATGACCAATTAATGACAAATCTTGTCACATAGAAAACGCCAAACGACCGAGATTAAGGCGGTAAAAGTCAAACTCGTTTGAGGCACTGAACAGCATTGCTTTCGCGCAACTGGGTTTAGATTAAGGTGCAGAAATCCTAGCCAGTAACGAATTGATCAACAAAATACGATTAGAAATCAACCTAGATAAATTGCCAAATCATTCGCTTTGTCGAAGTAAAGTTAGCTGTAGGACTGCCGCGCCAGCTTGTGATAAGCTAACGCCCCCAATTTATAGCGACATTTTTTTAGTAAGGAGTGAAGGTAAATGAATATAGATTTCACCACTGAGGAATTGGACTTTCAGGCTGAAGTCAGGGAATTTCTGCAAACAGAAATGCCTGCCGACATACAAAATAAAGTTCAAAATGGCTTACACCTCGGCAAAGAGGATTTTGTCGCGTGGCAAAAGATCCTCCATAAAAAAGGGTGGGCTGGTACCAACTGGCCAGTCGAACACGGTGGTACGGGCTGGACATCTACTCAAAAATATATCTGGGATAATGAATGCGCAATATCCAAAGCGCCCAGAGTTGTGCCTTTTGGGCTAAAAATGGTTGCTCCCGTTATTTACACTTACGGTAATGAAGAACAAAAGAAACGCTTTTTGCCCGATATTCTTGCTAGCAACGTTTGGTGGTGTCAGGGATATTCAGAACCCAATGCCGGTTCCGATCTCGCCTCATTAAAGACGACTGCAGTCCGTGAAGGTGATGAATATGTTGTAAACGGAACCAAAACATGGACGACTATGGGCCAATATGCCGACTGGATTTTCTGTTTGGTCCGCACTGGCGCGTCGGATGTAAAAAACCAAGCGGCAATATCGTTTTTGTTAATTGATATGAAGACGCCGGGCATTACCGTGTCGCCCATTTATTTGCTCGACGGTTCGCCCGAAGTCAATGAAGTACACTTTGATAACGTGCGGGTTCCGGCAGAAAATCGCATTGGCGAAGAAAACATGGGGTGGACCTACGCCAAAGTTCTGTTGACGCACGAACGTACGAATATCGCCGGCGTCGCGAACAGCAAAATCCGTTTGGGGGAGCTAAAAGACAAAGCCTCTCACACGAGTAATGGCGGCCCTATGATGTCAGAGAGCCCAAGCTGGAATCAGAAAATCGCCGACGTCGAAATTGAATTATTAGCCTTGGAATACACCGAATTGCGCACACTTGCCGCGGTGAGTACAGGTAATGCTCCCGGCCCGGAATCTTCGATATTAAAGATAAAGGGCACCGAGATACAGCAGACTATTGATGAACTCAATGTTGAGTTGGCGGGCTACTATGGTTTGCCGTTTGTTCCCGAACAATACGACGCCGATTACAACGATATAATGATTGGTTCCGGGCAGGACGTTAGCAGCAACCCCCGATATTTTAATAATCGCAAAGCGACAATATACGGCGGCAGCAATGAAGTTCAAACCAATATTATTAGCAAGGCCGTATTAGGCTTGTAAGCGGGGAATAGACATGGATTTTTCATATAGTGAAGAACAACAGATGCTGCAGAGCAGTGTCAGTAAATTTATAGCCCAAGATTACGACTGGGACAGCCGCCAGAAGGTGGTTAAAAGCGAAGCTGCTTTTAGTGCGGATCACTGGAAGCTATTCGCCGACCTCGGTTGGTTAACAGTGCCCTTTAAAGAAGAAGATGGCGGTTTGGGTGGCAGCGCTGTCGACCTGATCGTTGTGATGGAAGAGTTTGGCAGGGGTCTATTGATAGAACCGTTTTTGGCCAATACGGTATTGGCGGGAACAGCAATCAGTGAGGCCGGTAGCGAAGATCAAAAGGCGACATTAATTGGTGGCGTAATGGACGGAAGCTTGCAGTTAGCTTTAGCGTATGCCGAAACCCAAAGTCGTTATAATTTGGCTAACGTTTTGACTAGTGCTGAAAACCAGGGTGATCAATTGGTGATTAACGGCCACAAGTCGGTTGTTCTCAATGGTGATTCTGCCGATAAACTCGTTGTTGCCGTACGGACAAGCGGAGAGCAATACGACCGTGAGGGTATCAGTCTGGTCTTGGTTGACGCCGATGCAGAAGGCGTTAAGCGTAAAAGTTATGTCACCGTCGATGGTCAGTGTGCTGCCGATGTATGGTTTGAAAATGTATCGGTTCCCGCCAGCAATGTTCTAGGTGAAGCGGGTGCCGCACTCGATGTACTGGAGACAGTTATTGATCGTGCGTCCCTGGCGATATGTGCTGAAGCGGTGGGTGCCATGGAAGTCGCGCTACACAAGACGGTTGAATACACCAAAATTCGTAAACAGTTTGGTGTGACTATTTCGACATTCCAAGCCCTGCAACACCGTATGGCCAGAATGTTCATGGAAACCCAGCAAGCCAAGTCAATTTTGATAATGGCTGCGATGGAAATGGACCGCTTGGATGGCAAGGCACCCAAAGCCCTGTCGGCTGCAAAAAGTCGTATCGGTAAAGCCGCGCGTTTAGTGGGGCAGGAATCAGTGCAGATACACGGCGGTGTAGCGGTTACTGACGAATTGGATGTGGGTCATTACTTTAAACGTTTGACGACTATTCAGTTCCTGTTTGGTAGCACGGATTACCACACCGAGCGTTTCGCTAGTCTGTAAGAAAACGACTTCCGAAAAAAAGGCCACCTAAGACGTGGCCTTTTTTATTTAAGAGAAATACCATCGCTGTTTTTGAGAAAGGATAGAAAGAGAAATTTTGCACTACGTCTTCTGTAAAGCACACTTCCGTGGTTTATGTCAGTGTCATTAAGGAACTAGAATAAACTCTTTCCAGTTGCCTTCAGTCAGACGGTATTCGTGTCGTTTGTGAATACGATCCGCCGGTGAATTCTTCCAGTGTTCAATGTAAGTGGCTTGTAGCGAAATTCCTCGGGCATTATTCGGGTACGGAATTTCTTCGCCCGATGGGTATTTCTGTTTGAGCTCGTCGATACCTTGTAATAATAATTCCCTGGAACCGATTACGCTACTTTGAGGTTGTTTCTGTGCATAAAAATGATCAATAATTTTCGCACCGTAGGGTTTCTTTCGCCAGTGAGCTTCCATGACGCTTCGCGATAGTTCGCTAACGTTTCCTCTTATTCGATATTGTTGCATCAAGCTCGGCCAAAAAACTAAAATTTCAATTTTTTTTGAGTTTGTCAGGTCTTGCCATTTAGGCGAGGTCTCGTTGACAAAAAGACTGAAAGAGTCATCGTTTACCTCTCGCAATACTAATGTTCGGACTGATGCTTGGTGGCTAGAGGAGATTGTTGCCAGTGTGCAGTAGCTAGCGCTAGCGTCCTTTAGCTCTTTCGCTTCAAGCCAGGTTTGTTTAAAAACAGCGATAGGATTCATTGTGAGGCGCCCCTAGAGTTAGAAGTGGTTTACGGTCTTTCAAAAGAACGAGTAGCCATGTGAGCCGGCGACCGCTCCTGTTATTGCGATGATGCTTAATGTTAATAAAATTATGTGCATTGTGTGAAGAGCGTTAAATGCTGCCTCGCCGTTTTCAGTTGCTCTTGCATGAAACCATTGATGCAGAAAAAGTGGTTCGAGTACGAACAATACTATCGTAAATATTAGCCAGACCAAGGTCATCAAATGCATCCACCAGTATTGCAGTGTTAAGTACCTGTCCCAGCCCTCAACAAACATCACCATGTAGAAACCGGAAAGCCCTGTGAGCACGGTTGTTATTTTCGCCTGGAATGAAAACTTACTTTCAAGTTGTTCGAATAAAGCCAATCTGTTTTTCGGGTCAACTGTGGACTTTAGTGCTGGAATCAATACCGTGGTTACAAAAGCGACTCCGCCAATCCAAAAGACGATAGCAAGTATATGCAAGCTGCGTGCAAAAACGTAATTATCTAAGTTAAGCATTCATAAACCTGTCGAGAAAAATGCAAAGTAAAAGGGGCCTATATGAGCGCCTCTCTCGGCTTTATGTCAATGTGATCGATGCGCGACCATTTTCCTTTCGTTGATGCCACTGACATTTTTTTCGCTTACTGATCTAGGCATCGCTCGACAGGCCGTTTTTTCTGCGCCGCCATAGAAGCCAGAGGACAACTACAGCAAAAAGGCCGACTAGTGAAATGATGACTTGGGTCCCGTATAGTCGCTTCAAGCCGTTAACAAAAACCTGCTCAACTTGATTGTAGTTTTCGGGCACAGCTAAGACATTATTGTCAGCAGCATAACTGTCGTAATCGTGAACTAAGCTAGCCAGAAGCGATTGGTCAGAATTGGCAAGATCGTGGGCTTCACCCGGATCAGCGTCAATATCAAAAAGATGCCATTTATTGTCTCCCAGTGGCCCGCGATTGAAAACGATTTTGTGATTGCCTCTGAACAAGGCTTTATTACCGCCGAGCTCATATCCGATGAATTCGTTTTCATCCCGGATAAATTCTGCCTGGTTCTGGTAAAGCGGCGCGAGATTTTTTCCAGAGATAGTTTCAACGGGTCTTCCCTTATAGTTTCCCTGATGATCATCAAGTCCTGCAAAAGTAAGTAGGGTTGGTGTTATATCAGTAACATACGTTAGCGCTTTGCTTAATTCTCCTTTTGCGGCAATGCCGGGCCCTGACATTATCAATGGTACTCGCATGCCTCCCTCGCCGGCATAGAATTTGTAGTAGGCCAAGGGCGATACGGCGATAGTTGCATTGCTGGGGCCAATGACATTGTAGCTCCCCTTTTCGCCGAGTGTTTTGTATTCATTGTTATAGCCAACACTGTTCATCCATAGTTCAAAAAGTCCGTTCGCAGCGATTGGGTCAGACCCTTCAGCACCATTGTCTGAGGTGAAGATAAATACGGTATTGTCATACTCACCAATCGCTTTTAAGTAGTCGCGAAGGCGCCCGATGTGAGTGTCCATAGCATCAACCATCCCCGCATAAACGGCCATACTTTTCGATTGAAATCGTTTTTCTTCTGCGTTGAGCGAATCCCATCTTTTGGTTCCGGGTGTCACAATAGTCTTGGTATTCGGCGGTATTATGCCGAGCTTTTCTGCTGCCAAACGCCGTTTTTCTCGCATAAGGGTCCAGCCTTCGTCGTAGACTCCGCTATATTTTTCGGTAAATGCTCTTGGGGCCTGTACCGGTATATGGACTGCTTGAAAAGGTATGTAGGAGAAGAAAGGTCTTCCGTCTTCGCGATTTGATTCAATAAATTCAATGGTTTTGTCGATAAAGTACTGCGAGGAATAGAAATCTTCTGGCAGATTATGTTCTTTGCCGTCGGCATACCAATTGGCCTTTTCGTAGATCGGTAAATAAGGTTTTTGTTCCCAATTGTCGGCTCCTGTATCCGCCATCGTAATTGTCCGTTCAAAACCCCTTGCAAAAGGAAGTAGGTCGGCTTCTTTCCCCAGATGCCACTTGCCAGTCATATACGTGTGGTAACCAGCGTCGCGCAACATGGTTGCTACGGTTACGGCGTTATGGCTGAGGACGCCTTGATAGTGGTCGTGGGCTTTCTGTTCCGGAGGAAGCGCTTCAGGTATGTTTGGTACGCCATTGCGATGGCTGTCTACGCCGGTGAGTAACATGCCTCGCGTCGGGGCGCAGCTTGCGGCCGTATGATAGTTCGTGAAACTGAGGCCTTGTGCGGCAAGGGCAGCAATATTCGGTGTGTCGATTTCACTCCCGAAGGGAGATACATCGGTAAATCCCAAGTCGTCAGCAAGAATTAACACAATATTTGGCCGATCTTTGTCGGAAACTTTTATAACGGCTTCTTCGGCTAACAGCTGTGCACTCAATACCAGACACATTGCCGCTGTTAACAGCTTGAGAATTGCCTTTTGGTCTAATTGCCTGTTGGTATTTTTCATTGATTGCTTACTTCATTCTGTTTATTTTAATTTTGTTAGTGCTTTCAGGCTTAGTATTTACGGCAGCTCTAGCTCGCTGCTATGAGCGCTCGAGTTGCGGCCATCGCTGCCAAGTGACTTAGCTATCAAACGGTCTGTTTGAGGTCAGTTTTGCAATTCCGCTGATTATTCTATAAATGGACCAAATCCATACAATAAAAAGTATCAGGTATCCAATGATTACATAGGCGAGTATGCCGCCGAGTATTGATAAGCCAAGTGTCCACCAGAATGTCGAAATAATGTTGGTAAAATGATCTTCGAAGCAAGTGTCAATAGCCTCCGACTTTTTTGCCATTGCCCAAATCGCGCCTACCAGCCAGAAAAAACCGGTAAACAAGCCGACGACCATTAAACAGTAGGCGATCAACGCATTTGTTTTAGCCGACTTTTCTCTGCGTGAAAGGTCGTATTCTTCCTCATCTATAGTCGTTCGTCGATCATTCATAAATTCATTCCGTTTGATGTGAGCCGTGTGGTCATTCGCCTTTTTTCTTATCTGTCTGAATCTAGATTGTGAGACTTCGTAAACGTTGGTTATGTCGCTATTTTTTCGAATAGATGTGAGTAATTAGAAGGCCTTTCGCACATGAAAAGTGATTAACATAATACAGAAGGTGTTCGCCAAAAACATCATCAATAGGCTGTATTTGGCGAACGAATACGGTTCAACTATTCTTTGTCGACCATATTCATCACGTCGTAGGCGCTGCCCTTCGGTGCGGGTATTTCGGTCATGCGTTCTTCAACATCGTCATATTCCAGCTTTAGTGCTCGAGACATGGTTGCGTGCATATCGTAAGTACACGTTATGTAGGTGAATTCGAGTATTTCTTCATCAGATAGATGTTCCTGCAGTACAGAAAAAACAGCATCTGGTACTCGTCCACCTTCTAAAACAAGTCCATCGGTATAAGCTAGCACTGCTCGCTCAAGCGGAGAAAAAACCTCGGATATTTGCCAGTAAGGTATCGCTTGGATCTTCTCTTCAGACATGCCGACCGACCGGCAGGACTTACAGTGTTGGGAGAAAACAAACTGTGATTGGCGAGCATAGCCGGCTCTAATTTGACCGAGTTCTCGTAGTTGAGGATCGATTTTTCGCGCGTCGTCGCGATAAAATCGAAATCCATCTGAAATATGTTTTTGAGCATCGGGGACATTCGCAAAAACGGTCCACCAATTACCTGGAGTGCCTGTCTCCGTTCCAGGGTCGACCGTGGGATCCCGCTCTCCAAAGATCAGACCGTAGAGTTTTCTCGATAATGGATCGGCTTCCTTGGGTGGTACTTCGCGCAATCGTGGCATTGTTTTCTCCTGACATTTTTATCGTTATGGTCGAGTTGTAAATATAAGGCAGCTCACTTATCGGTGGCATAGGCATTCTATCCGATTGTGGCGAAATTTTGTCGATGGGATTTCCTAAGAAAAAGCTTTGACGTTAGTCTGTTACGTTAACACCATTTCTAAACAGAGAGTACTGAGATTACATTATCGACATCTAGGCGACTGGCAATTTTATTCGATACAAACATTGTATAGTTATCATGCGCCCCCATTTACTTATAAATTCATCAGGGAAAATCACCAGGGAAAATCATGATCGAGGATATTTTGATACAAGTGGGTATTGTTTTTGGAATACTATTTTCGATTGTGTGTGCATGTAAGGCCATTAGCCATCTAAGAAAAGCACAGACTAATACGGAATTGTGGGCAACGGTTTTTGAGGGTTTTACGCATAAAACCATGGATCTAGACCTCCTCAAACAGCCGGAAGTTTATGCGGAGAAAAAAGTAAAAAAAGCCGGGCAGGGCAAAAATCCATTAATTCCTGACGCCTCACAATAGGGTAAGAATTCTATGGTTTTCTTAACCCGCGGAAAACATCCAATACTTTCAGTTAGCGAGTGTGTTTATCCGGGCTTAATTAATTGATGTTGTCTTTTTTTCGAGGCTACGAAAAACTTTTTCGAAAAGCATCTGTAGATGCGGAAAATCAATGGGTTTACTCAGGTGCCCATCCATCCCCGAATTTCGGCAACGCTCTAGATATTCAGGTAAAACGTGCGCGGTGAGTGCATGGATCTCGACAGGGGAGCGGTTGTTATTTCTTTCCCAGTGTCGAATTTTTTTAGTCGCGTCGTAACCATCGAGTTCAGGCATTTCGCAATCCATAAGAATCAAATCGTAGGTCTGTTGTTTTTCACAAACTAACTTTACGGCTTCTAGGCCGTTGACGGCCTGGTCTACTTTGACTCCTAGTTTACGGCTTAAACCATCGGCGACCATTCGATTAACGTGGTTATCTTCGACTAGTAGAACTCTCAACTGAGCGTACTGGTTGAGCTGCTGTGTGGCGTTTAGCGCATAGTTGGTTTCGAGGCTTAATGCGCTACTGAGTATATTTTGTAGTTGCGATACCGACGATGGTTTCGTGTGTCCGGCGGAGAATCCATTGTGCTCCAGTGTCTCACTGTTTGGTAGCGAGCACGACGCGGTAAGGAGTATACGAGGGATGCCATCTTGATCTTCTCTCTGATCGAGCTCGCGGGATAGAGAAAATGTATTGAGTCCAACAACTTCGAGATCGATGGCGATAATGTCCGGTAGAGGGCCGATATCCAGATAATTGATAATGGAGGCCTTGTCGCTTAGAGCTGTGACCTCCAATCCCAACGCGTTGGCTTGCGCGGTTAGAATATCTCTGAATATTTGTTGATCTTCGATCAACAGCATGCGTTTTCCGATGAGATCAATCGTTGGTGCTGGCGTCGGCAGATTTGTGTCCAGATCTAGTTCTATATCAAAATAGAATTCGGATCCTTTGTCCATTTTACTGTTAACGCCAATCGTACCATTCATGATTGTTACCAGCTTCTGGCATATGACCAAGCCCAGCCCTGTACCGCCATATTTGCGACTCGTGCTGCTATCTGCTTGAGTAAACGGCTTGAAGAGGTCATCTTGTTTTTCCGGGTCGATACCTATGCCGGTATCAGAAATACTGCAATGTAGAGTCACCTTTTGTTCTTCGCCTGGCAGTGAGCTAATGTTTAGGACAACCTGGCCTTTGGTGGTAAATTTGAAGGCATTGTTTAACAGGTTGGCAATGATCTGCTTTAAGCGTACTGCGTCTCCGCGTATATATACGGGCACTGCCGGATCAATTGAGGCGATAAATTGTACGTCATCGCTAGTCATCAGGCGAAAAGGTGTAACTATCTCTTCAATGAGTTCATCTAAGTTGAAAGGGCGGATTTCCAATGCCATTTTCCCAGCTTCGACTTTGGAATAATCGAGAATGTCGTTGATAACCGCGAGCAAGGTTTGTCCCGAACTCAAAATGGTTCGATTATAATAACTTTGTGTCTCATCGAGGTTAGTGGTTCGAAGCAGTTCTGCCATTCCCAGAACACCATTCATAGGAGTGCGGATTTCGTGCGACATGTTTGCTAAAAAGGTACTTTTCGCCAGATTAGCATCTTCCGCCATATTTTTTGCTTCTTCCATTTCCGTTTTTTGTGTTTCAAGCAGCTCAGCATTGTGTTCAAGATGTTTTTTTGAATTGACTAACATCATGAATAGCCAGAATACGGTGCCGAGTAAAACCAGTACTCCAATTGAGATAATGCTGTAATAGAAAAAATCTCGAGGAAAAATAATGACTTTCAGGACGCCGATTTTCTTTTCTTTATAAACGATGTCGATGTGAAGCGGTGTTGCGTTGATGAGGCGTAAGTTTTCGAGAATACTATCAATATAACTTGGTGTTATGCCGGGCGGATTTAAAAACAACTTTCCTTTTTCGTCGATCACTTCCAGACTGCGATAATGATATGTTTCTATCGCAAGCTCCAAATACGGTGCTGTCGATTTAGTGTCGTAATACCAAAGGGAAGGGCCTAATACATGAGCGTGATTTTCGAGAGCGTGAATGTTGTAGTCGTCCAGATAGTCATCTAAATAGACAATAAATACGGTTTGAATAGCGCTAAGGCAAAGAACGATATAGATCAGAACCTTGTTACGTTGGCTCATTGTGCTACCACTATGAGCACTGATAGGATAAATAATATTTCACTCCCGAAAACAATTTAGCTAATAGAAACGCCGTTGGTGGTCGTTTCGAGCTTTCGCTAGTTAGCCAACATTCATTGTAGCTCAATTATGTTGTGAAAGCGCATGGACCGATTTTTATTATTCTGAGTACTTTGCGAAGTTTTATCTTAATTTAGCACTAACTCTGGAGTTTGTAGAATGTTTTGGAGTAAAAAATATCAAGCGAGTTAAAATACGAAGAATTATTGTCCGCATCGCATTAATATTTCCCATTTTGTAGGTATTAATACCGATGGATAGATTACTGCTGTTAGAAAATTGCGCCTTCATCGTATTTCCATTTTTGGTCGAAATTAGCCTATTGTGAGTTGAAAATTCTAGCTATGTTTGCTTATTCTGGAATATCATCGAGCGCAAATTTTGATTTGCGTCTAACACCTAGCACAATGCAGTTATTATAGAACATGCGTGCAACAGGCAAGCTGCGCAATAGATCGCGCGTAAAACAGTGAGTATGAATTATGTTTAATGTAAAGCCGGTATCCGGGTCCCTCGGAGCCTTAATTTCGGGCATCGATCTGACCTGCAGCATTACGGATATTATGTACCAAGAAATCCATCGGTTATTGATAGAATACGGGGTTATTTTTTTTCGTGACCAGAATATTGACCATGCCCGTCAAAAAGAGCTGGCACTGTCGTTTGGTCCACTGCAGACGCATCCCGCATACGATACGGTCGAGGGTTTTCCCGAAATAACTATTTTGGAAAATACCCCTGAAAAACCGTCGAAAATTGAGAAATGGCATACTGATATGACGTTTCGGCCCCATCCGCCTATGGGGACGGTATTGAGGTCTAAAATTATTCCCGAAAAAGGGGGCGATACACTTTGGGCCTGCATGTCAGCAGCCTATCTGGGCTTGTCACCAGCCATGCAAAACATGCTCGAGGGTTTTACCGCGGTCCACGATTTTCGGCATGGGTTTAGGGAGAGTTTGGCCGAGCCTGGAGGTCCACAGCGTCTCGCTCAGGCGATTGCCGATAACCCTCCAGTGGAACATCCGGTAATCAGAGTACACCCCGAGAGTGGTAAAAAAGTCATTTATGTTAATTCTCTGTTTACAACTCACATCGTGGGATTGCCAAGTAAAGAAAGTGAAGCGTTATTACAGTTCTTGTTTGATCACGTAACGACACCAGAATATACCTGTCGGTTTGCATGGCAAACTAATTCCATTGCGATATGGGACAACCGCAGTACGCAACATAAACCCGTCAACGACTACTTTCCTGCACATCGCAAGCTGGAGCGCATTACCATTGATGGTGATAAACCTTATTAGAAAGCACGTTGACAAATGAATTTGTTAACGCCTGAACGACAAGTGCACGATAAAAAATTGGCCGCAGGTTTTAAACGACTGTGAACGTGGACAGGTTTTCACGCTAACCTCGCATAAAATCAATGGCCCAGTGGGAAAACTGGTCATTATCGATTGGCATGCTCAGGCTATCTAACGCCGGCAGAAATAGCTCATCCCCCAAAAGATCGCGTCGAATGTGCAGTAGCTTTTCTAAATAATCTTTAGTGAATTCAGGATGCCATTGCAGTGTCAGTATGTGGTCTCCGATGCGAGTCATGACGTGTGGACAATTTTCATTACTCGCAATGGTCCTTGCTCCGTCTGCAAGCTCAATTACCTGGTCTTGATGGGACGCCAAAAAATTTAAAACCTGTCCGTCGCAGTTGTTGCCAAAAACATCTTCCATCATTAAGCAGCTATGCACACCCACCGTCCAGCCTACGTCAGACTTTGCTGTTTTTCCTCCCAAAAAATGAGCAACCATTTGATGACCAAAACAAATGGCCAGTAGTTTCTTTTTGCGATCATTTAGTTCCACAACGAAAGAACCTAAGCGACGAATCCAGTCTTCATTGTCGTAGACGCTGAATTTTGAACCCGTTATTAGGTAGGCATCAACGTCATCAATATTGTCTGGGTATACACCGAGTATTACATCGTAAGAAATGAATTCGACGGAAGGGTCGGGGTTTTTGAGTAATTCGCTGAACATATGCGGATATTCACCAAAGGTGCCCGCCAGCTCAGGTCTAACGAAGTCTGAATTTAGAATTCCGATTTTAAGCGTCATAGTTGGTCCGGGGTTTACGGTCTTGATATAAGTCTGCGCTTAGGTTTGATAAAGCAGAGCAGTTACAGTGGGTATTTACCATCTTGCCATTATATACTGGCGGGTAATAAATTCAGAAGAATGTTTTAATAGAGAAGGTGCCTCCGACATTTTTCATAAAATGGTCGAAGGTCACGATGAGAAAGAATTTTAAAGTTAACTTTTACGATTAGCATGTATCGTTAGTGCCCGTTCAGAAACTAATAAACACGGTCATTGCGAGCGAAGCGCGGCAATCTCATCCAGCATTGCCGCGCTTCGCTCGCAATGACACCATTTAAAAACACCTATTTATGGATGGGCAATAGTTATCCTTATTAGATAGTCATGTTTGTTTAAGCGCTGGCATTGTTATTGTGATAACTAATGTCTGCCTATTATCTTTAGACACTTTTTGGCTTTCGTCTATGTTTCGTTGACCGGCCAAGTAATCGAGAAAATCGTTTTGAATATTACGCTATTTCGTTCGTTCCTTACTGTGTTCCCCCGAGGTTATCCTGGCATCAGCCTAGTACGAATTTTACTACTCCTCTTGTCAACAGCTTCGATATCGGTCAAGGCAGATTCTATCGATGAGAGCATTAATGGTTTTGTACAGCCGCTGACGGATGTCGTGTCAGACTTCATTTTCTTTAAAGCCAATATTTTCGGGGCTGAGCTGCCGTTGATCGTTTTGTGGCTAGTTAGTGCAGCGGCATTTTTTACCGTCTTTTTCGGATTCATTAATATTCGTGGTTTTTGGCATGCCATTAAAATTGTCAGAGGAGATTACGCCAACGATAAACATAACGGAGAGGTTAGCCATTTTCAGGCGTTGGCCACGGCTGTTTCTGGAACCGTAGGTATCGGTAATATTGGGGGGGTTGCTATAGTTATCACTATTGGTGGGCCAGGGGCGGTCTTTTGGTTACTAGTCGCAGGTTTTCTCGGTATGTCGACAAAATTTGCCGAGTGTGTGCTCGCGGTAAAATATCGAAAAATTAACCCTGATGGTTCTGTTTCTGGAGGGCCAATGTACTATCTGGAGGAGGCTTTTCGCCAATACAATCTCAATATTCTCGCCAAGCCAATAGGTTTGTTCTATGCGGCATCGATTGTTGTCGGATGTTTGGGAATAGGCAATATGTTTCAGTCAAATCAGGCTTTCCAGCAATTTGTCTTTGTGACTGGCTCCGAGCAAAGTTGGTTTTCTGACAAGGGTTGGCTATTTGGTTTGATTATCGCCCTGGTTGTGGCTTTTGTTATCATTGGAGGCATAAAAAGCATAGCGAAAGTAACGGGACGGTTAGTACCTTTCATGGCTATCGCTTATATGATTGCCGCGATTGTGATTATTGTGCTAAACGCAGAAAAACTCCCCTGGGCCGTCGAGGCAATATTCTCCGAAGCATTTGCTCCTCGTGCGACAGCCGGAGGTATTCTAGGTGTCATGATTTTAGGCTTCCAGCGAGCTGTTTTTTCCAACGAGGCCGGAATCGGATCTGCCGCGATTGCGCACTCGGCAGTGCGTACTCAAGAGCCTGTTACCGAGGGCTTTGTGGGATTGTTAGAGCCCTTTTTGGATACGATCGTCATTTGTACATTAACAGCTCTGGTTATTTTAACGACTGTTTATGAGCCCGGAATGGAGCTCAATGGTGTTCAGGGGGTGGAGTTAACGTCTCAAGCTTTTGCTAGTACTATTAGCTGGTCAACGGTTCCACTTTCTTTTATCGCCATTTTGTTTGCTTTCTCAACAATGATTTCCTGGTCTTATTACGGAATGAAAGGTTGGACCTATATTTTTGGTGAATCCAAACAAGCGGAAATTGTGTTTAAGGTAATCTTCTGCTTTTTTGGTGCTCTAGGTTGCACGATACAGTTAGAGGCGGTTTTGGATTTTTCCGATGCCATGGTATTTGTCATAGCTTTGCCCAATATCCTGGGTTTATACATGCTGGCTCCGGTGTTAAAAAGAGAGTTGAGTGGCTATCAAGCGAGATTGCGCAGTGGTGATATCCGTGCACGTGACGATATCGCCGCTGCGGGAAACCGAGTACTCAAGGAGTCATAGTTAAAACATCAGCAGACTCGTTTCTGTAACCAGAGGCGTACTTAAATATAACTCATTGGAGTTAGAGGAATATCGACTTCAGCGCTGACTCACGTAGATAAACTTGGCCCATTGGGAGGATTTGATCCATTGAGAGGGAGCTGTCCAGGATTCTCGGCATCGAGCAGATAGTTTCCCGGTGCCGAGAAATCGAATTATTTGTCGCCCACTTTTTTCCATTTGTACGCCGGTTTCGGCTCGACATTGTCATGATATTTAAGTTGTAGGCCCTGGAGGAAATTTCTTAGCACCTGGTCTTTGCACTCGCGATAGTGGCTGTGCCCTTTCTTGCGAAAAAAGGCGCTCAATTCGTGTTTACTAATATGTAACCCAGCGAGGGCGATGATGCCCAATACTTCTTCAGCTTTTATGTTTAGGGCGATTTTCAACTTCATGAAAATGATATTGTTGTTTAATCTTTTTTCTATCGCCGGCTGAGGTCCGTCTTTTTTACCGCGCTTTTCCACAATAAAGCCGTTGAGGAATGTAGCCAATTGTTCATCGGTAGACAATTGGTACGCGGGGTCATCCTCTTGTTTTAGCCAATTGCTGATTTGTTCCCGGCTTACCTTTAGATCAGCTAAGCCGAAAATAGTAATCATTTTCGAATCACCCAAATTAAAGACGTAACGGATGCGGCGCAATATGTCATTGTTTGTCATTTATGTGTCCTGATACCATTCTCGATCAATGCTGAAAATTAGTAGTGGTAATGTGGAATTTCAGCGTATTTTTTACCTTCCAGCTATGGCACACAGTTTACGCTGTTTTAACCGCTTGTGAGTTTTTTGTTGGCGCAAAGAATTTCCGGAAAAGTTCCACAGCGCACTGATTTATCTGCCGCTCGAAATTCAATCATGAATGTGGCTTTTCGCTAATGAGCCATTCGAGACGATCGTCGAACGCGGTAACACTAACTTCCATAAATGTTTGATGGGAATGAATGGCACCGCGCCACAATTCAATCCAGCATGCCAGTAAGTTTTCACGTTCTTCAGATAACTCTATGCCCCGCAATACTCTAAGCCCAGTTTGGTTCAGTGTGGCTGTTTTTCCGCATTTCCCCAACTCCAGGCGCACCTCATCGCCCATGCCTTGCAACATCGTAGATAGGAAGGAAGCGGCTTCTTGGCAGCCACCGTCACTAGCTCCTGTTTTCTTGGCCATTGCTTGGTAGTGTTGAAGCCCCGTTAGCTTCGCGGCAAGCTTGCCTAATTCAAGGCTACGCTCCTGGCCAACGACGTTGGCTAATTCCCGGATACCATTTCGAATATATTCTATGGCATAGTTGCGGTTTGCCTTTGCCAGTCGCTCAGCACTCCATTGTTCGGTCGGTAGTTTCGGTTGTGCGGTGGGATCGCAGGGTGGAGGAATTTCTCCTTTAGCAAATTTTAAGCGTTCATTTTCAGCCAAATCACTCTCAAACTCCTGAAAGTAACCACAGAAGCCAAATTCTCCAGTCATATCTTCAGACACGCAGACAAATCCCAGTTTTGGGTTGCCAAGAGAGACGCCATTTTGTGCGTACCAGCCTTTCAGAAATCCGCGGCTTGCTTCCACTGGTAAGCCACAAATTGTCGGGCCGTCAAACATCCAGCGCGGATAACGAAAGCGTACCCAGGCTTTAGTATCAGACTCCTCCATATACTCTACAGCGACACCACCTACGCCGTTTGAAAGAACATGATATCGAGCGCAAGCAACTGCGTCGGGCAAGCCTGTCAGTCCCAATTTTTCAAAGCTCGATAAAAACTTTTCTTCATGTTGACGACGAAATAATCGGAACATCCAGTCGCCGATGACTTCGGGACCTTCTCTCGTAGCGACCATCAACTGCAAACCCAAGAGGTATTGATGGTGTGCTTCAGCCTGTGCGTTTATTGCCGCAGCGGTTTCCGACAAGGGTCTTTCTCCTTTCTAATTGATTAAATGTATGGCGATTAACCGCTGAAAAGCCGTATCTTTTTTGGCGGCATTTACTAATTTGGAAAATCACATTGAGAATCCAGCTCAATTGGAAGGGTTCACCACCCATTAGGTTCGTAAATTTATCACTTTCCTCTAGTTTGCTTGCCGGTTGATAAGTTCACTAGAAAGTCGGCACTTGCTTAATTGGACGTTCTTTTATCAACGTTTGACTTGGAAGGAGCGCCACAACTATTTCACCGCTCTTTCGTGCAACAGTTGATGTGCTTGCAACTATTCTGAGAAAGCTAGACGGCGGCCGCCAGGAAGCTCGCCTGGTTTATGGCCTGTTTGGCGTCTAATTCGGCGGCCTCATAGGCTCCTCCAATCAGACTGGTATTAAGGCCGGTTTTTTCTAACTCGTCGTATAGGGCACGTTGGGGTGTTTGTCCGGCACATATAATAACGGTGTCCGCCTCAACGATTTGTGGTTGGTCATTTAATAATATATGCAAGCCTTCATCGTCAATTTTCAGATAGTCCGCACCGTTAACCATTTTTACGTTTCGTCTGGCGAGTGACATTCTATGCGTCCAGCCTGTGGTTTTACCTAGTCCTCTACCAACCGGAGTGCTTTTGCGCTGCACCATACATACTTCGCGATCATTCATTTCGATCTGAGGACTCACCCCTGTAACGCCTCCGCGCGGGTGGTTTTCAAAATCAACACCCCATTCTTTTGCGAACACACTAAGGTCCAGGGCGGCTGACTTACCTTTGTGCAGGATCAGTTCGGCAACGTCGAAACCAATACCACCGGCACCGACAATCGCTACTCTTTTACCGATTGTTTTGTTGCCTTTTATCGCATCGATATAACTCACGACATTGGGGTGATCAATGCCTTCTATTTCTGGCGTTCGGGGCTCTATTCCCGTTGCGATGACAACTTCATCGAAGCCTCCGTCGACCAGCATTTTTGCCGAGACAGTGGTTTCCAGAATTAAGTCAATATTGTGGACTTCGATCATCCGGTTAAAATAGCGAATCGTTTCGTCAAATTCCTCTTTGCCCGGGATACGGCGCGCAAGGTTAAATTGACCGCCGATTTCATCGGCAGCATCAAACAGAGTGACCTGGTGGCCTCTCTCGGCGGCAACGGTCGCGTAGGATAATCCTGCCGGTCCGGCGCCTACCACCGCAATACGTTTTGGTTGCGATACTTTTTCGTAATTTAACAGTGTTTCATGACAGGCTCGCGGATTAACCAGGCAGCTAATTTCCTGGCCCGTAAACGTGTGGTCTAAGCAGGCCTGGTTGCAGGCAATGCAGGTATTGATTTCATCTTCTCGTCCGTCAATGGCTTTTTGAATAATCTCTGGATCAGCGAGCATCGGGCGCGCCATCGATATCAGGTCTGCATCGCCGCGACGGAGTACTTCCTCGGCAACAGCGGGCATGTTGATACGGTTGCTGGTGATCGTCGGTATGTTGAGTTCTTTGCTTAAACGTCCCGTTACGCCACTAAAAGCAGCCCGCGGAACCCGCGTGGAAATAGTCGGCACAGCGGATTCGTGCCAGGTAAAATGGGTGCTGATAATGTTGGCACCTACGGCTTCGATTTTTTTTGCCAGTTGAACAATTTCTTCCCATGACATACCTCCATCGAGCATATCCATGGCTGCTATTCGGAAAATTACCATAAACTCATTGCCGACAGCTTCTCGTATTCGTCGTACGACTTCTACCGGAAACCGCATTCGGTTTTCATAACTACCGCCCCACTGATCATTGCGAAGGTTGGTTTTTTGAACAAGAAAAGTACTGAGTAAATAACCCGCAGATCCTATAATTTCTACGCCGTCGTACCCGGCTTCTTTTGCTCGCTTTGCGCAATTCGCAAAGTCATTTAGTTGTTGTTCGATACCGTCTTCATCGAGCGCATTCGGTGTAACTGGTGATATTCTGGATTTAACAGCCGAGGGCGCCACGGCTTTGGCGGTGGCGGCGAGCGGTCCGGCATGCAAGATTTGCATACAGATTTTTACATCGGGGGCAGCGGTGTGGACCGCTTCGGTGACTATTCTATGCTGATCCGCCTCTTCTGCGGTGGAGAGTTTCGAGCCGCCGCCTTCTTCATTTGGAGAAATTCCGCCCGTAATAATCATGCCGACACCGGCTTTTGCCCGCTCGGTGAAATAAGCTGCAAGTCGTTCGAATCCCCCCTCAGCCTCTTCGAGTCCCGTGTGCATGGATCCCATAATGGAGCGGTTTTTAATTTGCGTGAACCCCAGATCTAACGGAGAAAAAAGTGTTGGGTATCGCTCAATTCCGGACATTGCTGCTACCTTGAGAAAAATTGTGGAAGCTGAGTTTCCAGTAATTTTCAGACAAGGTCAAACGCATTATTCCAGATATTTATTAAGGAATTGTAACTCATGACGGACGGCGGAAAGGAGCAGGCACTGAGGTTTGCAAGCTGATTAATTGAACCAAGCTACTGGCGTTATTTCTGCTCGGAATCTAACTGCTTAATCGAGTCCATGACTTCGCTAACTTCGGTGTCACTAAGCTGTTCGTTTTCTTTCGCGATGTGAGCACTCAGGTTAATTGTGGTTCTAAAATGGCGCATAAATCGACGGCAGTGCACACACATTAATAAGTGAAATTTAATACTTAGTACTCGGTGCCACGGAAGACTTTTGTCAGTAAAATCGCTCGCCTGGTCGACCAGGCTTTTGCAGTTTAACACTCACCTGTCTCCTGATAATGATCTATAACTTCCATAAGTGTTATCCTGGCGCGATGTAAAAGAACTCTCACATTAGAGTTAGTCACGTTCAGAATGTTACAAATGTCTTCTAGGCTTTGTTGTTCTATATCGCGCAGAGTAAACGCTGCTCGTTGGACCTGAGGAAGGATGGACAGGGTATGTTCGATGCAATGGCGCAGTTGTTTTTCCTCGAGAAGAGCGTCTGGGGACTCCATCTCCCACAATGCGGGGGTATTATCCCAGTGCCCGGACTGATTAAATGGCTCGTCTGATAAGTAGCCGCTGGCGGCTTTCCCCACCTCTTCAATCGGGCGCATTCGAGACTCTTTGCGCAGCCGTGTTTTGGCGTGGTTCCCGACAATGGTATAAAGCCATGTTTTAAGCGAAGACCGCCCCTCAAAACCGGGTAAAGCGTTAAAAATTGAGACCCAGGCTTCTTGAGCGACTTCCTCTGCAATGCTGTCGCCAACAATTGATCGTGCGACCGTCTTAAATTGGGAGTGATAACAGGCGACTAAGTTTGCAAATGCAGCATGATTTTGAGCTCTGAGTCCAGCGAGATCGGTTTCTTGTATTGCGTTGACTGTCATTAGTACACTTCGATTAAGTTATCATTATTTACCGAAAAACTACTTTGCATTATAGCTAAATTTTGTCGGCTTAGCTTGTTATGAACATAGTGATTGATAGAGAAAATGGTGTGGCATCTATTAGATGGCTTATCGAGAATTAGTTCCTGACTTCTGTGTCACTCGGCGAGCCGGGGCCACAATTCAGTTAATTATCTCCACGGCCTCTGAAAGAGTCGGCCCAATTTCATCATTTATGACAAGATCGGCGTGAATGTCTACATCGGTGGCTTCTCGATTAAGAATAACCAGCTTTGCGCCGTTGCGTTTAGCGACGACAGGAAAGGAAGCTGCGGGATAAACGACCAGCGAAGAACCAATGGCTATAAATAAATCGCAGGCGAGAGTGGCCTCTTCAGCGAGAATCATTTCAGCTTCCGGCATTGATTGACCAAATGAAATAGTTGCAGTTTTAATTGTTCCACCGCACTGAGTGCAGGGTGGAACTTCTCCGGCGCTAATGAAGGCTTGCTCCAGTGGGTCGAAGTCATAAGTTTTCCCGCAATCGAGGCATTTGGCGTAAGTTGCGTTGCCGTGCAATTCGATGATTTTGTCGTCCGGTATACCAGAGTTCTGGTGTAAATTGTCGACATTTTGAGTTATTACATGAGAGGCTTTACCGGATCGTATCAAGGTGGCAACGGCATAATGGCCCAGGTTAGGTTTCGCTTTGGACATCATGTCGCTGCCACTGAATTTTCTACGCCAGCTTTCTCTGCGCATTTCAGGATCTGATACGAAGTCCTGAAACATGATGGGTTTTATTTTCGACCAAATGCCACCAGGCGAGCGAAAGTCAGGAATTCCGCTCTCCGTGGAAATTCCCGCTCCGGTAAATATGACGATGCTGGAGGAGTCTTCAATAAGGGTGGCTAGATTATCTGCATTGGAGGACATCACGTTTTTCCTTTGTTAATGGAATGCCACGTTTAATTTAAACATTGTTAGCTCTTGTAAGTATTGTCGCTCTTTTAAGTAGCGTCGGTTCTGCTTTTAGCGAAATGAAATGGTGCCGAGGCGTTCTACCCGAATAGCCGGTGTAAAATTACCCACATCCAATTTCACATTTAGTTGGTAGGAAAGATCTTTCTTATTTTGTCTAACCAAATCGTTGATCAATCCAAAACTTCCAAACAGATCGGCACTGGCTACCAAGCGAACATCGCCCTCGCCATAGGCCTCGATGACCGGTAGCTCGTTGCTGACCCCCGTCAAAATCTTATGCCCCTCGATACTGGCTGAATAACTGATTCCCTGCAAATTAAGCATTATGTTATTCGGGTTGATAATATGCAGGTCGATTTCAAATTTTGGGTTTAATGTATTTGATGGCAAAACTCGAAATGCTGAGACGCTAACAGTCGGCGGTTCATAGGTCGGAAGCAGCGAAGCGCAGCCGCCGATCGCTAGGAAAAGCAATATCATTGGAATTCGCAGGTTTTTGTCCTTAAGCATATCAGTATGGTTTTTAGAGAATAGGGTGGGTTCTATATTATCTTAATGTAGCAAATTTCTGTAATCTTGTATTTTGACCATTTTATTGCCCGATAAGCAGGCAATCATTATACCTGTTCGCTGTGGCTGTGGAGCGAAACGGCAGAAGCCGCGCAAATGCTTCCACTATCAGACGACGTTCAATCGGATTACTATCACGAGATATTAGCTATGACTCCCTTTCCTTCACCTGAAATGATCGATACTAACGGCATTACCCTCGAGGTTTTTTCTGCTGGAGAAAAGGGTAAGCCAATCGTTCTATGCCACGGATGGCCTGAACACGCCTTTTCCTGGCGCTTCCAAATTCCCGTATTGGTGGCGGCTGGCTACCATGTAATCGTACCGAATCAACGCGGTTATGGCGCGTCCTCCCGACCTGAAGATGTGACCGACTATGATATTCAACATCTGTGCGACGATTTAGCTGGTTTGCTTGACCATTTTGGGTATCGAGAGGCAGTTTTTCTTGGGCACGACTGGGGCGCGATCATCCTTTGGAATTTTGCGATGATACATGCCGATCGGATTAGCGGTTTAATAAATCTCAGTGTGCCCTTTATGGATCGCGGCACGTCTGAGTGGGTCGGTTTTTGGGAGAAAATGTTGGGCCCAGACTTTTACATGGTGCATTTTAATCGTCAGCCTGGCGTGGCAGATCAAGTTTTTGACGATAATGCCGATCGGTTTCTGCGCAATATGTACCATACCGATGAATGGCTGGAGGACCCTCGTGATCCGGGCCCGGGAATGCCGCTGATTAATATGGCTACCGGTAGCTACCAACCCGCCGGACAATTGTTAATGAGCGAAGAGGAGCTGGCAGTTTTTGTCGATTCGTTCAAAAGAACGGGTTTTACTGCGTCGATAAACTGGTATCGCAACTTTACTCGTAACTGGGAAATAATCGGGGCGTATGAACAGCTAATAAAAGTGCCGACGATGGTGATTTTTGGCGATTACGATACCGTGCCCAAATCAAAATCACTGAGCAGTCGCGTTAATACGCTGGAAGTGCATAACCTTGATTGTGGTCACTGGATTCAGCAAGAACGACCGGAAAAAACGAACGAGTTAATTATTGATTGGTTGAAGCGCTTTGAGCTAGGGGTTATTTAGGCGAGAGTAATCGTCGGTCAAAAGACAATTCGGGCGATGACTGAAACAAATTGTTCGAGTTATCGCCCGGCGGGTGAGGGGAATGAAAATTTACTTGTAGTGACAAAACCGGTCAGTTACTGAAGTTGTGCCCACAGTTGATCCAGCTCCCGCTGCCACTCAATTTGTGAAGTGGGTTTTTGAAACTTTGTTTTGCGTTTCTGATCGTCCTGGATCTTGGTTTCTAGCCAGTCTATTCTTTGCAAGATATCGTCCTCATCAGCCATGCTAATATTTTCAATCTCGTCAACATTTTCCTTAGCGTCAGTGTCGACAGCGCTTCCAAAATTTTTATGTTTATTGGTGGCAGAATTCGAACTTCTCGCCTTTGGGTTTAGCAATTGTTTGTAAAAGAGCTCGCTGTTGTTAACTTCTTCAATTGTGCCATTGTTAATCCATAACCAGCGAGTAGCGATGTGGTCTAGGAAGTGACGGTCGTGGCTGGTGATGATTAATGTCGCGCCGGATTCCTTAAGTTGTTCGCTTAATTGTTGTTTGCCATATAGGTCGATGTGATTCGTTGGTTCATCGAGAATCATTAGATTAGGCTGGTTAATCTGGAAGGCCATAAACATCATTCTTGCTTTTTCACCACCGCTTAGCTGGTCAACTCGGTGTGAGAAGTCCGTGAAGGATATCCCTGAATTAATCAGCGTTTTTTTAATCTCATGTTCGCCACCTTGAGTATTATTTCGCAGCCAGTCACTGCGAGATTGGTTCTTGTTTAGCGTGTCTAAGCCCTGGTCGTAATAACCTAAAGTGGTTCTTGGATTAAAGCGGATTTCGCCACTGGTCTTGTCGTCGTTCGAAAATTGCTTGCGAATTGCCTCCAGAGTGGAGGATTTTCCGACTCCATTGATACCCAATAGTGCGACTCGTTCGCCGGGTTGGATGACAATATGGTCGATTGATAACAATTTCCGGGAGAAATCGGGCGTATAAATGTCGGCATTTTCGATGGTCAATATTTGCCTGGCAGCGAGACTTAGATTGTCTAGTCGCACATTCAGTTTCGAGCCCTCGGTGACTTTCGTTTTTTCATTGTTAAGTTTTTCTGCTCGTTTATCGATACTTTTCGCCTTGCGCGATAAACTTTCGTTGTCGTGTTCACGTCCCCATATAGCGAGACGTTTTGCAGTTGCTTGTAAGCGTTTTATTTCTTTTTCTTCCTGCTGCCGATGTTTTTCTGCGTGTTTATCGTGTTCGAGTAATTGATCACTCGCACTATCAAAAGGCAGTGCATATTCAAAACTTCGATGATCGCGAATAAAAACGGTTTTGTTACATACGGTGTTCAGCAAAAATCGATCGTGGGAGATGATCATAAAAGGACAATTACATTCATGCAGTAAAAATGTCTCAAGGCGACTCATGGCAAGAATATCCATGTGGTTACCGGGTTCATCCATTAATAATAATTCGGGTTCAAGCAACAGGGCCCGTGCTATCAATAACAAATTCTGTTGGCCGCCGCTTAAGTCTTTAACTGGCACGGCGAACTGTTGTTCCGTAAACCCTAATCCTAAAAGCTGGTTTTTAGCTTTCCAGCCATGTGTTATTAACTCGTCTTGGTTCAGTACCTTGAGGGCCGCTTCCAGTAAGTTTATGTCCAGTATCGTTTGATCGATGAATTGCTCTACCCAGCCAATCTTAAGGCCGCGGGGTTTGCGAATTTCTCCGCCGTCGATTTCTTCGAGTCCGCGAATTATGGAAAGAAGGCTGCTCTTGCCGCAGCCGTTATGGCCGACTAAGCCAATGCGATCATTGTTATTGATGGTTAAATTGAGTTGTTGAAATAGCGTTTGATGACTACGAGAAAAAGATAAGTCGATTATTTGTAATAGAGCGCTCATGGGTTTCATCTTCATTTTTGACAGGCAGCAGTGCCTGCGAGTTATTAATAGCGGATCAATTAATAACGCGGATGAATACCTGGTTTGTAAACCAAAATGACAGTATTGATTGTCTCTCTGTGACTTTGACAGCCGTCAATCAAGTCGGAGTTAGTCTCAGGAACTAGCGTAGCAATAAGTTTAGTTTGATATTCATCGCGCTATTGGGTTGCGACGTTATCGAAATCATTATTAATGCAAAGTGCAAAAGCGAAATAGCACAAGGTCATAATAGTTTCTCCTGTCAGTTGTTCAGGTGGCGGTATGCTGCCTGATTGTTTGTAGAATCTAAACAGAAGGGGATGGTTTTTGCAAGATGGCGTGAGTTTGTTCAGGTAGTGGTTGAATAGTCAGTTTGAACGCGTACTATCTATGGGAGTGCTATAAGCGGCTGGTTTATTTGTTGGCTAGTGGTTGACCACTGATTGAGAAGCTAACTTCCACCACAATGCGAAAGTTAGTTTTTCATGCAGGCTATAAAACAAAGAAATGGGCCTTAGCCTTCAATCGATGTTCTTCTCAGGCGACGCATACCCTTAAGCCAGCGATCAATATTGTCGCCTTTTCGTCGCACGTAGTCCTCCACTTCCGGATGGGGTAGTACGTAGAAGCGTTCCTCACGGATGGTGTCGACGACGGTTTTCGCGAGTTGATCGGCTTCAATAATTCCGTCGGTTTGGCCATCGCCCAGGCTTCTGGGAGCCATGGCTGTATTGACGCCCTGAGGACATAAAACAGAGACCTTAATTCCTTCGTCGCCATGGGTAATTGACAGAAATTCGGCCAGTTTGACGGCGGCGCCTTTGGTTACGGTATATGGGCCGCTGCCGATCGCCGCAAGCAAACCCGCTGCAGAGGAAGTGTTTAACAGATATCCGTCACCTCTCTCAATCATACTTGGCAGCACAGCTCTTGCCGCGTATAAGTGCGACATAACATGCAGTTCCCACTGTTTTTGCCATACGTCATTGCTTGCGTCAGTTAATAAACCTCCAGCACCGGCGCCTGCATTCGAGCAAAATAGGTCAATTCTCCCGTGCTTGGCTAAGGTGCGCTGAACGACAGCTGCGAGCTGTTCTTCATTGGTGACATCGCAAACCTCACCTTCACAACCTATTTCATTGGCCGCGGCGGTCACTGCCTCTTCATTTAGATCCATAAGGATGACAGCGCTAGCGCCCTCCGCCAGAAATGCTTTAGCCATTGCGCGTCCGATGCCACCGCTGCCGCCCGTAATCACAGCAACTTTATTTTGAAGTTCCATACACATTCACCTGATAAAAATTGTCAAAGAGTTTAATTTAGAAGACGTCGAAGAATAAATGCCCAGCACGCAAATTTCCAGTATTAAACTCAGGAAGGTTTTTGTTGACCAGAACAACCGCTGCCAGAAGACTGGGTTGGAAAGGGCGTTGAGGTGTTAGTTGGCACCGTCCAGGAACTCGTCTTTGAGCGAAGCGCGGCAAACTCATGATGCGAAGTTCACATCAACACATGCATTGGTGCGGTCTACAGCAGATTGCAGCACTAAAGCTAATGGCATCCTCGAAAAACATTTGTTGATGGATAGGCACTAATTAGTGCCCATCCAGAAATGGGTGTTTTCAACGATGTCATTGCGAGCGAAGCGCGGCAATCTCCCGCAGCCCG
>CAJVZD010000039.1 GCA_913019905.1 uncultured Cellvibrionales bacterium
CCAATGCTGGATGAGATTGCCGCGCTAACGCTCGCAATGACTGAGCTTGTTAGTTTATGGATAGGCACTAGTTAGCCGACCGTTACGCTCCGTCATCAGATCCATTGGTGCTAACACGCCTCTATTAGAGCAACTCTTTCAACCGACAATAATGGCAAACACCCTGCCGGCTTTAACCTATAGAACTTACCTTCGCGGCCTCTGTTTTCTGGTCCTCCGCATTGAGCTAAATGGAATTCCTTGAATGTACTCTTGCTAGATGCACCTAATTTTAGAAACGGCGTAATTAATTAGTGACAATTTGCGGGTTAATGAGTATCTTAAATAGACTACAACAGCAAATAAGGAAAGAGGCTAGGTTTTGACTGCAACACGATTCTCAATGTTCAGTGATCGCCGCAAATCCCGGAGTCGTCGGAGTCAAGACTTGTCTATGCCTAAAACCCTCAACAGACGAGCAGATGACGACCGCCGACAAAAGGCATTTCAAGCAAAACCCTGGTGGCTCAGCATCGGTTATTGCGAAGAGTTAGTCAGCACTAAAGAATTGCCTCATAACGACGGACCCAAGACAGAATCAGAAAAAGATGGCTCGCTGTAGTAAGAGGGTTATCTGCCAGCATTATAAATCAAATTAACAACCGATCCCAACTTATTGATTCCTTTCAATATAGATTTTGCCTTTAAAATTCCCCTTAATTTTTGCCTTTAAATCTCTTCCATTTTCTAGATTATTTTGAAAGTAGACTTATACTTACCTTTCGGATAATGCAAAGTACTAAAAGGTAAGTGCCCATGGATAGGTTTAATAATCCCTTTGAAGACCGAAGATCTGCAAACTCATCACGCAGACACCAAAACATATCCTCAACAATTTGCCGAAGGGCTTCACGGCGACGGACGCAAAATTTTAAAACGGCGTCGTGGTGGCTAATGACTAACTACTTGGACGAGAATGCAACGAAAGAAATACAACCGCTAGAAAAGCAAGCGAACGACCGTTCTTTTGAATGACGTTATTAGCGTGTTCATGCCAATTTAGCAGGACTCAGCTCAGCTCCCTACGCCCTAACACTCCCCTAAACAAGCCCCTAAACAAGCTTGCGCAAACTGATAAAATCAATAACTAAGCCGTTTACTTTGTTAATTCACTGAAGAGCTTTTCGCGGCTGTGGATCATTTCTCTATAAGTTTGAATCATCGAAAAATTCACACCATCTTCAGTTAACTGTAATCGTGCCGCTTGCTTTTCTAGCTCCCGCACTTCATTGAGCAATTGCTCTTTCAATACACCGGTATTTTGTAGATTCCTTCTGTTTGTTAATTCTTCTTTTTGCCGACGCTGATTAAGCGCTAACAACTCCATCGTTTTTGTCATCACATTTTCCTTGCCCATTTAGGCTAACTGTCGAGATTAAGAGTCACACAGTTTTCGACAGCTTCTTTAACCATAGCAAAATTATCGGAATATAAAGGACAAAACAAAAAAAAGGTTCAATTTCTATCACCAAGGGTCAATAAGGCCGCCGCTTAAGCCAAACTATCGCACGAGATATAATGATAAAACCTACGTCAGTTTTGACTGCCATTCGCTGAACTGTCCACCTATCGCATAGAAATGAGGGTTAATGACGGATTCTTTTTGGTTGTATAAAAAGCGCTGAAAATCAATCGTTAGCAACTCGCCTCCCGCCCCTTCGAGGACAGCTTGTCCCGCTGCTGTATCCCACTCACAACAGGGTGAGAACCTCGGATAGATATCTCCTCGCCCTTCCGCTAACCGGCAAAACTTTAAGGCACTGCCCGATTCGATTCGCTCCAGGTCACCAAAATTCAACCGTAATTTACGAACACACGCGTCCATTTCCTTGCCGCGATGACGACTACTCATCAACACTCGAACACGCCCTTCTGGAACGCCACTGACGTGCAATGGCGTTTCTCCATCGGGGTTTATTTTCCATGCACCGCAGTTCTCTGCTCCGCAATAAGCACTCTCCTCCAGCGGCACATAAACCACACCAAGTACGGGCCGACCACGCTCTATGAGAGCAATATTTACTGTGAACTCGCCGTTGCGGGAAATAAATTCCTTGGTTCCGTCCAGCGGATCGACGAGCCAATATTTCATCCATTGCCGGCGCTGTTGATAATCGGGAATATCCTGCTCTTCTGATAATATTGGTAAGCCGGGGGTCAGCTTCGAAAGAGCGCCAACAATGGTCGTATGGGCGGCTTTGTCAGCTTCCGTTACCGGAGATGAATCGCCTTTATACTCGACATGCAGAAATTTATCGTCGTAGTAAACCTCCTTAATCGCATCACTCGCCAATTGACAGATACTCACTACCTGAACTGCCAGCTCACGCAAATGTGTGCCACTAACACTCATTGACCTAAGCCCAATCGATCGCGAACCATATACAAGGCCGCAACCGCATACGCTTCATAGAAATCAGCATTGAGGATCAGCTGCCCTAACTCTTTAAGCGGATACGGCACTAGCTCGAGTGGCTCAGGCTCGTCACCGACCAATTTCTCTTCATACAACTGTTCTGCCAGAACAATATTAATCCGATTTCCCATGTAAGAGGGAGACAGGGCTAGTTGCTTTAAGACGGTCAATTGTCGCGACCCATAACCCACTTCTTCTTTTAGCTCTCTGTTTGCAGCTGTAATTGCATCTTCACCGACATCCATTGCACCCTTTGGCAAGGATAGATAGTAATCGCTTACTCCTGCTCCATATTCACGAACCAAGAGTACTGTTTCAGCATCGAGCATAGGCACCACCATAACCGCCCGGTCAAACCCTGGATTAATTCTCTCGTAGCTTCGCTCTTGCCCATTACTAAACTTCAAATCCATTTTTTCCAAATGAAAAAAACGACTGTGATACAACCATTCAGTCTCAAGAATACTCGGTTTTTCTTTCACATTGCTCATATTACGCCTTACGACTCTGGGTGCGAGGAATCGGGATTCGGTGATCCGGGATTCGAACGCTGTTCATCTGATCGCCAAATCTACCCATTATAGAACTGATCCCATTCCGCGTTTCATATTTATCGGTATATTCGAAATATCAAACGTTACCGTCACCCTCAATTTTGCACTCATTCTTCTCCCAGGTAATTCGATATCTTTGAAGAACATTCATCAAATACGCGCCATTTGCTTCGGAGAGACTATATTCGGTGCAGCGGGATTATATTTGGTTCCTCTTCTTAAGGAAAAACCTCATAATCTGGACCCAACTATCCTTCTCAGAAGTACAAAGTTAATTATGATCAATTGGCAGGAAATCGACACCGTTTTACTCGACATGGACGGCACCTTACTGGATCTTCATTTCGACAATTATTTTTGGCTCGAACACCTGCCTAAACGTTACGCGACGATTCACAGCAAAGACGAAACCTCAAGCCGCCAATTACTCGCGAAACACTTTGAAAGTAAACGCGGGACCTTAAACTGGTATTGCCTCGATTACTGGGCTGAACAACTACAATTAGACATACCCGAACTAAAACGTGAAATACAACATATGATCAGGATTCGCCCGTTTGTAATGGAGTTCCTGCAACAATTACGCGAGAGTCCAAAAAGGGTAATGCTTGTCACCAATGCGCACCGTGCTAGCCTCGATATCAAATTGAACAGAACCGGTATCGCCGACCTGTTTGATGATATTATTGTCTCTCACGACTATCGCGCGCCAAAAGAGCAGCAACAATTTTGGTTACAAATGCGAATAAACCATCAATTTGATCCGGCGCGAACATTATTAATTGACGATACAATGAGCGTATTAACTTCTGCACAGCAATTCGGAATAAAACATTTACTTACTTTGCTGCAACCGGACAGTCAACAGGCAAAACGTCAAGAAACGGAATTTCCAGGCATTTTGCATTTTGACGAAATCATGCCAGTGACTATTTTGAAGAAATAAAGAAGGACCATCAATGTGACTGAACACCCTTTTCCAACTGATAAAGTTCGCCTTGACAAGTGGCTATGGGCGGCACGTTTTTTTAAAACACGCAGCCTGGCCAAGCAGGCCATTGAAGGAGGAAAAGTTCACTATAATAATGCCCGAAGTAAAGTCAGTAAGGACGTCGAGATGGGAGCAACAATTACGCTCCGGGCGGGATGGGATGAAAAGGAAGTGGAGGTCATCGCACTCTCGAGCCAGAGGCGAGGGGCTGTCGAGGCAAACCTACTTTATCGCGAAAAAGAGCAAAGCATCGCGAAGCGTGAAGCTGCCGCCGATCAACGTAAAGCCCTCAGAGGACTAGGCTTACAAAGCGACGATAAACCCAACAAAAAACAACGCCGACAAATTCATCGGTTCAAGCAGATACCACAAGATTAAACGGCTAGCTCCGCATCAAATTTGCTATTTTTTTCATGAATATTTGAGGGCCTTTTTGTAGAATCAGCAACCTTCGATTTCTGCGGACCAGTCACCCTCAGCTTTCGTAATAACCCGTAACGGCTATCTCGAAAAAATTAACCGATCAAATCTACAAATGCAGCACAAAGGACAATCGATAAATAATTTTAAGCCCCCTCTCATAAACCTACCTCGCACCAAGCTGTCAGTGTAGGTATAATATTACCCTATGAATGATCAACTCCAACGTTTCCTCTTAGACAATACCGATATTCGCGGCGAACTCGTGCAGCTGAATAAAACCTATAAAGACACGCTCGCGGCACATAGATATCCTGAGGCCGTCGGTCGTCTACTCGGTGAGTTCTTAGCTGCGGCGGCGCTACTTAGCGCTACCTTAAAATTTGACGGCATTATAAGTTTACAAGCACGTAGCGATGGCGAAGTGCCGTTAATCATGGCCGAAGCCACCTCGGAGCATAAATTGCGGGGCATAGCCCGCGGAGCCGATCTCGCTGCCAGCGACGAATTCAAAGACCTGCTAAGCAGCGGACATATGACAATTACCATCGAACCTAAACAAGGTAAAAGATATCAGGGAATTGTGTCGCTGGAAGGGGACAATCTTGCCCAGTGCCTGGAATCGTATTTCCGCCAAAGTGAACAGCTATCGACCCGCATCTGGCTGAGCAGCAGTGACGAGCAAGTAGCCGGAATGATGCTGCAGCAATTACCTGCAACCGATAGCGCGAAAGGAGAAGTTCGGACGGCAGATTGGGAGCATGCAACACATCTGGCAAATACCCTGACCAGTGATGAACTACTCAGCCTCGACTTCAACCAGTTGTTATACAGGCTCTACAATCAGGAACAAGTCAGACTTTTTGAACCGGCAGAGCTTGAGTTCAGCTGTCATTGCTCCCGTGACCGAACACTGCGAGCATTAATGACCGTCGGCGAGACGGACCTTTTGGAAATTATTAACGAACAGGGAGCCGTCGAAACAAATTGCGAATTTTGTCATCAACACTATCAATTTACCGGCAAAGATATTAAATCCCTATTCGAACCCCCGCTGCACTAAGACCTTTATTCATTTCGATGATGTTGTAAATAGCGAACAAGATCATTTCTTGAATGGCCAAGGTATCACTTTATTGCCATAATACCGCCCTAAATAGTACGGCAATTATCTCCACATCAGCATTCAAATTTGTGTAACGTGACCCGCGAATTCGATATTTTTTCGATCGACGCTGTATTTAGCGCAAACTTATTTGATGTTAAAAAGTACGACATATTGAGAACTATCCAAGAGTAAGAGCTTAGGTCGGCTACCCGCTTCCAAAACAGGACATTAGAATGAGCACTACGACATACTCAAATTTAACTCACGCCCAGCTTATCGAGCAGTCACTGGCACGAAAAGAAGGCCAGTTGACTGATAGCGGAGCGTTATCAGTTATAACGGGTAAGCGAACTGGTCGCTCGCCTGCTGATCGTTTTATAGTACAAGAGCCCTCGACTGCCGATGTTATCGATTGGGGCAGCGTCAACCGCCCTGTAGAGCCAGCGATCTTCGACGCGCTATGGAATCGGGTTGAAGATTACTTATCGGCAAAAGATCGTTTTGTATCGAATCTTCACGTCGGTGCTCATATCGACCACTACCTGCCCGTTGTCGTCAATACTGAAACAGCATGGCAATCTCTCTTTGCGTACAATATGTTTATTCGTCCCGAGCAAGGCAAGTACAATTCCAAGGGTAAGGAAGAGTGGACTATATTGAATGTGGCCAGTTTTGAATGTATTCCGGAACGAGACGGCACTAACTCCGACGGTGTTGTGATGATTAATTTTGCACAACGCAGAGTATTGATAGCAGGTATGCGCTACGCCGGCGAAATGAAAAAGGGCATGTTTTCTGTACAAAATTTCCTTTTACCGGAAAAAGACGTCATGTCGATGCACTGCTCCGCAAACGTTGATGAAGACGGTAACACGACGTTGTTTTTTGGACTGTCTGGAACAGGTAAAACCACATTATCAGCTGACCCCAGTTGCTACCTGATAGGCGACGACGAACACGGCTGGGCAAAAGGTTCGGTCTTTAATATTGAAGGCGGGTGTTACGCAAAAACGATCAATCTTAGTCAGAAAAACGAGCCGATTATATGGGATGCCATTCGCTTTGGCTCTATTGTCGAAAATGTTGCTGTAAACGACTCCACGCGTACACCTGATTACGACGACCTCACTCTATCTGAAAATGGTCGCTGCTCTTATCCGCTGGAGCACGTTGAAAAAAGGATCGTCGAAAATGCTGCGGGCGAGCCCAAAACAGTCATTTTTCTCACCTGCGACGTTTCAGGGGTCCTTCCTCCTATTTCTATTCTTTCCAAAGAAGCCGCCGCCTTCCACTTCCTTTCCGGGTATACAGCGCGCGTTGGCTCGACTGAGATTGGTGCTGAAGCCGGTATCCACCCCACCTTTTCAACCTGTTTCGGCGCACCATTTATGCCTCGGCCAGCCGGTGACTATGCTGAATTGTTGATGAAACGAATCGCGGATTTTGATTCACAGGTTTATCTCATCAACACTGGCTGGACTGGCGGTTCCGGTGGCGAGGGTGGCAAGGGTTCGCGATTCCCGATTCCCGTCACTCGAGCGGTCGTTTCTGCAGCTCAACGTGGTGAATTACTTAATGTGGAGACGGAACACCTGGAAGCCTTAAACCTGGATATCCCAACAGCGATTGACGGAGTTGCTCAAAAGTACATTAATCCCCGTAAAGCATGGGAAGACTCTGAAGCTTATGATAAACAGGCTGCCAAATTGGCCGCGATGTTTCAGGATAACATTACAAAATTTGATGTTTCCGATGCTATCGTTAAGGCGGGGCCTAAAAAAATCTAAGGTCACTACAAGAGAGTCAAGCAAAGGGGTGTTTCGAATGAAACAGCCCTTTTTTTTGGACACTCATTGGCGCTCTATTCATACTAAGGAATTTCTGCGAGTTAATAGACTGTAATCGCAGACAGCAGTCATAGGCGCAAAGCACAATCATGCAGTATCCTAGCTATAGGCACGGATGTTAGTAGCTATAGGTGTTAGATATAGCTACGCGAGAAAGATTGTTCGAATTCATACTAAACTTACTGTGTTTAATTCAATTTAGAATAGAGTAAAAAACCGAGCGCCAGCCAATTAATCATCAAAAAGACTCAACCTATGTCAACATTTTCACCTCCAACGATTACTGACATTGAAAACGCGGCGACGCGTATTAATTCAATTGTCCACAAAACCCCTATAATGAGCAGTAATCTAATCAATACTGATGCCGGTTGCGAGATATCCTTTAAATGCGAGAATTTGCAGAGAGCAGGTGCTTTTAAAATACGGGGAGCCTCCAATGCCGTCATGCGCCTAACTGATGACCAAGCCGCCAAGGGCGTGGCGACCCACTCCTCGGGAAATCATGGCGCAGCGCTGGCACTCGCCGCCAGCAGCAGAAAAATCCCCGCTTATATCGTCCTACCTGAAAACGCACCGAAGCCAAAAATACAAGCGGTGGAAAGCTATGGAGCGCAGAGCATATTTTGTGACTCGACTCTGGAGGCTCGAGAACAGGCGGTTCAGCAGATTATCGATGAAACAGGTGCTCATTTTGTTCCACCTTACGATCATTTCGATGTGATATCGGGCCAGGGAACCGTTGCGCTCGAAATTTTAGACCAATTGGCTGGAAATAAACCGAGTGTGATTATTACACCTGTCGGTGGAGGTGGTTTGTTATCAGGTACAGCCATAGCCACAAAATCAAAATTGCCTCATTGCGAGGTCATTGGCGCCGAGCCAGAAGGCGCGGATGATGCATTTCGCAGCTTTAAATTCGGCACGCATATTACACACCATGCACCCCATACAATTGCCGATGGATTACTCACAACCTTAGGGAAAATCAATTTTCGTGTTGTACAAAGCCACGTCGATGATATTCTTCTGGTAAACGACCAGCAAATTATCGACGCCATGCACCTCATCTGGTCACGAATGAAATTAATCGTGGAACCATCAGCGGCGGTGCCCTTAGCATCGGTCCTCGCCAATAAAGAGCGCTTTGCGGGCCAACATGTAGCCATTGTCTTAAGCGGCGGTAATGTCGATTTGCAGCGACTTCCCTGGCAGGGTTGACACAAATAATGCCTTGATTTCTAATCGACCCAGTCAAATAAGCAAAAGTCGGAGAGTTATGGAACCATACGATGACAAAAACTGAAGACATTCAACGCATCGACTGTAGCAATCTCAAAAAAGGCATGAAAGTCGTCGAGCTTGACTGTCCGTGGATCGAATCTCCTTTTACTGTTAAGGGGTTCAAAATCACTTCAGATAGCGAAATCAAGCAACTCCAGTCCCACTGCAACTATGTTTATGTGGCGATGGCTAAACCCGTTAGGACAGGCAAAAAAACCTATAGTGAGCAGAACCAACCTTATAAAAACACCCTGTCATTTGAACAGGCGCTCCCGAAAGCTATCAGCACCCACCGCATGGCCCAGACCGTCGTAAAAAGTTTCCTAAAGAACCAGCGCTTAGGCCAGGGGTTCGACACCGTCGTTGCAAAAAAGGCCGTGAAACAATGCGTCGAGAGCGTCATTGCCAATGAAAATGCCATGTTATGGCTTAGCTTACTCAAAGATGTCGATGAATATACCGCTCAACATAGTCTCAATGTGGGTTTGCTGTCGATTGTGCTTGGTCGCGCAGAAGGATTGTCACCCACAGATCTCGAAACGGTAGGCTTTTGCGGCATGATGCACGACATGGGAAAATCGGAAATTCCGCTGGATATCCTCAATAAAGAAGGGGCATTTTCAGAGGAAGAATTTGAATTGATGAAACTGCATACCACTAAAGGGTTCCATATTCTCAACGATAAACCTGATATCGAAGATATCGTCGCAGACGTGGCTTACTCTCATCACGAACGACTTAACGGGAAAGGCTATCCCCGCCGGCTTCCCGCCGAGGAAATATCCTATTTTACTCGAATCGTTTCTATTGCTGATACCTATGATGCCATTACCAGTAAGCGCATTTACAGCCCTGCCAAAACGTCTCTGGAAGCGCTGACGATATTAATGGGAGCCAGAGGCAGCCATTTTGATCCCGACCTCGTTCAACGGTTTGTCGACTGCATAGGAGTGTATCCTGCCGGTGCCATTGCTGAGCTCAGCAGTAAAGAAGTAGGCATTATATTGCCGACCGCTATAGAATATCAGAACACGCCGAAGGTTTTAGTGGTTCGAGATAAAGATAAGAAAAAATGTCCCGCAAAAGTACTAGACCTCCGTCAAAAAACGGCGAATGAAAGCAACAAGGCTCTACGAATAAACCACTTGCTGTCCGAGGGAATATTCGGCATTGAGCTTGGGCACTATCATCAACAAATCACTGGCCTTTCTGGCTAATAAACAAGCTCTAGCACCTTACTTTATCCCATACCTAGCAAAAAAATAAATCCACCACAAGCTGCCAACTTCAGAAATGTTTTTGCATAATAGCGGCCCCACAATTTCTTCGATGGCTATATATCAATCATGAGCAACCTTTCCCAGAATATCGCTTTACTCATTTCCCAAGAACTCAATGTAAAGCAACAACAAGTCGACGCAGCAATTGATTTACTAGACGAGGGAGCAACGGTACCTTTTATATCACGTTATCGAAAAGAAGTGACCGGCGGTCTTGATGACAGCCAGATGCGCGCACTGGAAGAACGTCTCCGGTATTTGAGAGAGCTCGAAGATCGCCGCAAAACAATCTTAAATAGCATTACCGAGCAAGAAAAATTAAGCCCTGAACTCGAACAGTCGATATTGAACGCCGATACTAAAACGCGCCTGGAAGATCTATACCTGCCATACAAACCCAAACGCCGGACTAAAGGCCAAATAGCTATCGAAGCGGGTCTCACGCCGTTAGCTGATGATCTCTTTAATGACCCGATGCTCGAACCAGACAATGAAGCCGCACAATACGTTGACTCGGAAAAAGGGGTCGCAGATGTCAAGGCAGCACTCGACGGGGCGAAATATATTCTGATGGAACGTTTTAGCGAAGACGCAAACTTGTTAAGCAAGCTCAGAGATTTCTTGTGGCAAGAGGGGTTAATGTCGTCCCGGGTAATCGAAGGAAAAGAGAACGAAGGTGCAAAATTCAGAGACTATTTTGAACACGACGAATTGATAAAACAGGTTCCTTCTCATCGAGCTTTAGCCATGTTTCGCGGGCGCAATGAAGGCTTCATGTCTTTGTCGATCATCACCGAAAAACCCGAAGAGGTCATCCAGAAAAGCAGTCCGGCCGGAAAAACCAGCCCCTGTGAAATTATGATTGCGCAACACTGGAACATAAGCGACCAGGACCGCCCTGCCGATCGCTGGCTTAAAGAAGTCGTTCGCTGGTGCTGGAGAATAAAGCTCTATACCCACATTGAAACAGATTTGATGGGACAATTGCGAGAGACAGCAGAGGCAGAGGCAATTAATGTGTTTGCCGGCAACCTAAAAGATCTTTTGTTGGCAGCTCCCGCGGGCCCCAAAGCGACTATTGGGCTAGATCCAGGCCTTCGCACAGGAGTCAAAGTCGCAGTAGTTGACGGCACTGGAAAAGTTTTGGACCATTGCGCTATTTATCCCACTCCGCCCCAAAACAAACTCGCCGAGGCGTCTGCAATAATCGTCAAACTTGCGAAGCAACACAACGCAGAGTTAGTGGCCATTGGCAACGGCACAGCCAGCCGCGAAACCGATAAGTTTGTGGGTGATGTCATTTCGCAATACCCGGAACTAGGGTTGCGCAAAGTGATGGTCAATGAATCGGGTGCTTCCATTTATTCCGCCTCAGAGTTTGCCTCAAAAGAATATCCCGATCTAGACGTGACCATTCGAGGAGCAATTTCTATTGCTCACCGCTTACAGGACCCCTTGGCTGAGCTCGTCAAGATCGACCCAAAATCTATCGGCGTAGGCCAGTACCAACACGACGTTTCACAAACACAATTGGCGCGTTCTCTCGACGCTGTGGTCGAAGATTGTGTTAACGGCGTCGGGGTCGATGTGAATACTGCTTCCAGCGCTTTATTGGCGCGGGTTTCAGGACTCAATCAAACAATCGCTACCAATATCGTTGACTATCGAGACGACAACGGAATCTTCAAAAATCGAAAAGACCTGAAAAAAGTAAAACGATTTGGCGATAAAACATTTGAACAAGCCGCCGGGTTTTTACGCGTAATGAATGGCGACAACCCACTCGACGCTTCAGCAGTACATCCTGAAACCTATTCGGTCGTTGAGAATATTAGTGCTCAGCACGCTCGCAAAGTTCACAACATCATTGGCGACAGCCAATTCCTAAAAAGCCTGGACGCAAAGTCATTCACAAACGAACAATTCGGCCTACCCACTATCACAGATATCATCAAGGAATTAGATAAGCCGGGGCGAGACCCCCGCCCCGAATTCAAGACCGCCGAATTTAAAGAGGGTGTCGAGAAAATATCCGATTTGGTTCCCGATATGATACTGGAAGGCACTGTGACTAATGTTACCAACTTTGGTGCGTTCGTGGATATCGGTGTTCACCAAGACGGACTTGTTCATATATCGGCCCTTTCAGACACCTTTGTCAAAGATCCGCGCACCGTCGTCAAAGCTGGCGATATTGTCAAAGTAAAAATAATGGAAGTCGACCCGCAACGAAAACGTATCGGTTTAAGCATGCGTTTAAATGATAAGGCAGAGGAAAAAGAGGAAAACAAGTCACTTTCCCGGCAAAAGAAATTTACAGACACCACTAAGAATCACGGTAAACGCAATAGCAACAAGAGCGCCGCGCCACAAAAGAGTGCTCAAAATGGCACTTTTGCCGAATTGTTTGCGACCGCTGGAACAATAAAAAAATCAAAGTAAGTAACGGGATTAGACTTGCCCAAGATACAAAGAGAAACACAATGCCACAAACAAAACTGCAGAGCATGCCTGCCAAAAAAGCAGAGGGTTTTTATCCAGCAACGCCGTTTTGTAATGTTTTTTGTATTTGGGATTGGGATGCTGGAGTTGGTATAAGAATTCCGATACATCCTCGTAGCGTCGCTTCGGATCGTAACGCAGTCCTTTCTTAACGGCGCCATCAATCCAAATCGGAACAAGGGGGTTAATATCAAAACAGGGTGTGTATTTAGTGCTCAGATACTCTTTGGCATTATTGCACTCTTTGAGCTTCCCCCCGAAAGGTTCGGCACCTGTCAGCATCTCAAACGCAATGGCAGCCAGTGAAAAAATCTCAGACTGTATGCTATTCTCTCCCTCTAAAACAACTTCCGGAGCAGAGTAACCAGCGGTACTTCGACCGCCCTCTAAGTCTCTCGGACTGGACATTTCGGCAACGCCGCTAACGAAGCATGACCCGAGATCAATAATTTTTATCTCACCGTTAGTATCGATCATAATATTGCTAGGGTTAATATCTTGATGCAAGGTTTCTCTACGATGCATCGCTCTCAGCCCTTTGACCAATTGCTCCATTAAATAGATGACACTTTGCACAGCTGGCTTAGGATTTTCTCTTATCCACTGGGACAAAGTCATTCCATCGATATATTCAGTCACGTAATAAAGGCTGGACTTTGGTTTGTTGCTCTCGATGACTTTGACCACATGAGGGTTATTGATTCTTGTACCAATCCAGCTTTCCATAACAAATCGTTCAATATACGCCGAGTTTTTTTCGTAGTATGACGACGGTTTTTTTAAGCAATAGCGTTGCCCACTACTCACTTCAGTGACGCGGTAAAACTGACAGTAATTATTACTATGCAACTCCTTTTCAATCTGATAACCATCCAATACCATTCCGGGTTTCAATTCAGGAGGAAATGGCAACTCGGTCAGCTTTTGAGAAACATCTCCGATACTTTGCGCCGGCAAACTATCCACTCGCAGAATCTGACAACTAAGATTGTCGTTACTCTGACAGTCCAATGCATTTTGTAGCAACGACTGACAGCACCGCTCGTAGTCCTCGTCTGTCTTTTCTGTTGAAACTGAACATAAACTTGCCTTGATATCCGCCTGTTTTAGAAAATCATGGACCCCGTCCGTACTCAGGAAAAAAACGTCACCCAACTCCACATCGATCGCTCGATAATCCACATCCAAAGTAACGTCCAAGCCCATCGCTCTCGATAAATACGACTGCTCTTCGCTAATGAAAGTGGAGTGGTCGCGCGTCAATTGCTCAAGATCTCCACCACGGAGCCGGTAAATACGCGTATCGCCAATGTGAAAAATATAGGCAGTGTGGGATTTAAAAATAATACAACTGAAGGTGCTGACAAAGCCTTTCTGGGCGTCAGTAAAATGCCTGCCTTGACCAAACAACCAGCGGTTTAGTGCGGTTAGTACTTTGGCAGAAGACTTTTTTACGCTCCAGGTGTCGGGCGTTGAATAGTAATCTGATAAAAAATTATAAACGCATGTTTCACTGGCTTCCTTTCCGGCTTCCGCGGCACTAACGCCATCGGCAATGACTGCCACAGCGCCCTTTGTGGCCAACAAATTACCTTTTGGAATCCGGATTCCAATCGCATCTTCGTTGTCCGCCTTGATACCCGCTATCGAGCGCTGGCCTACGGTAAAGTTCAACTCAGCCGACGATTCTCCCTCAGACATCAATAATCCTCATACAAAGAAAAAATAGAAGCATACATCCTCGCGGGCCTATAGGGAAAACTTCTGTGACTTAATACGCGTGATGCCTGAGGTACAAGCCGACCTATTCAAAAAATCTGACAAACACCCTCAGTGAAATTCTTTTCCTCTTTCCCTGAAACCGCATGATCGTTGAGAATGTGGATACCCTGTAATCAAATAGGGATGTTTTTTTCCGACCTACCTTGTTAGCCTTAGTGCCCGACTCGAAACACTCATTCGCAAAATGGCAGTTTCTCAAAATAATTGTCTCGCAAAATAGCAATGTCGCAAAATAACAGTGTCGCAAAATAAAAGTATAAACCGTTAGGTAAGGAACAAGTATGGATCTTTCATTTGGCAGCGAATACACAATCTTCCGTGAGGAAGTTCAAGATTTCATCGAGAATAACAAAGAAAAGCAACCCTCTCGAGGCGCAACAGGTGGAAAAGAAGCACTAGCGTGGCAGAAAATACTTATCGAAAATGGATTCCATTCCAGAACGATACCAAAAGAGTATGGTGGCTACGGTGCCGAACCGGACATCATCAAATCGCGAATCATTAGCGAAGAGTTTAGTAAAGCACAACTCAATACCGGCATGGGTGGTCAAGGCATTTCGATGTTAACACCTGTTTTACTGGAAATGGGCACGGAAGAACAAAAACAGCAATTTGTAAAAGCGACGATCCAGGGTGAGCTCGTTTGGTGTCAGGGATATTCCGAACCGGGTGCCGGTAGCGACCTTGCCAGTTTATCGACTAAAGCGGTTTTGGATGGTGACGACTGGGTTATCAATGGTCAAAAAATTTGGACTAGCACCGCGCATCTGGCCGACTGGATTTTCTGCCTGGTTCGCACCGAACCGGATGCCCCCAAGCACCAGGGGATTTCCTTCCTGTTATTTAGAATGGACACGCCGGGGATTGAAATTCGACCCTTAGTCGACATGACCGGTGCAGCCAATTTCAATGAAGTTTTCTTTACCGATGTACGCGTGCCAAAAGATCAAATAGTGGGTCAAAGGGGTCAGGGATGGTCGGTAGCAAATGCCATATTGGGCCACGAAAGAGGCTCTCTTGCACCCCCCGACGCCGCTCAGTCGCGTCTAAACGGCATTATCAGGCTCATGCAAACCGAAACCATCGGCGGGGAGAAACTCATCGACAACGCGATTTTCCGCGACCGTCTAATGAAAATCCAGGGCCGGGTGTTAGCACTGAGCTTCAATGATATGAGATTACTATCCGCACGAATCAACAAAACGCAGGACACAAAACTTGCGGGCATGATAGTCAAACTAACGGGAACCGAACTGCGTCACGAACTCGAAGCCCTGGCGATCGATGTCATGGGAGAGATTGGCCTGTCCTATGGCGACAATCCTTATACGCGAGGTAATGGCTCCTGGCAGTATTCTTATATGTTTTACCTTGGCTTAATTATTGGTGGCGGAACGTCGCAAATTCAAAAAAACATCATTAGTGAACGCGGCCTTGATATGCCGAAAGAACCCAAAGTCGCAGCGAAGTAGGAGGATAAAAGATGGAATTCGGATTATCGCAAGAACAGCGCCTCTTGCAGGACATGGTCAACAAATTTTTGAACGAACAAGTCACTCTCGATCGTGTTCGTCAAGTTGCAAATGGAGAAAACAACGATTCGTCGATCTGGCAAGGTCTCGCTGAATTGGGTATCGCAGGGCTTATGGTCCCGGAAGAATTTGGCGGCGTCGGTTTGAATGCGCTGGACGCGATCGTCATAGCAGAATGCCTCGGCTATCACGTAACTCCTACACCGTTTATCTCCACGGCAGTGATCGCACCCTGCGCCTTACTGGCAGCTAATAAGGGAGACACGCTGGCTGCCATCGCCTCCGGTCAGCACCGAATTGGAATAGCATTTGGCGAAGCGATCGGCGCAAGAAAAGGAGCACGAGTTTCGACCAATGGCGCTACAATAAACGGTAAATGCCTATTTGTGCTCGATGCTGAAGCCGATGAATACCTGATCGCCGATACCGATAAAAAGCTTTATCTTATTGCCGCTAATGCCACAGGTGTCGAACGAAATACGCTCACCACAGTGGATAAGACCCGATCGACTTGCGAACTCATTTTAACGAACGTATCAGCCGAGTTAATTTCAGAGGACCCGGCGATTTATACGCGATGCTTAGATCTAGGGCGCGCAGTGCAGGCTGCAGACACTTTGGGTGCCGCACAAAGCATGTTGGACCAAGCGGTCGCCTATGCGAAAGAACGCGAACAGTTCAATCGTGTCATTGCCTCTTTTCAAGCCGTAAAACATATGTGTGCGGAAATGGTAGCGAGCCTCGAACCGTGCCGATCCATGGTTTGGTACACCGGCCACGCTATGGACGAGGTTCCCGACGAGGCGCGGCTAATGGCCTGCCAGTCAAAATCACATTTGTCCGAAGTGGGACAGTTCGTCGCCAAAACATCGACTGAAGTCCACGGCGGCATGGGTTTTACTGATTTGGTGGGATTGCACTATTGGTTTAAGCGTATCGGAGCCAATAGACAGCTTTTAGGGTCACCGGAACTCGTCCGGGAAGAAGCCGCGAGGGTGCAGGGTTTAATCGGCTAACTTACTGATCCGTGCTAAACGGAACTAGCTCGATACCAGGAAGAGGGCATCAGCGCCGGCCAAAGAGACTACCGGTCTCTCCCCGGTGCGCTGTCCTAACAAGCGCTGGTACCAGAGGAAACTTTGAGCTATTTTCGTTTCCCACGCAAATTCCAACGCTGCAGTTCTATCGCTTAATTTTTACTGAACGTCTAACTTAATTTCTGCTGAACCTCTGGCTTAATCTCTACTGACCTTCTAGCTTAACTTCTATTGAACTCCTATCTATTGCACTCCTATCTATTGAACTCCTAAAAAGACCTGTATTTCCCAGTCCATCTGCGAGGAATTTCAACGAGATTGTTGTCCTATTTTCCATATTGGGTCACATAACTATCCTCACTGTGTAAGTCAATGCCACGGTTTGTTGGCTCTCTTCGCGTACAGAGTCTACGATTACTATTAGTAGTGAGGTCTTTGTCAAAACCGATCGCTAACAATAGACTCATGACATTAATCTGACGAAGATCCACAACGCTGAAAACAGACAATCAATCTATAGCGCTCGAAAGGGTTATTGGTTACGATCTGTTCACATCAATTCGTTTTCTGCCCGCTGGAGAATTATTGTGCCAAAATTTTATTTATCTCTAATGTTGACTTTGAGCTTATGTAACCTGACTTTTTCTAAGCTAAGCGTTGCCGATGAACAAGAGAGTGGCTGGCTAAAAAATAAGGCAGGGGCAACCGAAAGCAATCTAGGGGCCAGAGTTGAATCTGTAGAAATCAAGGGCGAAAGACAACGTATTGAAGTGTCACTACCGAAAGGTAAAAAGTCGATGGAAGAAGTTGTCGTCATAGGCAAAAAAGAAAAGAAAAACGATTCAATACCTCCGCTGATAAAAATTCAGGACATCCAAGTGATTAACGATCTCGACAGTGGGCGTAACGGTATTATATTTTATCTTGGTGAGCGTGGTGATTTTGTATTTAAATTCAACTATCAGGACGCCGATCCCATCTACCAACAAAGACCATAGCAGACAGTTGAAGATTGTTTAATGACAAAGCCAATCCAGCTGTGAAGCTGTACTAATGTTAAGCAGTGCTTTTACTCTTAACCAATGCCGGAAGTTTGCCGAATCCTTTTGCTTTTGCAATTCGGCGATTGTTAATATATTCCAATGTGGCTCTGCTAGCGGTAGGCCAACGATGCCCAAAAAACGAACATCGTACAACCCCCACACAGTCAGCCCTCACATCTGGTTCATCCGCTGATGCCCAGAGTATCTTTAGCGTACTGGGTAATCGTTTTGTAATCCGCCTTACCGTTGGCTGCCCGGCCCAAGGAGTCTTTGAACAGAAAATGCTTAGGGACTTTGTAACTGGCAAGATGTTTTTTGATAATTCCTTTCATATCGCTAACAGGTAATTCGGTACCTTCGATGACCGCGATGACCGCATTTCCCCATTTTTCATCGGGCACACCAACCACCAGGGCGTCGCGAATGCCATCGATCGCCTTGATAACTTCTTCAACTTCCTCTGGGTAGATTTTTTCTCCGGCCGAATTAATACAAACGGAACCGCGCCCTAGTAAAGTAATTGTGCCGTCTACATCGACCGTACACCAATCACCGGGCACGGAATAAAGCACGCCATTAATCGTTTTAAACGTTTTAGCTGACTTTTCTTTATCTTTGTAATAACCGAGCGGAATGTTGCCACTGCGAGCAATAAAACCCGGTTCACCAGATCCTGGTACAACTTCGCGCTCATCTTCGGTAAAAACCTTGCAATGCACACCAATTTCAAACTTAGCCGTGGTCGTTTCCATTCCATTAGCCATAATGGAAGTACCAAAACCTACGGCTTCGGAGGCACCAAACGAATCCTGTAATACAACGTTAGGCATATGTTCCAGCAAGCCCACTTTCACTTCTTTGCTCCACATAACGCCCGAAGAAGTTATCGCTGCCACGTGGTCAAGGTTAAATCGCCCTGGGTTTTCCTCAAGTGCACGTAACATCGGTTTTGCAAAGGCATCGCCCACGATGGCCATGGCAGTTACGCCGTTTTTAACAACCGTTTCCCAGATCGCTTCAGCGTCAAATCCGCCGTCTGCATCCATGGTCACAACAGTGCCACCGGCGAATAAGGTCGACATTGACGTGAACAGACCTGTTGCATGCATAAGTGGGCACGCTGGTAAATGACGCGCTGTAGACGGTTCCGCTTTAAGAGCTGCTACCGTACTCTCTATTGTCGAATAGTCTTTACCCAAAAGCCCCGCACCTTCGACACCCAACTGACGAAAGGTCTCATGGGGCCACATCACCGCTTTTGGCATTCCGGTCGTCCCGCCTGTGTAAAGGAAAAACAGATCGGCACCAGAACGCTCAATGGCTAGGGGTGCGCCATCACCGCCTGTTGCAAGGACTTCGTGAGATAAAGCGCCCGCCAAAATAGGGTCACAGCCTTCGGGTGTCACTTCGATATATAGCTTCACTTTTTCGAGCTGAGGTTTGATCGCTGCCATTTGGGGCGCGAATTCGGATGAATAAAATACAACCGCGGCATCCGAATTATCAAAAATATAGATCAGCTCTTCTTCGACATACCGAAAGTTTACATTATGGTGGACAGTCCTACTTTTAAAGGCGGCGGCAAACGCTTCGCTATACTCAGGGCAGTTTCGCATATAAACAGCCGCTTTATCCCCCGCTACAATACCTCGATCAAGCATGGCCTGTGCGAGATTATTACTGCGCTGATCAAAGTCTTTCCAGCTAATGACTCGATCACCATGCATTAATGCGGGCTTTGCAGGATCTACTACCGTTGCAACTCCGTCCAATAAATCGCCTAAACTGTAACCCATATTTTTCACCTTCAGATGTGTATCGCCTCCAAAAAAGGCATTTATTATTCATTGTCGTTTTTAGGTCCATAGTAAAGAAATTACTACAACTGTGTCCAGTTACAGACAGGTCATGAAATCAAACGACTTGTCATTATCGACGTCGATTCGTCCTTTTTAAAACCAGCGACGAATAAGCACAATTTCACAGTTAAAATCAGAGCTGAGGCCGCAATGAAAAATCGGTGCCTAATAAATATTCGGTCAGCTGCTTTATCCCGATTTCACTTGTCACCGATCAAATTCGCAGGCGAATAACCCCATTAACAATGCACCAAGTCTTCCAAATTAACGAGAAATGCTCTAGTGTGCCTGCCTGAAATTAAAAATATAAACTTTTCTAGTGATAAAGGAGATACTCCCATGGTTGCTGTATCCACGATGGCAGACCTAACCGTTGAAGACGGTGTAGCGATTCTTACAATTAACAATCCACCAGTAAACGCACTTAGCGGCGGTGTTCGTGCCGGACTAACCGAAGGCGTGGCTATGGCCACAGCCGATGACAGCGTGTCATCGATTGTCTTAATTTGCGACGGTAGAACCTTTATCGCCGGTGCCGACATTACCGAGTTTGGCGGAAAGCCAACGGGACCAAGCCTTCAGGACGCTTTAACGGCTATGGAAAACTGCACCAAACCGATAGTCGCCGCCATACATGGCACAGCGCTCGGCGGTGGTCTGGAAACAGCTCTAGTTTGTCACTATCGTGTGGCCGATTCTAAAGCACGCTTTGGCCTACCTGAAGTCAACTTGGGATTGCTACCCGGAGCCGGTGGCACACAAAGACTGCCGCGCGTCGTGGGAGTCGAAAAAGCGCTTCAAATGGTTACTTCCGGTGTTCCGATCGGCTCTACAGAAGCACTAGCCTCGGGTCTAATCAGCGAAATCGTCGACGACTTACGTGGTGGGGCAATCGCATTTGCCAAGAAAGTTGTAGCAGAAGGCCGTCCGCTGGTTCGTATTCGCGACCAAAATGAAAAGATTGAAGAAGCCAAAGGTAAGCCAGAATTATTTGCAGCGATCCGCAAATCTATTGCGCGTAAAACCCGCGGTTTCAAAGCACCAGAGTTCAACATACGTTGCGTTGAAGCGGCTGTAAACAGCGCTACCTTTGACGAGGGTTTGAAGACTGAAGGCAAATTGTTCATGGAACTTATGACTGGCGAGCAGTCAGCTGCACAGCGCTACTTTTTCTTCGCAGAGCGTCAGGCAACCAAAATTCCGGATGTACCCAAAGACACCGCCGAAATCGACATTAAGAAAGTGGGCGTAATCGGCGCTGGTACGATGGGTGGTGGAATCTCCATGAACATCTTAAATGTTGGTGTTCCAGTGACTATCGTCGAAACCAAACAGGAAGCACTGGACCGTGGTTTAGGTGTTATTCGCAAGAATTATGAGAACACAGCCAAAAAAGGTCGCATCTCACAACAAGACGTTGAAGATCGTATGGCCTTGTTGACTGGAACGCTGAATATAGAAGACCTGGCTGATTGCGATCTAGTAATCGAAGCCGTTTTTGAAAATATGGACGTCAAAAAAGACATCTTCGGTAAGCTCGATAAGATCGTTAAGCAAGGATCAATTTTGGCCTCCAACACCTCTGCTCTCGATCTAAACGAAATTGCAACGGCAACGACACGCCCAGAAAGCGTTATTGGCCTACACTTTTTCTCTCCCGCCAATGTAATGAAGCTACTGGAAATCGTCCGTGGAGATCACTCATCGAAAGAAGTAATTAAAACCAGTATGTCTTTTGCTAAGAAAATTGGTAAAGCTGCGGCCCTGGTTGGTGTTTGTCCAGGTTTTGTCGGTAATCGCATCTTGGCCCAACGCCAATACCAGGCTCAACAATTGATTCTTGAAGGCGCACTACCGCATGAAGTCGACAAAGTTCTATTCGACTTTGGTATGCCAATGGGTCCCTACCAAATGAGTGATTTGGCGGGTCTCGATTTAGGCTGGGATGCTGACAAGTCAAACGGCGAAACCATCCGCGATCGTTTATGTGAAGCCGGCCGTCGCGGTCAGAAGACTGGCGCAGGATATTACGACTACGATGAAAATCGTATCCCAACTCCCTCAGCCGATGTCGAAAAAATTATTATGGAGTTTTCTGAAAAGAGCCAGAAAATCCGTCGCGACATCGACGACGAAGAAATACTCGCGCGCTGCATTTTCCCAATGATCAACGAAGGCGCAAAAATATTGGACGAAGGTATTGCCATTCGCTCAAGCGATGTTGATGTCGTGTGGGTTTACGGTTATGGCTGGCCGATTTATCGTGGCGGACCAATGCACTACGCAGATAGTATTGGCCTGGACAAAGTGGTTGCCAAGATGAGAGAGTTTGGTGAGATCACCGGTGATCCAGTTTGGGAGCCAGCGCCATTGTTAGTTCGCTTAGCGGAAGAAGGGAAAGGATTCAAGGACTTCGCAGCTTAATATCACAACTGTCTTTATCCTGTTCAATGAAAAGAGAAGCTATTAGCTTCTCTTTTTTTGTTTCGGGGTTCGGGCTTTACCTACACTCGCTTTACAGATACTGGCTTTACACGTACTAGCTTTACACAAGTTAGCGCGGAATTAGTGTGAGAATTCGGAGCTTAGAAAATTGGAAAAATTGGGCGTCCGCACCTACATCCTTGTAACTTTGGACACCCATAGCTTCCATGCTGCAGTCTCTTCCTGAGACTCTCTCACATCCGTGTGAGTAGTTATTAAAGCACTATTGCAATAGCTATGTCTCTTGGACTGACGTCCTAGCCGTTAGTCGTAGGCCTAAAGGCTAGCCTAACGTTACTACTGTGATGAATTGTATGAAGACAGCGGTATAAAAATCATAGCAGTCAGCCATTAAGTTAAGGAAAAGACATGTATTCTAGAGAAGAAAATACTCTTCCAATATGCAACAGCGAATACCTGTGACCTGGCCGTGCAAATTTAATAGTAACAATCTCTCTTAGTTAGATCGATTTCGAAAAAAGAGGTTTAATTGTTTAAAATAACACTTATCGGGCCTTAGGCTTCTGCCTGTTCAATCTTCCAGAACCTCGAATTACTTTATTTTTCGCTGCATAAACTATCACCACAACCAATAGGATAAGGGTTAATATATAGGGGTATTCAGGTTTGATCACATATAAGTTCATACTGATGAACGGCACAAAAATATGTCCCGCCGCTCCGACCCCACCCATAATTCCCGCCACCGAACCCTGTTCCCTACGGGACACTGAAAGAGAGGCGCCCGCGTTCGTGCCCGGTCGAAAAAGACCTTGCCCCAAGCCAGTTAACATCATGGAAAATACCAGCAGAATAAAGGTGTCTGCAAAGATGTAAAATAGATAACCTAAGGCGGTAAAAATCAACCCGGAGTGAATCATAGTCCGCGGACTGGGATTAAATTTTTGTACTAAGACCAACTGCGAAAACATTGCCATCATCGCAGTGGCCATTAATCCAACACCAACATACTGCTGCGTTTCCATTAGCCCGAGATGTAAAGTATCTTGGAAATACAAAGCTGCTGACTGTACTTGGGTAGCGTGGGCAAGACCTGCCATGACGGCAAGAATAATAAAGGGTAAAACCCGGGGGTCACTGACTTTTAACGCAGGCCGCACCGCTTCGCTGCCGCTGTGGTCCCCGGGCTTTGTTTCCTCCGGTAAATACAGTTGAATCGCAGACGCTCCCAAAACGGCTAAAATGGTGACAACGTAAAAGGGCGTTAACATACCAAACACCGACAATAGAGATCCAAAGCCAGGCCCAATCATACTACCAACGCCAAAGGCGGCTCCGATAGCGGCAATGCGTTTGGCGCGCTCAAAACGCGGCGAGCGATCTGCGATCCAAGCCGTTGCGGCAGGCATATTCGCCGACCCGAAGATTCCGAAAATAACCCGCGACACGATCATTAGTGGCCAAATCCATGCAATCGGTAATAGAGAAATAGATCCCAGATAAACGACAGACGGCAAGGTAAACATCGAAATGGCAAATCCGGCAAAGCCAATTAACATGGCGGGTTTTCTACCCCATGTGTCACTTTTCCGACCCCAGCGGGGAGCCATAAAAACCCAACAGAGAGCTGAAGATCCAAAAATAAGAGAGATTTGCATGGGGGTCATGCCCAGCGATCTGGCAATAGGAGGCAGCGTAGAAAACACCAATGATTGCCCCATCCCCATACACAAAAGCGTACACCACAACAATCTAAATGCTCTCTTGCCGGTAGGGCTATTCAAATCGGTTTCGATGATAAGTGCTGATTCTTCTACATTTTCAAAAGTCTTCGGAGACAAAATTTTTTCCACAAGTGTTTGTCATTAACAAATATAAAAAAATTTGCAGACGACAGGCTGCCAGCAGGCTCTGGACAAGTACCCCTCTGAGCATCCCTCAGCAACAATTTTCAGAAATATTGTCTCTGTAAGCTGGAAAAATAAGGAGCGACAAACCATTGAATGAACAGTCTAATGCTGAGACAAATTCAGGAACGTTCAATGGGTTAAAATTATTGTAACCTATCTGCAAGCCCAGTATGTGTATTCGATGTAATAATGGGCGTATGTCACGACCTGTTATTTCGAATACCGCCACGGTTTGATACAATCAAAACCTAGTTTAGTGCTCGTCGAGAGATATCGACTTAATGGTTGTGTTTCTGTCGTAGGTCAGGTTTTAACCCGACCCGTCGGACTATTTTGTCGCTTTTTATGTCTAGTGTTAACATCCTGGTAAGCCCGCACCATAGAGCTTGAACTATTTGTGGGTTTTCACTCGTTCATTATAATCAAACGTCAGACACACCATGCGGAACCCTATTTTTGAGTAAGATAGTGCATTGTCCTCGAATGACTAATTGACTCTAGTAAAGATACCCAAGCATATTTTTATAAATCTTAACGGCGATTTTAATGCCCACGCACCCAATAAGGACTGATAATTAGATGATAGAAACGGACAATCTCGTTACTGAAAACAGCTTAAATGCTGCACCCGCAGATCTAAATGAATCACTTGGGCTCGTTGAAATTATTTCTTTCGACGAACAGACAAGCCGTATTCGAATGGAATATGAAGCCCGACAAGCCTTTTGTCACTCGGGCGGTGTCGTGCAAGGAGGATTTGTCACGGGCTGGATTGACGCCGCTATGGCACACTCGGTAATCCTTACCACAGACTACGAATTATCCCCGCTGTCACTGGAAATAAAAATCACTTTCTTAAAGTCAGTATCCCCCGGCCGAGTATTTGCAGAAGCCTGGATAGAAAAACGCGGCCGTTCTATCTGTTTTCTCGAAGGCCAATTACTCAATGAAGACGGGGAAATATTGGCGAAAGGCACGTCGACGTCAAAATTAGTGACCATCAAATAACAACGACCCATACATAATTTTTTAGCTCCCCCAATTAAAAGGAAAAATCATGATTGAGAAAAATGTAGAAAATTGGCACTTACACATGAAAGGAAAGTTAGATGGCGGTCTCGATGAGTTAATCCACGATGACTGTGTATTTTATTCCCCTGTTGTATTTACTCCACAAAAAGGCAAAGAACTGACCAAAATGTATTTGGGCGCTGCCGGAAATACCTTTAATACCGACAGCGACGGGAATCCTACAAGCACTAAGGATTCGCCTTTCAAATACACCAAGGAAATTCTTTGTGGCGATCATGCGGTTTTGGAATTTGAGTCAGAGATTGAGGGAAAATACATCAACGGCGTCGATATCATCACCTGGAATGACGAAGGGAAAATCATCGAATTCAAAGTAATGATTAGACCGCTGCAAGCGGTCAACATGTTGCATCAAAAAATGCAGGCAATGCTCGAATCTATGAAAAAATAAAGAACAAGCTCTCAACTCGAAATTGAAGCTGAGAAATTCAAACCACTTCTTAGCGCGACAATATCTGCTTCCTTGCATGAGATTGTCGCGCTAGCACATCAGAACAGACTAACTTCATCAACGGCAACCCGATACCCCAGAGATTGCCTGCCTAAAATACTACCAACTACTCAACGATACTGACGATAAACAGCAGGTCTCCTTTCGAAACCAGTTGTCCGTTACTGTTGTTGACTCGTTCTATACGGTATTTCTTGTCAGAAGGATAAAGAACATTCTCACCACTGTTAAAGCTGTTGAGACTAATCTGGCTAAACATTTTCATGGCTTCCATTAACGCCAATGACTGATCGACACTAACGACATCACCCTGCTTAACGAAATCAGGATCTGAAGGAGCGGCAGCAGTATAAAATACCCCACTGCTCGCCGCACAAACTTTAAGTTCATTACTACCAGCTACTTTTATGGTTTCAAAATCAAAGCCGCTTGCAGCGCCACTGCTCGCCGCCGCATTCGTTTCGTCTATCAGATCCTGTGCGTTCAAAGAAGCCATAAAACCTGGTAGATAATTGGTATCGTAATCCCCCCCTTTAAAAGTATCGTCCGTAAGAATACGTTTTAACAAGGTAATATTGGTAGCAATACCTTCTATAACGACCGTACCGAGATAATGATAGAGTTTTTCAATCACGTCTTCACGGCTTGCGCCGCGCATGATTATCTGAGCAATCAAACTATCGTAGAAAGGTGAGATTTCAATACCTGTATCAACAATCGAAATTATCTCGACATCGTCACGTGCAGGCATTTCGCATCTGGTAACCAACCCTGGATTCGGCGAGAGTTGCATCGTCCCTGAACTGTCGATGACAATTTTTTCTGCAGTAACTCGCACCTCAATAGCATAACCTGTTTCCTGCCGCTCAATGTTTTCAATTGTGCCACCACCCGAAATTTCAAATTGGGTTTTAACAATATCAACCCCAGACGTTGCCTCAGTAACAGGATGCTCTACTTGCAAGCGAGTATTCATCTCCATGAAATAGACTTCGCCGGCATCCAGATTATAGATAAACTCTACCGTCCCGGCTCCCGTGTAATCAACCGCGTCGGCGATTGCAAGTGTGTACGCAAACACTTTTTCTTTAAGTTCTGCCGGCAACATTGTTGATGCAGACTCTTCGATCATCTTTTGATTGTTTCGCTGCACAGAACAGTCTCTCAATCCAATGACGCGACTATTTCCATGGCTATCACGCAATAACTGCACTTCTATATGCCGCATAGAAGTGACAAACTTCTCTAAATAGAGGTCTCCATTACCAAACGCAGCTCTAGCCTCTGCACTAACACTTCCATAATATTTCAGCATTTCCTCCTGATTCCGGACGACTTGAATCCCCTTTCCGCCACCGCCATGAACCGCCTTCAGCAACACAGGATATCCTATATTATTCCCGATGTTAATTGCCTGTTCACAGCTAGCCAGTATGCCATGACTCCCTGGAACTACAGGAACATCATTAGATTGAACGGTTTGAATTGCATTGGATTTGTTGCCCATCGTCATCATGCTGCTGGAACTTGGACCGATAAAATTAATGCTATTGTTGACGCAGAGACTGGCAAAGTGAGGGTTTTCAGACAAAAACCCGATACCAGGGTGTAAAGAAGAGACTTGCTCGTGCTGGGCAACCTTTATCACCGATTGCGCATTGAGGTAACTTTCGTCCGAAGTATTACCGCCTAGACAAATCAGCTTATCAGTCTCCCGTAGCATTTTTGCGGGCACCGATGTCATGTCAGGGTCTGAAGCGACTAACACAACAGCAAGATTACTTTCCTGGGCTTTTCGAATGAGTTTTACGGCGGTACAGCCACGGGCGTGAACAAGCACCTGCTCGATCGGCTTCATAAGCGAGCGAGGATCTATTTCCACCAGCGTTTCTGATTCTGAGGCCAAAACAGGCATAACGCTTGATAATGCGCCTTCAACAACCTGTTCAACAGTCTTGCTGGGCATAGGCATAGTGCTGTCAATCTCCAGAAGTCTGGAATCTAAGGTTTCCGAAAAAGGATTCTTAACAAGCTCTGCCATCGATCCATTTGTTTTAGAAAGATAATTAGACAACGTTGAGGTTGAAGGCAAATAAGAGGGCACAACCATTTGCCCAGCAAAAGGCATGTTTGTTCCCGAGAAATAATAGGTTTGCGCAAGAGGATGAGTAACAAAACTGGCCTGGGCGCCACCTGTACAATCGCCATAGCCAAATATTATCACCGGCAATTCGTTATCGCGAATAAAGCGTGTGATTCGATCATTGACAACAGCCATAGAGAAAAGCGCGCTAGCACCCTCCTTTGTTTGCATGCCTCCGGAACTGATTAAACAGACAACCGGTAAGTGCTTAGTTGCACATTCAACCAGCAAGTGGCAAAATTTTTCACCACTGGCCATATCAAATGCGCCCGCCTGAAACAACATGTTAGAAACAGCGACACCTATTCGGCGCTCCTCCCCAGACGAGGTTTTCAAAGTTGCCAGGCCTGTAACCAAACCACAGGGGCGGATATTATTCTCCAGTGCTTGCTCTATCGACTGACGAAAACCGGGAAAATTTACCGGATTAGGGCTAGTCTTATCAGCGCCTAACTCATCAAAATCTTTAAAGAAACGGCTAATCATGTCATCGGGCGCCACCTTATTTTTTGGCTTTTCGCTTTGTAATACTTTCAAAATGAGTAAGTCCTGGTAACCCATTGTTAAACGATTCCAGAAGTCCTTGCGACGACCGATGCGAGCAGGGTTGATTGTGCCTTTAAAATCACCCTCGCCTTTACTCTTATAGAATGCCGGCAGTAGTCGTTCAATATAGTAGGTTAAGATCACAAATAGACTATCGTTCATTTGCGGATTGCCGATGCTTTTCCATTGCTCAACTTTAATCAACAACTCACCAAGATGACCTTGATTTAAGAAGAACTTCATCCACTGTTCGAAACGGTCCTCTTTCTGCGTATCATTATTTTTACCCAAAACAGAACTCAAGGAGTTTTGTAGTAATGTTCCGACAGAGGCACGACTTAGGCTTTGTGTTTCCATTGCCTCCTTCGCAATGGAAGCCAGGTTTACAACAACGTTATCGTAGAGTGTATCGAATATTAGGATATCCTGGCACTGCTGAACAAACGCGGTTCGCAGTTCCTTATGAACCACAACATCCATGACGTTGAGACTATTGAGCGGAGGCCAGTTCTCAGTGAGGGGCATCGTATCTTCATCGTCGAGCAACGCAATTAAGGCGCGGAAGTTATGGGTTGCACTGCTCTTCCAGCGATTGTACAAAGAAAAACCAATTTCAAAGGTTAAGGTGTTAATTGCCTGCTCGTATTTTTCTTTGGGTTCACCTAATAACAAACGGGTAACAGCATTACGTTCATTGTTTAGGTCTTCTCGTTTATTGTTAAAATTCTTCCAGGTTTTTGCTAGCTGATCATCGTAAATGACTTTATCTGGATCATTGAGCCAGCTTTTGAAAACATTATCTTTTTCCAGGTTTAAACGACTATCCAAGTCACCCTCAGGCAGGGTTAGTTTTGACAAACGACCATATTCACTACTCGAGATAGAGTGCACCCGGCCGCGCACACTTAAGTAACGAAGATAGCGATAGCAGAGCCCGAAAATGTTTGACTGGGTCGTGGGAGTGCGCCCTAAGCCCAAGTCGAGATCAAACCCAAGGGTCGAATCAGACACCAATATTTGCTCGTGTTTACCTGGCGATAAACGACGGGCGAGGTGGCGATCATAGTGCTCTCTTAACTCGACGGATTTACGGACGAATTCAACCGATGCGTTCTCAATTGCCTCGATGCTTGAAAAAATAGCTTTTTGAAGATTGTGTTGTCGCTCATCCTGATCGACTGGCGAATAGTCGATAATGCCGTCGATGCAACCTAGGGTATATAATTCCTCGGGGGAGACACCCACCGCTTTGGCACACTCCTGCCAGGACAAATTGAATTTTCGAGCGATGCTTTGTAAGCCCTGAGGCTGAATCGTGTTAAAAATCCCGTCGCGCACGCATAACAGTACGTTGGCAGCTGCCAACGGTATCGCCCCACCGGAAAAACCGACGCCGATAATGATACCAACGGTGGGAACGTCAACATTGGCGCTTTCGGTAATTAATCGGGAAATGCTGTGGGCCTGATTTTGGCTGTTGGCTACTTCTCCTGCATCGGCTCCCGGCGTATCTATCAAATAAACGATAGGTCGCGACATATCTGAATAAAGGCGTATTGCCTGCCTTGCCATTTCATGATGTTCGGGCAACCAGCTGCCATTAGCACTGGTTCGCTCCTGACAAATAAAACAGATGCGGCGATTACCTCGATGGTGAACTAACTCTACTTCGGCACTATAAAATGGCCCATGTTCTTTACTGCTAATGATATTGCCATTTAGCCCTTCGACAATGTCTTTGGCACTAGGGCGCTTACTGTGTTGTGCAGGTTGCACGGTCTGCTCGATATACTCATCTACCGATAGTTTCCGGACGGCCTCAAGCCGAGTTTCGATACGCCGCTCCTCAACCAGCCCTTGTAAGTGCTCAGATAGAGGTACCGGCTCCTCATCGGGAAACAAAGAAAACCCAGCCGACGTTTTTTCCGCTTTTAGGAAGAGCGGATCGGCGCCAGATGATGACGTTGAGAAAATCGAGGTGGAGGCCGTAGCCATAGAGTTGTCCTCTTTACAGTATTATTAATTTATTAGCGCAACACTGATTATAGTGTGTTTAACAGAATTTATATCTTGTATAGCCAACACAGCAGAATTTATCAGAGCCGTAGTCAAACGACGTTTTTTCTTCCTTCAAATTCCATCGATACAGGTTTATTCACTTTAGCTAATTCTTATCGTTGCTATTATCCAGAATCTACGCAAGTTTGACAGCCTAGCACCTCGAACGCATTGTTCCATAATTGGAACGGTAGTAAGCTGTGACGTTATTTACCAGAAATTGACTTCTTTTAGGCCATTAAAGCAATCAAACGAAAAGCAATGAAAAGAGTCGAACCAAAACAGAAAGAGTGGAAGCCGTGTTAGATATCAATGCCATGCTGTTATTTGCGCGTGTGGTAGCCGCTCAAGGCTATACCCAAGCCGCCAAAAATACAGGCATACCCAAATCCACTCTGAGTCGCAAAATTACGCAGCTGGAAAAAGACCTTGATGTACGATTATTACAACGCAATTCCCGCTCCCTGTGTCTAACTGAGGAAGGGCGGCAAGTCTACGAAAAAGCACTCAATATTCTGCATGAAGTCGAGTCAGTCCAAAACTCGCTGGAAATTTCCCAACAAGCCATTTCCGGGACATTAAAAGTTCTTTTCCCCATTTCCTTTGATCAAAATTTAGCCACGAGTCTGTGCACCGGCTTCTTGCAAAAATATCCGAAAATTGACGTCGCCTTTCAGTTCTGCGATGGGGATGTCGACTTAATTGGCCAAAATTTTGATATTGCCATTATGTTTGGTCCATTGGCCAATTCAAACCTGATCGCAAGGCCACTTTTTGAAAGAGACATGGTCTTAACAGCGACACCGCGATACTTGAAAAATTTTGGCACGCCTGTAGATGCGGCAACGTTAGCAACCCACCGTGGAATTTTGCTGGGCAACAACAACTCCCTACCGATCTGGCCGCTAGGTATTGGGGCCGAAAAATCGCTGGTTAGCTTTTACCCAAAGGCCTGCGTAAATAGTGCCGCGGCCGTAAAGCAAATGGTAATGGCCGATATAGGTATTGCCATATTATCTGACACCCAATGTCGACACGAGCTGCAACGCGGTGAGCTGGTCAGATTGCTGGCGAACCATAAACTCGAAAAACTGAAAGCCTACGGCCTTTATTCCAGCCGCAACCAATTGGCCCCGCGAATCTCTTATTTTTTAGATTATGTCGCAAAGAGCTTTGACAAGGTGGAATCTCAACAGTTATTGCAGCTGTCGCCCGTGCGAGATGCCTCTTATTGATCGTCTTATACCCGAAAGATTCCCACTGACAGCTACACTAAATTTCAACACAATGACTGCGTTGATATTGGGGCGATTGCCAACTTGGAAAGAACAAAAGCGCCCAAATAACTATTTCTATACCATTGATTAAATCACACGAAGGAGACAAACTAACAATGAAACTTTATCACTGTAAAGACGCTCGCTCTCTGCGTCCATTGTGGGCTCTCGAAGAAATGGGGCTCGACTACGAACTTATCAATATGGATTTTCCGCCGCGGTTTACCTATCCGGGATATCTGGATATCAATCCAATGGGAACCGTTCCCGCCTTTGTCGACGGTGATATCACGATGACAGAATCAGCCGGGATCTGTCAGTATCTGGTCGAAAAATATGGGCCTACCGATATTGGTATGAACATAAACGATCCGGAATACGGCGAATACTTAAACTGGCTCCACAGAAGTGATGCCACCCTAACCTTTCCGCAAACGATTGTACTGCGATACACTAGATTGGAACCGGAAGAACGCCGCCTCCCGCAGGCTGTAGCAGATTATTCCCAGTGGTTTTTATCTCGCTTAAAAGCCGTAGAATTGGCACTGGAAGGCAAAGATTATTTGTGCGGCGACCGATTTACCATTGCTGATATTGCCGTCACTTACGCCCTCTATCTTGGTAGAAGCCTTGGCCTTGATGAACGTTACAAGCCAAACTGCAAACGCTACCTTGAACAAATGACACAACGTCCTGCCTTTATAAAAGCACAAGCGCGCTAGAAAGCATTTCTTCATGCCCCATGAACTAATATTCCAGGTAGTCTTTATCGATTAGCGGCTCATGGGCATCACTGCCTTCCACCCAAACCTACTCAATCCACGGCCTCCATCGATATTTACGTACAAACTCGATTCTGTCTGAAAATTGAAGCTAAAACGTCCTTTTTTACGCAAAAAAAAGGGCGCCGAAACAACGGCACCCCTAGATTTAAGCTCAGCGGATATTAATCTATAGTGTACTTAAACCCAACTTTGTACATTCTGCCTAAAGCATTATGAGTATAACCGTCGTACATCAAGTCACCATAGGCAATCGGCGGCTCTTCATCACTTAGGTTAATCACCGATGCTGTAAGACTCAAAGCATCGTCCATTAGGCTGGCAGTAAAGTGGAAGTCCATAGTCGTTTGGCTATCAATTCCTGTGTCTCCATTGGGCAGATCCGTTCTTTGATCGTCGTAGTCCGAGATATAATTGATATACAACAACGCATTCATGCTAGCACCTATGCCGACATTAATGTGCGCTCTCGATTTCAGGTCCTGGATAGGGCGTTGACCGTTTACGAAATTATAATAACCCGCCGCTTCATAGGCATCGGCGATTAACACTCCTCCTTTGTAGTAAGCATCAACGTCATAACTCAATGTATAAGTACCTTCCAGGCCTATATTGACCTGACTGCCACCTACATCCATAGCGTAATCGACATAAAAATCGATACCATCGGTTTCTGTTTCCGGACCATTGATAATATTGGCCTGAATACGCTCAATACCCGCAGACGTACATGATCCGTCTCTAATACCACCCTGGCAGGTGATTTGGCTCTGTACGGCTTCTTTGGCAGCACCACCCGCAGCATAAGCGTCTGCAAGCTGACCAAAGGACTCAACAACAATGGGGTTTTCAAACTCAAAAGCCCAATAATCGATTGACGCATTTAAACTTTCGCTACTGTAAACAGCACCAAAGTTGTAGGTGAATGCAGACTCTGGATCAAGATCAGGATTTCCCGTGGTATCAATCGCTTTAAAGGCGAGTGTTGAAAGTACAAACGAAAGCGCTGTCGAAGAACCTTCATCAAGATCGTTGGGTGATGGACCACGGAAAGTTGTTTGCACCGAACCACGTAATGACAGGTTATCATTGATATGATATTGAACCGACAATTTTGGATCGAAGGTATCTTTTCCATGTCCGTAGTCTTCGTAGCGAACACCTACTGTAGCAGTGAAGCTTTCAGTTAGTTCTATCGCAGCTTCAGCAAAACCGGCATAAACGGTTTGATCAAGATCATAGGCAGTTGATGAACCTAAAAAGCTGTGTAAACCGGTTTTGTTCACACAATCGGTATATCCGGGTACACGACAGGGGTTAAGTGCCGTATTGTTCAAGTCACCTGGATCTTGTTTGACTTCATTATGCCGAATTTGCATACCGTAAGCGATATCAATATTTTCAACGGATTGTTGCAACACAAATTCTGCAGTAATGAGGTCATTTTCACCAAACTGTTTCCAATCCTCATCGATCCAGTTTTGCAACTCTTGAGAATTAGCAAATTCAGCTTCGTAATTTGCGTTAGGGAACTGACCGTAATAACCCGATTCAATCGCGCTTGAGAACGGATTGAAGTATCCACAATTACCTTGACCCGGCACAGCACCATTGGCACTGATGCTTTCATCGTTGTTTAACGTAGCCCCGCAACCTTCACCACCGTAACCATTAAATGCCAGTTTTGTGTTGGCAATAGACGCGTCTAGAGATTCGAAACCACCTTCAGAATGAGAATAGGCAATAGCGACAGAGTAGCCCACATCATCATTGATTTGACCGTCCATAGAACCGGCGATACGCCAGGTTTCATAATCACGTTCTCCGGTTCTTGGTCCTTTGGCACCGGCACCGTTAACACGGCCACGCATGATCAAATAATCAGGTGCAGCAGGTAGACCGCCGATAAAATCGGGGTAGGTCTCCATAAAACTGTCCCAGGCAGGGTGATCAGGAGTAACTTTCTGAACAGGATCGATCAGTAGCTGAGGGGGGTAGGAAGGCGATGTGGCCCAGTTAGGCACCTCGGTTTTTGCATACAAAAACTCAAGATGAATACCTGCACCACTGGCCAGCTCACCATTAAGTTCAGAGAAGATCTGATAGTGGTCTTCATCTTCTACCAAATTATCAAACTGGGTGTATTGAAAACGACAGGCACCACCTTGATTATCACTACCAAGCGCTTCACAGGCAGGGTCAGGAATACCACCGCTTAATATCGTATCAAGACCCAAGCCGTCTCCATCGGGGTTCGTATCCAGGAAAGGATAAAATGTCCCAGGATTACCAATAGAAGAATAGCCACCATAGGGAAAATTACTTCCGTCGGGTGTCGAAGACCAGCCACGATCTCGTTGCTGAAGTTTATTTCGACCGGAATAACCCACAGACGTCACCCAATCAAAATCGCCTATTTGGGTGCCGAATATAGCGCTAAGGTTCATATCGCCATCGCTATCTTCTATATCGGTATAGCCACCTTGAATTTCAAAACCCTCAAAACTGCTGCGGGTGATAAAGTTAACAACACCACCAATCGCATCAGATCCGTAGGTTGCCGCCGCGCCCTCTTTCAAAATTTCTACGCGTTCGACCGCCGCCGAAGGAATACTATTGGTATCGACAAATCGACCAGCGCCCAATCGAACCGGTACAGCCACTTGTCGCTGCCCGTTAATTAAAACTAAGGTACGGTTTGGACCTAAACCACGCAAGTTTACGTTAGACAAACCTTCCGTCGCATTAGACTGAAACTGGTTTGAGTCACCGTCCACACCGGAACTAAAGCTCAAGTTCTTTACAAAATCGGTAATAGAAGGCGTATTCTGCATGTCCATGGAATCTCGATCGAAGACCGAGACGTTAGTTGCCGCGTCGGTCGCCTCACCCCTGATCAGAGAACCGGTAATAACGACTTCTTCTATTTCTAACTCATCATCTTGAGCCATAACCGCAGCCGGCGGCATACCCAAAACGGCAGCACCGGCAAGCGGCACCGCCAATCGTTTAAAAAATGATTTGTGATGTTTGTTCATGTGTTTTCCCCTAGTTTTTCAATTACCCAAAGGCGTGTGTAAAACCTTTAAGTTACTTTTAAGTCCGCATTGAGAAACAGACTTGATCTAGATTATCGTCTTCAAAAAATTGCTTATGTTTCTAATCAATTCCTTCGAAGCGTCAAACAACCAATTCCTTTGACGTGTTGAAAAAACTCACTGTATTCATGCCAATGGCAGCATGCCTTTACAACAGAATAGTCTTCATTTTCACTAGACAATTGAAGTGTAGTGCTTATTGCTAATTTATCTTTTCTTACATTATGTTATTTATTTTTGGAATCAGATTTATCTAGCAGGTCAAAACTTAACCTTTATTTTCACTGAATGCAACTGCAAGCGGAATGACAAAGATCAACTTTTTTGCATTAGGTTAAACCGTTCTTATAGAAAGTTTTATCGACAGAATAGGTTTGGTTTCTGTCGGGAGATGGAATCAGACTTCTAGTTACTATTTAGAATTAACAAAAATCTTATTATTCTTTATGTTAATTAAAACGCTAAATTTTTCAATTTCCGCGCGTTTTTTTATTTGAGCACTGAACAAAAATAGCCGGAACACAACAAACACCGCGTAAACCTAATTTTACGCCTACCCTAGAATAGCTCTCAGCCAGCACAATGCCTTAGAAGATAAAACCCGAAAATCTGCAATAATAACGACTGACAGCTCAACTAAACCGCTAGAACCTCAATAATGAAAATAGCCTTTGTCGCTCCCAGCCATTCAATCGCGTGGCTGACCTCGCTAAATCACAACACTCCCGCGCCTGCAAATCACTTTCAACGAGAAAATATTCCGTCAGCTTTATTTCAAAATGAAATCGAAACGAAATCGAATTGCAACTAAGCTCTCCATAACTCAGACAAAAAAAAGGCCAACCTTTTCAGTTAGCCTTTTAAAACAAAGAAACGATGCCTTAGTTCATAAATGATGGAGTATAAGTGAAGCCAACTTTGACCATACGACCGAATGCGTTATGCGTATATCCGTCGTAGTTCAAATCAGTCGCCGCTGCAGGTGGATCTTCATCCGTCACATTGATGATCGAAAGAGAAAGCACGAAATCGTCGACCATATTATTCACATAATGAAGGTCGTGACTAATTTGACTGTCGATCGATTCAAGTTTTAAATTTGGCGCAGCATCGTCGTCATACGAGTCCGTATAGATTGCGTTGTAGTTCAAACGATGATTCTCATTACCCCATTTCGCATAGATCGTGCCTTTTAGTTCAGGCTGAGGCAAAAAGGGTGTACCGACATTCAGTTTGCCGGTGAAATCTCCGCCAGAGGCGAGCGTTACACCATCTAAGGTTACGAAATCTTCAGATTCATACTCGAGAACTTGAGTTGCAGTAACACCGAATGTTAGTTCGCCGGCTAACACATCGTCTAAAACGTACTCAGCGACAAAATCAACACCGGATGTTTTAATGTCGGAACCATTAATAATATTTCTATTAACTCGCTCAAGTGTTGTTCCACCTGCGCCCAGTGGACTCACGCGCTCCCGCAATAAATCACAGTCTGAGTCAACGCCTACGCCAGCTCCGCCGTCATTACAACCTTTACCCAGGTAAGCACCGATTAGCTGATCTTGATTCTCGGTTTGAAAGGGATCTTCAAAATCAAATGACCAAAAATCAACGGAACCATAAAACTCCTCAGTTTGATAAATCAAACCAAAATTCAACGCAACCGCTGTTTCAGGATCCAAATCAGGATTACCGTTGGTATCAACCGCCTTAAAGGCTAAGGCAGCACCGATAAATGCTAAGTTGGTGCCGGTACCCGACAAGAAGCTAGAGGGTGGCCCACGGAAAGTAGTCGACGCCGAACCGCGAAATTTCAATGAGTCGGAAATGGCCCAGCTCACTGCAATTTTGGGATCAAACGAATCGCCTGCGTCACCGTAGTCTTCATAACGTGCGGCCAATTGAACATCAACCGTTTCGGTCAACGGCAGCGCCACTTCAACAAAGGCAGAATAGATATCGCGATCAGTACTCTCTTCATCGGTGGCAGCCAAAAATGCTAATTGACCTGCACCGCTAGCACCACAGTCAAGCGTAGTAACATGGCCGAGAGCAATAGACGTTGGGTCATTAAAAGCACAGGGGTTAATGGCGCGATTGGCCACATCTTCTAAGGTAAAGTCGTATTCTTCAGAGCGAGACTGGATTCCTGCCGCCCAACCAAGGTTGCCGCCCCCTAGAGAAATATCCGTTTCACTGGTCAATATCACATCGATAACAAACAGCTCATTAACGGCCTTTGAGCCGGTAGACGCTGTCAGCCAGTTGATAAGTCCGTCAGAGTTTGCGACGGCTGGATTGTACTGCGGGTTAATCGCGCCATTAATCGCTGATCTTTCGATAGCATTTGATAGCGGATTGTAATATTCACAACCGTTAGTACCAAACTGACCTGCTGCAAAGTTGGCAGCCTGATCACAGCCTGGGCCACCCAGACCATCTAGCGCAAAGGCCATGCGTTCGATGTACATATCGCTACCGCCTAATATGCGCTCGCGCTCTGACCACGAAAAGCTAACATCGTAATCAATGCCATTAGAAAACATTCCCGTCAGACTACCGGCTATACGTTTTGTTTCCGTGGTACGCTCAGCTGATTCAGGCTTGCCATTTCGACCTGCAACACCCAACATACGACTCCATACCTTAGAGCCTTGAGCTGCAACTGGAATAGTTCCCAGTCCAGGGATCGTGATATCTGAAAATGCGCCAGGATTTTGTGCCTTATAGTCAACCAATCCCGGATGGTTTGGCTGAATGACGCGGTCTGCACCTAATAGAGACTGCGGAGGATACGACGGTGAGGTATCCCATTCCGGGATTTCCATATCAGTATACAACGCTTCGAGGTGAAAGCTTGTATTGTCATTGATATCGAAATTCAGTTCACCGAACACCTTCAAGGTATCCTGATCTTCGATCAAATTGTCAAATTGGGTAAATTGAAAACGACAGAAATTCGCCGCGTTAATCCCACCAAGCGCATCACAGTTGACGTCGGGGGTTCCACCGGCAACAGTCGTTGTACCGAACGTCGGGAATAGTGTTCCCGGGTTACCAATACTGGATATACCACCTTTAGTATTGTCGGCAAATGGACGGATCGCCCAATCGCGTGAGTTGATAGTCAGTTCAGAACGCTCTTCATATTCTGCAGAAATGGCAAAGTGAAGATCACCCACCTGTTTCCCAAAAATGGCAGCGATTGTCGTATCACCATCCGAATCTTCAATATCTTGAAAAGATCCTTTAAGCTCCAGACCTTCGAAATTCTCGCGGGTGATGAAATTAACCACGCCGGCAATGGCATCAGAGCCATAAAGAGCTGCAGCGCCATCTTTCAGTATTTCAACACGTCCGATCGCGATTGACGGCACGGCACTGATATCGACACCGATTGATTCAGTCGCTACATGGCGCTTGCCGTTGATCAAAACTAATGTACGAGCAGAACCCAAACCACGTAAGTTGACCGTCGATACACCTTCATTACCTTGGCCACCGCGCGTATCAAACTGGTTGGTTTCTCCGATATTACCGGACGTTACACCTAGATTTCTGATCATCTCGATAACGCTGGGGCTACCCACATCTTCGAGATCGGATCTTGAAAGAACGTCCACCGGCAATGCCGCGTCCTCCGGTGTTCCTTTAATAAATGATCCGGTTATGACGACTTCTTCTATTTCAAGCTCATCGTCTTGAGCCATAACCGCCGTAGGTATGGCACCCAAAACAGCTGCGCCGGCAATAGGTATCGCCAGTCGTTTAAAAAAGGACTTATGGTTTTTATTCATGATCTTCCCCCTAGTTTGCAATTGTCCCAAAGCTTGATAAGAAGCCCTAGGTTACTTTTTAGCCCGCATTGAAAATCAGGCTTGAAAAAAAGTGACGACTGACACCGAAGCACGAACGTTATTCCGATCAATTACCTTTGAGCATCAATGAAAATTCGTCGTATACAGGTCGCTGGCAGTATTTTATTGTTAACAGCACAGCGCCCGTTTTAGCTGGATAATTACGTTGCGATAGTTAGTTAAGTTATTTCGCAACTACATTAAAATCTTAATCTTTAGACCAATATCTACCTAGCAGGACGAAAGTTAACCTTTATTAATATTTAAATCAACGGTCATCTTTGTGCCAAAACTCGGGTTTTTCGTTTCAATTCAACTTTAAAGGAGTGTTTTTTTGTAAATATCCGCTCTTCATGTCAAAACGAAATACGGGAAAACAGCAAATAGGGGTGATGATACATTCGCGGTCTTATTATAATTATCTTGTATTTGAATGAGTTAGCGGAAGTCGTCGAAAAGATCATCTAGCGCGGACCTACAAGACAGGACGAATATTCTCTTGATTTACGTCTAAGAATGATGAGTAAAAAAAAGTAAAAAAAAGAGTATCGATTTCTCGGTGCCCTCTAATCTTAAAGGCGAATGCTACAGAATTAGTCCATAGTATCTTTAAAACCAGCTTCAAATATTCTTCGCAAAGAATTATGGGTATAACCGTCATACGTCAAATCAACGGCGGCAAAAAGGGGGCTCTTCGTCGATCAGGTCAATAGGCTATCGACCAAACATGGTTCAGCACACTGCCTGTTAGGACTGCTGTAAAATGGAGGTCAAATGTGGAGGTAGGGCAGTCGACGGTTTCGGACCACCACGGTCTCTCTCCAACAAACAATAAATTCTGAAGAGTATCAGCGTTATTATTGCGTTAAAAAACCTCTCCTTTTCTATACTTCAAAAATAGTGCCGTTAGACAAAATTTATCCTTTTACTAGTTATATTACAGACAAAAAAATAGCGTGGGGTAAGCCACGCTATTTTTATCGTCTCGACTAATCGTCGAATAACTTTCTATCTAAACTTAGAAAGAAAACTTCAAGCCTAAATACGCCATACGACCGCGTGCATCGTGCTGACGTGAATCGTAACTAAAATTCACTGAATCCCAAACCTGTGGAGGCTCTTCGTCTGTCAGGTTCAAAATGCCGAGCGTTATACGCGTATCAACAGAAGACATCTCCAGTAAATAGTTATACTGGAAATCCCACGTGAGCTGACTATCGATGTCGTTAGAATAACCTACTGCAGGATTGGCTCGTGTCGTTTCATAGCTAGCAATATAACGTGCAGCCAAGGAAGCCTGATGGTCTCCACTTACCCACAGAACCGAAGCATTCGCTTTAGTCTCGGGCAGTGAGCGAGCAAAGTTGTCATGATTAAACAATCCAACGACGTCGGTATCTTTACCACCGATTGGAATTTCATAGCTAAGCATATGAGTAGCATCAAGCTTTAAGGTAATCTCGCCTAATCCAGTTTCAGGAAGGTCGTATAATACCTCAAGGTCCATTCCATCGGTGGTCACATCAGCTGCGTTAAAGTAGTTCGTGGTAACGCCAACCAAGTCGCCATTCGAGTTCCGCTTCACATCCGTTTGCAGACGATCGGCAACAACTTTACCCTGCGCATTTTCGATTGTAATAACGTCGGTGTAATCCACAGCCCAGTAGTCAAAAGTAACCTGCAAAGCGTCCGTTGGAGTCCATACAGCACCGATATTGATATTGTCGGCTTCTTCTGCGGTCAGGTCTTCGTTAGCATCCTGCGCCACTCGAATAAAGACAGGAGTGCCTTTGGTCGATCCGTCGGCGTTGAAGTCTTGAATTCCCTGCAGCGATACAGAACTTGCATAAAGCTGGTGTAAAGAAGCTTGACGGTACGAGGTTGATATAGAAGCACGTAAAACCAAGTCTTCAGTCGCCTGTAAGCGTGCTGACAGTTTGGGATCAAACGTTGAGCCAGAATCCAGATCTTCATAACGACCTGCAAACCTAAGCTCTAAAGAGTCTGTTACGTCCCACTGAAATTCAGAGAACACAGCCCATGCTGATCTCGACTCGTCGACATTAATACCGCCGCCCAAGAACAATAAATCTGCGGGCTTTGTAAGACTGCCATCGCTACCAAACTCAACTCGGCTAATTTCGTTGCGCTTAATTTCAAGTGAATCATGTCTCAATTGAAGTCCCGACGCGAAACCAATTTCACCAATGTCTCCGGTAAGAACAAAATCAAAGACAGTCAGATCAGTGTCCGTTGCCGTTTCCTGCTGAACAGACACAAAATCGATTAATTCTTGACTGTTAGCAGAAGGGTCAAAAAGGTTCCATGACTGATCGCCATTAGGACCGCCCACGCCAACGATTGCATCTTCAAATCTCGACGTACTGGTATCAGGCTGAACACCAAACCCCTCATAGGCACTGTGGGTTAACGCGGTATTGAAGCTGAAATCACCAATATCGCCATCCAATTCAAAAGCGACTCGAAAGTGTTCGTTGTCTCGAGTAGCAAAAGGCGATGGAAAGGCAGAACCCAGAGGACGTCCCAACCATAGGATGGGAACGCCAAACGGATTACCGGCTTCTGTGGGAGCTATAGGTCTGCTTAGATACGAAAGTGCGGGGTAGCTAGGAGACTGGGGGTTGTCCAGTACTTCAACTTTTGCCCACATCGCTTCGGTACTAAATTCCATACCGTTGCTCATCTCGTGCTTTAGATTTGCAAATAGGTGGGTTCTTTCTTCCTCGTTGACGAGATTAAATCTTGGACCGTACTTAAAGCCACATCGCTCACCGCTGCCCTGAGGGATAATAAATCCACCCGCCGCTTCACAGTTTGCATCAGGAACATTCTCAAAAGGCGTGTAACTACCCGCATATGGGCCGGATGCAACCGATGAAGGACCAAACAATAGAAAGGAATTACCCAAACCTGAATTAGCCTGTTCGGTCAATTCGCTTCTGTCGGCAGAGCTGAGCGACGAGCGATCCAGATATTGTGCCGCTACCACTATATTGGTTGATTCGTTAGCCCAACCATGCAATATGCTCAACTGTTGATCTTCTTGATTATCTGAAGTCGTAGATTGGTAAAACGCACCAATTTCCGTTCCTTCAAAGTTCTCTCTGGTGATGTAATTGACAACACCCGCCACAGCATCGGAACCGTAGACAGACGCGGCGCCTTCTTTCAGTACTTCAACACGTCCTATCGCGATAGCTGGAATCATGCTGGTATCAACGAAACTTGATCCATCATTGGCAGTGGCTGCAGCCAAGGTATTCCGGCGACCGTTTACCAATACTAATGTTGAACCGAGACCCAGGCCGCGCAGATTCACATTGCTCGTACCTTGAGTCGCACCGGCGCCAAAGGAGTCAGGCACGTTTTCTGCGCCAGAGTTGGCCGTCAGATTCCGGGTGATATCGGAAATCGTGATAGCACCCATTTGGTCAATACCCTCTCTGTCCACTACAGCGATCGGTGAAGCACCGTCTTTTGGACTAGATTTTAGATATGAACCGGTAATAACAACTTCTTCAATTTCTAGCGCTTCATCATCTTGAGCCAATACCCCAGTTGCAGGCATACCCAAAACGGCTGCACCGGCAAGCGGCACTGCAAATCGTTTTAATAAAGATTTTTGATCTTTGCTCATGTACATTCCCCTAGTTTTACTTTGGTCCTAAAGCGTCAATTCATTGCCTTAGGCTATTCAGTCTAATTTGGAATCAGACCTCGTCAGCCGATGGCTACCGAGACTTAAATGGTCTATAAATGAGACCATATGCCTTGTAGATAACACCTGAAAACTATTCACTTCCTCATTATTTCCACGATGTCGTGTGCCAGATCAGCTTCCGTATCCCCCGCCAGACAAACTTCAACTCTATATCGCTATTACGCATAATGACAATTAATATTATTCGCATTTAGAATTAAAACTATCTAGCGGCGCGCAATTTAACCTGTATTTTTGTCGAATGCAATAGATCCAGATCAAGAATTAAAATGAACACTCAGACTAACTTCCTTCAATCATAGGGCTGAAATAATTTAGAGAAAATTACCAATGGACGCTCATAAAAAAACGGGAATGGAGTCTGTATGAGTAGAGCGTGAGAAGAAAAAAATTTGTAACGTTACTAACTTTTTTAATTGTGGAGCAAAACAACCCGGACGGCAGCGCTAGACTAACGAACGAGCTGAATCTGAAAAAAACCTAAAAATTAACGAGCGCTTTGCCCGTCGTCGACCTTAATAAAAGTACCGGTGACACATTCAGAAGAAGGCGAAACCAAAAATAACAAAGTACTGTCCATTTGCTCGGGCTGACAGATTCGCTTGCGAGGGAAACCCTTGCTAATGTCGCCCATTCTTTCCAGCATGCCATCCATCATTTCCGATGAAAAAGCACCGGGAGCGATACAATTGACATTGATATTAAAGCCAGCCCATTCTACGGCCAACGCCTCTGTCATCCGGACAATACCGGCTTTGGTAGTGGAATACAGGGCAACGGCAGAACCCGGACGAGTATCAAACGCCGCTATCGAGGAAATATTCACCATGCGACCGGGTAATTTTTGTGCGATCAGGCGACGGGCAACTTCACAAGACAAAACATAGGGTCCCACCAAATTGGTGTCAAAGACATTATCGATAAGCTCGTCCGACATTTTAGTGGCCCGCTGCGCGTCGGGAATACCGGCATTATTGATTAATATCGTTATGGTACCCAGCTTGCTTTCTGCTTCAGCGAGGACTGATCGGATGCTGGCACGATCGGTCATATCCATCGGAAAGGGTTCACACACGCCGCCGTCGGCCCGAATTTCCTCAGCAAGGGCATTGAGTTTTTCTACTCTACGGCCCGTTAAGACAACCTTTGCTCCGCATTTTGCGAGCACCTGCGCGAAACGTCGTCCAAGACCGGACGTGGTTCCGGTTACCAGTGCGACCTGGTCACTTAAATCTAGCGAAAAGTTAGGGGTTGAAAATTCAGTCATTATTTTAATCTCCTGCTGGTTTATTGATTTGTGTTGTTAGTTTTCAGCCATATCGTCGAAGGCGGCAGACGACATCTCCTAATTCTCTGAACAAACCTGGGTGAGTCGTTTAGCTGACTTTCTCCATGCTACTATTTTTTCTTATCTCATTCAGCGACTAATTAGTGCCTATCCATAAACTAACAAGCTCAGTCATTGCGAGCGTTAGCGCGGCAATCTCATCCAGCATTGGC
>CAJVZD010000040.1 GCA_913019905.1 uncultured Cellvibrionales bacterium
TGTTGGCAAGGAAGTCATTGTTGGTCAGAGTGCCATTGTTAGTCAGGGTGCCATTGTTTTGAAGGTAGTCATCGTTGTTCAGGGTGTCATCGTTGGTCAGGGTGTCATCGTTGGTCAGGGTGCCATTGTTGGTCAGGGTGGCATCGTTGGTCAGGATGCCATTGTTGGTCAAGGTGCCATTGTTGGTCAGAGCGCCATTGTTGGTCAGAGCGCCATTGTTGGTCAAGCTGCCATTGTTGGTCAAGGCGCGATTGTTAGTCAGAGTGCCAAAGTTGGTCAGGGTGGCACCACTAACGTTGGCCAGGGTGCCATGGTTGGTCAGTCTTCCATCGTTGGTCAAAGTGCTTAAGTTGGTCAGTAAGTCACCGTTGTTCAGGGTGCCGTAGAAGTTGTGCAGGGTGCCGCGGTTTGTCAGGGTGCCATTGTTGTTCAAGGTGCCATAGTTTATCAGAGCATCATTGTTGTTCAGGGTGTCATTGTTGGCCACGGTGCCACGGTTTGTCAGGGTGCCATCGTTATTCAGGGTGCCATCGCTGTTTAGCGTGCCATCGTTGTTCAGGGCGCCATTGTTGTCCAGGGTGCCAACGTTTCTCAAGGTGCCGTGATTTATCAGGAAGCCATTATTGTTCAGGGTGGTATTGTTAGTCAGCGTGCCAACGTTGTTGTTTCTCAGGTTGCCATCGTTGGTCAGGGTGCCATAGTTACCTAGGATGCCATCGTTGTCCAAGTTGACATTGTTGGTCAGGGTGCCGTAGTTGAACAGGAAGCTTTTATTGCTCAGAGTACCATTGTTAGTCAGGGTGCCAATGTTGGCAAGGAAGTCATTGTTGGTCAGAGTGCCATTGTTAGTCAGGGTGCCATTGTTTTGAAGGTAGTCATCGTTGGTTAGGGTGCCATAATTGCCCAGGATGCCATTGTTGGTCAGTAGATTTCTATTAGTTAATGTTGAGCTGAAGTCTATCGATACACTTCCGCCCGACTCGATTGTGCATGGCGCATCATTGCTAGTGTCGCTTGTTACATTAATGGCCCCTGTAACATTACAGGGTAATGGTACCGATTGTGCGTAGGCACGACTGTTGATAATACCATATCCTGCCAGCGATAGAGTGAGTGTCACCAATCGAGCGACGGGGCGTTTTTTAAACTGAGAGATAGTGTTAGGAGTAATATTTTCCTTTAACAATAGAGTCATCTTCTATTTCCTTAACGTCGATTTAGTGGGTTCAGGGTAAACTTAACCATCGTCATAATCCCTTATTCCCTATCGTAAAATGTGTAGCGAAAACCCACATCATTAACCTCGAGTTTCCACACCTCTGTTCGCACCCTTCAATTCCGAAACCAAATATATTGGATAGTGCATCGTCAATTTAGAAAATACCACTATATGAAATAGACTGTTGCCACCTGTTTAGGTGACAACAAATAAATCCAATGATGAAAACTTACAAACGCTATCGCTACCCTAGTCAAATCATCAGCCATGCCGTCTGGCTTTATCATCGCTTTCGTCTTAACTTTCGTGATACCGAAGATATCCCAGCAGCTCGCGACGCCATTGCGCCCTACAAAACCATTCGCCTATGGTGCGAAGATAACGCCACCAATAAAGAGAACAACTTAAAAAGAAACAAGACAAACTCGGTGACGACTGGTATCTAGATAATAGTTTTCCTCAAACTGAACGGTAAAGTTCACTATCTATGGTGTGCAGTTTGCGCCACCCGGTAAATCAAGATGGATGTGAGTTAAATGTATTTATTTCAAAACGCCGCATTTGCAGTAGCCCAATCATGCTTTGCTTGAATATAGACATCAACCGCTTCGCCATCTTGGTCGACCGGGTGGCGCAGACTGCTCTCCACAGATAGTGCTGTTTGCCATTTATTTTGATGAAGACTTCATTGATGTAAAATGTGTCACCGTAGCCTCGGTGTTTGCACTTCTGTCGGCGGGAATAAATCGTTCCAAACTTAATGCACCAAAGTCGGATCGCTTCGCAGCTAACAATTATGCCTCGGTCAGCTAGCAGGTCTTCAATATCTCCGTGACTTAGGCTGACTCTAAAGTACAGCCAGACAGAGTAGGAAATAGTATCAGGTGAGGGGCGCCTAGCCGGAATCGGTGGCGCTTATAAATATTCAGTCTCGGATTCTAGCACTTTCTGCTTTTTAATTTGGCAGCACCGTACTAGGCTCGGAAAAATGTCCGACCGAGATTATTGGCTGGCGAGCTTATCCATTAACATATCTTTGTAATATTCGAAGTTACCGGCGTCTTGAATATCATCCACGTAGTTTTTTCCAACAATAATTCCAACGATGTTACTTCCGAGAGGACATTCGTCTTCGCAGCCATCAAAAAGCGCTTCTGCCATTTCTTCTCTAGCAACACCCGCCGTACCAGAATATTTCTTGTACAATTTACGGCCTGTTCGATAAATGCTGAGCCCCAAAGTCGTGAGCACCGGAATTGCAACTACCCGTAGCGCTTTATCGACTTCCTTTTTTTGCTTTTGCCAGATTGCGTATACAAGTACATCTTCGCACTCCTGATCTGAACAGGCGCATGGAAATGCATCCGCTAACAGCTTCAATTCAGCGATATGTTTGTACGTCTTATGTAAAGAAACACCAGCCTGCACCCTTCCGAAGCTCCCGGTCGGGTCTATCGTTCCGAGTGCGGCCGACGCACCGAATGATGCCGCCTTCTTCCCGTACTTCTGCTTTCCATAGTGTTTCGTCTTTTTGCTTCGGTACGCGCTAGCTCCACCCTTAAGTGCCTTTGCTGAACCGTTTGCACTGCCGACACCTAGAGCGTCTGACAAATCCGATGAGCCGGTTGAACTGCCGGTTGAACTTCCTGAACCACTACTCGACGTTCCACTGCTGGAATAGCCACTGCTTGAATAGCCACTGCCTGATGAACTTGGCATAAATCGCCCTCTAATTGCCTTTTATTATGATGGTTTGAACATAGTACATAAGAATTGAGTATAAAACACCGGCAATTCTCAAATTCCCAACCGATGCCGTACTATAACGCATAACTGGATTCCGACACCCATTAGCCCTCTCCGGTCAACAGAGCGCAGAGGGCTAATGGGTGCCAATACCTCCCAACCTGTATATGCCCTACGAGCCTCCTCCTTGAGCAGCATTTACTATTGCATTCCTGAGTGATTTACACAAAAAAACTCTGCCTGTGGCGGAGCTCGTGGTTCTGGTCCCTTGTAATATTTTCTTCGTTTTTGGGTAGCTGCGCCTGGGAATTAGCATAGGCAGTGAAATCTTCGCATCAAAGCAGCAAAACTGATTGCCGATACCAAAATCGAATCTTTTCCCAGGGCTTGACGCTACAGTCATAGCGTTATTGTTAGACTTGAACTCACCTTCCTCATTAAGAGCCTGTCCCGTGTAATACGACTGCATTGATTCACCGGCTCTACCATATCGAGATAGCCTATATGGCAGTACCCTTTCAGGACCGTCATTAGCGATAGACAGATTTTTTGATTCTAGTTCCTGTCCACCATATCTTTGTCGAGCCGACGCCAAGTCAGCACGAAGAACAGCGAGCTGCCGAGGTACAACAACGCCATGATGACCATCGCCTTCTGCAAACTTTGGGCGTATACCTGGCCACAGACATTCTGCAGATTCTCGCCCAACTCCCCGACAACCCCAGGATGGCACTGGTTTCGCACCAGCTCCTCTGCTGCCACTCCGAGCTCGACCACGCCGCTGGTAAAGAAAATGTCAGAAATTGCTCCGATGAATAACGGACCAAAGCCGTAGCCGAGCAGATTGACGACGAACAGTAGCACCGCGGTGGCCATCGCGCGCACACGCATGCTCACTACGCCCTGACCGATAGTGTACTGAGCGGCAAGATAGCCGTACTTCACGAAACCGCCGACGACCATGCCGATGGCGGCAAAAAGCAGATTCTGTGTCGTGAAGGCAAAAACATAGAACGGAACCGACAAAGCCAGACCCAAAGCCGGGATCCAGGCGATGGCACCCGGGTGTTTTTTGTACAGTTTGGTTGCTAGCCAGCCTGTGACGAACGTGCCGACCGCTGCAGACATCGACGCCGGTGTATTGATCCAGATAGCCGCTTGACCGGCAGTGATTTCGTGCGCACGAACGAGAAAGATCGACTGGAACGAAGAGATGCCGTAACCACAGAACGAAGCGATCGTGGCGCCAGCGGTCATTAACCAGAAGGCGGGCTTAGTCGTCAGTTCGCGAATAGCTTCGCTCAGATCGACCCTCTCCTTAGTTTGAGTATTTGCCGGATCAGTGTAACCACGCGGCGGCTCTTTGACAGTCAATTTGAAGACAATGGCAATCAACAGGCCTGGCAGTCCTACCACCAAAAAGGCCGTGCGCCAGTCATATGCGTCGGTCACCCAGCCACCGATCAGGTTGGCGAACATAGTGCCAAGGGTTACGCCCATGGCGTAGACACCCAGCGCCTGAGACCGGTCACGGGGCGCATAATAGTCAGCGATCAGGGAGTTGGCCGGTGGTGTACAGCCCGCCTCGCCAATACCTACGCCGACCCGACACATCAGCAGAATCCAGAACGCACCGATGGTGACCGAACCAATGGTGACTTCGGTAGCGAACCCACAAAGTGCAGTCATTATGGACCACAAAGCAACACAGATGGTCATAATCCACACGCGGTTTGCCTGATCGGCAAAGCGCGCCAGAGGAAGGCCCACAATGGTGTAGAGAAGGGCAAAACCGAAACCGGTAAGAAGACCGAATTGGGTATCGGAAATACCTAGTTCCGGCACAAGATCCGGACCGACTACCGCGAGCAGGCCGCGGTCGACAAAATTCATGATGTAGATCAGCGTTAGGGCGAAGAGCACATAGGATCGGTAAGGTTTGGTACCAAAACCTGTGACTTGACCCTGCGTCTCAGCCCCTTCGGGTGCCGTTGATACTGTCATAAATAAATCCCTCCTCAGGAAATGCACAATTATTGTTAATAATTGACTGTAAGATCTTCAAACCGCGTTTTCTAGCTTGTAAATAGCTGCTAACGATACCAGTATTCTTACGCGTCTAGACAAATTTTTTTCGCAACATACACTGGAATGCAAGGTATTGGCAACGGCTAATCCTTCGCCAATACCTGTTAACCGTCCTATATCGGCTTTTCAAGGATATTTCTCAATACTTTTAAGGGTCATAAATCCAGCCCGCAGGCTACTCTGCTAACCTTCTCTATGAGCGGCAATAATTTAATAGGTTCTGAAGCCGCCTCTCGCAACACCTTTCAGACACAAAATCCAAATTCGTCGTTGACTTCCTTCAACTCTCTTTCAGATTGGTTGCATGTGCGCTGCGGGGGTCTTTTCGAGCGGTGGCGATGGGCGCTGCGGGGTTGCTTGAAGGGGTAGTTGTGGAGGGGGTTAAAGTGGGTATTGGGGATCAAAATCCCGTATCCTTTCGCTAACAGTGATGTGTCGTCCAGCTAGGCGCTCTTCTATATCTCGACGACAAAGCTCTAATCTATAAATAGAGGCAGACAGCATAAATGATGATAACGGACGGGAATCGGTGTCGTTTGTATGTATTCATGGCCCTATTCTCCCAAATTAACCAGTTTACTTGTCACTACCCGGAAAGGCGCTGTCCAAAAGGCGCGAGGTGGCTATACTTTTAATACGCACCAATAAGGATCGCTCCCGGTGGTTAATTTAATTTGGTGTATCATAGCTTTAAGCTGGCTTACTTTCTCTGCAAGTGCCGGTGTATTAACATTGGTCGGCGGTACGCCACAGACGCTTCCATCAGCCAAAGAGACCCAAAGTAGATTCGTGTCAGATCCTCGATTTGATCGTTTTTTTACTGTTTTCGGGATGAATCCAAACTAGATATTACTTGGCATATGTTCCCAACGTCACGCCTCATACGACTAGCCGAAAGCGGTGGATTAGATGTTGTTTTCCCGGTGCCGCTAGATTCCAAACAATCAACGATATTGATCGAGTCGCTTAGTGTTGGACGGGTAAACTATTACTTGGTCTTTCTCGGGCCGCCGCCAGACCTTAACAACAAATCTCTAGCCATTGGCGCCAAACGTGGGACTTCAGTTGTTTCTGACTTCTATTCAAAGGGTTTTAAATCCATCCGGCAAACAGATGACTACTTCCCATTGTTCAAAATGATAATCAACGGCAGACTCGACGTGATCGCTGTACCTCACTTAGTCTATGAAAACTATGTTGCCGACAGTGATAGCAGGTTGAATTTCCAGGCTTATTTTACTTCCGACTATGGTTTCTATCTAAAGCCAGGGATGGAGCAAAGCTTGATTACGCTGATTAATGACTCAATAATGGCGTGTAAAGGTTCTGACAAGTTAACTGTGCCAAGCAGTAGACTTTCCAGCACCTCATCTCAAGCAGCGTTAGTGGCAAATTAACTTTTGGGGATCAACGCAATCCGCCCTTGATTAAGAGGCAGACCGCCGACAGCATCACAGCACTAACTTACAAAGAGACCAAAAAGTTATCGATACCGACTATGCATTCAGTTTCCGTAAGCAATGGGGCATGGCCACGGTCCTCTAATTCAATAAAGTGCATATCCGGCTTTTTCAGTTGCATTTTTTCGACACACTCTGTCGTTAAAATATCCGATAACCGGCCACGAATTACCAACAGCGGCGTGGTTTGCATAGCAGCAAAGGCTGACCATAAATTGGGCGCCACAGCATTATCCTGCTGCTGAGTCATTAATAACCCGATCGCCGGATCATAGTTAAGCACTGGGCCACCTTTACTATTTTCCCGGTATATATTCTTGGTAAACGCTGCCCAGTCCTCATCAACAAAGTCTGGGTACTCGGCACCAAATACTTCTTGGGTCATATCAATGGCCTGTGCCCATGAATTAACACGGACAGGATTACAAACGTAGTTTTTAATTCGATCCACACCGACTTGACTGGTTTCTGGGCCGATATCGTTCATGATGACTGCCGCTACTCTTTCTGGCTGCAGCGCTGTCAAAATCATCGATATCAATCCGCCCAGAGATGTTCCAATGAGAATTACTGATGTTAATTCCAGCGAATCTAACAATGCAACTACATCGTCAACGTACAACTCGGGATGATAATTTAACGGGTTAGTATCGTATTCGGATTTTCCTCGTCCGCGCAGTTCTACAGCTATTACCCTGTAATTAATAGCCAGGTGTTCACAGAGCTCCGAAAAATCTGCCGAGTTACGTGTGAGACCCGGGATACATAAAATGGTTGCCCGGGGTGCTTCATGTTGATAATTCCGAGCAAAGAGCTTCAGACCGTCGCGGCTCTCGAACCAGTAGTTGTCATAGTGTGGCATTGGGTCAAACTCGCTGGTAAAAAAAGATGGTTGCGGTTAATGAAGCGACTTTACGCCACTTCATTAATCATACTCTGTGTTATAGAGACTTAGAATTCAGCTCCTGATTACGCAGGTTTAGAATTCGTATGACAAGCTGGCCGTTACCGTTCTTGGAGCACCATAAAAAGCCAGCTCTCCAGAACCCAGGTTATAACCACCGGTTTTATAAGAGGTGTCGTCGATGTTTTTCACATAAAAACTGGCCGTCCAGTTCTCATCGGCAGAGTACCAATTAACCGTGGCATCCCACAGGGTATAAGACTCATCCTGGTCACAGCTGCATGTGACATTGTTGAAGTTTCTGCTGGCATCGCGGTAAGAAATTGCGCTGTTCAACATCAAGCTTCCTGCATTACCCAAATTGATTTCATAGTTAACACCGAATTGACCGGTCCAATCGGGTGAGTTCAACATCTCCCAGCTGTTAGATACATCAACACCACCGGAAATAACTTCTACCAGCTGCGCATCCATATGGCCGATAGAAAGTGTCGTGCTGAAGGCATCGGTGAATTGGGCAATGATTTCCAGTTCAGCGCCTTTAATCTCCGCAGTCCCGGCGTTTACCACATCGGACGAAAAGAAAATTGGCGCAGGCTGAATAGACTGAACTGTCAACTGCATATCGGTGTAATCCATATCAAACACCGTAAAGTTCAGGCGCAGACTATCATCTAACAGCTGGGATTTAATTCCTGCTTCCCAGGTTTCAACGGTTTCTGGATCATAACCCTCGGCCACTCTGGGATTGACGTCGGCGCTACCGCGCATATCAAAGCCGCCGGACTTGAAACCTTCCGCGTAGCTAACATAAAGCATTATGTCTTCACTCATTTGCCAATCCACTTTGATAGATGGACTGACCTGACTCCAATCCTCGTCAGCTTGTTGATCATTGATATCAGTGATTACAGCTAACAAGGTATCATCCGCAGGATCGCCATAGGTAAACCCACTGCCCTGATTCGTTGAATAGGGAAACGAGTTTGTTGAGCTATACAAAAAGCGCTGGATGTTTGAATTCTTCTCGTCGCGGGTGGTGCGAACACCAGTCGTCAGCGTGACAGTATCGGTCAAATCATAACTCGCGTTTAAATAAGCCGACATACTTTCAGTGTCGACATCGCCACCAATACCCAGATCGGTATGCGTACCGTCCATGGGGCTACCGCCGTTCAATACCACATCAAAAGCGCCGGCCGAATTACCTTCAAAATAATAAAGCCCACCCACTAACGCCAAACGTTCTGTGGTGAAATTCACCTGGAATTCATGTGATTGTTGTTCGTCAGAATAAGAAGCCGGGACATCAAAAGCATCCAGCGGAGTCGATTCAAAATCGATAAACTGTTGCGTCTCGCCTTCACGGTCAGCATAAACATATTTCAAGGACACTTGATCATTCACATCATACTGAGCAGTAAATGAGAATCCTTGATTTTCAACATTCTGTTTGTGAGTCGTACCGCAAGCGCCGTCGTACGGATCGCCAGAAGCTAAAAACAACTCTCCGGTAGCAGGGTGAGTCAGTGTTGTTTGGTTAGACTGTGTACCACAGACCTGGTTTGACTCATCATCAGTTTTGTCAGCAGACAAGCGGAAAAATAGCTTGTCCGTGGGTGTATATTCCACGCTGATACGCGCAACAGATACGTCCTTATTGTAGTTTTCCTCACTACCACTAAACGTTCCCGTCGCAAGATCGTAGCCAGTTTTTACTTTGCCATACCCATCGCGCTCCATCTTGGAAACGGCTGCACCGATATACAACTTGTCCTCGATAACAGGCAACTGACCTGTAATTGTCGCTTCCTGCTGGCCGTCGGTTCCAAATGCCAGAGTGGTCTTTACCGTGGATTCACCCGTCATTTTCCGAGTGATATATTTTATTGCACCGCCGACAGTATTTTTGCCGTACAAGGTTCCCTGCGGCCCGCGCAATACTTCGATACGCTCTACGTCAAAAACATCCATAACCGCAGCTTGTGGACGCGCATAATAAACATCATCTACATAAACACCCACACCGGGCTCAAAACCCCACAAAGGATCCTGTTGGCCGACACCGCGAATATAAGCCGTCAATGTAGAGTTTGTTGCACGACTGGCACGCATTTGAGTATTGGGTGAGCTTTTCTCAAGATCAATGACCGACCTGATTCCTTTGTTTTCCAGCTCCATCGCATTATACGAAGTGATTGAGACTGGTACTTCCTGCAGATTTTGTTCGCGCTTTTGCGCAGTAACAACAACTTCTTCCAGAGCAGCCGCCTCAGCTAACGTTGAGGCTAGTCCTGCTGCACAAATCATTGCGACGGCCGTTGAGAGCCGCTTTTTGGCGATAATTTTATTAGTCATATGACACCTATATTCGAGCTTATCAATTGTAATTCACTCGCTCTGAAAACTAATAGCGAGCTATCCCCGTTTGAAATAATTGATCTATTTACCCAGGATTTTCAGGATTTAAATGAATCAACTTATTGTCTCAAAATTTCAACGACCGTTGAAATTAAATCCGAAGATATTCAACAAGCGTTGAAATGTCAAGTGATGAATGCCAACTTCTTACAAGGTTTGTTGTTGTCGTCCCATAAGTAGCCGCGAAAGTAGCAGACCGCAACAAGAAAAAACTGCTGAAATAACAATGGCATAGCTTGCTGATACAGCAGGATTAACCACGCCGCCAAAAAGATTCAAATAAAAGTGACTAGCCAGCCCCAACACCGCTGAACCGGCGATAACCCATAGGGGTAAATAACCCCGTATCAGCACGCCAAATAACAGGGGGACCATTGATGCAGCAGCCAAACCATAAACGCCCTTCTGCGCAAAGAGCCCAATCAGCGGTGGCGGATTCCAGGCTAGCATCAAACCAATTGCACCGACCGCCACCAACACCCCGCGCGACCACGCCAGACCTTTCTGTTTATCACCGGTCAACGGCGCGACAATATCATTGACCACCATGGCGGACAGCGACACGAGGATACCATCGAGAGTGCTCATCCCGGCGGCAAGCAACGTTATGAAAATAAATGTCAGAGTTAGCTCACCCGCTGCTGAACCGCCAAACTCAAACAACAAGTACTCTCTCACCACCGTATCCTGGGCCGGGATTTCCAAGCCTGCCAAGCGGGAGTAAAAACCGACCATCAGGATTAAAGTAAAAAATGTGCCCACCACCACCGTGGTACCGATAAACTTTCCAATATCCGCTTCACTGCGAAGATAAAGCACCTTACTCAATATGTGAGGCTGTAACATCAACGCAAAGGTGATGATAAAACCACTTCCAAACACCGAAAAGAAGCTGTAATAAAGCTCACTATCGCTGTTGTAGGCGGCGGCATAGGAGTCGCTGATGCCGCGCAAGGATTCGAAAAACCCACCGTCAAAATATTTGAAGCCTTGTACAAACAACAGTAGCGTTACCAGAATCATCATTACACCCTGCAATGTATTGGTATAAGCATGTGCGTAGGTCCCCCCCATCAACACATAGGAAAATACAAAGAGTAAAACCACGATTAGAGCCGTTTTTTGCTCAATCGGGAATATCCCGGTCATCAATAAACTGCAGCCAACCAGGATCAAAACGACAAAGGTGATCGATAACAAGTTAATAACGGCAAAAAATAAACTGAAGCCTCTATTTTGGTATCGATGATAGATCCAGTCGGGAATAGTCAGAGCTTGCTTTTCTTCTCCCAAGCGTAGGAAGCCACGCGTAAGCACCAGAAAGGCTGTGAGAATTCCGAGGGACCCTGCTACACCGAAGTGTAAATAGGCAGAAAAACCATGGACGTAGATAAAGCCCGGATTGATCACAAAGGTAGCAGTTGAGGCAATCGATGCCGCCAGCGTAATGCCAATAACATAAGGACTCATGTCCTTGTTGCCAATGGAGAAACCACTGATATCCTTGGTTCGGCGCATCCCCACCCATGACAGCCAATAGACCAACACTATGTAGCTTCCAGTTAGCACATACTTAAATATTTCCGCCGTCATCATGTAATACTCCGCACTTGAATTTGAACTTTTGATGAGGCACTATATTCAACAAGCGTTGAATACGCAACTTGTGAACTTATCGCGTTCGCTTTTTAGCCCAAGAAAAGCTATATAGTTAGCCCAGTAGTCATCTCGTGAAAAACCAAGTTTTGGAGTAGGCATGAAAAATAAAGGCAAAGGCGAAAAGAGCGAGCGTATCCTGGATACCGCTGAAGAATTATTTGCTCTACATGGCTATGACGGGGTAACCATGCGCCAAATTTCCACTGGTGCCGATGTGGACGTTGCCCTTGCCAATTATCACTTTGGTAAGAAGCTGGATCTTTTCTATGCGGTATTCAATCGCAGAGCAGACCTGCTAGGCGCCACTCGACGTGAGTTATTACTGGCAAATCAGCAGAAAGCCGGGGATAAGCCCCAAACCCTGGAGCAGATTATCGAGGCCTTCTTATTACCACTAAAATTCGCCCAGGAAACAGGTGACCCCGGCTGGAAAAACTATATGGCATTGCTGGCCTACGTGATGACCTCTCCCATCTGGAATAAAAGAATGATGACTGATAATTTCGATAAGCGTGTCGGTGAATTTATTGAAGCGCTCAAATTAGCCCTGCCCAAGGCTAAAGAGGAAGATATTCACTGGTGTTATCACTACGTCTCTGGCGCACTAGCGTTAACGCTAGCCCAGACCGGTCGTATCGATAGATTATCTGGTGGCAAGTGTTTGTCTTCAGATTTCGACGCCGCCTATACGCGGATGATTCCTTTTGTTGCCGCTGGATTTAGAGAAGTGTGTGGTAAGTAAGTACCAACTTTTAAACGAGTAAATAAAATCGAGGTTTCGAACATGCAGGAAAAAACGGCTCTAATTACTGGCGCTGCGAGTGGTATCGGCTTGGCAATAGGGACAGACCTGGCTGAACAAGGTTACACGGTGTTCTTGAGCGACAGCAATTTTTCTGCGGCACAGACCGTCACCGATGAACTTAGTCAACGGAGCCTGAAAGCATTCGCTCAAAAACTCGACGTAACCAGTGAAGCTGATATCGCCAGCTCGATAGAATCCATTACCGCAAAAACTGGACAGATCGACGTTCTGGTCAACAACGCGGGTATACAGCATGTCTCCAAACTGGAGGATTTTCCGGTTGACCGTTGGAAGTTACTCAATGACATATTACTGGTTGGTCCCGCCATGCTAACCCGTGCCGTCTTGCCCATGATGCGCGCCCAGAACTTCGGTCGCATCGTCAATATCGGCTCTATACACAGCCTGGTAGCCTCACCCCATAAAAGTGCCTATGTAGCGGCAAAACATGGCTTGCTAGGATTTTCTAAAGTAGTCGCCCTTGAAACTGCGGACCAGGACATTACCATTAATACCATCTGCCCCTCTTACGTAAATACCCCTTTAGTAGAAATGCAAATAGCCAACCAAGCTAAAGAAAACGGTATTTCCGCAGAGGAGGTTATCAACAACATCATGTTGGAACCAATGCCCAAAAAAAGCTTTATCGAAATGGACGAACTGACGGGAGCGGTGGGCTATCTCATTAGCAAGGCAGCTAGAAATATGACTGGGCAAAAGATCGTGTTGGATGGTGGCTGGACCGCCCGCTAGTCCGCAGCAAAATAAACAGTAATATTCTGGAGGTCATTGGCTTGCTGATTTGGACGGACGCGTTTGCCATGGAATCCGTGGCCGACATTGGGAAGCTCACCTTCTTACAAAAAATAGAGAAAGCGGGAGAGAGAGACAGCGTTTGCAATGTCAGTTTGTGAAAATACAGCAGACACGCGAACTACTTTGCTGAGTGGATGGTGTGGAACGGAGTGGTCATTGCGGGGCCTGGGATATAGAACAGTCTGGGGACGCCAACGGGTAAGAACCAAGCCTCGCTCTTACACACATTTCTGGCACAACTTCCAAATTTTTCGTTGACTCCCTTCGACTCTCCTCCACATTGACAGCGTGTGCACTCCGGGGAGACTTTTGGGGCTCAGGGTGATCGATGGCCGAGTGCTCCGAGGTGCAGTTGTGGAGGAGCTTGCGTGAGCAGCTGTGAGCAGAGCCCGATGGCTTCTCGGCTGACAGTGAAATTATCGCTCAGTGACGGTGTCGGAAAGTTTTTGCATCATTGTTTCAAATGATTCGCCTGGCTTGTGTTTTTTTCGTAAATCATATTCACACCAAACCCAACCATCGTGTTGGTCCTCAGGGAGCTTAGTTGGTGGTGGCGCCGGAACATCAGTTAAGTAGCTCCACTTGGGTGAGTTCTGCCCCATCGCATCCTCGCCGCCTCCGCTCCAAAATATTTCTAGTATGGTAGTTTCTAATCCCGATAAGTGTTTAGCCGATGGGTGAGGTGGTTGAAGAATAGCAATTTCTCCAATGCTGAAATAGGCAGATCGAGGTTCGTTCATGAGTTTATTTTCAAGTATTTAACCCAACACTTCTGACAAAAAGAGTCTTAAGGTGTTTGGGCAAAGTTAGGATATCAACATAAAAACTTCTGCTCATAGTACATTATAATTGTCTTTATCTCGACGTCTTAAATTAACTAGAGTCGGAGCCTACCCCAAAATTATTAAGAGTACATTTAGCGCTGGGATGAAACACTTTCGTGGCTTGCGCTGCATGAATTGGAGTCTTTGGTTATCTCGATGTTACTTGAAGCCGAACTCTTGCTTGCCTCTTGGACGATGTACTGCACGCTCGTGTACCATACCGGCGCGGTAGCCTCGGAACATTATTCTGGGCAAAAAGGCCTGGGTATATAGCTTATCAGGAGACGGCTAATAGATTCTTTCCAGGGCGGCCTGGAGATAAAGCTGAGTACAAGCGGAATAAACGCTCCGCCCGCACTCAACCTTGTCTAACAACAGCTTACTGGCTCTCGCCGTGTAGGAACCCGCCAACGTCATTCAGACTCTAAATAAAGAACTAAAGACGACCGGCTATCGTCGTTGATCTCACCGCGAATCAATCTTGGCCAGGCATCCAATTGCCATGAAAACCATAGGGTACTCGATGATCCAGATAAGCTTTAGCCAACGGACCCTGCGACGGATTTTGAGCATCAAGAATCAGGAGATGTGATTTATCGGTAGTGCCATCGTAGACGTTCGACAAAAGATAACCCTCCCCTTCTTCAGCCGACGCTGATTTAGGGACAAATATGGCTTCTGACGTTCCCATATGAGGGCTCATTTCAAAGGTATCCCGCTGCCCTGTCTGATGATCAAATCTAGCGATATTACTAAATGTTCCGGCCTCTGATTTCGCACGACCGTTACATAACATATATCCGAATCGATAATTCAGCCCGGCGTTACGTTCATCCAAGCGACCGAACTCGCAGGTGACATCATCCAGAGTCTGCACTTTGTAATCGTCGGTATTTTTACTCAGATCAAAGGTCCAGCGATTAAGCTTAGCATCCATTTTTGCAGGGTCGCCAGGGGAACCATCGGTATTAGGAAATAATGGAGCTTGACCATATTCCGAAACATCGCAAGTAATGATATCGCCATTGTTGAACGCGTTCATAGGATGGAAAACGAAACTCGCATCATTCTTGAACCAACGAATGTCTTCGACGCTACCACCCCGTCGCATAACGCCAATCTGATTCCCTTTTTCAGGCTCCCAGGCAAAGGCAGGTTTACCCGCCATTGCGCGGTCAAGTGAGGCAGTTAATGGCATGATCGGAAAAAGCACAAAATCACGCGTAACCATAAAGTCATGCACCATGGCAGCATAAGGTGCGTCAAAAAATTGCGAGTCGATTAATACACCTTCTTTATTAACGACATGGTAGGACATTCTATTCGACAATATACCTTCTGCACTGTAACCAAAGAAAATCATCTCTCCATTCTCTGGATCAATCTTTGGGTGTGCAGTCATGGGACCCACTAATTTTTTATCAAACGTCCAGGCTCCTCTGGATTCCAACGTCACCGGGTCCAGTTCAAAAGGTGCGTGAGCCTCTTCGAGCGCTAATAGCTTGCCGCCATGCCAAACAATATTTGTATTGGCTACGCCATTGGTTTCCAATCCGGCGACCGAGGGATCAGAGTCCATAGGATTCAGCGCACTGAATAAACTACGCCCTGCCTTCCTCTCTACATCAAACTTGACGGTCTTGGCATAACGATTCTTATAAGAAACCTTGCCATTTTCGATATGAAAAGCGTGCACCATACCGTCGCCAGCAAACCAGTGATGGTCACCTTTCGGAGCAAACTGGGGATTGGGGCCATTACGGAAAAAGGTACCGTACAAGTCTTGTGGGATCTCTCCTTCAACAATCAGGTCATTCGCATCACATTCCATATGAATGGGTGCAAAACCACCGTCCAGATTAGGGTGATTAGGAAAAGCTTGTGCCATGTCGCCTCCGTCTTCTCAGTTAATAAAAACAATTAGTATAATTAGAATACTGGTTCTACCCATAACTCATTGGAATGATAAGCGGGATAAACGCACCACTCACATCCAACATAGACCAAATAACAAACTAATGACAATCGATTATTGTTTTTGAACTCGCCGCACCGTTCAGACGCAACTTCCCAATTCTTCACTGGCTCTTCGACATTCCTCCAGATTGCCTGCCGGTGCACTGCGGGGAAACTCATGGGCCAAAACTTGACGCATCAGCGGCTGGTGGACTGATAACTGACTTGGATATTTCGGTAGCGACGACCTGATTTCGACCGTTTTCTTTGGCAATATAGAGGTTTTTATCAGCAGTTTCGAAAAGTGCTTCATATGAAGAAGACGGCATGAATAGTTCGGAAACGCCGATACTTGTAGTGACCTTAATTGTGTTGCTTTTCCACAGTACAGGGCAGTCGGAAATGGAGGCTCGGACGCGCTCCAAGGAGGGCAGAGCATCTTCGATAGTGGTATTCGGCATTACGATGACCATCTCCTCACCTCCAAACCGACACAATATATCTTGCGCCCGCACAGATCCGCTCAAAACGGTAGCTACGTGTTTCAACACCATGTCCCCGCAATCACAAATTATTACTCTGACCCCAAAATTGCCAAAATTCGCATTTTGCAGCTTGGCTATGGCTTGGAGCGGGGTTATTGTTTGCGTCTTGGAAGATGCACAGCATTCCTGAGTATCAGACCAGTACAGTGCCTTCGGCGTGTTATTCAGTGCAGAAACGGGCTAAGCATAAAGCTTATCAGGAGACGGCTAACAGCTTCTTTCCTAGGCCTTGGAGATAAAGCAATATGGAGTGGAATATAAGCGAGATAAACGTCCCCCGCCACACTCAACCTAGTAAAAGAAAACTACTGGCTATCACATATCGCCGTGTTGGCGCCCACCGCCAACCACGTAAATGCCTCTTCTTCGTTTCGAAATACGCGATAACTTGAGGGTAGACGTTGCATATGTGCGGCGAAAACACGGCTCATTCCGAACGGCAGGTCCTTCGGGGCAATAATGGCAATTTTTCGATCCAAGCGAGGACGGGAAGACTCCAGCGCTTCAGCCAATTGTTTGGAATAGGCCTCTAGTCCCTGTGGTGTAATCTCATAATGCACAACACCGGAATAATCGATAAGCTGGTCTTTGCTTTTAAAGCCCTTACTTGAAAAAAGGGCTTCTTGAAACTGCTGTAGATCATCGTCAGTTATTTTGTAATACAGCGAGACTCGGATGTAGGGAAGCGATTCGCTATCGTCGACAGTAATAATCATAATCGTGCTTATAATTGAAGAGGAACTGTAGAATTATAGACTACTGTGCACAAATATCCGAGTACAGATGATAAGCGTGTAAATCCTATGCTGATGGGGGGTATTGTCACATATGGCCTCAATAAAGATAAACAGATAAAGCGGAAATAAAGTGATTATTGATCACCCCGTGGCACGCAAAAATCGTGCGCTTGGCCAACTGATTTGAACTGGCGGGATGCCCGACCACGCATTTTTCATTACAGGTGCCGCGTTTTCTGATGTGGCAGCTCAGCAATATTGTTTTCATAGCGCTCTGAAATATGCGGAGGCTCGCAATTCAAATCGCCCAAAGCAGCTTTGTACCTACGCAACTTATCTGTCATGGTCCCGCATGGTTGCTGAAACTGGGCTCCAAATAATTTCTTGAAGAATTTCATCGCAGCTTTCTTATTCCGCTTTTTCGTCACCAGAATATCCAACTCGCAACCATCCTGATCTACCGAGTCGCGGAGACGCGCGCCAAAGATAACGACCCTGCCCATTCATCTTACTGAAGACCTCGTCAAGGAACCAACGATCGCCCGGAGCACCTTGCCTTTTCTTCAGTGATTTAACGATGACGGGCGCCAACTTACGGCACTAGTGTCTAATCGTTTCATACGACACATCAAGGCCTCGACTCGCTAACATTTCTTCAATGAGCGGTCCGTCGTCACGGATGAAACTCAATGTGAATCGGTGATAAGGCCAGATTGCATGGCTGATGATTTTGCTTCGAAAGCGGAAGCCTTTATAGGTTTTCATGCGCGACGATTATACAGAGCTCGGCTAACTTGACAGTACCGTCGCCGGGATTGAGCTGCGCCTAGATTATTCGTGCACTACACGTTTACGTTTTGCTGACCCAAAGCCAGCTAGGCCCAGCGCTAGAAGAGCAAGAGTGCTCGGCTCGGGAACGGGTAGCACATCCCCATTTTTCACCAGCCATGCGCCGGTGTCCTGACTGGCAACGTCGTCAGCAAGTTGATTGGCAAATGAGTCGCTCTGCAAGAACCAATTTCCGGTGTCATTAAGACCACAGGCCGACGATATGATCGCATTCAAGCATAACCTTGCCTGCGGGCGGACTCGAGTTCCCGGGACAGGCAGAAACTCCGTTGCCGTGATCCCACGAATAAACGGAAAATCCGATCCCAACCCGGAAGTGACTCCAAACATCAATTGTAGAGTTGTGATACCAGGAAGGCTTGCCTCTGTCCAATTGCCGGGCGAAGTCAAGCCGAGAGAGACGAGGAACAGGTCCTCTGCTTCGGCGGCGGTCGCCAGTCTGAACCCCTCAAAATCACCACCCACTACAAACTCATCGCTTCCATCAACACCCGTCAAATCGTTGTAGGACCGAAATGTCGATTCGGTCAGATCTAGCCATATAAGACCCGTGCGATTATCAAGAGTCAGTAACCCGTCCCCTATCGCAACTCGATCCATCGCGATCAACCCGGCGTGTGAAAATGGTGCTCCGCAGATCAAAGCAGCAATGAACAATAGCTTTTCTAGGCTCATAAGAATCTCCTCATCAATGAGCTTACCACTACGGCGCTCGTTTTCGTTTGTAAAGTGAATACCGCAAAATTTGCACCCAATCCTAGGATTCTTATTTATCAGACACTCAAAAAAATAGGAACTGCATTACCTTTCGCCACACTCTGTGATGTGGGTTACATCGAACCCGTTCCATTGATGAACAATAACAAATTTATCCTAAAACCTATGTCACCTGATCATGTGACACGCTTTGGGATGAAAAACCGTTACATCGAGCTTCGGCCTTCTTGTATAGGTAAAGGTAGATAAAGGGAACGGAGGGATTTAAAATCCACCAAATTAATCTTTTTCTCGCAAGAAAATTATGACAGATATTAGAATCAAGAGAGCATGGGGGGGAAATCGACCAGCAGTCATCTTAAACGGGAAAGGCCAAAAACAAGATCGCTATCGATCAGAGCTTAATCCCTCTGCCCCCTTTTGTCTTTTCTCTCAAAATGCGTGCACTTTCGATGTCTAAATTCGCTCCCTGAGGCGTGAAATTTTATTCCGGGAAACGGGTAAATGCTGTCCATCTTCGAGTTCAAGCCGATATTTTCCCGCACCGAGAGATTGAACACTAACCACATGTTCGAGATTAACGATGTAAGATCGATGAATTCGGAAAAAACTGTCTGACATGTCAGCTTCCAATTGATTCAAACTCCGGTCATCCAGTAGAGATTCATTGCCCAACAGATTGATTTCAGCATAATTTCCAGCTCCTTGAATCATGAGGACTTCTGAAAAAGGAATAATTTTCTCTTTGCCTCCGGTCTTGACGATTAATCGATCTCTGGACGATCTCTCATCTGATCTTTCCGGACTCTTCTCACTCACAATTTCCTGTTCTGTTAGCGGTTGTACCGCGTGGTTCTGTCCGCCAACCAGAAAAGCAATCAAAGGCAAACAAGCCGCATAAAGACCGCGATCCATGAAACTTGCCATATCCATCAACATCACGAGCGGAATCACAGCAAGTGCAAAGACCAGCGTCCAACTAATCATATGTTTTCGGAAACGCGAGTAAGCCAAACATCCCAACCCGGACAGGGCGGCCAAACTAATCACCTGTGGCGGGCTCAACAAAAACGAGTCTGAGAACAAATAACCCATAGCCAATACCAGGCCAAGAAAAAGCCCCGTCAACGGCCATGAGTATTGATATTGTTGAAAACGCATTACAAGAACCAGCAACATTTGCGAAAAAAACAACCCCGAAAGCGTAATCGACCATAATCTCAGGCCGTGGTATGCATAGTCATAATTGATAAACGAACGGGACACTTCAGCGATTGCCGCGATCGCCAGCGACCCCGAAATAAGAAGCGCCACCGACCTCATCCCGCTAGCGCGGAACAGCAATACAAAGAAACTCACGATCAATACGCCTGACAGAATAAAAGGCGCCGCATAATAGCCAATGGGTCGACGGGGATCAGATGAATATGGCCCGACTCGCAGGCCCGAAATAGTCTTCTGACCATGAATGATTGTTGTGATCTCAGCAGGCCGATAAAACGAGGAAACTTCCATCAAGAGGATATTTTCTCCTACCTGAATAATTTCTCTCGGCAGAAATACCACTTCATCAATCGCACCCGATAGCTCAAACAATCGGGTACCGCCAGGCGTACCTTTCCCACCCACAGACTGACCGTTCCACATTGCTGAAGCTGAAAACGTACCACTGAGATAAAGCCCCAGCGGTCTGCCTGGATTCATCATGTTTTCGGGGACGTCAAACCTCATCTTCAACCAGCCAGTGTCACCAGGCAGCAACAGGGATGAAAGGTCAAAGTGCTGCCAGGGCCCGTCTTTGGTTACACTCATCTCTGAACTCAACATTACCACATCGGCATTTTTAGACGCACTTTGGAAGGCCTGGGGCAAAAACAAAACAAACAGTCCAAACACATAAGGTACAACGCACTTAGCCAGCAAAAGCGAGTGAGTACGCAATTGCTTAAGTGCCTGGGTCAGTTGCATTTGGAACAGAGAGAGGTGCATCTCACGTAGTGTATCTCGAAAAACGCTGAAATACCTTTACCATCGCTGGCTCAACATGCAACTTAATCCATTACCAAAGAAGAGAGACACCGTGAAATTAGCGAATTCCTATCTGAAACTGTTTTTCCTGTTCCTGGTGACATCTATCATCTGGACAGCACTCGCCTATCGGGGCACATCCCATAACTGGTGGCGTGCACCCCTGGCGGCATCCGGCGATCACAACGCATTTGTTAAAGCCATGAGCAAGGAAATTAACGCCAACAATCGTGGCAATGTTGCCTATCTTTCGCTGAAGAACGCTCAGATAAACGGTGAACATTTCGCATCAGTTGGCAGTCCAGTCAACCAACATACTCTATTCCAGGTGGCTTCATTGTCAAAGTGGATTACCGCTTACGGTGTCATGCAGTTGGTTCAAAAGAATGAGATTTCTCTCGATTCACCCATCTCGGAATACATCACTCGCTGGCATTTACCCGAAACAAAATTCAACAATACTCAGGTTACCGTTAGAAGATTACTCAGTCATACCGCAGGGTTGACCGACGGTTTAGGGTTTTTGGGGTTTGAGCCAGGCAAGCCCGTCCAGACGCTGGAACAAGCCCTGGCCGAACCGAATGCAACAAAAGGTCCTGGCATAAAAATACAGGTAGGCATTGAACCCGGGTCAGAATTTAAATACTCAGGCGGTGGTTACCTGATTTTGCAATTGTTAATTGAAGAAGTCTCCGGACTAGACTTCGAGACCTACATGCAACAGGCTGTTTTTCAACCGTTAAAGATGACACGATCTACCTTTAATCCACCGGGCCCTGAAACACAGAATGTTGCACTTTCTTACAATACCGATGGCACACCTTCATTTCTTTACCAGTTTACAGCGGTCTCGGCTGCTGGATTGTATACCTCTGCCGCTGATATGGCCTTGTTTCTCAAGGCACAAGTCCAACCCGAACCATCCGCACTATCAGCACAGTACGTTAAAGATATGCGTATCCCTCATGGCTATAGTTTTGGACAACCAATCTGGGGACTAGGCACAATTCTGTACGCCAGCCACCACAACGACTATATCGTTGGGCATGCTGGCCAGAACGATCCGGCTATAAACAGTGATGTCAGGTACAACCCAATAACCGGTGATGGTTTCGTCTTGCTACAATCAGGAAGCAAATCTCTTGCATCCATCCTTGGTGGTCAGTGGGTGTACTGGCAAACCGGAAAACTGGATCTGTTCAACTTTATGGAAAACATTTCGAAACTCTTGTCGATTATTATAGGTGGAATTACAGTCAGCCTGATGAGTTGCCTGGTGTTAGCATTCAAATTGAGAAAAACAAGGAGGGTCACTGTCACGAACAACCAAACTGAAGCGTCACGACTCGCGGTTGAATAGTGACCGTCTGTTTCAGTATTTACTAGCTATCTACATCACATTCAGTTTGATCATCAAAAAAATATGCAATGGCAGTGGCGTGCAGGTGTGGCAAAGTATAATTTGGAAATCGATCATCGAAGGTTTTGACAAGTTAATTATTCAAGGTGAGACAATCTACTCGGGGCATTCAGGCTACCGCCCCACTCCATTCAGCGAACGCACTTATCCTGATGTTCCGATAGTGCTCTGCCCCGACAAGATGGCTGCCAAGGTTAAACAGATTAGCCACAGCGGCATGTGAACTTACGAACCGCTTCGCCAGTCAAACTGACTTGAACCTTCGCATCCCTCGCTCCTGCACGCTGATCGTCTCACGCAATTGTTCAACCCGATTATTCTCATACTGTTTAGTGCGGTGAATTGTCTCTGGAGGAAATCGATGACGCATATATATGTGTTCATACGCTGAATCTAACAATTTTGGGCAGTTAAGTTGGCGATAGAAGATTTTGGATTAAATTTAATCACCAGACCTATGAGACTGGTTTTTCCGGTTACGTTTCACTTATTGAAATTGACCAAAACTCCTTTAGTAGTTACTCTGCAACCAGTAGATAAGCAATCCCGAAACTCATAGCCAGCCTAGAATATGCCTATCGAAAAGTCCGTCAATCAGGAAAATATCGTGAAATTAAGGTCGAATTGGTCGCTGCCTAGATCGACTTTTAGCCATATCATCTGCTGTAAGCAGTGGATCTGGAATACACCATGAAAAAGAAGCTAATTGTCATTTTTCTGACCCTGATGGCTATGACAGTCAATCTATATGCTGCCGATGACTGCTTGGATGTCTTTCCCGCTGCAACGAACGGCAATAGTTCCGACGGACTAACTCCGCTGGTATCCAATGGAACTATAAAAGACGAATCCGAATCCAATAATGTGACTTTAACATTGGCGGCAGGTCAGAATCACGATTATGACAGTATCAAACTGAAAAACGGGTTTATCCTTAATGTATCGGGCACAGGCACGGCGCGATGGCATTTTACGGGTAATCTAGAAGTGGGGAACAATGCCAAAATTAATGAATTTGGCAACCCGGAAGATCTTGTTATTTATTTGAGTGGCAATGTAATTATCGGCAATGGTGCAATAATCAATGCTTTGATCTATACCGACGGAAATATCGAAATTGGTAATAACGGAACAACGACCGGAGCTTTAAGTGCCAATGGCAACATTATCCTGGGCAGCCACAATGTTGTTTATGACATTGACGCGGTTGGTAGTGCTGAATTTGCGGGCATGTGCAATGCACCGGCACCGGTAGAGCCGGATATAACGATTGATGATTTAAACATCGATTCGCCCAACGATGCCATATTTACGGTTTCACTAACCCAGACTCATACTGAAAACATTACAATTGACTATTCCAGTTCTAACGGTACAGCAACAGCGGGGTCTGACTATACTGCAGTGTCTGGCACAGTGACAATAAATCAGGGGGATACTCAGGCCACAATAACAGTTTCAACTCTCAACGGCGGCAGCGGCACATTTACTGTCAGCGTGAGTAACGCGAGTGCAGGTAACATTACCGATGCTGCCGGCGTCGGAACAATCAGCGACCCCAACGTCAGCTGTGTGACTTTCAGGGACGAGTTTTCGTCAAGCAGTTACAGTCGTCAGGATGGCACCGCTAATTGGGCCACGAATTGGGATGAAATTAATGACAATGATAACCCCGACAATGGCGATATTGACATCAACGGCAGTGAGCTGCGTTTTGACGGCGACAGCAATGCCACTATTGAGCGCGAGATAAATCTGTCCTCTTACACTTCGGCAACCTTAAGTTTTGATTATCGTGAAACTGGCAACTGGGAGAGCAGCGATGACTTTGATGTCTATGTGTCGGAAGACGGTGGCAGTAGCTGGGTGTTGTTTCACCGCTTTTCCGATGACCAGGCGGCCAGTACCCAGTCGAAAAACATTCTCAGTTATCTATCCAGTTTGACCAGTAATTTCAGAGTGCGCTTTTCAGGAAATACCAATTCCTCGGGCGAAAAGTCCTTTATCGATAATGTTGAAGTGGAGACATGCAGTTCGGTTTCGGCCATTGATCACTACGCCATCAGTCAAAGTGGCACTGCTCTAACCTGCGAGCCCATAACAGTAACCATCAGCGGGCACGACACGGGGCACTCGCTGGTTGCCCCCGGGGCGGGCACCTCCATAGACTTATCCACATCGACCGGCGCAGGACTCTGGTCTAACCCCAGCGAAGGAAGTGTTGTCGACAGTGGCGGTGGAAATGCTACCTATACTTTCGGTGCCAGCGATACCGCCACTCTTAGCTTTAATCACTTCAACCCCGGAACTGTCACCTTTGATGTTAATTTCGGCTCCTCTCCCAGGGAACAAGAGGAACCCACGGTAACTTTTGTAGATACCGGCTTTCGTTTTGTCGATGTCTCTAACAGTTCTCTCGGTGTGCAGACATCCGCTAAAACCTCATCGACACTGTCTTTACAGGCGGTCACTATTTCCAACACCAATACCTGTGTCGGCATTTTTCCCAACGGTGCGAGTGCGGATATCGGTTTTGCGGCGGAGTGTATCAACCCATCCACCTGTGTCGCCGGCACACAGCTGACCACCACATACAACTCGGGGACGACATCTTTCGATGTACAAAACGATGGGGCGTCACCCGTCTACAATACGACATTGTCCAGTATGACCTTCGGTACCGACTCCAAGGCAGCTTTTACCATCAACTATCCCGATGCGGGACAACTGCAATTGCATGCGCAGTATGAAGTTCTGGATGGCAGCGGGGCTGGGACCGGACAGTTTATCGACGGCTCATCGGCTCAGTTTGTGGTGAAGCCGGCCGGTTTATGCCTGCTGGCTGAGGATATGGACGGTGCTGGTCCGCGTTCACCCGACTGCGGCGCGGGGAATGATACCTGTAATGTCTACATGGAAGTCGATGGCAGCTTTAACTTGCAGCTTTCAGCTAGAGCATGGGTCAATGATAGCGAATCAAACACCGACTTTTGCGATAACGCCATCACGCCCAATTTTATTCTCAACAATATTCCCATCTCTTCGACGGTAGTCGCCCCGGGAGGAGGAAGTAATGGCAATCTGACACCGGCGACGATGTCCATTGACAGTGCCGGCACAACGACACAGTCAGTCACACAATCTGAAGTGGGCGTGTTTACCTTTACAGCAGCAGCCCCGAGTTACATCGGTCAGACTATTGCTAACAGTCGTACTGCAAATGTTGGACGATTTATTCCCGATCACTTTATTATAGAGAACGACTCACTGGTCGCCGCCACTGGCAGTTTTAGTTATCTAGGTCAGGCTTTTACCGCTCAATTCGATATTCGCGCCGTCGACAGCTTTGGTAATACCACCACCAATTATCGCGATGCTGGCGCCAATAACGATTTTGTCAAGCTGTCGATCGATGCCGATATCAGCTATGGCGCTGTCAATGATTCTGCGGGCACCCCCATCTATCTGAGTACCAGGCTTTCCTCGGCTGCTGCTTTATTCAGCTGGGGCAGCGGTCTGGCTACCCTGGTACAGGTGCCCCTGACACTAAACCGGGATATCAGCCCCGATGGACCCTTTTCAGCTGCGGCCATAGGTCTAGTATTGACCGACAGTGACGGCATTAGCTTATTGGCTGCTGATCTGGACCTGGATACCGAAGCGCCTGTCGCCAATGACAAGCAGCAAATAGATTCAGTGACTACCGATTTTCGCTATGGTCGAAGCTATATCCCGCCGCTATACGGTCCCGAAATCAGTGTTGGAGATACCACGCCTATATCCTTTGAAATCCAGTTTTATAACGGAACTACCTTTGAAATCAATACACTGGACAGCTCCAGCACCTATGGTCAAGGCGCGACGATGAATGCAGCAACGCTGACGAACTACAACGGCAACCTGAGTGCCGGGGATCTGGGCAGCGGCGATATTAATTTCCCTAACCCCGGCGTGTTGGTGAGCTCAGGAGCGGGAGATCAGACCAGTGTCAATCGTCCCGGCGCCGGTAATGACGGCAGTGTTGAAGTAAGCTTTGATGTGGATAGCTGGTTGCGGTTTGACTGGGATGGAGTGTCCAGTGATGACAATCCTTCAGCGACATTTCATTTTGGCACTTACCGCGGCCACGACCGTATTATATACTGGCGGGAAGTACATAACCCATGACACGATTCTGTCGCAGCAATCGTCAGGGCCTGTCACTGATCGTCTCCCTTTTTTATGGTATCGGCAAATAAACCACCAGAAACGCCAATAATCAGCCTCTACTTTCAAGCTACCGCCCTACTCCATTCTGCGAACGCACTTATCCTGGTGTTCCGATAGTGCGCTGTCCCGACAAGATAGCTCCCAAGGTTAAAGAGATTAGCCACAGAGGCATGTGCAATTACCAACCGCTGCGCCTGTCTGACTGACTTTAACCTTCGCATCCCTCGATCCCGCACTCTGGTTGTCTCGCGTAATTGTTCAGCCCGATTATTCTCATATTGTTTAGTGTTGTGAATCGTCTCTGGAATCAAGTGACAATGAGCACCACCAAAGCTCCGCAGTTTATCCGTCAAAATCTTCCTAGGCACTCCTCCACCACTTGACCCCAATAAACGCACGAAGAAACGCTCTTCCGCTACAGGATCATGTTTGGTCTGTAGATACACATCAACCACCTCGCCGCCTGGGTCGACCGGGTCGAGCAGACGGACCGCCAAGATACACGAAAATGAATAGCTTCTCGACTGACTATAACGCCTCTTTCAGCGAGTAAACGTCGATCAGTTCCGCACATGTTTCCACGCGCCTGAGGTTGAATCTATAGTAGCGACAAACTGCGTGAGAAATGATACCTGGAGGAAAACGAAGACGTTTATATGTAGTCACCTACGAATTCTGACAGTCCTGTTTCTTAATTTGGCAAAAACCAATGTATCACCGTAACCCTGATGCCTTCTTCTCAAATCCGGCATCCCTCTCTATGGTGCAAGATAATCATCACCCGGTTATAAACTAAGACACCTTCAAATTCCGTTTGCAATGACATCAAATTATTGGTTTTACGATAGTGGAAAGTAAGATATTGTTAGTTTACGAAAACTACCTCTCAATGGAGACTGAACAAATGAGTGAAGAGAACGCCATACTTGTCGAACGCCGTAATCGCGTAATGATTATTACTTTAAATCGTCCAGATGCCATGAACGCAATTAATGGCGCGCTCTCTAATGGGCTTTGGAATGCCATTCAAGAACTTGATGGGGACGACTCCCTCACCGCCGGGGTTATAACTGGCAACGGTCGTGCTTTTTGCGCTGGCATGGATTTAAAAGCCTTTGCACGAGGCGAAGATATTGGCCCCCTAAATAAATTTGTACGTTCCGGTGCTAACAAACCTCTGATCGGAGCGATTAACGGTTTTGCCCTTGCCGGGGGCTGCGAAGTCGCACTCACTTGCGATCTATTGGTCGCTTCCAAGAACGCCAAGATTGGCATTCGCGAGGTGAAGGTCGGCTTGTTTGCGGCCGCAGGCGGCGTATTTCGATTACCCGCTCGCGTCGGGTACTCCAAAGCAATGGAAATGGCCTTAACTGGTGAACCAATTACCGCTGACGAAGCCATGGCAGCTGGTATGTTAACGGCACTGACCGAGCCGGAGGACTTGCTTGAAACCGCTGTAGCCTTGGCCGAACGAATCGCAGAGAACGCGCCGCTGGCCGTCGCAGCTTCCAAGGCACTGGTACGAGCGGCCGCCTCTGGAGTTGAAGAAGACAAGCTGTGGGAAATGCAGGTACCGCTGCAACAAAAAGTCTTTAGCTCTAACGATGCTAAAGAAGGCCCTATCGCGTTCGCAGAAAAACGCGCCCCAAACTGGACAGGCAGCTAAACATCTTAGCTTGTAACTAGACCATGCGGTGTATAGCTCCGCATGGTGCCCTGAGAGATAGGAGCTATCAAATTCCAAATCGTATTTTCTGCAGGTTTACTTGGGGCAGGACTCTTCTCTACATCTTGGAACATGTGCCGCACCCCTGCACATCATACCGGCGCAGATTGATCTGAATATTATTCTGTGGCAAAACGTCCGGAGTATTGGACTTACCAGGAAAGCACTAATAGGTGCTTTCCTGGAACTCGGAAGTAGAGCAGTATGGAGCGGAGTACCAGTGGAATAAACGCCCCCTTACCCGCTCAATCTTGTCTAAAAACAGGCTAGTGGCTACCGCTTATCACAAGTGTACGCACCCGCCTGAAAAAAGAGGAAGAAGACGCACCGATAAAGGGGACGCCCATAAAAAACCAACCAAAACTAATCTTTTTCTAGCAAGAAAATTATGGAAGATATTCGAATAAAAAGAGCCTGGGGGGAAAAATCGACCAGCAGTCACCTTAAACGAGGAAGGCCAAAAACAAGATCGCTATCGATCAAAATTTAATCCCTCCGTCCCCTGTTCTCTGTGGCAAAACCCCTTTGGTGACATTACACTGCGTGATTCAAAGTTGATTGCATGGGATACAATTTTAAGTTCTGACAGTAAGGAGAAAAGTCGATGATAAAAAGAATATGCACCGTATTGATTACAACGAGTGTGGCAATGTTGAGCCTTCACGCGGGGGCAGGCGGTACTGAATTAGGTTTACCGGTCGCAGATGCAAAATCTCAAGGTATGTCGGCCGAAAAATTAGCGGCCATTCCCGAAAAAATCCAGCCTTATATTGACCAAGGGAAATTAGCTGGAGCTATTACCGCCGTTGCACGTAACGGAAAAATAGTCCACTTCGAAGCGATGGGGTCAATGGATACGGAACGCAACAAGCCCATGCAAAGTGACACGATTTTTCGTCTTTATTCTATGACGAAGCCGGTTACGGGTACGGCAATTATGATGCTAGTTGACGAGGGTAAACTGTCTCTCCAGGACCCAGTGTCAAAGTACATTCCTGAATTCGCTATGACAAAAGTTTTTGTAAAAGAAGAAGCGGGAAAACTTATCACTGAGCCGGTTAAATCACCGTTAACTATTCAGCACTTGATGATGCATACAAGTGGGCTTCCTTACCCTTCCAATGCGCATCCGGTATCCCGTGCCTATGTCAAAGAAGGCGTCAATAGTGGTGGCCATAGCGGTTTAACGTTGGAGGAATTTGCGAAAAAGGTGGCCTCTGTTCCCTTGATGTATCAGCCCGGAACCGAGTGGAAATACGGAGTTTCCATGGACGTTTTGGGTCGTATTGTAGAAGTTGCCAGCGGCCAGCGATTTGGGACATTTTTGCGTGAGAGAATATTTAGCCCCCTAGGAATGAAAGATTCAGGCTTTCAAGTTCAATCCTCCGAAGTTGAGCGCTTTGCTGCTAATTATGGACGCACGGATGACGGGAAACGTTTGATTGATGACCCTGTAAAAAGCCGATACTTGACCGCGCCCAGTCAGGAGTCTGGCGGCGGTGGCATGGTGGGCACAGCGGCAGACTATTTGCGATTTGCCCAAATGCTGCTGAACGAAGGAGAGTTAGATGGCGTGCGCATTATCAGCAAGGCAAGTGCTCGTGAAATGACGACGAACCAAATGGATCCTAAACTCGGTACTGCACCGCTCAAATTCATTCCTGGAATTAACATGGAAGGTGTTGGCTTTGGTTATTGTGGCGCTGCCGTTATGGATGGCGTAGAACAAACCTTATTCGGCCCGGCTGGTGTTTACTCTTGGGGCGGAGCAGCTAGTACGGATTTTTGGATTGACCGACATCAAAAAATTGTGGGCGTTGTGTTGACCCAGATGATGCCAACCAATTCATACCCAACGCGACGGATACTTATGACGTCTACTTATGAGGCGATAGAGGAATAATTTTTCCATGTGTTTTTGTTGCCACACTCCGGCTGACTAAGTTTGGCCGGTTAACCGCCGACAGGTGCCTCAGATACTAGTGCCACTGGGTTTTGGTGTGGAAGCGAGTGATGGACAACAGACCTGAGTATCGGCAAGTGACTATGCTTCCTCGTCAAGTCCGTGTACAAATTTTTCGTTCCAGAGAATGCCATTCTTCATCATCGGATTAAGGATGGTTAACTGTATTCATCCGCCGGTCCGATCAGTTACAGCTAGTTAACTTGGCAAAACCGGCAAGTATTCGGTTCACGGGCTAAGACATTTCAACCTCGGGCTTTTGGCTCAAGTCGAATCCTTTAACAATCAACCAAAGCGGGAGCAAAAATTCAAATAAAGCGCCCGGAATATAGAGCAGCATTCCGCCAAGACTGATATCGAAAAAATCAAACATTATCTTAAGCAAGAGGGCGATATAGCCCACCACGCCCAGGCTCGCCAATAACCTAGGAACAAGTCGATATTGGTAAAATGTCAGGCAAAGCATCAAGCCACATAACGACAAAGCAATCATGCCCATTTGAAAATCAAAGTACCGCTCATGGCGTAAAACTTTGGCGAATGTATGAAAATGTTCGGTGTTCGTAAGGGGATTTTGGATGAGATTTTCACTCAAGGTAACTATCGACAAAATGGCCACTGCTCCGACCAATAGCATCACTGCTTCAATAATCCGAAACGCAACGTATCCGAGTGCAACTCGTTCATCGTATTGTCTGATAATTGGATAGATGACAACTCCAATTCCAACGACTGCTGCAGAATTTATGAATTCCAGCAACGCGGCCAGAGTTAAAGAATTTTTGTTGGGAAATGCCTGTTCAAGATAATCCGGCAATTGAAATACTGCCGCAATTAGCTCACTGGCAACCATATAAGATGAGGTTGAAATCAGGAATAGCACGCCAGCCATTCGAGCCGCATGTAAATTAGACATTGTGTGAACTCCTCAGGTTAATCATTTTTTCTTCGACAAATAGGGTTAGATTCTGTGATTGCTTATTGGCGCGGCTTTCGACCGGTATTAACAGTCGCCGCCAAGTGTCCGTTAGTTTGACTGTAAAAAAACCGGTACACGTGGCAATAGAGATAATTCACGTTAGGTAAAGAAAATAGATTTTTACGATTGCCGTCCCATTGAAACACTTTCATATCATTCCTCTTTTAAGGTCATCGGATTTGATATGAAAAATACTCCCATTGAGCCGTATTGTCGTTTGAATGGGCCTATTTGAACGTATTTCTCAATTATTTTCAGAAAAATGCATTTTTTTCTGCTTTCTAAAGGTTGTGGGTGTGACACTCGTTGTATTTTTGAACGCCGTGTTAAATGTCGACTTGGATTTAAAACCAACCGTTTCGGCGATAGTTAGAACCAACATATCGGTATTCACTAGGAGTTGTTTGGCTTCTTCAACTCGGTAACTATTAACAAATTGGAAAAAGTTGGTATTTAAAAATTGTGAGAGAGTTTCCGAAATGTGATTTTCACTGACAGAAATCGAGGATGCCAAACTGTTTAGAGACAGCTCTTCATCCCTAAACAGTTCATTTTCTGCCATGGAGGTAGATAACTTGCTGGCTATTTTTTGCATTTTTTCGGGCAATATGACGGCCGCCCTTGCTTGAGTGTCCCCTACTTTGCCTTTTTCAGGCTCGCCCAGTTCAGATTGGTTAAGTGCAAGATGGGTGAATGATAGTAAAATTAACAACTCAACCACTGGCAATATTGAATGGACACCAAACCATCTAATTCCCATAAAGCCTGAAGTGTAGTTTGCGGCATAAACAGCCCAAGCAATCCCCCACAAAATCAACACAACTCGGAACCAATCCATTGAACGCTGTTCAATGGCAGAATATTTGTCCATTAACTGCTTGCGATGTCGAGAGTGCAATCTTAAGGTGGCTATTAAGTATGTAAAAGTGAATAAAACAAAAGCAATGGCTGAAAAGAAACAGGTAAATAGTGCTATTTGCCATAAATCCGGATCACGCGTTATAGGGTCCGCCAATGCAAGTTTCTGTTCGGCCGTCATACCGAAGATAAAAGGTAACATGGCAAGGATAACGACTAGCGGCCCTAGCAAAGCGATTAAATGACTTTTAAAAGAAAGTTCGTTTTCCGGAGACATAGCAGCATAAGCGTAAAAATAAAGAGCCGGCCCCAATAACATTCTTATTGGAAACTGAAAGCCAGCCAATGCGGGTGCAAATCGGTATAAGCCAGAATAGATATAAAGCTCGCCTAGAATATGGATAAACAGCAAGAGTAAAAGTCCCGACAGGTATTTTGTCTGCTTAGTTTTAGGCCTGCTGGTAGCTTGAACAAGTGCCAAAACAGCAACACCCATCATGCCTGAATAAAGAACTGTGGGAACTACATCAATTGCCATATTATTTTGCGAAAGAGTGTTTAGATATCGATTGACTTTTGAGGTGGCAAGTATACCACCTCCTCGTCAAAGTTGGGTACCGTCACCCATGAGTTCCCTCCGGCCAGCTGGGCACACAAAAACAAGAGGCTGTTGCTCCGATGATGTCAGTTGATTGACTTCTTGTGCAATGCAGAGAGACTTTTGGGGCGATAGTGATGGGGTTGGATTGCTCGACGGGTGCGGCTGTAGGGGAAATAAACGCCCCATTCGCCCCGACATATTCTAGAAAGCAAGCTAATGGCAATCGTTATCGCAAATCTATTCAACAGCTTTAACAACCGGTGGCAAAATATGCTTTTCGACTAGTTCAATAAACTTTTGCGTGCGTGCAATTTGATCATAATTACTACCAGTCGTTGCTATCACGAGCTGTAGTTGAGGTACAACAAATAGATATTGGCCGCCATTTCCCGCCGCATAGAAACTTGGATATGCTTTACCACTAACATGGAAATCTCTTATCCACCAATAGTAGCCATAACCTTTGGTTTTTGAATCGTTTTTGAATGCAAATTGTATACTGGTAGATTGTTTTACCCAGTCAGCAGAAATCAGTTGCTGACCTTGGTATTTCCCCTGACGTAAAAATAACTGACCAATTTTTATCATATCTCGACTTGTTAGCTTACCGGATCGAAAAACATTTCCAGGAATATTAAGCGGAGTTAATAGATGTTGTTTGCCAAAATCAGTACTCAGCTGGCCAGTTTGTAAACTAAGAATCGCACTTGCAACCCTTAGCGCTGCATCATTATAATTAAATCGCATTCCTGGCTGCCATTCCATCGGTAAATCTAACACCCATTTAATGGGGTTTTGCTTTTCCATCATAGTCACACCACAATGATCAGCGTAATTCTCCACGCCACCACACTGCCAGCCGCTACTCATGGTTAATAAGTGTTTTAACTTTATATTTTTTTTATTGGTATCGAAATTTAGGTACTGCCTGAAAGGTAACAGCGAGTAAATTGATTGTTCTACGTCAATAATATGACCTTGGTCAATCGCAATCCCCATAATTGCTGACAATAAACTCTTTCCTAAAGAAGCCATTAAATGAGGTTTGCTGCGACTACCTTCATTAAAATATCTTTCATAAACTAGCTCGTCCTGATACATAATCAGCACACTATCGACGCCTTGAAACATGACATGAGATGAATTATTGAATTTGGTCGACTTGCGACTATCAAATACTTTTTCAGAAATACTTGAAAAACTATTAACGGCCAAGTTCTTTGACTCTGGTGTGGCGGTTTTTATGCCATCCTTGAGTAGCAACGGTGCTCGACTCATTTGTCCCGCACAGCAAGACAAAAAACCAATCAATAAAGCTGAGATTAGAATCCGAAAACTTTTCATTAAACACCAGTAACAACAGAGCGTTCAAGAAGAATAAACGCTCCGTTCACGCCCAACATACTCTAGAAATCAGGCGACTGGGAATCGCATATCCGCCTCCAATTCCTACAAACCTGCTTATTTTCAGACTTCAAAGCTATTTTCTCGCCACATTTGACGATTCATAAGCTGAATTCACAGAATACCCCGTTGGCCTCCTCCATGAACAGTAATGACGGCTACCTTTCCTATGTTAATTTCGTCGGATAAATCCGCTCACCGTTAACGCTAACGTAGCCAGAACAGCAGAAATCGATATTACAAATAAAATCTCCGCCATAGAAATCTGAAAGAAGATATAGGGCGTGAAGCCACATGGCATTTTTACTTCGAAGATAGCTGGGAACCATTTTTCCAGATCAAACCACCAGGGAAGACCTGCTGTCATTTCGCAACTGCCATCAAGGTCCCAGAGCCGCTCTACACCGAGTAGATAGTAGCTCCGTTCGAATAAACCGACAGACGTGATAACGCTAAGTATGTTCATTGAACGAAGGGCAATAAGCTTTTCTCTAAATGCTGTGCCAAGGAAGCCAATAAAAATATAAGCCATAACCCAGACTCTGACTTGAATACACACAACGCAGGGCTCATCACCAATGACGTATTGATAATATAAGGCTACGCCTTCAAGGCTAATGGCGCCAAAAGCCATCACTAGCCAATAGAAGATAGAGGTATTGATTTGTTGCAGTAACTTCATTTGCTGAACTGTTTTTAAAGGGCTAGAGCAAACTATAACAAGCGACACTCTATTAAATCAATTACAAATCTTTACCACTCATGGAGAAAGGTTAAAGCGGGCCATGGTGATCACATCTTCATAGGCACCGTCTCTAAAAGCATAACGTTTTAATAAGCCCTCCCGAACGAAACCGAATTTTTCATAGAGCGCAATGGCCGGGGCGTTGTCGCAAAACACCGTGAGCTCCAGTCGCGAAAGATTGATCCAGTGGTCCGCTAGGTCGAGCGCGGCATCCATAAGCGCTGAACCAATTCCCCGGCCATGGAAATCATCAGCCACTGCCATGCCTAAGCCACCAACATGGCGACGACGCACATTGGCTTCGATATGTAGGCCCAAGTTACCGACAATTTTTTCATCCACTACGGCCACCAAAACTCGGCGAGACTCAGCCGACTCTGCCAAACGCGCTCGCCAACGGGCCTCTGAAGGAAACGGCGTTTGCAGTGTGCCGGCGATCACTTTGGGGAGTGAATAGAGCGCAGTCAGCTCTAGAAAATCGTCCGGTCGTGCATGCCGTATGTACGTATTCATATTTCCCTCATCATTTTCTAAGTAAAAAAAAACCCTCTCAGTAAACTGGGAGGGTTTGTGATCACATCGAATCTAACTCACACACACCCTCGCCACTGAATTTGCATCAGCAGGACTTGGGTCTGAATGACAGTCGCGATTAGATTTTTCATTTTTAGAGACTAATGGATTGCGAAAATATGTCAAGCTTGCGCAAGATATCGACATGTTAACTTTTCAAGGTCATGGCATTTACCCACCTTCGCTCAAACAACTGTCTGGCTCCATTCAGCCGACGCACCGGTGTTGAGATCCCGACAATGTTCCTGTGAAACTAAATGCTGCCCAATGTTGAAGAGATTACTGATCGAAACATGAACACTCAGAAAAGTCAGAACCTGCGTAACAGACTTAAACTCCGAAGCGGCTACGCGATCCGATCTACGCGACCCGATCTGAGCATCGCATGCAGCGCCCGTGGCTCTTGTTGCTTCTTGCGATTGCTCTGCCGGATTGCTTTCATACTGCTTGGCACTGCGAACCGTTTCTGGAATTAGTTCTCGACGTACAACTCCATAGCTACCCAATTGTTCGGTTACGATCGTCCCAGGTTAAACTTTGTGATTTCGGAACAGTCCCTTGAAGAAGCGTTTGGCAGCTGTTCCATCACGCCTCGCTTGCAGGTAGACATCAACTACTTCAACATATTGATGTACCGGATCGCGCAGACAACACACCCAAGATAATACTGATTACCGTTGATTTCACACAGACTTTGTTGATGTAGAGAGTGTCGCCAACTATTCTATGGGCTTGTCATGTGCGCCGCAGTATGAAGAACCAAGAAATTTATTCACGGCGTACCTCGCGCGAGATTTATATCAATAACGAAAGTGGCTCAGTGGCTTTTGTTCGAAACGAGTTATAGTAACATTAGTAAAAGTGTGTGTTTCGCACAGTGTTTTGCTAATGCTGAGGATGTCATTATTGGCTGCGCTGACGCGGTATGACATCTACATTTACAGCCTCAACTATAGGCCGGTAAAACTAATACAACACTGGCGATGCAAGTCGATGCACTCTGGCAGAGATTGACCATTGCCGCCTTTCTGGTCATGCCCGTGTTTGTTATCGCCACCAACCCCAGTGAGCAGATCCACTCTCTGGAGATTATTGGCTTTCCGATTTGGGCGGGTGCCTTTGCCATGAAATCCGTGGCCGACATTCAAAAACTTACTTTCTTACAAAAAATGATGAACGCCGGAGACAGAAATAGCGGCAGCAATGTAGGCTTATGGAAATACAGCCGACATCCAAATTATTTTGCCGAGTGGATGGTATGGAAAGGACTGATCATTGCGGCAATACCTTCATGGCTGGCACTGTATGAAGCAGAGTCCTTCATCATTTGGGTATTGCTGGGAGCGGGACTATTATTTGCCTCTTGGAAGATGTACACCACCCTCGTGTATCATACCGGCGCTGAACCTTCAGAGTATTATTCTGTGCAGAAACGCCCGGAGTACAAAGCTTATCAGCAAACGACGAATATGTTTATTCCGGGGCCTAAGAGGTAGAGCTATGACGCGGCGAGCATTGCCGATCGTCTAGTAGAGCACTTGTTTTTTTTCGGCAAGAAACCAAGACGCTTCATCAGCCTCTGGACCGCCTGACCCGATGGGTATGTCTAGCAGCTAAGAAGTGTCTAGCAACCCTGGGAAGTCCACTAACGCCTGCAAGGACAACCAAATCACAGGCTAACAACTACCGCTTATCACCGATAAGACCTGTCGAAACACTACAAACCTGTCGATTGCACAATTTTTATCAACATTTACTCTTAGCCGTGACGAATGTTTCGATATTTTTGAGCCAGACCAACAACTGCAAGCCACGTAATTGATACCGGAAATCATTCATTACCCCACCGCAGAAACACGTGACATACGATTACTACAATGACTCGATATCGCTGTCGACGTTGAATACTATCAGAAGGTCGCGCATTGAGGTATGTATTGAACGACCCTGTTGATAAGGCTTCAGTCACGCGAGTATAATTGCTTCTATAAATTGTGGGGGCATTGTTACGATAGTGTCTTATACTGGCGCATGCGAGGGACTGACAAAGCTCCTTCTGGATGCCTTTTTCGATGGTTTTTTTGGAAGGCAAACGCAAATCTCTCGCAGCCTAACTAGGATAATTGCGACTATTTCGCAAACACATCAGTATTAGTGAGATTTCAGTAGTATGAGCCTAAAAACAACAAGCAGCTGCGCAACACACATGACTCAATACTCGAAGAAATGGTAGGCGTTTGGCACTGTGCAAACTATTTTTCTTTCAATAAACAACGAAAACGGATAAATTTTTTAACTCTAATATCAGGACTATAGAAAATGCCCAAGGCAAGTGAAATCAAAAAGAACGTTGCGATCGAATATAATGGGAAAGCCTACATAGTAAAGAGTATCGACCGCTCCGTGCCACAAGGTCGTGCAGGCGGTAGCCTCTATCGTATGCGTATGTATGATGTTGTCACTGGTAACAAAGTTGACGAAACGTTTAAAGACTCAGACATATTGGATTTTGCCGATCTCGTCCGCAAACCTGTTGTTTTTTCTTACATTGACGGCGATGAATACGTCTTTATGGACACTGAAGATTACACACCGTACAACCTGAATAAAGATTCCATTGCGGATGAGATTCTGTTCATCGATGAGTCGACAGCAGGTATTCAAGTGATCATTGTTGATGACGTGCCGGTGGCGCTCGACCTGCCGACCAGCGTGGAGCTTGAAGTAACTGAAACAGACCCATCGATCAAAGGGGGTTCGGCGACGTCAAGAACGAAGCCTGCATTATTATCGACTGGTGTGACTGTGCAAGTACCTGAACACATTTCTACTGGTGACAAAATCAAGGTCAATGTCGAAGAACGTAAATTCATGGGACGCGCCGACACAAAATAACCGTTTCTATAGTTGTATTGACGCAATCATACCCAGACATAATGTTGATTGGCCATGGAGTAGCTATCGGAGTACTTTGTCTTTTGTTATTCCCCGGCCAGTGATAACGTCAAAGAATTCGAGAATTCACGGCTCAAGACTTAACTCCATAACTTCGGTTCAAAACTTAACTCCATAACTTCGGTTCAAGACTGTACCTCATGACTGCGGCTCAGAACGTTCCTCATGACTGCGGTTCAAGACTGTTCCTCATGACTCATGACTGCGGTTCAAGACTGTACCCCATGACTGACTTGAAAACTTTACCTCTTATTCTCAGTTCGTCGAACAACACGACCTAGCTGCCATGCGCAGATCACGCCAATAACTCCCATAGCGGATATCCCAACAAAATAAATCACATAACCTGTTCGTCCGGGATAGGCCTCTAACAAAGCGGCGTTGATGAGGGGAAGATAAATATCTGGAGAATATCCGATCAGCGATATCAACCCGATGGCGAGACCTTTTATACGGTTTGGAACATGACAACTATCTAGAGTTGCCCAATATATACCTCTGACAGCGTAGGTTAATAGACCGATAAGTAGTACTACTGTGAGCAACAGTCCAGAGGCAGCGCTTGCGGGAAGAAAAGCCATTGCGGCAAGACAAATAGACGCCAATGCCATCAACACGGTTATTACATGTTGGCGGTCAAGATAATCACCGATAAAGCCAGCGCCAGCAGCACCAATAGGCCTCATCCATAGCTTTGCAACGGTGATGGAGCCAACTGCAACAGCAGACATACCAAAAATGTTTTGAAGGTAGCCAGAAAAAGAGTAGGTTGCCCAGAATAATTGATAGCCGCAGATGATGATGACAGCGCTGAGCCATATTTCTTTGCGACTACCAATAACTATTAAATCCTCAAAGAAACTGTTATCACTGCTTTCCTTTTGTTCTAATTGAGAGCTACTGTGATCGTCCTCCAGCGCGAAATAAACGATAGGTGCCAGAATAAGTAGAACGCCGACATAGAGATAAATAACTTCCGTGAGTGCTCGATCAGTCCCCGAGCCCGGCGTATCGATAGAGTAGGCAAACCATGCTACAGCTATGGTTGCCAACAATGCTTCAAATAACCCACGGCCGCCATCGAGCAAGCCGAAGAATCGACTCTGTTCATGCTTTTGTGCCAAGATCGCCACCATTTTAATATGGGCCGACCAAAATGTTAATCCGGTTGCTATACCCCAACCAATGAATATCAACTGTAATTCTTCGAATGAAGGTATGCTGGAAAACCACAGACCAAGCAAGCCAGTTGCCGTTAGAGAAAATGTAACCAGCAATCGCGGGGAAACTCTGTCAGCCAACCAACCGCTAGGTAAATATGTTACTACGAAAATAACTCCCAACATCGCATAGCATTGACTAAGCTGCGTTAAGGTTATACTGAATGACTCAAGTATTGAAACCTCAAAATTTTGCCTCAGATATAGCAACGGATACATCGCGCCAGCGGCTACAATGATGATTGCTAGTTGTAAATAACGACGTAGATCTGCTTTTTCAATTTGCAATTAGTTAACCTCATGGGATGTTATTAGTGCAGCTCAATTTTTCGCATCGCGTAAATTGTTGGCTGTATTCTAGTATAAGCACTTTACTTGTCGAAAAATTGAATTTGATAGTTCACTATTTTTTCGTCAGTGTCGAGAAATTCAAAGAAAATCCAAAAATGGCTCTTTGAAAAGGCATTGTACCTGCGTGCCTTGCCTCTCCCTTTACGTATTCTGCAGATTTAGACCAGCGAGAGGCAACAATCTTTCCTTTAATATCGCTAAACTTCAACTCACGATGGGAAACACTTTGTTTAAATTTATCCGTAGCAGTGGTCGCGTCAACGACCAAGACGTTTGATGGGCTGGTTAATTGAAAAGACCAAATTACTCGAGCCAATATTCTGAATATTCATTAGACTTGTAACGTGGCAATAGGCCATTTTTGCTAAAAGTACTAATCAAGGGTCAAGAACCTGAGTTTCGAGATCGCTGTTTGAATACTTTGAACTTACAGAGCCATTTTATTGACCTACTATCAAGTTAGAAAAGTAGAGATTGGTCAAAATATCTCCCATAGATATCTCACCTCTTTCGAAAAAAAGCTCTTGTTTCCATGAAATAGCAGTTTAAATTTGTGAATAGGATTTGATCTAAGCATCATGTTATTTACATATTTAGCGTAAACAGTATGGGTGAAAGGATTGATCGATTTTCGAGCTTTAGAAATAAAATGTCGACCAAAATCTTTCTCTAAACTATCTCGACTATACTTATTCCCCATCAATCGCATACAGTGCTTTAAGCCCTAGCAAACTCACACGACTTGGTATTTGAATCAATGTTTAATGAAGAAACGCCCCCACATGCCATTTCGCTCAACCCCAGCCAGGTCATAAAGGAAGAACTCGCCAACAAGCTGATCGGTATTTTCATCATCTTTTCCTTTCCCGCACTCGTATCTTCGTTATTGCGAATTCCCAGCATCGGCTTTCAACCCATCATGCTGATTCAGATTTCTATTTACGTTTTATCCGTAACCTTATTTTTGTTTAGAAAACGCACAAGTTACATAATAAAGGCCAGCATCATCACCGCCAATTTCTTTGTCTTGGGCATTGGTGCCTTACTGCAGTTTGGCCTACTCGCCTCTGGTACTTTGTTTATGGTTATGTATATGCTGTTGGTGATCTTACTATTTAATCGTCTAGTTGCTGCTGTTGGTATTGCTGTGGGGTTTGGTCTACTTGTCGGCACTGCATGGCTCTATATCACGGGAGTTCTTAGCTATGCAGTCGATATTGACGACTTCAATACTAACGCCAGTATCTGGTTTACAGAAATTTTTAGTATTGGATTTGTCATGACTAACTTATATGTTGTTTTTTCCAATATGTCTGATCAATTCACCCAATCACTTGAACAACTCGATAAAATAGTACAAGAAAAAACGCGGGCGTATGAAAAAGAAAAAGAAAGTGCTGAGTCCGCCAACGAAGCCAAATCTCGTTTTTTAGCGAATATGTCTCACGAAATAAGAACTCCGATGAATGGGGTTCTGGGCATGATGCAGTTATTGACGAAGGAATTTCTTACAAACAAACAAAGTAAACTCGTTAACGATGCAATTTTGTCAGCAAAAAGTTTACTCGTCATCATCAACGATATATTGGACTTTTCTAAAATTGAAGCCGAACAACTCACCGTCGAAAATGTTACTTTTGAACTGCAACCCATTATTGACGCCAGCTTACTAAGTATTGCTAACAATGCAAAAGAAAAAAATATTAGCATCAGCTTTTCTGGTATTCCCGAACATGAAAGCCACTGGAGCGGTGACCCTATTCGATATGGTCAGGTTTTTCTCAACCTACTTTCGAATGCGGTCAAATTCACTAACAACGGCAGTATAACGATAGTCTTACACCATATCGAAGTGGACCAGGCATCATATTTACGCACCGACATCATCGATACCGGCATAGGTCTTAGCGGTCAAGAAATATCGTCACTCTTCAGGCCTTTCAGCCAAGCCGACAGTTCTACAACACGTCACTTTGGCGGCACTGGATTAGGACTGGCCATTTCAAAACGACTGACAGAATTGATGGGCGGCGATATAGAGGTCACAAGTAAAAAAGGCGAAGGCTCCAAATTCAGCTTTAGCATAAAATCAGAACCCTGCCCTGCTCCCGACACACTAGAACCCTCTAAAAATACCGTATCGCAACCTATGGCAATCCCTTTCAACAATGATATTGCTCCCGTCTTTGCGGATCCGGAAAATGACAACGAAGAAGAGGATACCCCCAACTGGCGAGGCAAGCGCATACTGGCTGTTGAGGACGTTAAGATGAACCGGGAACTTCTTAAGATGATGCTCGAATCGACAGAAGTCACTCTCCTCTGCACTAACAACGGCAAAGAGGCGTGCGAAGCAGTCGCAGATTTCAATCCTGATATTATTCTGATGGATATTCAAATGCCAATCATGGATGGTATTACGGCAACTGAAAACATAAGAAACGCAAATTTCAATAAACCCATTATCGCCTTAACCGCCAACGTAATGACGGAAGATATTGAACATTACAAAGCCTCAGGCATGGATGATCATCTACCAAAACCACTGGACATGGATGACCTCTATCAAATGATAGCCAACTATATATAAGCTTATCTTCTAGATGACACTCGGTAGGGCTTATCGATTTTTTGAACGCGTGAGTCATTATTGAGACTTATTCATTAGCGCATATCCAAATTGCTGTACTGAAAATCTAGTCTGCGAAGACTTAAGGCTATTGATGAAATTATGATTAATCCACTAACTGCATTAGAAAATAGCGTACTGGATTCACAGTGCTCAACTGACCTTGTCAACTGAGTGAAAATTCCGGTTAAAAGTGGAAAAAAAAAGCTGTAAGCGATTGATTTAGAACTCACGTTGAACCGAGTTACTAATCAAATCACCGTATTAACAATTCTGTTAACAGCACCGACCGGCGCTATTCTTGTCGTCTGGGATCGCTAGACGATCAGATGTGCCGCCAGAACTGCCAGCGGAAAAGCCAAGATGGTCCGCAAAAGGAAAATGACCGCCAGATGCCAGACCTGGATGCGCAGCTTCGTTTTCATCAGAACCACGCCGGTTTCCGTCAGGAAAATCAGCTGAACAACTGACATGATCGCTATGACGCAGCGGGTGACTTCGCTTTCGATATCTTTTCCGATCAAAGGCGGGAAGAACGGATCGGCAAAACGGGCGACGATAGCTTTTGCGGTCAGCGCGGGATTTTCCATATTCGCAATTTCCATCAACGGAACAAACGGCTGGGCGAGCCATTCGAACAACGAGGTATGCTCGACAAGGACCATCGCGCCCGTCGCGAAAGCCAGAACCGGCGGCACAATATTGACAGAGGTTAGACAGCTCGCGAATACCCAGCGTGGCATAGCGGGTCGCACCGGGCCCAGTCTTGTCTGGAATATCTACATTGAGACTCGTTGAATCCTTAGGATCATAGTCCGCTATAGCCCCTAACATTATTGCAGCGTCCTCTACCGAGCGTGTCATCGGTCCAACATGATCCATCGATTCGGCGAGAGGCAATACGCCATGACGACTAACAAGACCATAGGTTGGCTTGAGGCCGACTATTCCATTAACTAATGCTGGTAATCTTATCGATCCGCCAGTATCTGTTCCAATCGATCCAAAGCACAGTCCTGCTGCTGTTGCCACGCCAGGCCCACTTGAAGACTCGCCTGGCTCATAAGGACCCCATGGATTAACAGGAATGTTAAAATCTTTGTGATAACCGGCCATTGTTCCTTCCGTCAGGTTAAGCTTACCCAGCAAAACAGCACCGGCATCCTTCAATCGGTTAACCACGGTCGCATTATAACTGGGAATAGAATCCCGCCTGAATGCATGTCCACCGGTCGTCGGTGCATTTACGGTATATAACAGATCCTTAACGGCCACAGGGACACCATGCAGTGGTCCTCGATAATTTCCAGCTGCCAGCTCTGCGTCACTCTCCCTTGCAGTCTCGAGAGCAGATTGCCTCATGACTGTGATGTAACTATTAAGGCTCTTGTCTACGACTGCAATACGATCGAGAATAGCCTGGGTTAATTCCACAGACGTGATCTGTCTCGATTCGATCATTTTTGAGATTTCAGCGATCTTCTTATAGTGTGTCGGCTCGCCCTCCAATGAATCTTCCTCACTCCGCAATCCAGTACAGCCGATTGGAAATTGAGTAATCACGGCGCCTAAACCTAAAAGACTTAATGCCTTTCGTCTTGATATCTTGTTATTATTTTCATTATTAGTCATTGATTTCTCACCATCAATGATAAGGATCGGAAGAACAAATACAGCATTCTAATCTCTAACAGACTCGACGTGGCCGGCTCATGGTGTTCGTTCATCGCGGTTGAGTCTGCCTAATGCATTATCGACGAGTCTCACCGTTTGTAAGCGTTGACAATACATGGGTCCATTGTATTTACAGCCACTCCAAGAGTAGTCGTCTTTTTATAAAATAGCGATGGTCACCACAGACAATTGTTGTCTGATAGACCCGGGGTGAGTTTCAACTATTTACGGCCCGACACCAAGGAATTTTCTAAGTACTGTCTAATTAGTGCCCATCCAGAAATGGGTGTTTTCAACGATGTCATTGCGAGCGAAGCGCGGCAATCTCCCGCAGCCCG
>CAJVZD010000041.1 GCA_913019905.1 uncultured Cellvibrionales bacterium
TTCAATTTCATCTTGGGGTAATTTTCCGGCAATCAATAGTGTTGCGCGGCGCAGTAATTGACTATTTTGTGAAACCGTTAGCCCTTCAAATAAGTCTCCAGCACCTGAACTGCCTGCTTCGCCAGTCAGTAGCGCCATCAAACCCGCCATGGCGTCATAGGCCGCGGACCCTGCAGTTGCCTGCACGCCCCCACCGTGCGCAACACCTTGGATTTTCGAAAGTACATATTCACTCGCGTCGTCTTCCTCCTCTGCTAGCGCAGAAAACTGCTCAAAGTTGTACGCGTGATAATCAACGTCGGTGCTTGGAACAAATACGATACGGGTATGCCCAGAAAGACCACCTTCGACGTGGCAACTAATACAGATAGACTGAACGACAGAATCAGACACGCTTTCTGTAAAGTAATCCTGTACTGTCCGTCCGTCGGCAAGACCAAAGCTCGCTACAATGCCCAATGTCATGTCCACAGCAGTTTGTAAACTGCTGGCGGTTCCGTCGACCGAGGCAACAAGCACAAAGGCTTGTTCTATTTGATCATCTGCGTAGAACGCACCCAGGAGGTCGACAGCAGCGGTAAAATTGACCGCGACTTCTAGTTTATTGTTGACAATATCAGCGTCGCTGGTCCCAGTCTGAATTCCGTCGGCGACGTTGAGCGCGATACTAGCCAGAGTCGATTCACCGCTCTGCAAGCGATCCACATAGAATGCCAGGCCGTCCGGGTCGGCATCTCGTCCAAACAGTTGTTGGTAAATGTTATTGACGAGATCCTGGTCGCTAAGGTTGCCGAAGCGCTCCGCATATTCCGCCGAATCTCCGAACGCATCGATAATAGCGGTTAGATTGCCGCTATTACTACTCAGTTGGTCCGCCCAAAAATCGATACCGGCCGGATCGCCTGGACGACCATAATAGGCCACATAAATCTCTTGAACCTGAGCCGGGTAGTCCTGAGCAACGGCGGTGACGCAATCGCCCAGAACCAATATAAGGACTAACCAAAGTTTCACCCTACCCATCGCAATCATCCGATCAACCCATCAAATACACGGCTTTAATCTATAGAGTATAAACCTCAATTCAAAACTTGAATGTTAATTCGTATTTTTTACCCAGTAGTTCACACATTTTCTCCAGATCGGTATTTTTCAATACCGACTAACGGGGAAAATAGACAGGGTACTTGGGTATGGTGGATCGAAAGTATCAAGCGCGAGCGAGTTAATGAAACTCGGCACTGTTGCGTAACATGTAGGCTGGCCCGTGAATTCCATTTATCGCTGCATTTTCCCCATAAATATGCTCTTTCATTCCACCGTACACTTTTCGATTTTCGCCAAGACGAGACAGTTCTTCCGCTTTTTGCAAGGCGGCAATCTTCAAAGAGTCCAGCTCTGCAATTTGCTGAACAATACCTGCTGCTAACGCATCGGGCCCAGTCCAACGTCGAGCGAGCTGGACCGTTTCAAAAAAAGCGTTCATGGGGATCTTATGCCTGAACAGAGCGAGTTCGGGATTCGGGATCACCATACCTAACTCCATTTCATTAGCACAGATAAAGCCGCGATCACTTCTCATCATTCGAACATCGTGACACAAGGCATTCATGAAACCCGCCCCAAAGGCGTGTCCATTTATCGCACTTACCGTAGGCATTGGAAACGTTATAAGCCTGGCCATTAAAGTCATAAATTCGTCGCCAAAAACATCCCGGTCACCGCCGCGATGGTCACCCGTAGATACGCGCCAGTCAAGATCCAGACCGTTAGAATAAAACTTCTTATTAGCCGACGTGGTCAACAAAGCGGCGGGGCCTGTCGATGCCTCGACTTCATCAAGGGCTTTCGACATTGACCTGACAAAAGTAGTATTCCATCGGTTCTCATCATCATTCATCGTCAACACGAAGACATTTCCTTCGCGAGTTAAATCAATCATTAGCTTTCTCCAAATGTTTTTAAAAATATAGTTACTGAACACTGTCAAATTTGACCAACTACTTTATCTGATGACATTGAACTAAGCGAGCGCAATGCATTTAATTGCGGGTGGTCCGCATCCGACTGGTTAACGGCAGCCTGTACCGGGCATTCATAATTTCATCTAAGGCCGTCACATTTTGACCGAAAAAACGCGGTCATTGTCAGGAACGATCGATTAATAGAACCGTGTAAGCGCCATTTCATTGTGATCGGTCGACAAGCATTTCCTCTCGCGAAAAGACATGTCCATCTTTTACCGTCGCATGTACATTGAACAGATCGGTAATATTTGCCAAGGGGTCACCCTCTAACACAACCATATCTGCGAGCTTGCCGCTTTCTAAGGTACCGAGGACATCTTCGACACCTAGCAGCTTAGCCGCATTGACCGTCGAGGTGCGTATCGCGTCATAGGGCGTTAATCCAGCATCAACAAACATGATTAATTCAAATATTTGAGCCAAGCCGTATGGAATGAACGGCGAGTCCGTGCCCGCCGTTAAATTGGCACCACGATCGTGCAGGGATTTTATACTTTTAAGTACCGACTTATTCCTCGTGGGCTGTAGTTTGGCCCTTCGGCTTTGAATAATCTGAGCCAGTTGCTGTCGTTGCATTTCATCAAGAAACGTTTTAGAGCGAGCTTGATTGAGATACTCAGGATATCTTGAGGCGTAGACCGAATAGCCACTCATTAGGGTCGCGGTTGGCGTTATCATAAGGCCCGAATCACTAATAATAGCCATGACGTCATCATAGCTTTTCGACAAGCTAGAAAATTTCGGTGAGTAACCGCGCCGACTGGTAGCCCCCATATGTTCGACCGAGTCGACACCATTTTGAACCGCCGGTGATATCTCATGCCCAGTCACAGGAATACCTAATCGATGGCCAAACTGCACCAGTATTTGCTGAAATTCATCGGGCAAGCGAACGTAGGATTTTAACAAATCATATTTGAGTTCCTGTGCGCGCTCAAGCTCGTGCATTAACGCCTTTTCGTTGACTGCGCTGAATGATTGACCGTAATATACTCGCGCCCCTCCCGTTAACCATCCGGCGTAAAAAAGTCGGGGACCAATGGATTTTCCCGACTCCCAGGTCTCTTTTCGCATCAACGATTTATAGGGATTACCGCCGGGGTCTCTGACACTCGTTATCCCGTAAGAAAGCCAGTTCCGACCCAGTCGCTCGCCAACTAGCTCCGACTGATGGCTGTGTGAAGCGATTAGTCCTGGCATCACAACCTTATCGGAAAAGTCGTAAACCCTGCCCTGCACCGGGTCTTGTCCATGGGGAACAATCTTCGTAATTTTATCGCCGCTGATAAACAGATCGACATTAGTTTTATATTTTTTTCCAACCCCATCAAACAATCGCCCGACATGCAGTGTTTTACTTTTCGCCAGCGACTTGGCCCAACGTAAGTTAATCTTATGTGAGTGTTTTTCACCGGTCTCCACATTACATGAATTAAAGTCCTTCCCTGAAAAGTAGTAAATAGCCGTCGAATCCCTGCCCCATCTTGGCATTTGTGCCGTTTCCCTACAGCGATTCTTCAATATTCCGGTGATACCGCCATCACTATTAATGCCGACCGTTCGAACCTCTCCTTCTGATATATACGCCATTTTCAGGCCGTTTGGAGATATAACCGGACCGCTCCCGTCTCGAGTGCTTAAACCGATATCGTTGGGTAGATCCATGAAATCTGATGTGCTTGTTTTTAACCCGTACCTCTTTATTCCATGCAGCCCCTCCCGGAAACGCGAACTCGCTGGCTTTACATGGGCTAACAAAATATTTTCACCATCTGGTGACCATACGGGCCGCCCCGGCGTAAACAGCGATTTATCGACGGTATTTATCGAACCATTCTTAGTATCGACCGTTTTTAAGTTAACGCGCCCCCAAGTATTGGTAATAGAACGTGCCGACAGATAAGCGAGAGAATCACCTTTGGGAGACCAGGACACACGATATTCTCTCCCCGGATCACGGGTCAGCTGTCGCTCTGTGCCGGTTTCCATATTACGGATCCATATATCCATTTGCCCCTGTCGTTCGGCGACAAAGGCGATATGCGAGCCATCGGGAGACCAGGCGGGATCGACCACGTGGCCTATTTCCTCACTCAGCTGTCTGGGATCTGACAGTGAGTGGTCTTGCAGCCACATGCCTCCCAACGCGGTATAGATCAAACGGTTGTCCTGTGGCGAAATATCCAAGCTTCCGATACCGAGGACTTGCTGGGAATGTGGGTTAGCAACCGCCATTGGCTTTCGAGGGTAACTGGTTTGGATGGAGGAAATAGTGGCTGTAAAATTAATAGTCTGCGGTATACCACCGACTGTTCCAAGATACTTTATTGCACCATCGCCCGTATAAAATACGCCATTATTGCGGGTCCACGATGCTCTAAACGGAAACAGATCTCCTTTATCAAGCACAATAGGGTCTCGCTGGGTACTAAAATCAGTGATATCACCGGGTTCATTTTCCGCTGCTTCGACATAGCGAAGTTCGATCGAGTTGCCACGATTCGCAATCAGTGAGAACCCATTGTTATTCGGGTTCCAACTAGGCCGATAAAAGACGGTGGTATCTGATTTGAAAAGTGTTACTTCCCGACCGCCATCATTGACTATCACTTCTGAATAACGGCCTTTGATTTCCCGAGTGTGTAGTAACCGCCTGCCATCAGACGACTTGTGGGGATGTGCGTCATCATCTGGGTGAAAAGTGAGCTGAGTCTCCTTTCCTGTGTCGAGACTGATTTCCCAAATATCATAATTGCCAGATCGATCGGAAGAAAAAACGATACTATCGCCGCTGGCATTCCAGGACGGTTCGCGATCATCATATTTTCCCGAAGTTATCTGCCTTAGGTTTTTACCATCCTCGTCAATGACCCAAATATGAAAATAATTCTCAAAAAAACCTTGAAAGGCTATCGTCTTACCGTCGGGCGCATAACTGGGTTCTCTTACCTCTGGCTGTTGACCCGACGTAATCGGTACCGCTACGCCACCACTGCTAGGAAGAATCCACAAAATCCCTTGCAGGTCCAGAGCAATAGTTTTGCCAGAGGGCGACGCAGAAAGACCAAAATTGGTTCCTTCACTAAAAGTTATTTCTTTGGCATTGCCCGCTGTCGATAGAAGGGACATTGCAATGATAAGGAAAAATAAACACTTCATATTATTGGACTCAACTTGGATTCAACTTGGATTCACCTTGGATTCACCTTGGATTCAACTTTGATTTATCGTTAATTCAAAATGTCAGCTTATCTGTTAGACGCACTAATGGTGAAGCTTAATCATAAGAGAGAATAGGACTCAATAGAACCTCTATTAGATTGGAGAAATAGGAAGGGAGTTCACCCAAAGCGAATGTTGTCTAAAAGTGAGAGAAGTGAAGACTCCCTATTTCAAACAAGCTGATCGCGAACGACGACCGTCGATAAGTGTGTTTGGACCACAAAATAGACAACGTCAAAGACTTCGCTTACAACGAGGATATCAAAAAGTTGTCGATGTTAAAGAGGTAGAGGGAGGCGTACCAAATTCAGAATAGCAAGATCAGACCAAAAGAATGCTCTTGTACAAATTTAGGCTGTCCTTGATGTGTTTGTCCATTTGGGCGACAAAATGGCTTTTCAACGCGATACTTTGCCGACGTCCGTCGCTCGCCGCTGACTTTTTATCGAAAACCATGTCATCGACCAATACTTGGATCCGGCTATTAATCGTGCTTTTTGCGCCGGGAGCGCTCACATATAAATCGGATACGTACAACGGTCGATTAGCGTAGTGAGCTTCTGAGACAGTCAGAATCAACCACCAACTGATCATTTCGCCATTCTGCGGTCGATGTAAATTACGGACCAGCTCAACAGCCTGCAGCGAGTTTTGTATGTAAGATAGCTTGTTTTCTTCCGAAAAAGCATCGTTTGACCGAGCTCCATTATCACCATCGACAATCGAAGCCATAGCTTTGCAAATGATCGACACATAAGAATCGACGTTTTCCGATAAAGATTGGTATTGATGAAAATCGTAATGGATATTTTTTGAGAGCGATTGCGCTATCGTGTCCATTTTACGTTTTATGTAAATACTCTGTCTATTAGCACCCGCCAAAGAAGCATTAACATGTGCTCTCAATAGTGACATGTGGATAGGCTTTTCGAAACAGGCGTCAACCCCGTTGTTAAGATGCATAATCTTGTCGGTGTCAGTAACGTGGGCACTAAGAAAAATACACGGTATTAGGCTAATATCAGAATCGTCCGACCTGAGGATGCCAAGCATCTGAGCCCCGTCCAATCCCGGCATTTTAATGTCTGATATAATTAAGTCGGGACGCACAGCCTTAATAGTTTTCAGGCCGCTTATTCCATCTTCTGCCTCGATGATTTCATGCTGATCCTGCTCCAAGCTTAACCGAATAACTTCTCTTATTTCGGGTTCGTCATCAATAACGATAATTTTCAAATTCTAACCTCTATGAAACGATCTCAACAAACTGCCAACGTAAGTAATAGCCGGTTTCATCCTTCTAAGTAGACAAATGTTTTAGTAGCGCCATGCTTTAATATACTAACGCTATAATAAACTTATACTGGGTCCAAGGCATATAATTCGTAATTCTAACGCCTATACCGTTGTCTGCAAGTAGAAAAGAGTCTGAATCCGGGACTAATATCGAAGACGAGCAATATTGATTGTTTCGTTACATGACGCTACGCACTAATTACTTTTAGTTACAGGGTATTACATGTAATGCTCTGTGAAAGTAGACACTTTGACTGCGATTTGAAGGATTTACACTTAAAACGGTAGCTAAAAGGTTGGCAATGATTCTGAAACAATACCTAAATTGACTCAATATTTGCTGCTGTCCATCAAATCGATTTTTGGAGATAATCGCGCGGTGCATCTTTTTGGTGCAGTCATCGAAAGAAGTTAGAGCGCGTACGAAGTAAAAAGACTGCCGAACTGATTCGCCTAAAAATTCGATAATCACAGTTCAATCTGAATCCATGACAAGTTAATATAAATCTATCAGCTTATGCCTACTGAATATTTGTAATGGAAAAATGGTGTGTAGAGGTTCCAACCGTTAACACAAAATCCTCATCGATGTGTTTTCCTAGCAGCAATTTCCCAAGCGGCGTTGCAGCTGTAACAACTTTGATCGCCAGAGGCTCTTCCGCAATGATAAGCCCCCCCGCTGCAGGCCCAAGAAAAATCCGTTGACGATCGCCCACGGGATCTTCGAGGTCAATGAGAGCTCCGAGCTCGATTGTAGATTCCGTCGTAAAAATAGGTGTTTGAAAATGTCGATAGAGAAGAATAGATCTTTGCAGTTCAACGATCCGCACGGATTGACCATGCGCTAAATAGGCTGCTTCGAGAGCCAGAGTCCCATACTTATTGTCGGCAACATTTTCGCTATGGGTCGCGCTAGAATGAGCTTCTTTACTCGCCGCTACGGCCGTTTCTAGCTCCCTCTCCAAGCGTTCTAAAATAATAGGAACAAGAAAGTACATAGTAAATTGCCGACACGGTATGATAAAAGAACCATTATAAGGAATTGCTTAATTGCCTGACAATAATTATGAACAATATCCATGACCGTCAACGCCAGAAAGGCCCGCGGTCATGGTACACGTAGAGATTAGTTCGCATGCAACAATGACTCATCAACAATCATTATCGTTTACAAAACAAAGAGAATAGACTTTATGTCGATGGCCGATACACTTGTGGTTTTAGATTTTGAGACAACCGGACTGTCGCCCGATTTGGGCGATCGCGCGATAGAAATCGGCGCAGTGCGAATTGAGCGAGGAAATGTAGTCGATCAGTTCCAAAAACTAATGAACCCCGGCTGTTCAGTGAGCCCCTTTATCGAAGAGTACACGGGCATCAGCAATTTGATGCTAAAAGAGTCGGCCCCCAGTGACGAAGTCATGGCCGAGTTTGCCGAGTTCGTCGGTGACTCTAATATGCTGGCTCACAATGCTTCTTTCGACAAACGTTTCCTCGACGCTGAATTAGAAAGAATATCGCTTAACTATACCGGTGAATTCCTGTGTTCATTATTAGCCTCTCGCAGGATTTTCCAGAATGCGCCCAACCACAAACTCGCGACACTGGTCGACTTCGTAAACATACCATCGGACGGTAGCTTTCATAGAGCGCTGTACGACTCGGTAATGACAGTACAGGTATGGAATGCGCTCCTGGCTACCATTCGCGATCAATATGGCGTCAACGACATCCCCTTCGCACTCATCCAACGACTCAATAAAACACCCAAGAAATCGGTGCATCGATTTTTAACTAATGTCAGAGACCAATAGAAAAGCCGCTGAATAGACTATTCTACGGTCATTAACGACTTTTTGGCATAATATTCATACGGTGCTTGGGAGATTTTAACACCCTTATCCGGAAATGAATTTGTGCATGTATTGCGTGGACCTTTACCGTCATGCCTGTAACCGTTGTTGGGACGACAATAAATATCAGCAACCCTACAGTACTCATACGTTGATAAAGCCTTCTGTTACCGAACATTTATCAATGCTATATTGACCGCCATGGATACATTAGATGGCATTAGAACAATTATCGCAGTCGTCGAAACGGGCTCCTTTACCGCTGCGAGCGAACGTTTAGGGATTTCAAAAGCACTGGCAAGCAAATATGTCGGTGAAGTGGAAGACGCTCTTGGCGTGCGCCTTTTCAATCGTTCGACCCGCCGGCTCGCATTAACTGAAGCGGGACGACGATACTACGATCGTGCCCTGCCCCTGCTGGAAGAGTTTACTGAGCTGGAGGACGATGTCACCGGTGAACAATCCAATCCCCAGGGGTTGCTACGAGTGAGTGTACCAGTGACCTTCGGCGAAATGACCTTGTCCCCAATGATTCCGTCGTTCCTATCCCAATATCCCGACATGCGGGTTGATTTACAACTAAATGACCGCATGATAGATATGTTAGAAGATGGCATTGATGTCGTAATAAGGATCGGAGGCGTCGATGACTCCAGCCTTATCGCCCGCCATATTAAAACTTTACCGCTAATTTTATGCGCTTCGCCGGCCTATTTGAACAAGTATGGAATTCCTACCAGCCCGCAGGACATATGTGATCACCAGTGTATTATTGACAGCAATTTTCGGATCGGTAAACAATGGCCGATAATATCGCCAGAGGGTTTAAGCGAGTCGATTAAAGTCAGTTCCAGAGTTGCAGCCAACAGTCCCAGAGCCGTAAAAGAAATAGCCTTGGCCGGTGGTGGAATTGGGATGATTCCGCGATTTATAGTCGAAGACTCGCTGGCCGCAGGATCGTTACAGGAAGTATTGCCGGGCTATAGTACCCTCGAGTTCGGACTGTTTGCCATCTACCCCCATCGTCGCTATCTATCGAAGAAGGTTCGTTGTTTTATTGATTTTCTAATTGCCGAATATTCCTAAGCATCCATATAGCAGTGCGTAGTCCCTATTCATTGGAGAATATCACTTTTCTGTATGCATTAATTTAGCTACAGATGACAACAGAATTAACGGCAGAAATGACATCGTGATGTGGGTGTTCAGAAATTTCGAAAAATAACTATTAGACTTAGCTTTTACGAATAAGGAACGATTAAATGAATATTTTTGTAACCGGTGGAACCGGTTTTCTCGGCGAAAGACTAATACGCTCCTTGCTATCGACTAAGGACCATAAGGTCAGTGCATTAGCACGCAGCGATAGCTCAGCGGCAAATTTGACACACTTGGGGGCCGAACCGATTAGAGCGAATCTGACTGATGCTGCAGCGCTAAAAGATGCACTGGCCGACCGATCAATTGACGTGGTTTTTCATTTGGCGGCTGAAATTGCATCCCAGCGCAATAAATCGAAATTACATGCCGCTAACGTTGATGGTACGAGATATTTATTTGACGCAGTTAAACATCATCCATCGCTAAAGAAATTCATTTTCGTCAGCACTGTCGTTACGGGGGAAGCGAATGGTGCTCTGCTGGAAGAGCATGATCCATTACCTGTCGATACGGAATACGGACGGTCCAAACAATGGGCGGAAAAGATGCTGTTAGACGCCTATCATAAAGATAACTTCCCTAGCGTCATCCTCCGTCCATGCCATATTTACGGTGAAGACGGCTGGTTCGGCGATGTCATCTCTCGGGTAGAAAAAGGGCAAATGCGCATACCCGGTGACGGTAAAAACTGGTGGGATGTTGTTCATGTTGATGACGTAACAAGTGCACTAATTACTGTCATGGAGCAAGCTGATGCTGGGGAAATATTTCATGTATGCGACAGTTATCCAGTGACTATGGGCGAATTTGTCGCGGAAACGGCGCGCTTGGCGAAAGTCAAAGTACCGGGGAACGTTCCACGCTGGTTGGCAAATATCGCCTTGGGCAAGGACACCGTAACCAGTGTGATGCGGTCAGCTAAAACATCAAACGCCAAGCTTAAGAATCTCGGATGGCAACCTGACTACCCAAATTTCCGGTCCGGGCTTGCCCAGACTTTTTCCGCGCGAAACGAGCAATAACCCGAGTAAACAATGCACATTAGCCTATACCAAGGGCGTATATACATTGAGCATCCATGATGAATACACAACAGGGTCATTCGCGCACAGTAAGCGCCTAGAAAACGATCATTTCTTTTTGTGGATAGTTTTACACACTTCCCGTGGGCAGCCTTGTGGATAAGCTTGGGTAAACTATCTGCAGCCCTTTGAACGTATAGCCTGCGGGCGCATGATCAACATATAACCAGAAGTGTTTAATGGGAACAAAAGCGTACAATTTTGAATCAGATCGGTCATTCTTGATACGATAACGTAAAAGTTATCTACAGTGACAATTCGCTGCCGTCACTTTTAACGGCATATAATAAACAGTCCATTTTTGCGATCAGCGGGTCGCAAGTAATCATAAAAAGTTTCAAATCCTGTCTCACCAGAATTTCATTTCCAACAATATAAATAAGCTCATTAAGAACGCTTTCATCAACACTATTCCGACATGAGAAAATATTCGACAGCTCGGGAACAACGCCGTTATTTACCCAGCCTAACAAGGTATTTTTTCGTGTGACACCAAAATTCAAATGCTCTACCGTCGGCGGCAAGGTCAAATTGTAACCAGACGATGCCTGGTCGCTGTAACACAAACTACAATTCTCGTTGAGTTCCAATCGCACGGGGTTATGTAATAGTTCAAGTCCCCAATCCGCAGATCTGACCGCGAACACATTTTCACTGCTAAAGTAATTACTTAGACCATCCCACCCGATTTCATCGGCTTCATTATCAAGCCGACCTCCACATTCAATCGTGACGGTCGGGCATAGATGTTCACTTATTTCCATTAACGCGCCCAATTTTAGGTGAGTAATGATTAAGCGCTGGGTGAACAACGTGGTCAATGCCTCATGTTTTTGATCACTAAATGTCGCAACCGCAAAGGAAGGCCCCGATCCCGATGTATTATGCATATCTATAACGGACTCTGGTTGATACCGTTGCAATGTCGAAACGATATCTCTCGCCAACTCGCCCTGCTCGTCATCAAATGGACCATTAAAACAACGATTTAAATCTCGCATAGGATCGATGACCCGATGACTAAACGCCGGCCCAAACATCGCAGCTTCCACAGACGCTATGATGCAAACGATATTGACTTGAGGACGTCTACCCGATTTTAACCAGCGAAACAGCGCCTTAACTCCCGATGGCTCATTTCCATGTAGCAAGGTAACGAAAGCTCGCGTACGACTAATATCATTTCCCGTTAGGAAAATGATCGACGGGCCACCCAAATACCTTAGAAAGTCAGTGACTGTTTCACCAATTTGATCTGGGTGCGGGTCGAGTAAATTTTTTAATGTGCATTTCATAATTTATCGATTTTCGAAGTGATATCTAAAACGAAATAATATGGCTAATATCAATTTTTCCTGCCTCACCGCGTCACTCTATTACCATTCACTCAACTACCATTCACTCACTGGTACATTACTTACACTGTGGCTAATGTAGTCTTCCAACATCAATCGCTGACTTTCTATGTTAGAGTGTTTAGCACGATAGTACTTAATTCGATCCGATTGCCAACTCGCGCCCGTTTGGCCATTGTTAATACGGTTTTGAATAACGTCCACATACTTATTAGCCTCCAACTCGCTAATACCAATACTTTTTAAGCCGGACTTCGCTCGACTAATACTGTTCTGCAATATGTCTATCACTTTATGCTGCTGGCAGCCTGATTGTTCTAAACTTGGCCAAACAATATTGGCATTCAATCCTGATTGCGCTGCCCGGTAGAAATTGAATTCTGCCAAACCAAATGGAAGAGCGGGCATAAGCTGAGGCATTTCCTCTCGATACGACTCGGCCAAGCCAATGTAAAAAGCCGCATTTGCGACCATGTCGACAGCGGTCGGCCCCGCCGGCAGCGCACGTAATTCAATACGCAAATGACCACCATCAGTATCGTCAAAAATCGGGCGATTCCACAACCAAACGGAACTTTGATGCAGGCGTAATTCCGCTAGTGAAGGCACAAATCCACGATGAAACTGATCGACCGGATCTTCATCACTGCAAATAGGTAACAAGGGAGAATAAATACTGACAATTTCGCGAAAAATTTCCAGCGCAGAATGCCGAATCCATCCCTGACCGAAATTCACCCGAGCAGGCTCGTGCCACTGATAGCGGTCTTTAATTCGGGAATCAATGGATTGCTTAAAAAGCGGTATACGAGTTTCGCACCATAAACTATGGCCAAACAAACCGGGTGAATTTGCGCCTATCGCAACCAACAACGGCGTCACCATCTGAAAGGCATTGAACGTATCGGCATAATTCGCAGGATCGATTCGATAATGAATCTGGAAGGATGTGTTTGCCCCTTCTAACGTTCCGTCCTTCATATCAACTTGCAGAGGATGCTCCCCATTGATGTCGATATGAAAATCACTACTTCGACGTTTAGCTAGCTGCTCAACAAGTGTTTTATATCGCTGCCGGTCCGTGAGAAAATCGGGGCCAAAATGACTAGTTTGTAAGGTCGGCAATATGCCTATGGGGAGAATCCTACCATCGTATTGCTTTGCAAGGAGATTGAGCTTGCGTAACTGTGAAACAATATCCTGCTCTGTATTGGAAAACGGTTGCTTGTTAATAGCATAGGGCGAGAGATTGTATTCCAGGTTATAACGATTTAGCTCAAGCGTAAGCTGTGGGTCCTGCGCGGCCTCCAATATTTGTTTATTAATGCTGAGCGGACGGCAATCATTGTCGATGATATACATTTCGAGCTCGGCGCCGATAGCCAAACTTCCATCCTTTAACTTTCCAAAGTCCGGACTCTGCAGCAATTGACCCAGCGCCTCCAAATTCTTATGTAACTTTATCTGAAACTCGACATAGGAATCGCGATCAAATTCACTCTGCGTTATTTCGATACCCATAGATGACTCCATGAATGCAATCAAACTGCCAATAATTCTCCGATTAAAGCCAAACTATAATAGATAATAACAACCGCGCTTTGATATATCGCAAGCTGCTGTGTTCTTATCCCTTGCGCGCAAGGAAAAGTCTACGTAATCGCGTTACAGAGAAGGAAAAACTATCGATCGATTTTGAACGTTACAGAGAGAACCCCTTCTTAGCCGGCGAAGGGGCATGTTCTCGGCACTATTGTTCGAGCGGCATCGTGACAGCTTCAAGCTTATTACCATCGAAATCTAACAGAAATGCAGCGTAATAACCTGGAGTATAATCCCGTAGCCCGGGTTTACCATCGCAAGTGCCACCCGCCTCAATCCCAGCGGCATAAAAAGCGTCGACCGCTTCTCGCGAAGATGCCATAAAGGCCATGTGAACTCCATTTCCCGAGGTGGCGACCTCGCCATTAAAGGGCAGCTGGACCCAAAATTCCGGCCACTTCTTCCCAAAGGCGATTGCAAAACTTTCCTCAAATACACGCTTCCCCCCAAGTGGGGCCATGATTTTGTCGTAAAATACACCGGCGGCTTCAAGGTCATTAGTGCCAACTGACACGTGGTTCATTATGCTAGGGGATTCTAATTCGGTCATGCTCGTCTCCTCGATATTAAATTGTCGAATACACTCTTCACAGAGTCGTGCTTAATTTTTAGTACAGGTCATATTTTCATTATGTCGAAAGTATCCTACCATTGGACTGCTGCCACCCTACTGTCAGGAGCTCAATCATTTATGCGCCGTGCCGATCGACTATTTCGCCTTGTTACCTTAATGCAACGCCGTAAAGGACCCATAACGTCTAAATCCATTAGCGATGAGTTAGAAGTTTCTGTGCGTACCGTGTACCGAGATATCGCAGACTTGATAGGCTCCGGCGTACCTATCATTGGCGAGGCCGGTATTGGATATCAAATGGGGTCAGATTTTTCTTTACCACCGTTAATGTTAACGGACGAAGAAGTGGAGGCCGCGGTTTTTGGGCTGGCGGTGGCTGAGGAATGGGGGGATGATGACCTAAAAATTGCAGCAAAGTCACTGCGCGACAAAATCAACGCCAGCCTGCCCGACCGCCTCCGTGAAATATTGGCTGAAACACGCATCGTCGCTCCCTCAGATAACCGAAGCCCAGTGATTGGCATAAAACAATCCGACATTCGACGCTGTATACGAGCGCGCACGGTCATCGAAATAATCTACACGGATACTAACGGAGCATCCTCTGACCGATGTGTTTGGCCATTAGGTTTGGTGTTTTTCAACACTATCTGGATGCTCGGATGCTGGTGCGAATCCAGAAAGGCGTACCGTTTTTTTCGCCTAGATCGAATAGTGAGCATGAATATCTTAACTCGTCGTTTCCCCTTACGCGAAGACAGGAAATTCGAAAACATGATGGAACAACAATGGTTTGGAAATTGAAGTGATTTGGATATTGAAATAGTTAGGAAATTGAAATGGCTTGGAAACTGATCGGAGCAAAGACCGCATTTTCCCTACAAACAGATCTTATTCAATTTTCTCCTCTATGTAACACAACGTCGATGTCATACTCCTTGACATTAGGGTTTCGGCTCAGAATCGCTAATACCTCTGCCGGGCTGTGCAATAACGTTGAGACAGCGATCGTGTAGAAGCCCTGGGTCGACGGACCTGCGACTAAATGCCCGTCAAGACCTCGGACCAATTTCCGTACATCAACCGCCGTTATGTCGTCAGCCAACAAGAGGCGATAGTTATGAGTGGTATAGGCGTCGCGATTTTGAAAACCCTGATGGTCATCGCCGGTTATTTCGCGGCTAGTTGTTTCTCGGGCGGCAATATTAAAATAATCCAGATTAGTAAACTCATTATGGAAGTCGGAAGGCGCGAATAAATCTAACTGTGAAAGCAATGACAGCAACAGCACGAAACCAATACCACACATTGCTGAAGTCCAGGGAAGCTCAGTCGTAAACCATCGCTTTAATTGTTGTCTTCGCCTGCGCCATACGACAGCCCGAGTCGACAAGTCAGCTAGGAAATTCTCCATATCGTGCCGGGATCTTTGATCCGAGAAAAATGCCTTAACGTTCTGTGGGGTATTCAGCGCCAGCTGTCGAATAGCTTGCTCACGTTGTAGCCGTTCAAAACAAAAACTGCATTTATTAACGTGGGTTTGAATTTGGCGTCGATGCTCGCTACTTAAGCGACCGTTCATATATGAGGGAAAGAATTCCTCGACCTGCTCATGTGTCGCTGACGAAAAGGGTAATGCGTTCATTGTAGACCTGTCGATTTCAATCCGTCCGCAGAGGCTGCCCCTGCATTATTTAACCACTCGTGTAATTTTTTCTGAGAGTAATGTAATGCGGTTCGAGCAGTCCATTCCGAACAATCGAGTACGGTAGATATTTCAGCACAGCTAAAACCGTGATAATACGCTAGTTCGATGGTCACTCGATGTTTGGTATCTAGCTGTTCTGTCAGGGTATCGAAAGGCTGTAAGTCGCTACGTTCGAGTAGATTTGGCGCGGCGTGTAACTCATCACAATGATGCCCATTAGCGTTTTGAGTGTCTCTCTTGGCAATAGCTAATCGAGACTTACGATTTGCTATTGCTAACAACCAAACAATTACTCTGGCATCATCTGTGTAATCGGCAGCGCTGCTCCAGACAGTTTGTAAGCTATCCTCAACAATTTCCTGGACCCTATGTTGAGAGTGAGTATAAAGAAAAACAAATCGTATCAGGGATTCGTGAACGTCGTGGCAAAAGAGTGCGAAATTTTCTTTAGAGCCCGTAGCTACAAGCTTCAACAACTCTCTTTGTTGTCGATCGAGGGCAAGCGCTTGGCTATTTAGGTCTGACATAAATGCGATTCCGGATTAGCTAGACATTAGTACCGGTCCGAGCTAATAAAGTTCAATCACATTTTGATAATGGCGATAAATATTAATATTGAGAACGCTCAGGCTCGCCGAAAGCTATCGCAACACTGGCGGCGCCACCGTTTTCCAGTAGAAAACAACATCTGGAAATGGATGATAAGAGGTAAATCAACGCTTCGTTCTCCAACGTTCGGTAGGCTCACTAAAAAAATAGGCAGCTACCCCATCACGCTAATCAAAACTTTCCAGTGTTTCTTCCAGTTGCGCGACTCCAGCAGGTACGTCGACGTTGACGCCCAGGGTTTTTATTGTTGATCCCAACGCATGCAGGGTACGAAATAAGTGATGCGAGCGACACTGCTCGCCCATCTGGCCAATCCGGACAATATTCGGTCCAAAGGAGCCCGATATTTCCACACGATACCGGGTTGACATATGTTGCAGAATCTTTGGACCTTCTATATTCCCTGGAACACATATACCAACCACGGAATTTAGCCGCGCATCATCTTTTACGTACAATTCTAAACCCAGGGCTACCACGCCTGCCTGAAGCGACAGCGAATGGCGCAAATGGCGTTCAAACCGTGTCTCCAATGTCTCTATGCAAATAAGCCGTAACGCTTCGTGTAAAGCCAATAAGCCGGATACCGGTGCCGTGTAGTGATAAGAGTTTTTGTACCAAAATTGATCCGCCAATTTTGCATCGAGACACCAATGGTGCAATTGGTCATTTCTACTTTCAATAAACTGCCAGGCTTTTTCGGAAAAAGCGATGAGCGAAACGCCAGGAATAGAAGCAAGCCCTTTCTGTCCACCGGTAATAACCGCATCGACACCCCAGTTATCCATTTCCAAAGGCATCGTACTTAGGGTACAAACAGCATCGACGATAACCATACAATCCCTTTGTCTGGCGAGCGCACAAATATTGGGTAAAGTTCGATTAAAGACCGTATTAGATGTCTCACCTTGAACAATGGTTAATACATCCGGTTTCACACGATCCAAATAGTCTAATACCATTTCTACATCGGCAAAATGGGGCTCTTCAACTTCCAAATAAGTGACTTCTGCACCGATACGTTCAGACATTTCTGCCAGGCGAGAACTGAAAAAACCATTACAAATACTCAGTACCCGTGCACCGGGTTTTACTAAGTTAACCACTGCCATTTCCATCGCCGCGGATCCCGGACCAGCTACTCCCAATATATGTTGTGATTCCGTTTGAAATACGTAAGCTGACATCGACTTTATTTGTTTGACGACCTGAGCCATCGTTTCACCGAGGTGGTTAATCACTATAGAATTCGCCGCTGCAACGCGGGCGGGTAAAGGCACGGGGCCTGCTCCCATCATTAGCAGAGGTTCTTCCGGCAAAATATTATCCAGCGGGACAATATTCTCAGGTACTTGAATAATCATAATTTCTCTTTAACTAAACTGTCTAAGGACGGACAATCATACGGCCGCTTAAAGTCTTACGCGGCCCGGATGGAAACAATCCGAAAATTGAAGGACGGCTATTAGAACATATTTACTGAATTTTGTTAGTAAGGAATTCCAAGTCAGTATTGGATTTTTAGATTGTATTGCATTAGATTATTTGCCTCATTGGTCTGAATGCCAATACAAACCCGTACAGGATTGTGGGAATAGCAATCCACGACAGGTAAAAAGGAAGGAAAATGTACGACATCAAGTTGTCCGCCAGCGAAGAAGCACTGGTCGCTAAGGCCAGATATTTTGCGACAAGTTATCTCACCCCGCGTGCTGAGCAGTGGGAAAACGATCGAAAAATGCCACGAGAAGGACTTAGGGAAGCTGCCAAAGCTGGTCTAACTGGGCTCGACTCACCTATAGCGCACGGGGGATCTGGAACAGGTTTTAATGCCAAACTACTTGTTCTGGAGGCGCTAGCCGAAGTCGATATGGCTTTTGCATTTTCTCTAACTAATACACAAGGCATTGCCGGACGTATAGCAATGGACGGAACGGAATCTCAACGAGAGAGATTTCTCGCTGATCTTTTATCAACCGAACGCTTGGGAGCAACCGCGCTAACTGAACCTGGCGCCGGAAGCGACTTTTCCGCCATACAAATGAATGCCAAAAAAGTGAACGGAGGATGGCTTCTAAATGGCGAGAAGGCATGGATCACCAACGCGGCCGAAGCGGATATATTTTTAGTTTACGCCCAAACAGATCCCGCCAAACGCTGGCGCGGCATTGCTTCTTTTCTGGTTGACGGTCGCCAACAGGGTTTTACACGAGCCGCCCCCTACGAACTACTCGGTGGCCATGCTATCGGTACCGGCGGATTTTCCCTGACCGACATGTTTGTTCCCGACGAAGATCTGATCGCTCAACCTGGCGACGCCTTTAAAGCAGCCATGCTTAGCATCAACGGCGCGCGCACCTATGTAGCCGGCATGTTAAATGCTATGTTACATGCCTCACTTTTTCACGCCGTTGACTACGCGACCAAACGACAAACCTTCGGCAAAGCTATTATTGAACATCAAGGCCTTAAGTGGTCACTCGCCGATGTGGCAACAAAATTAGAAGCTTCCAGGTTGTTGACCTACCGTGCAGCTCAGCTCGTGCAAGATGATGGCGACGCCATGCTCGCTGCATCCTATGCGAAAAAATTTGCCGGAGATATAGGCATTCAAGGAATCGCGGATTGTATTCAAGCCATGGGTGCGAACGGAATGCGAACAAACATACCCCTCGGCCGTCACCTCGCCTGCGCTAAACTTGCCTCTTATACCGACGGATCCACAGAAATACAAAATGAACGAATTGGCGCGAGTTTGACTGATATAGTAGCGAAAACTGTTTAAGAACTCGGCCTTCACGATTAACTGAGTCGCACAAAAAAGTGGACTACAACAGGTGATCAGCACTCATGCGTTAATATTCGGAACATCCGCCTAGCGCTAATAGCGGTGAATCCAAGGAATTATCTAAAGACAATCTTACAATTGCCTTCAGATTTATTCAGGAATCGAACTAGGGCGGAACAATCCAAGTTAACGCTTTTTGAAGGCTTTCATCTGCTTTTGAGTCACTCGAATCATTTTTGTATGATTACGGTTCTGACTATGTATTTCAGCCAAAGACGCACCATTTTTTTCTTGTTCCCGTTTAAGCTTGTGGTAGTTTTTCAGACGTCTGGCCTCAATGACTCCGTCCTCGACAGCCTTAATCACGGCACAGTGCGGCTCTTGATCATGTTTGCAATCTGCAAATCGACATTGCTCGGCCAACAGGGTCATTTCCGAAAACGTTTCCGCAATTCCCTGTTCCGAGGCAGCAAGTTGCAACTCCCGCATTCCCGGAGTATCAAGTAACAATGCCCCCGTCGGCGTGATATTTATCGCTCGCGCCGTCGTGGTGTGCCGCCCTTTCGCGTCATCCTCCCGAATCCCGCCGGTCTCCTGGGTATCTTCCCCCATCAGCGTATTAACCAGCGTCGATTTACCCACCCCGGATGAGCCAATAAACGCGACGGTCTTCCCTAAACTGCACCAAGGTTCGAGAACACTCACTGATTTACGATCGAGTCCATTAACAACTTCGACCGCAATCATTGAATCAACGCTACGAATTCGCTGCACATAGTCTTCAATGCTGTTGCAGCAATCGGCCTTACTTAGCACCACCACCGCGTCGGCACCTGCTTCATGAGCGAGAGTGAGATAACGCTCGATTCGACTCAAATTAAAGTCGTCATTGAGCGAGCACACCACAAACACGGTGTCCACGTTAGCTGCAATCATTTGTTTCTGAATTTTACTACCGGCCGCTTTCCGGTTAAATTCAGACAATCGTTCAAGAACCCGTAGAAAATGGTATTGCTTATCCAGCAACACCCAGTCTCCAACAGTAATTTCAGGCATCAACGCCGTCATTGCCAAGTTAAGAGAAAATTGATCTGTCGCTATCTTGGGTTCCATGTTGAGTACGAAGCCCGTACGATGGTGTGCCATCACTCGAGCAATACGAACAGTATCCCATTCTTCCAGAGATAGTTGTTGTTGAAAGAACGGCCGCCAACCTAGTTTTGTAATAGTAGTAAGATTTAACATTGATACCCCTGACGCACAGATAGCTGCACGTCGTCATCTAAAATTCAAGTTGGGGTTTAGCTCAACATTTATCACCTGTCATCCAATACCGTGCGGTGCACTTAAACAATGACCGTACACAGGATTTAGACAATGGCAGTGCAAATCGGCAGGCATTAAAAAGCCAACGAATGATTCGCACAGGATAAACTGGTCGCCAATAGACCCCGGCTATGGTGCCGGGCAGAAGAAAAATCAGAAGATTAAGTGATTTATCGCAGAGCCCGGATAGGTAAAATTACAATCATCAGTAGGCCCTCTTTATAATTAGATTTGGAATTTCAGTTAGAATAGGAAGTCGGGGTAAATGTACCAAACTTTTTTCAATTGTTCCAATATTTTTTTAGTCTATCACTGTTTTCAAAGAATTTTGGATACCCGGACGTAAGAATAATAAATCTGCCCGTAACGTTGATATGATTTTACGAAATTTAATGGGTGTACTTCGCAAGAAATTTAGAGTACCTTATTTCCCGAACCGAAAAAAAGACTAGCTTGCTGGCCTTTTTTTTTTGGATCAAGAAAATGAAACACCTTCCTAACCTGAAAGATCTCTCCAAACAAGACATTCAAGAAATCCTTGCCAAAGCGATAGAAATAAAAAACTGCCCATCAGATTTTCACTACGCTTTGCATAGAAAGTCTCTCGCTATGTTGTTCCAAAAAACCAGTACCCGTACCCGAGTTTCCTTTGAAGCTGCGATGACAGAACTGGGAGGACACGCAATTTATATTGACTGGATGTCGTCAAACTTTGTTCTATCGGGAATCGAACACGAAACAGAATATCTGTCCCGTAACGTGGGCTGTATCATGGCTAGATTATTAAAACACGATGACCTTCTCAAAATAGCCAGTGTTAGCAAAGTTCCGGTCATTAACGGTTGCTGCGAAAGATTTCATCCCTGTCAGGCCTTAACTGACATCATGACAATGTCTGAGTACTTTTCCGGCGATATATCGAACGCACATCTCGTTTATGTCGGAGTACAGAACAATGTTTCAAACTCTCTCGTTATTATTTGCGACAAATTAAACATTCGTTTGTCTCTGGCCACGCCGGAGAATGTCGACAACGGAGAATGTCTCGATGCAGACGTCCAGCAAATCATGAAAGATTCAAAATTCATTCATCACAATACCGACCCCAGAGCCCTCGTTAAAGATGCTGATTTTGTGTATACAGACACATGGATTGATATGGAGTATTTTAATGATCCCAGCTACCAACAAATGAACGACGCAAAACTACTAAAAATGATGCCGTACCAGTTGAACGCGGAACTCTTGGAAAACGTAAACTGCAAAATTATGCACGATATGCCGATCCACGACGGTTTTGAAATTACGACGCAGATGTGCAAGGATTCACGTGCGATCATCTATCCGCAAGCAGAAAACCGCATGCATGCTCAAAAAGGTCTGTTGTGGTGGTTATTCAATGAAGCCTCTTCATAAATTCAATTTATTTGACGGTTAACAATAAAACGAAAACTTCGGGGTTTGCCTCCTTACAGTCGGTGCCCCAGCTTTTCCTTTTTTGTTTGAAGATAGTGCGCGCACGTCGGGTGCTGGCTTTCCACATGTATTCTTACTTCTTTCTCAATATGAATACCCGCGGATGTTAGCGCATTCGTTTTATCTGGATTGTTAGTCAGTAGATCGCAACGATCTACGTTCAGTGCCTTTAGTACCATGGCGGCCTGATTAAAATCTCTCGCATCTATCGGTAGGCCGAGCGCAATATTCGCTTCGACCGTGTCCATCCCTTGATCCTGAAGCGCATAGGCTTTAATCTTGTTTTCTATACCGATGCCTCTCCCCTCCTGACGAAGGTAAATAATCGCTCCGCTACCGTGATAACTGATTCGCGCCATGGCTTCATCCAATTGCTGGCTACATTCACACCGTAGCGAACCAAACACCTCCCCTGTTATACACTCCGAGTGAACACGTACTAAAGGGATTTTGTCTAACTGTAATCCCATCGTTAAGCAAAGTGTGGGGGCGTGCTCTGTTTCGGGATGCTTATGTTGACCAAAACTGTGTATCTGAAAGTCACCATGTCGCGTCGGCAATTTCGCTGACGCCGTCACTCGAAAAAAACCTGAATCCACCATGATCTAAATCTCCTTGATAATCGATTCAATGACCAAACCGAAACTAGAAATACCGGGATAGCTCAGTTCCTTATTGGCTAATAAATGAATGCGTTTCACACCGAGTGATGCAAGAATATGGCTTCCCAGTCCAATTTCTCTCCACACGGCACCGGTCTGCTCATCTTCAGTCGGTTTCTCATCGCTGGACGGAAGATAGATGAAAACCCCCTGCTCCGCTTCAGAAATCAATTTGAGAGATCGGCTAATCACATTGTTTTCAACGACCGCACTGGAGAAAAAATCTCTACCAGTAACGCCTTTTACCACTCGTACTAAGGTGGGCTGGTCGCCTTTAATATTTCCTTTAACGACAGCGGTAATAAATTTGTTATCAAAAATCGTCTGGAAAATGTGTGCGTGAAACGCTTGTCCATTAATGACAGTCGGTTTATTGGATATCTCATTGAGAAGTACATCGTTTTCGGCGCGATATCGAATTAGGGCTTCAATCGATATAATCGGAAGCTTGTGCTCTTTGGAAAAATCGAGCAAAGCAGGCAATCGCATCATCGTACCGTCGTCGTGAGTTAATTCGGCCAAACCACCCACTGGTTTTAATCCGGCTAACTTGCACAAATCAACCGCAGCTTCAGTATGCCCCGAACGCACCAACACACCTCCCGGTTGATACTTTAGGGGAAAAATATGGCCGGGGCGGATAAAATGTGAGGGCATGGTGCTACCATCAGCAAGAGCATTGAGCGTGTTAGCCCTTTCTTCCGCTGATACGCCCGTTGTCATGCCTCGAACATAATCCGTGGATACGGTAAACGCCGTGCGCAAAGGGTCGGTATTGTTATCGACCATCATTGGTAATTCCAAGGCGGTTAACCTGTCTTCCTCACAGGGAGCGCATATAATGCCGCTCGTATACCGAATCATAAAAGCGAGAGTTTCTTGGCTCGCTTTCTCAGCTGCGATGATCAAATCGCCCTCATTTTCGCGATTTTCGTCATCGACCACAATAACCGGCAAACCTGACCTAATATGTTCAATTGCTTCTTCGATAGTGGACAATGACATGCAGTAAAACTCCTAAACAGTGATTTAGAAGAATTGTAACGAATGAAGCCTTGTAAATATATGTAGATATCTAGACACCTGTTGTTCATAATTGAACAACAGCTTAAAAAATTGGAGTCATTTAAATACATGCTGAACTGGGATCACTTTCGCTACATGATCGCCGTTGCTGACTGCGGATCGGTTTCTCGAGCGTCTGTCGCGCTTAACGTTAGTCACGCCACCGTTTTACGAGCAATAAAGCGGGTCGAGGACGAACTTCAAATAAGACTATTCGATCATGTAAAAACGGGTTATAGACTGACGAGCGACGGCGAAGATATTCTAGAAAATGCGCGGTTAATGGAAAGTAATGTTCAGCAAATCGTCAGAAAAGCCAAAAGCCGCGATACGGTACCCAGTGGGCTACTAAACATTATCACGCCCGACCCCAGCATATTCGATATGATGCCGATATTTAAAGCCTTTACGTCTACCTATAAACAAATAACCATTAACACCTTATCCGGATCCATCACCAAACCTCTGGACTTCATTGAACAACAGGTTGATGTGTTAATTCTTGTCAGTAATACACCGCCTGAAGCGTTAGTTGGAAGGCAGTTGGGGCACGTACAATTTGGCGCATTTGTTCACAAAGACTATCCTCTTGAAAAACATTTTAGCAACAAACCAAAACCCCTTGAATGGATCACGTGGTCGCAGACTAGCAGTCAGGGCGACGAACTGCACCTATATCAACAGCAAGTTCTATTGCATGATGGTATGCCGACTAAAACAGTGATGAATGCGTCGACTCATGGAGACGCTTTGCGAGCAGTTCGCGCAGGACTCGGTGCGTCTTTTCTTCGTAAGCCTTTCGTGCCCTCTGATCTTGTCGAAGTCCCCTTAAAGAAGCCTTTCCGGGAATGGGGGGTCTGGGTATTAACCCATCCTGATTTCAGAAGCGCTTCCCGAGTGACTGCATTCACCCGTTTTCTTGCCGACCAACTGGCTGAGTCATCATTTTGAAATAACAACCTTTATACGCTTCACTTCCGTAAACAACAGGGGTGACTGTTTCATTCCAAGCGCCACTGTATAATCACTCTGTACGCAGGTTCAATCTTGTTTTCCAGAAAATGGAACAAGTGTGTTCAAAACAGCTCAAAAAAAACAATCTTACTTTGTCGGTTTCCGACGAAAACTGGACTAATTAACAAAGGCGGTTATGCTTCCTTTGTAATCCTTTTTCAAGAAGGAAAAACAGACTAAAACGACAATAGTGGAAATGATAATCACATCAGTCGTTGGAATCTAATTAATGCCTGACTCTCACGCCGAGTTGACCACCAGCAACGCAACTTAGGACCTAACGCCGGAGCCGGCACCGCAGTAGTCATTGGTAGAATAAATGAGTATTGTATAGAAACACATTCCGCGAAAAGGGAAATAGCTCACAGCTAGAGAGACAACGAGTAACAAGGAATTTTCTACAGACCCAGATTAACGCGAGTACAGCCGAGCGCTTAGGACTTGTCTTGATCAGAGCGACGGGCACTAACCGAGCCAGTGAGCCTACCCTCATGCACATGGGAATAGACCACAATACTGTCTGCTAACTCTCCTTGAGGTAATATTGTGTAGATAAATGCCTGGCAAGAACTTCGATAACGAAAAATATTGCCTGTTTAAAAATCGATGTTAGAGTAATACTACCCGTAAATCCGTTAACCTATGAATCCAATTTTGAAAAAAATAATTTTAGTCGTCATTTTTTTATCTTTTACTCTCGCGTCGGAAAATATTTACGCGCAAGCTGTAGCCTCAAAGAATGCCATCAAGGCAGAAATGACCGTCAGATTTCTCAACTACGTTTTTTGGGAAAACGAAAAGAACATAGACGCGTTTAAAATTGCGTTTTATGGCAACGAACCCGCCTACTTCCAACACCTTAAAAAATCGATATCCAACCGAAAAGTAAGGGATAAACCGCTAATTCTGGTTCCAATTCGAAAAATTGAAGATATGGCAGAGTTTCACATGTTGGTGGTTGCCTCAAACTCGAATCAACCGTTTTCCGACATTGCTCTAAAGGCACGCGGAACCAATACTCTGGTCGTATCAGAGCAAAGCGAAAACCAAATTCATATGATGGTTAATTTCTTGCAATCCAATGAAAACACATTGTCATTCGAAGTCAATAAATCCAACATACTCCTCGAAGACATATCAATTAGTGATGACATATTACTTATTGGGGGCACAGAACTCGATGTTGCAACCTTATACAGGGAAATTGAGGTTCAGTTTTCCAACCTAATAAACGAGTTTGATTTGACCAAAGAAAAGTCAGTGCTTGCCAATATAGAACTTTCCCGCAATCAGGAACTTCTATCTAAAGCGCAAAAAGAACTGTCTGAAACGTCTAGGAATTTGAAAACGGTTAACAATACCTTATTGCTTCAAAAAACGACAATCACCGATCAAGAAACTGCGATCGGTGAGCAAAACACACTTATTGCAGCCCAAATGCAAAATCTCGCTGATGCTGTAGCGTCGGCCAACCAAAATCGCAACACTCTTCGCGCCCAAGCAGAACAACTCAACGAAAGTTCTGATAAAATTCGAACGCAAGAACAGCGCGTTAAAAGCAACAATTTCTTACTCCAAAAACAACAGGACCGCCTAGCCGACCTAACGGAAAACACTAGCCTTCAAAGCGACATTATTCGCGATCAAAAACAACTGCTATACGTCTCCGTTATCGCTCTGTCTATATTTGTGATACTGGTCTTTTGGCTATACCGAACCAGTCAAGACCGCGCACGAATTAGTCGAGAGCTCTTTAAGCGCGGCGAAGCTTTAGAGGAAGAAGTTAAAGATAGAACTGCCGCCGCGGTAGCCAGCGAAATACACTTTCGGGCTCTATCAGAATCATCGCCTGTTGGCGTTTATCAAACAGATATTAACGGAAATTGCAGTTACGTCAACGAACGTTGGTGTGAATACTCCGGTCTGACTCGCGAGCAGGCCGTGGGATTAGGCTGGCTAAATGCTATGCATCCGGACGATCGCGCGCAAATGACTCACCCTTCCGAACCTAACCTGCAGACCGACCCCATATTCAATGCCGAACATAGATATTGTTCGCCAACGGGTGAAGAGCGGTGGCTCGTAGGACGCTGTGAAATTGAACGCGACATCAATGGCGATCCACAGGGATTTATCGGTACGGTTACGGATATAACAGATCATAAAAGTTTACAAGAGCAAGTTCGCCGTACCCAAAAAATGGACGCATTGGGCTTGCTGACGGGAGGCATCGCCCACGACTATAACAACATGTTGGCAATAATCATTGGCTATGCAGAGTTATTACAGTTCAAGTTAGATGATCAGCCCGAATTGCTGAACTATGCTGATCAAATTGCACACGCTAGCAACAGAGGAGCGACGCTAACGAAGAAGCTATTATCCTTTTCAAAAAATAGCCCTTCGGATGCGAGACAACTCGATGTAAATAAGATATTGACCCATCAGTTTCAAATGTTAGAAAAAACATTGACCCCCCGCATAATTCTCAAATTGGAACTCGGTGAAAATCTGTGGCCAGTTTTCTTAGATGAAGGCGAACTGGAAGATGCTCTGGTCAACATCAGTATCAATGCCATGCACGCAATGGACCGCGGAGGCACTCTTACAATTCAAACCCGAAACGTTGGAATTGAAGACTTAAATCATCCCATGCTAAAGAAAAACCCGGGTGATTATGTTTTACTCAGTTTTTCCGATACTGGATGTGGCATGGATGAAAACTCCATTAAGAAGATATTCGATCCTTTCTATTCTACAAAAGGCTCCCAGGGCACAGGGCTTGGACTAACGCAAGTTTATAGTTTTACAGAACGCAGTAATGGGGTTATCACTGTCGACTCGGTCCTCGATGCCGGTACGAATATTTCCATGTACTTTCCGCGGCATTCGAAACAACGCAACGTTGAACCCGCTATGTCTGACTTGGAGACCGACGATTCTCGAGGCACCGAAACTATTTTGGTGGTAGATGATGAAATTGCACTTCTAGAACTAGCCAGCGAAATCTTAACTAGCGAGGGCTATCTAGCTATTTGCGTGAATGACGCCAAACAAGCGTTATTGACACTTGAAACTACCGCTGTAGATTTACTACTCTCCGACGTTGTCATGCCAGATATTGACGGATACCAGTTGGCCAGAACTGTTGAGGATATGTACCCTTCCGTAAAAATTCAGTTAGTCAGTGGCTTCAATGACGAAAAACAAGAACACAATGTCAACTCGATACTGAAAAGAAACCTTCTTCAAAAACCGTATCGATCAAAAGTACTTTTAGACCGGGTAAGAAGGTTGCTCGATAATGAACGTTTAAATTAACTGGGTTAGGAATACTAAAGATAACTCTTCAAACTTCTGTTTGGCTAACCGAAATTCATTTTTTAGCCTGTAGAATTCCCACTCGACCATTTCTAATTCAGTATTGTTTAGAATCCACGTACATTGTGCCCTTATCTATTTTCCGACCCTCTTTTATTCTTTAGCCATGGAGCAACGACGTAAAAACCGCGTGGTAAAAACAGCAAATCAACCAGGTATTTTCCAGTTTGTTGGAATGTTATATTCTGAATTTTTGAGTTTGAGACGCCAGGTTATTTGATAGCTGATTTAGACTCGTTGTAGCGTCTTTCACTAAATTAACTGCTTCGCTATTATCACTAGCCATCGTAGCGATGCGCTTTATCTCGAGAGTAATTCCGTTGCTCGCGTTCGATTGGTCAGCTACCGATTGCTCGAGCTCGCGGAGCTGTCTAAAGGACACTTGAGAACCCGTACTCAAATCATTGAGTGGTTTTACAAGTTGTTGCAACAGAGTTACCCCTGCTTCCATTTCTTTTCGGCCCTGACCAATTTGGTCGGCCGCTGTTTTTGTTTCGGCGACGATAGACTCAATAACTTCATCGATTTCACTCGTCGCCTGGCTTGCTCGCCCAGCCAAGCTTCTAACTTCATCGGCCACAACGGAGAAGCCTCGACCGCTTTCACCAGCCCGGGCAGCCTCGATAGCCGCGTTTAAGGCCAATAAATTAGTTTGTTCCGCAATTTCCCGCACGCTGTTGACCAGATTGCTCACTGACACGGCCCGGTCGCGAAGAGATTCAACAACCTGAGTCGAGCGGTTAATTGTCGTTGAAATATGATCAAATTCTGCAGTGGTCTTATCAATAAGGCTCTTCCCTTCGTTGGCAAGATTCATCGCTTTTTCGGCTTGTTCTTTGGATTCGGCGGCAGCATTAACCGCACGGTCTGAGTCATTAGCAAATTCGGATACAGCCTCTTCAATGCGGGTAACTCCCTGGCGCTGTTGTTCCGATCCACTTTGAACATGACTAACTGGGTCGTTGAGGCTCACGGCAGATACGGTGATCTCATGAGCTGAATGCTGGATCGATGAAACCAATTGGTTTAAGCTTTGACACATTACAGCAAATGCATTTTCCAGGTCACCAATTTCGTCGGTATGATCACTTGTTTGCGTTAGTTGTAAATCCCCCTCGGCGATTTTTCGGGCAATAACAACAGTTTGTCTTAAAGGAATGACGATACTCCGACTAACCAAAGTCGCCAACAAAGCCACCAAAACTAAAGCCGTTACAGACAGGCTGACGACAATTGTTTCTGCCTGTTGATTGTCCTCCTCCGACAATTGTTGCTTTTCATGCATTTCCCTTTGCTGTTGATCCAGTAGCAATGCAATGTTCGACAACAATTGGTTGAGTTTAGGCTGGGTATTCTCTCGGTAGTGATTTAGTGCTTTTTGGGCACTCAGCTCTACCAATTCAACCGTTTCGGTCAATGATGCATCATAGGCTTTGCGGCTCTGGACTATTTGGTTTATGTCGAGAGACCTTCCACCGCTCTCTGACAATTCAGCCAGTAGCTGGCTAATATTCGCATTATGGCCATCCATTTTCTTATATAAAGGCGTTCTTTGCTCTCTGTCCGCAGTTAATAGAATTTGCAGCAATGCTAACGCAGCCGCTTCGGCTTGAATATTAATATCTGAAGCCAGCATGACTTGCTTAACGTCTTCGTCAATAAACATTCGGGCCGTATCGGCCAGCACATTCATTCTCGAAATTGATACGATTGAAATGCTGATCAAAAATGCAAGGATAATAGCAAAGCAGATGATAAGCCTTGTTCCTATGCGAATATTTCTAATTAAGGTCATAGATTTCTCATATTGAAGTCGATTGAGCGTTAACAAGCTACCTGCTACTGTCGCTCAACAGTTAACCACCTGAAATTCCCTTTAACTGTAATAGGCGAGGATAAGGTTTTTTTAAACACAAAAATACCATTTCAAATTTATTTTAACTTTTATGTAACAAATCGGTAATTTCTATATCTATATAAGCAGTGCAATCGAGAATGAGTAAAGTGATTGTTTCTGACAGCTTTATGTTGCTGTAATTTACTTGGTGTTTGTTACAAAGATTGTAAGCGAAGATTGTATAATCTTCTACTACACTATTTATCAATATTTAATCAATGAAAGGATCGTACCATGAACAAGAAAGTATTAATCAGTAGCGCATTTGCAACAGCCCTGACTATAGCTTCAGCCACTACCGGTGTTGCTTTTGCTGACGGCGCAATGGAAAAATGCTACGGAGTAGCCAAAGCTGGAAAAAATGACTGTAAAGCAGGCGCTGGAACATCTTGTGCTGGTACCTCTACAAAAGATGCTCAAGGTGATGCATGGATGTATGTTGCCAAGGGAACCTGTGAAAAGCTTGTTGGCGGCAGTTTGACAGAAAAGTAGTAAAATGACTCGACCTGGATTCACATCCTTGCCAATTCCTGCGCGAGCAGGAGTTGGTTTAAAACCTGAACACTATGAGATAATTTTATCTTCAAACCCCGATATCGGCTGGTTTGAAGTTCATCCAGAAAACTATATGTCCGCCGGTGGCGCCAACCACCATTACCTCGGAAAAATCAGGGAGCGTTATCCTCTTTCCCTGCACGGAGTTGGCCTTTCGCTTGGTTCCGCGAGTGGGTTGCGTGCCGATCAGCTCAAGGCTCTAAAGATGCTCGTCGACCGATATAATCCTTCACTGGTCTCGGAGCACCTATCCTGGAGTCAGTTTGGTCCCAACGCACTGAATGATTTATTACCTGTGCCCTATACAGAAGAGGCCTTGCAGGTATTTTCGAACAACATCGATCAAACCCAAAATTTTTTGCAAAGACAAATTCTAATCGAAAACCCGTCAAGTTACTTTCAGCTGGATTACTCTAGCTATGCCGAATGGGACTTCTTGGTGGCATTGGCTAAAACAAGTGGCGCAGGGATTCTATTAGACGTAAATAACATCTATGTGAGCGCAGCTAACCATGGCTTCGACGCCGAAAACTACATCAAAAACATTCCACCGGAGCTCGTTGGCGAAATACATCTTGCAGGGCATTCGGTGCAGCAGGTAACAGGTGGAAAAATACTCATTGATGATCATGGGTCTGCTGTCATACCAAAAGTATGGTCTCTCTACGAACATGCTCTAGAACATATTGGAAACCGCCCGACATTAATTGAATGGGATGCCAATATTCCGGAATGGTCACGGCTCTATGACGAGGCAAAAATAGCGGATCGGCGTTTACTTGAACGCAGTACCGTCTATAGTTGAGCCTACCAGCAAATCGCCATTTTCAGGTATTTACATGCAGCCTCCTTCACTTAATCAATACCAAAAAGCGTTCACTGAAAACTTACTGAGCAGACAGTTACTTTCGGCTAGTTCTGAAGAATTTCTTTCGCATATCAAACCCATGTTTGGCGAAACTGGAAAAGAACAAGAAGTGTCTGATCGATTTACCATATACCGGAATAACGTCATTCTTTCGCTAAGCACAGCCATCGCCGATAGTTTTCCTATCGTTAAGCGATTAATTGGTGAAGACTGTTTTACGCGTGCAGCGATCGAATACGTAAGGACGTCCCCTCCCGAATACAGTTCATTGTTATTCTATGGCGAGGGGTTTATTGACTTCATTCGTTCCTATCCAGCATGTGCAGAATTGAACTATATTGCCGATGTCGCACGGCTGGAGTGGCTTTACATCAACGCTTTTCATGCCCAAGACAGTGCCCCATTAGACATTGGAAAATTGCAAACGGTATCCCCAGAAGATATAGGAGATCTGTATTTTGAATGCCACCCAAGCAGTCATTTGTTGATGTCTGACTGGCCAATCGATGCGATTTGGGAAGAAAACCTCAAGGAAGAGGTAGGCATTCTAGATGTGGCGAACTTGCCTGCAAGTAAGCTGTTAATATACCGACGAGATCTCCAAGTACAGGTAGTAGCACTGACTACAAATTGCTTTAATTTCCTGTACGCACTAAAAAAACGTAACAATATAGCTGAAGCTTGGTCCTATACCCTAGAATTACAAAAGTCTGAATCCCGCCCTGAATTGGACGAGAGTGAGCTGGGAGGAATGTTAGGCTATTTAATCGGTCTTTCGGTCTTCACGGAAGCACAGATAAAAGAAAATCTTTAATCATTAAAGGCAAAACCCATTATGGCAAATATCATCGTTCGCGCAGTGGAATCTTTACTGAATATATTGAAATCAATACCTGAGGAATTCGTTTCTGTTAGCGCGAGACTCGCGATGGCTTCGGTATTTTGGCGTTCTGCACAGACAAAGATCGAGGGCTGGAGCTTCCTTGATCAGTCTTGGCAGTTCTATAACTTAAACAGCTCCACTTTCCTACTATTTCGTCACGAATATAAGGTACCGCTAATTGACCACGAAATAGCAGCATATATGGCTACCTTTGGCGAGTTTTTCCTCTCTCTTGCGCTGTTTTTTGGCTTTATGACACGATTTTCAGCCTTCGGTCTATTGGCTATGACAGCCGTTATTCAAATATTCGTATACCCCGACGCCTGGCCCACTCATATTATGTGGCTCGCCATATTACTTTACATCATCAAGCACGGGCCGGGGAAATTATCATTGGACCACGCTCTGTTTAAGTATTGAGACATTCAGGCCCAGTAATAAAACGCGATGCATAACGTGGGAAAATAACATTGTTTATGCATCTTTGTGAGCCATTGATCGGATGTTAGTTAGAACATCGGAGCTCATAGTAGATTTGAGACTAAAGGTTTCTAAGGGCCCTGAATCCAGCGCCCCAATACTTGCTCAAGCTCATCCGGGTCAATGGGTTTGGGCACATAGTCGCTCATACCCGACGCCAAACATTTATCTCGGTCCCCTTTCATCGTGTTGGCTGTCATCGCAACAATAGGAACCGATTTCAAGTGGGCGATGTTACTTTTCCTTATTTCCCTGGTAGCCTGGTACCCATCCATTACTGGCATTTGGCAATCCATCAATATCAAATCAAATCTAGCGTCCGTATTGAGCAGGTCAAGCGCCTGTTTCCCGTCTTCGGCGACTTCAATCTCGTGGCCCAGATCTTCTAAAATACCTTGCGCAACCGCAACATTAATCTTGTTGTCTTCAACTAACAGTAACCGGATCGGAATAGCCGGTTTGCTTAGTGCCTCAACAACCTGCTCCTGATCTTTTTTGACTTCCTGCGCTCCAGTAAAATGCGCGATGAGAGCCGTCGGCAAAATAGGTGTGGCAACGCTTATTCCGGTTTTTGGAAACCGACCAATGTGGGTAAGCTCACACAGTGAAAAGGACTTGTGCAGAAGACTTTCCCATCTCTCGATTTCACTTTCGAAAAAGACCCAATCTATTGATTTCCCATCAATCCGCCGCAGCGCGTCACCTACCGATCCAGCCTGATGGATATTTCCACCCCATTGTTTCATTAGTCGTCCCATCGCTAAGCGAACTTGACGGTTGGAATGTACTACTAGAATATTCGAGCCACCTAAATTGACGCCGTCCTGCGCCACCATCTCTTCACCTGAAGAAAATTCGAGGATGGCTGTAAAGTTGCTACCCTTATTAACCTTACTGCTGACTTTTATCTCACCGGACATGAGCTCGCAGAGGTCTTTTACAATCGTTAGACCGAGCCCGGTACCACCGTAGTTACGAGTTGTCGACTCATCCGCTTGCGTAAAACAATCAAACAAATCAGGAAGTTTTTCCGGCGGTATTCCCACTCCTGTATCGGCCACCTTGATTTCAAGGACTATTGCCGACGCTGACTTTTTCGTACCAACTTGCACAACAATTTCTCCTTTCGCGGTAAACTTAATCGCGTTGGATATCAGATTGGTGAGAATTTGTCGAAGTCGCGTCGGGTCTCCATTTATACCGCTAATTGCCAGAGCCGAAGTATCGAGAACAAGTTCCAGGCCTTTTTCATAAGCGAGATAGGCGAATGATTCAACAGTGTCTTCAAGAACTTCCAGTAGATCAAAATCCACTACTTCTAATTCGAGTTTACCCGCATCAATTTTCGAAAAATCCAAAATATCGTTGATTAATCCCAGTAGCGAGTCAGCACTCGATTTTGCCATTCGAACCTGATCAGCCTGCACTTGATCTAAACTCGATTTTTGCAACAAATTTAGCATGCCAATAACCCCATTCATTGGCGTTCGAATTTCGTGGCTCATGGTCGCGAGGAAAGTACTTCGCGCATTCACTCTTTCCTCGGAGACTTGCGCGCGTAACTTTTCCTCGTTAAACCGGTTCCCTAACCCACAAGTGATTAAGATAACCATGACTGTCATACCAATATCAAAGAAGGAGAGATAATCCGCTTCACCGGGAATTAAAGAAAGAGCATCAAGAAATGAGAGAGCAATAAAGAAACAAAATAAGCTGTAGGCGGCGAATAAGAACTTCGCACTGGGCTCTCTCCTCAACACCGCTCGTACTGTTGCAATGAATGCTAATATGGGCACAGTAAAAAATATCGCTAACGTTAGAGCCGGTGCATAAGAGAACACGGGAAAGACCGTACATACCACGAGTCCCAACGAACAATATAATAGTGTTTTAGACAACCGTGGCCCCCACAACCACAAGCGCAGAAATTGCTGGGTAAAAATGCCCACTAAGGCAAAGGTCATCCCAGTAGTCATCCGCCCCATTATAGGGTTCACTTCAGGCGTGTTTGGCCAGAGTAACTGAAAACCCATGCCGGAAAAATGTAATTGAACCAGAAATACGCTTAAAGTTAAGCCAAATCCAGCAAGAAAAACGTACTCTCGGGTCACCAAAAACACGGTCATGCAAAAAAGTACAAGCAGACCATAAAAACCAAACATCACTCCATAAGTTAACTGCGTATTAATCGCGCGCTCTATTAAACCCTTTGAATTCTCTAAATAAATACCACTCTCTATAGGCGCATTCGTCTTCAACCGTAACAACAGCTCATGATCCCCTGGACGAGTATCAACTTGTATAGCCCAACCGGGGAAGTTTGCTTTCCGCGTCGAAAAAATTGTGTTGGTACCCGTTTTTAGGTGCTGGATTTGTTGCCCGTCTACATTCTGAAATACTTCGAAGTCCCGTATATGAGGCATATTCAGCACCAAATACCAGAATCCAGGCGATTGCTTTATGGAAGAATCCACTGTAACGGTATAAGGGATTTTTACCCAAACGTGAGAACGTACGAAGCCAAAATCTAAACGTTTAGAGGGATTTTCGATGAACTTTTGTTGTTGCGCTTCCAAAGCCGTTAGGGATTCGCTTGTTTTATAATAATACAGATGAGGTGCAAGATTAATACTCGGGTCAGCTGGACCAAACTGAAAGACAGGATTGCCATGGCAAGCTAATGCACTCACAAAGACCAAGTGTAAAAAAAGTATAATGGAAGGAGCTCTTCTCATCGCTAAGTCGCAGTTTATCTCTCAAATTCGTCACTGCAGAATAAGATCTCGCAGGACGAAAGTCCACCGTTAAGAACCTTAACTGCATACTATTCGTCACCAATTGAACGCCATAGCAAATATCAGTCAATGCCTCTATTTTTTTCCCTGCTATCCACCACAATACCGTCTTTATCAGGTTTTAAACTAGGGACGAAAGCCCATTAATCGCAGGTATTGATATTTGACTGTTAAGTGAATAAAACGAAACAAGTTATCCCGTGCTTTCCCGTCCCCTGCAAAGCAAGCTTATCCTGCATACCGTTATAGAACGCTGCAGCCGATTGCACTGCGAGAAGGGTATGTTTCTAACCAAATCACGGTTAGGATGTAAGGTTGTCGATCGTCACAGGCTCTATTTCTTCAGCGGAAGAAAAATCAAAAATTCGCGAATAGAAGTAGTATTCAGCGTCGAGCGCACGCTTGATGTTGGCAGCCACACGAAAACCGTGTTGCTCCTCGGCAAAAGGAACATACGCAACAGGCAGCCCCTTATCGCGAAGTGCACTGACCATCATTTCGGTTTGATTTGGAGGCACGACTTTATCCTCCAGTCCCTGAAAGAAAATGACCGGACACGCGAGTTTATCGGTATGGTTAATTGGAGATCGGTCCCGATAGGTTTGCATTTGTTGCGGATAGGGGCCAATAATTCGATCGAGATAACGTGATTCAAATTTATGCGTATCACGCGCTAGTGCCTCCAGGTCACTGACGCCATAGTAACTCGCGCCCGCCTTAAAAACATCGAAAAACGTTAACGCGGCCAAGGTCGTGTATCCGCCCGCGCTGCCACCTCTTATCGCGAGTCTGTCACCATCAACATCACCGCGCTCAAGCAAATATTGTGCGCCACGAATACAATCTTCCGTATCGACGACGCCCCAATTAGCATAAAGACTATTTCGGTATGCTCGACCAAAGCCGGTGCTGCCTCGATAGTTGACATCCAATACTGCAAATCCGCGACTAGTCCAATACTGAATGGATAGAGTCAAAGCATTACTGGTCGCGCCGGTAGGACCACCATGAATGAAGACAAGCAGCGGTGGTTTTTCATTGTCGTCTGCGATGAAATCTTTGTTTGCAGGCGCATAGTAGAAGCCATGAGACTGAGCATTTTCTCCAGATGGATAGGAAATGGTCTCGGGTATCGAAAGGTATCCTGTGTCAATTTTTAAGTCGGCAGATACCTTAACTATTGCCGTTGTTTTTCGCACCAGATCCAAGGCAACGATAGCTTTTGCGTTTATCGGTGAAGCGCCAAGAAAAACAAGTTTATCTTTTTGCAATTGAAGATGACTAATGACCGAATAATCCAGATCAATCGATTGGACACTAAAGGCGATAGAATCCTTACCTAACACTTCTCCTTTGAGACAACGATACTGCTGATCATCGTCTTCCGCGAGCATTACTCTGTCAGCTACTATTTCCGACAAATTAATCGAAACCAGCTTATCTTCGCCGTTATCTGATATCGTGCAGATCAATTGAGACGCCGAACGGAATAAAAAATTCGACAACCCGAAAGACCAATGAGGCGATCCGAATTCAACATCGGCCCGAAAGATTGTTTCGACTTTTCCATTATTAAGTCGACAAATATTCCACCAACCGCTTTTATCAGAAACAAAGTAAAGCTTCCCGTCGGGCGACCAAATCGGATGACCGGTCGATTCGTTTTCACCACCACTGACGCGGCGACTTTCTGCGATCATTCCTTTTGCATCGAGGTCTGCGAGCCAAATTTCAGATTCATCCCAAGGCATATTAGGGTGGTTCCAACACATCCAGGCAAGTTGGTTTCCATCTGGGCTCAAAACGGGACTAGAGTAAAAATCATAGCCCGAGGCCAAGGGAGTCATTTTTCCGTCTTTAGGATTTATTGTCACTATCGAGTTAATGGCTTCAATATGGGGATTACTGTGGTCCTCAACAATTGCAATCAGTCTATGTCTAAAGCCGTCCATCGTCATATTGGCAAAACGACAATCTTTATCGTCAGTGATGATTTCTATGTCGCACGCCACATCCGTATGCTTGAACCGGTATAACTGCTGGTCAGCGAAGTTTGAAAAATAGATAGTATCGCCGTCAACGAGATAAGACCCTCCTCCGTACTCATGTACTCGCGTACGGACGTTAAATGGCGCTGGAGTGAGGTCTCTTAGCTGTCCAGATTTATCTTGTTGTACAAGAACGTAGCGTCCGCCTTCAGTTGGTCGCCCCTCCAACCAAAATATTTTCTCCTCCGTGACACAAATAGACCCAAGAGCTATGGAGCCAGACACGATAAGGTCACTGGTAATCGGAGAATTCCAGCTACCGTAGTTTCTTGTCGTTTTTTCCACCGTATCTACCATGATTTTTTACCACTAATGAATTTATTTCGACCCAAATGGCCATACATAAGACTTTTCATTGGGATAACGCCGCTATTGTATATCGTCATCGTTACCAATCGCTTCCAATAACCATTGTCGAAATATCGCTATGTTTCTATTGTCAGCTCTCTCCCTGCGGCAAACCAGATACCACTCGCCGGCGGCACTAATGCGCTGACCGGGAAATAGCTCTACCAATAACCCCGCCTTGATATCACGGGAGACATAAGGCTGCATACCCAGAGCCACGCCGAGACCTTGAGTGGCTGTCGATAGAGCATGATCGTAACTATCAAATTGTAACCCACCGTCGAGATCAATGTCCGGTAGGTTAACGCCGTCTAACCATAGGTACCAATCTTTCTTCGATGGATACACCTGCAGTACGGTGTGCTGGCGCAAGTCTTCAACGCGCTTCAGCGGTGTTTCTCCTGTGATCAATGAGGGGCTTGCTACCGGAAATAGCTCAGACGAAAAAAGATAGTCGTAATGCAATTTTTCGGAAGCACGACTACCTATCATCACGCAAAGATCGACATCTTCTTGCTCAAAATTCACATCTCTTTGTGAGGTATTCAAGCGAATCTGAATCTCTGGATAGGTCTTATAAAAGGACGGCAGGCGCGGAATCAGCCATCGTATGGCAAAGGTAGAATAGAGCTGTACAGTCAGAACCGCTGATGATTGTGGCGAGCGAAGTAATTCGGTGCCCTCTGCTATTTGATCAAAAGCATTACGCAAAACGGGGTAATAAATACTGCCTAACTTGGAGAGTTCAACCGATCTGGCTTTACGAACAAATAACTCGACCCCCAGGTTTTCCTCCAACAATTTTATCTGATGACTAACTGCAGAATGGGAAACACACAACTCTTCCGCGGCGTTTCGAAAAGAACCATGGCGCGCGGCGGCTTCAAAACTACGTAAGGCATTTAACGGTGGTATTTTTTTTCGCATGCTGCACCCAGTCCACGACAAGATAGATGAATTTAATTCAACCCAAAATCTGATATTTGAGTTTGTCGTCTGATCATATCGATGTCAAACTATCAATTCGAACAATAGTAGGTGATCTACTCTTTGCTAGTCGCTCTCTTTGTCTGGAAATGCCCTCCCAGTACAGCCGAACTTATGTTTGAAAGAGATTAGCCTTTGTTATGACATTGCCGAGCGAAACTGTAATCAACATTTTGTTATACTTTCTTTTTTGCTCCGATTAGCCTTGGAACGTAAAAATCACTGGTGTTATCAGGAAAATACAATGACAGCGAACATTACCGGTTTTAAATCAGACCAAGTCGTATTGGTTACCGCGGGAGCTTCGGGAATAGGACTTTGCATCGCGCAAACCTTTATGGCTCAAGGCTGTAAGGTTCACATTTGTGATATCGACAGCAGCAGCGTCAAACAGTTTACGGAGGTCTATCCAGCGGCAACTGCGTCGGTAACCGACATTTCCAAACCAGTCGACGTCGATCAATTGTTTGAAGATATCAATCAGCATTACGGCAAACTCGATATACTCATTAACAATGCCGGTATTGCCGGACCCACGGCCGCGGTGGAAGATATTGATATCGATGCGTGGAATCAAACCGTTAACATCAATCTTAGCGGCCCATTTTACATCACCCGAAAAGCGGTACCGCTTTTAAAGAAATCAGGAGGCGGGTCTATTATCAACATTGCTTCCAATGCAGGGCTTTTCGGACTTCCCCTTCGGTCCGCTTATACCGCAAGCAAATGGGCGATCATCGGATTAACTAAAACCTGGGCAATGGAGCTCGGCGCCGACAATATTCGCGTCAACGCTTTATGCCCAGGCAGCGTTAACGGCCCACGTATTGAACAAGTTATTGAAAGAGACGCTTTGGAACGCGCCGTTAGCACAGCTAGTATTCGTGAAATATACCAAAGACAAAGTTCAATGCGCCTATTTGTCGATGCGCAAGACGTCGCAAACATGGCCCTTTTTCTCAGTTCCGACCTGGGCGCCAAAATTTCTGGGCAGGCAATGGGCATTGACGGACATACGGAAGGACTATCCAACTGGTTGACATAATAACGGGGTTGACGGCTGACTCGATGGCGAGTGCAATCGGTATAACTCAGTATTTCTAATAGAATAATCTACACCTTTATTTGGAGAACAAGATGAAAGCGGTATGGTTTGAACGTTTTGGCAACGCAGCAGAATCGCTTATTATCGGTGAGCAGCCGAACCCTGTAGCAGGCCCAGGGGAAGTAATGATAAAACTCAAGACCAGCGGCGTTAATCCATCGGACGTAAAAAAACGTGCCGGTGCATTCCCCAACTTACTGGATGACGGATTGGTCATTCCCCACAGTGACGGCGCGGGTATTATCGAGGCTGTCGGCACAGGTGTAAGCTCAGAACGCATTGGTGAAAGGGTATTCGTCTACCAAGCTCAGTATGGCCGGCGATTTGGCACCGCCGCTGAATATGTCTGTCTGGAGTCACGTCGCGCGCCGAAATTACCGGATAATACTTCTTTTGACGTCGGCGCCTGTATCGGCATTCCGATATTAACGGCGCATCGCTGCGTATTTGCTGACGGCTCAGTGGAGGGACAGACGATTGTCGTCACGGGTGGCGCCGGTCGTGTCGGCTACTACGCTATTCAATGGGCCAAACAGGCCGGTGCTACAGTTATCGCAACAGCCAGCAATCCGGCCGATGAGCGAACCTGCAGAGACGCGGGCGCTGACCATGTCGTCAACCACAGAGATGACCAATGGGGTCAGCAAGTACTCGACTGTACTCGAGGCGAAAAAGTAAACCGCGTTATCGATGTCGAATTTGGTGCGAACTTACCTGAAGTGTTAACCTTTATTGGTACTAGTGGCACCATAGCGACCTATTCTTCAACACAGGTCAAAGAACCGAAGCTGCCCTTTGTTCAAATGATGTTTATGGATTTGAATCTGCGCCTCGTTATCGTCTATGCCATGCCAGAACAAGCCAAAGAACAAGCAATAAGAGACACCCAGAAATATCTGGAAGAAGGAAAACTTCAGCACCGCGTGGCTTCTAATTTACCCTTCAATCAAATGGCACAGTCACACGAGCTCATCGAGGAAGGAAGTGTGCGCGGTTGCGTCGTCGTTAACATTGACCAGTGATTAGTCACTCATCACTGGTCAAAAATAACCAAATCAATAGGAGAATGCCGCTGGATCAGACTAGCGGCGATTCATCACTTGGATCGGTGAGCTAACGACGGCATTCAAAGGCCGGGTACTCGACCGTTTTTGTTAAGAACCCTACCGCTATTTCACCCAGTGCCCGGGATTATTAGTACGGTAACCCAAGGCTCTATAAGCCGCATCGACTAACATTTGACCGCGATCATTTAGCATTAAGCCTGCACCCATTTTAGTCATGGAATAACCAAAGCCCAATTGACAGTCTGGATCTGCGAAACCGATACTGCCGCCCGCCCCTACATGCCCAAAAGCTCTATCACCGATAATCGCTGT
>CAJVZD010000042.1 GCA_913019905.1 uncultured Cellvibrionales bacterium
TACAGGTTTTGCCCAGATTCTTTACAGCAGCGATATATTTTGGCATTTCACCGGTTGCTGAAGCTGCTGCAAGCGCGTCAGCGTTCGTGACGAAATCATCCATTTTGGCTTTGAAGTCGTCAGGCTTTGACCATATTGCTTTCTTCGCCTTAGTTTTCCCTTCGCCCGTGCCTGGAGCAAAAACTTTAGGCGCTATCTTGGCCAGATCAGCAATAGATTGCGCATGAAAGTTATGGTTAGGCATAAATTCTGATGGACCACCTAGCGTACCAATGGAAGCATTAAAATGTCCGCCTATGGCTTCCATAATTCCCTGACGGTGTTTTATAGCGGCTTTTGCATCGGCAAACGAAGCAGTGCTTGATAGAACTGACAACATGATGGTTGACGTAATTAATAATTTTTTCATTATTTTTCCTTGTGAATAATTACTCATTTATTGGTTATTGGGTTTTGATTATTGCATATTTGTCAAGATTATAGCTGTGATCGGGTAGATATCGCAAAACCCAAGCATAAGCGTCCCAGTCGCCAAGTACAACTCGTGTCTTGGTTGTTTCTGAATCGGAATATCGGTGGATAAATGGTCGGTGAGTATGACCGTGTATCATTAAGTCAATTTTATACTGGTGGAAAATGTGGCGTACTTCATCTGGTGATACGTCCATAATGTCTTGAGGTTTGTTGCTGTTGGCATCTTTACTTGCGTTGCGTATTTTTTGAGCGATGTCTCTACGTTGTTCTAATGGCTGTTGCAGAAACTCGTTTTGCCAATTTTGGCCTCTAACCATCGATCGAAAATTGATGTAGTCGGTATCTCCTGTGCAAAGGCTATCGCCGTGCAGTAAAAGTACAGATTTTCCATACAGATCGATCATGACTGGGTCGGATATTGGTTTGCACTCGCTACGTTCAAAGAAGGTTTTGCCGAGTAAAAAGTCACGGTTGCCGTGTTGGATGTATGTTGCAGTCTTACTCTCATTCAGCTCGCGAAGTGCCCGGATAACTAATTGAGATAGGGCACTGTCGTCATCGTCCCCGATCCACGATTCGAACAAATCGCCAAGAATATACAGATTGTCCGCAGTACTGGCTTCATTACGAAGAAACTCCAAAAACGCCCGAGTAATATCCGGGCGCGTTGGATCCAAATGAAGATCAGAAATGAACAAAGTTGTCATAAGTTGGCTTTGAACTCTCGTGATAGCAGATTGGTGGTTGAGCCGCTCGTAGAGAAAGGCTAAATTATCTATTCAGTCACTTCGGCAGACTCAATGACGACGTCTTCAGCGGGAACATCCTGATGTCCTCCGGCCATTGTTGTCGCTACGGCCTTAATCTTCTCGACTGTCTCCAGCCCATCAGTGACTTTACCAAATACGGCATAACCCCATCCTTGCGAGTCTTTATTTGTATGGTTGAGAAAATCATTGTCCTTAATATTGATAAAAAACTGAGCGCTGGCCGAGTGAGGGTCCATGGTACGCGCCATTGCAAGAGTGCCGTAGTCATTTTTCAATCCGTTATCCGCTTCGTTTTCAATATTGTCACGGGTCTCTTTTTGAGTCATGCCAGGCTCAAATCCACCACCTTGAATCATAAAGTTATCGATGACTCGATGGAAAATCGTTCCGTCATAGAATCCGTCTTTTACGTATTGGATGAAGTTTTCTGCTGTTTTTGGTGCATTTTCAAAGTCGAGTTCAATCGTAATATCACCGTAATTTGTCTTAAGTATGACCATGAGAGCGTTTGTCCTGTTAAATACTAGAAATAAAAAAGGTATAATAATCGTTTTGCCCTGTCGGAGAAACCTCTCTTTCGGCTTCCACAAATATATATGGCAATAATTCGGGAAATCAATGAACGATTTAGATTCTACAGAAACGTCGAACAAAGCTAACAATTTTATTGCGAGTTTAATCGAGTCTGAGCTGGCTGACGGCATAGTCGATAAAGTAGTGACTCGATTTCCTCCAGAGCCAAATGGCTATCTGCATATTGGTCACGCGAAAGCGATCTGTTTAAACTTCGGCTTAGCTCAAACTTTCGGCGGAGATTGTCATTTACGCTTCGACGATACTAATCCCGGCAAGGAAGAGCAGGAATTTGTGGACGCGATCAAAGAAGACGTTAAATGGCTCGGATTTAGCTGGAGTGGAGAAGTGTGTTACGCATCCGACTATTTTGACCAGTTTTACGATTGGGCCTTACATTTGATACGAAATAAAAATGCCTACGTATGTGATTTAACGCCTGAACAAGCTAGCGAACATCGTGGCTGGGCAACAGCACCGGGTAAAAATAGCCCACATCGCGATCGTTCGGTTGAGGAAAATTTGGACTTGTTCGAAAAAATGCGTGCTGGGACATTTGCTGAAGGCGCCTGTGTTTTAAGGGCAAAAATCGATATGGCGTCGCCCAATATGAATATGCGTGATCCTATTCTATATAGAATTAGGAAAATAAGTCATCATCAAACTGGTGACAAATGGTGTATCTACCCCTCATACGATTTTGCCCATGGACAGGAAGATGCGATTGAGGGCGTGACTCATTCGGTTTGCACCCTGGAGTTTGCAGATCATCGTCCTCTGTATGAATGGTTTCTTGCAAACTTGCCGGTTAATTCGAAACCGAGGCAGTTTGAATTTGGGCGGCTCAATATTAACTATACGGTCACCAGTAAAAGGAAACTAAAACAGTTAGTGGATGACGGTATTGTTTCTGGTTGGGATGATCCACGGATGCCTACGATCTCCGGGTTACGTCGTCGCGGCTATAGTGCAAATGCGCTGCGAAACTTCTGCGATAGTTTAGCCGTTGCAAAGACGGATGGTATCGTGGATATCGCCCAATTGGAGTTTTTCGTTCGGGATGACTTGAACAAATCTGCTCCGCGCGCGATGGCTGTTTTGAATCCCTTAAAAGTGGTTATTTCTAATTATCCCGCAGATAAAATGGAGCTTTTAACGATTCCTTTGCATCCCGATCGTGACATGGGGGATCGCTCGGTCCCGTTTACCCGCGAAATATACATTGACCGGGCCGACTTTAAGGAAGAGTACAGTAAAAAATTCAAGAAAAAGTTTACTCCGGGTAAGCGAATTCGTTTGCGAAATTCCTATGTCATCGAGGCACAGGATTTCGAAAAGGACGAGCAGGGAAATATTGTTCAGATTAATGCGATTCTTGTTGAGAATACACTGGGTGTAAATCCGGAGGATGGCGTCAATCCCAAGGGAGTTGTGCACTGGGTTTCGGTAAGCCACGGTAGGCGAGCAACGATCCGAATATATGACAGGCTTTTTACTCATGAAGCTCCTGACCGTGGCGACAAAGACTTCATCGAGTATTTAAACAAAGACTCCTTCAAAACTATCGACAATTGCTGGGTCGAACCGGAATTGACAAAAACGACAGGAGAAAAGACTTTTCAGTTTGAGAGAGAGGGGTATTTCGTTGCCGATCGCTACGATTACACCAGTGAAAATCCTGTGTTTAATATGACGATTGGTTTGCGAGACAATAAATAAGCTATTTGTTATCAAATAATCCTAAAAACATTCCGTATAGGCAGAAGCCGAGAGTGGTCATAATCCTCGTAATTACTGAGTAAACTAGCATCATGACATTAACAATATACAATTCCTTTAGTGGCAAAAAGGAGGCCTTTTCCCCTTTAGTCGAAAACAGGGTAACAATGTATGTGTGCGGACCGACAGTCTATAACCGGGTGCACATAGGAAATGCCAGACCCGCAATTGTTTTTGATGTGGCATACCGCTTATTAAAAACGTTATATTCCGGCGTTGTTTACGCAAGAAATATTACCGACATCGACGACAAAATCATTCGTACGGCAAAAGAAAATAATGAAAGCATCGGCGATCTAACAGCTCGGTTTACGGCGGCTTATTCTGAAGATATGGCTCAACTTAACAATCTGGAGCCGACGTTGGTTCCGAAGGCTACCGAGCACATTGACGAAATGATAAACATGATTGCTGTGTTGATTGATAACAATCATGCCTATTTATCTGAAAATCATGTTCTATTTGATGTTCAGTCGATGGATGCTTATGGAAAATTGTCGAACCGGTCCTTAGACGATATGTTAGCTGGTGCGCGGGTCGAAGTCGCGGACTACAAGAAATATGCTGGGGATTTCGTCTTATGGAAACCATCGTCTCAAACTGAGCCTGGGTGGGACAGTCCGTGGGGAAGAGGGCGTCCGGGTTGGCATATCGAATGCTCTGCAATGATCGAAAAGCATCTCGGAGAAACGATCGACATTCATGGCGGCGGGATAGATTTACAGTTTCCACATCACGAAAACGAGATCGCCCAGAGTACTTGTGCACACGATGGTAAGCCGTTCGCGCGATACTGGATGCATAATGCTTTTATTAATATTGATGGCGAGAAAATGTCTAAATCGTTAGGTAACTTTCGGCTTGTTAGCGATTTACTCGATCACTACTCTGGCGAAGTCATTCGTTTCGCGATTTTGTCAGCACATTACCGGTCGGAGCTCAATTTCTCTATCGAGTTATTGGATAGTGCCAAAAAGGCGCTCGACAAGTTCTACGGATACCTACGGGAGTGCCAATCCGTTCCGATTAATAGTTCTGTCGATATTAGCGAAACAATTATTTATCAATCTCTACTCGATGATCTGAATACTCCCGTTGTTATCCGAGAGCTTCACGCTTTGGGAAAAACAATGAAATCGGCGAGTGGGGTTGAGCAAGAGCAATCGAAATCGGTTTTTCTAAAAGCGGCTGAACTCTTAGGTATTTTGCAACAAGATCCCGAAGCATGGTTTTATGTTGAAGAAGCGGCCGGTTCGTTATCGAATCAAGAAATTGACGATTTCCTTGCTCAAATGAAAAAGGCTCGTGCAGATAAGGACTATTCGCTTGCTGACCAAATACGAGATAATTTAACTGAAAGCGGGGTGGTGTTGACAAGGGAAGGCTGGAAGAGAGCCTGAAGGGAGTAGCTTACTTCTCATGAGAAACTATCGGCAACTGATAAGAGTTTTAGCATCATTCTAACAAGCCCCATAGACGCATGAAGTCTAAAAGAAACTTGTCAAGTTGATCGTACCGTGAGAAAAACATCCTGATTACTCGTGTGCCCTCTGAACATGGGCACACAAGACAGTGTCAGATCGATAAAATTTGTTCTCTAGTCCTAGCTTAGGTATTTAGGAATCCAGTTGCCTGTTACAGGCAGGCTCGAAATTACCCAAATGATTTTTCTGCTGATTCAACCGACTGGAATATCAACGTATTTATAGTCATTGGGCCAACTCCTCCAGGTACTGGTGTGTAGGCAGAGCAGCGATCTTTAATACCTTCAAGCTCGATATCGCCTACACCACCAGGGTGATAGCCTGCATCAATCACCACTGCACCGTCCTTAATCCAGTCAGCTTTTATGAACTCGGGTTTTCCCACTGCTCCAACAATGATATCGGCTTGTTTAATATGGGCGTCGAGGTTCTTGGTGCGAGAGTGGCAAGTCGTGACCGTTGCGTTGGCTTCCAACAGCATTGCGGCCATGGGTTTTCCCAAAATAGGACTTCTACCGACAACGACTGCATGCTTGCCTTCCAGTTCAATTTTGTAGTGCTCGAGGATTCTCATTATACCCTTAGGAGTCGCACATCCGTAGGCGTCCTCACCCATTGCCATACGGCCATAACCCAAGCACGTTACGCCATCGACGTCTTTATTAAGGGCTATCGCGTCAAAACACGCTCTCTCATCGATCTGGGCAGGGACTGGATGTTGCAGCAATATGCCATGCACATCGTCGTTTGAATTCAATTCCTTAATGGTGTTGAGTAGCTCTTCGGTAGTCGTACTCTCTCCCATCTCAATGGCCATCGAGTCCATCCCAACCCGGCGGCAAGCATTACCTTTCATTTTTACGTATGTTGCGGAAGCCGGATCAGCGCCTACCAAAATGGTGGCGAGAATCGGCGTCTTACCGTCAGCTTTATTCTTAAGAACAGATACACGATCACTGAGTTGTTGTTCCCATTGGCCTGCTAGGGATTTGCCGTCTAATACCAATGCGGTCATGCTTGCTGATCCTTTTGTTAAGATAGAGCTGATTGAAATTGAGAGAAATTTACTTAATCCTATTGTCTCACGACCACGTAACTAGGCAAAGTGGAAGAAGAAAAATAAAATGAGTGATTTACCGTTGACGTATAGTCGTTCGCTGAGTATTATGCGCACCTCGTTTGGAGGCGTCATTTTTCTCCACAACGTCATCGGGGTATAGCGCAGTCTGGTAGCGCGCCTGCTTTGGGAGCAGGATGTCGGGAGTTCGAATCTCTCTACCCCGACCACTTTAGTTGTCGGTTGCGATGACTTATCGATTTAATGGTGGGCGTAGCTCAGTTGGTAGAGCGCCGGATTGTGATTCCGGTGGTCGTGGGTTCAATCCCCATCGTCCACCCCATTATTTCTTTTTTCGTTAGACTTAAATTTAACAGATTCATTATAACTCTGCTTTGGTTTGACCATTGCGTTTTCCCTATTGGGCCGTCAGCTCGCCGGCACCGCTTCTTTGAAAGACATAAAGCAACACCGCCGCAGCTGGTAGCAGTGTGCCTATACGGTCTCTAGGCGCGAGCCAGTCAGCTCTGCTATTGTTAGCTTTAGTGGGAGTTGAATTTTATGGGGCATTGATTCTAGTTCGTTCTGATTTTTCGAGCCCATATTTTTAACGCTATTTTGGTAATCATTTGCGGCTGTTCTTTTATTCTCTGCAGTCAATTTGATGATCTGTTCCTTTTTCCATATTATGCTAACTTCGAACAAACAATAGGCCTCTAGAATGGGTTATTCGACAATTGTGGTAGGCGCAACCGGGCTAGTAGGAACGGCATTGGTAGATCAACTTGCAGAAACGCCTAACATCAATAAAATCATTACGCTGACACGGCGCCCAAGTAGTCATTCCAGTTCAAAAGTTCATAATCATGTTATCGATTTTGAGCGTCTAGATGATTACTCCGAATTGTTTTGTGTCGACATTCTATTTTCGTGCTTAGGTACCACTCGGAAGCAGGCAGGATCCTTGTCAGCCCAACGCAAAGTAGATTTCGACTTTCAGTATAAGGTGGCGCAGATAGCGGCGAATCAAGGTGTGAGTCATTATCTTTTAGTCTCATCTGCAAGTGCGCATGTCAATAGCAACAACAAATACCTGCAGATGAAGGGGCAGTTGGAGCAGCAGGTGCAAAGTCTGGACTTTTCTCGTATCAGTATTTTTCAGCCCTCACTGCTAGTCGGTGACAGGCCTGATGTTCGTATCGGTGAGAAGCTTGGCAATATCATTCTACCAGTATTATGTTTACTGCCCGCATTTCGCCAGTTTCGTCCGATAACTGGCGGCGAGGTGGCTGAAAAAATGCTAAAAGTATCTCAACAGTCAGGTAGCCCGTTAGAGTGGTTCAAGCTCGATGAATTGTTCGGTTAAAATTGAGTCGTTTCTGTAAAGCTGTCGAACAGTCAATTTATGCCAATTGATTCAATCTCTTGCTTCCGCTCGTGTATTGAACGCCGCCGCATCCTATAGAATACCCGCGATAGTGCTTTTCATTGCAGTCGTCGATCTGTTCCCAGAGTCTAACTTATCTGCAAACCTTGTTATCTTGTGGTTGATTGGATGCGTCAATCCTGTGTTTGCGGTCAAGGAAATGGTTTGTAGCAGAACGATCAACCAAACGCAGTAGTCTTTCATGCTGTACTACGTTTAAACACGATATAAAGCAGTGGTTGCATCGGCGAAGTTGGCAAAATATGGTAGACTGAGGACCGTATATTTACTCTGATAACGCTGAAATCTACTATGCTGCGACTTAACAACATTATACTTCCTCTCGATCATACCGATGATCAGTTATCCGCTGCAATTTCCGTAAAACTAGGCGTTGAAATAAAGGATTTACTTTCTTACACAATCTATAAACGCAGTTTCGACGCCCGAAAAAAAAGCAATATAACGCTGATTTATCATTTAGACGTAGTTCTTCACAGTCAACTAGAGCGGGAATTGCTTGAAACCTTTACAGGGCAGACATTTCTTAAAGTCAGCCCGGATACAAGTTATCATTTTGTCACTAATGCGGACGTAGATTTCCCCGCAAGCAATCAACTGCGCCCTATAATTATTGGCTTTGGTCCCTGCGGAATTTTGGCCGCTTTAGTCTTGGCGCAAATGGGTTTGAAGCCAATCGTTTTAGAGCGGGGTCAAGATGTCAAACAGCGAACTAAAGATACTTGGAATTTGTGGCGGAAGGGCATACTAAATACAGAATCCAATGTGCAGTTTGGTGAAGGCGGAGCCGGCACATTTTCAGACGGTAAGCTTTATAGTCAGGTTAAGGATAAGCGATATCTGGGACGAAAGGTGCTTACAGAGTTTGTAAAAGCGGGTGCGCCTGAAGAAATAATGTATGTGAGTAAGCCGCATATCGGAACATTTAAGCTGGTAAAAATGGTCGAGAACATACGAGCCGAAATAGTTCAGTTGGGGGGCGAAATACGGTTTGGGCAAAAAGTTGAGGTCATTCACCGGTCATCTCGCGGAAGCCAAAACGGGCAAATAACAGGCTTAACGACCAGTAGTGGAGAGCGGTTAGAGAGCAGACATATTGTCTTGGCCGTGGGACACAGTGCGCGCGACACATTTCAAATGTTATACGATACTGGTGTGAAGATCGAGCCCAAACCGTTTTCGATAGGATTTCGAATAGAGCACCCTCAGTCAGTTATTGATCGAGCGCGGTTTGGAGATGAGGCGGGCAACAGCATACTGGGTGCTGCAGATTACAAGCTTGTTCATCATTGTGAAAATGGCCGCAGCGTCTACAGTTTTTGCATGTGCCCCGGGGGTACTGTTGTTGCTGCAAGCTCTGAGGAAGGCGGCGTTGTGACAAACGGAATGTCCCAATACACTCGAAATGAAAGAAATGCTAACGCTGCTATAGTAGTTGGCATCTCTCCGGAAAAAGATTATCCGGAGCATGTTTTAGCCGGGATAGATTTGCAGCGAAAGTTAGAACAGAATGCTTATCGTTTAGGTGGGGAAAACTACCAGGCACCGGCACAATTGGTGGGTGATTTTCTTAGAGATAAACCTTCTGTAGACTTGGTACATCCAGAACCATCCTACAAACCGGGAATTAAATTAGCGGACCTGTCTAAAGCGTTGCCAGACTATGCTATTGAGGCAATTCGCGAAGCTATTCCTGCTTTCGACAAAAAAATAAGGGGTTTCGCAATGGATGATGCCATATTAACGGCTGTTGAAACGCGAACCTCCTCACCGATTTGCATAACGCGGGATAAAAGCTTTCAATCAAATAATACTCGAGGTTTGTATCCCGCTGGCGAAGGTGCTGGTTTTGCAGGCGGCATATTGTCAGCGGGAATTGACGGAATAAAGGTTGCAGAGGCTCTTGCGTTAGATCTGTTGAGTCAATAATTTCAAAAATTCAGTCGTCATCAAGGAAATTGTGGTTCATCGCTTCATCTACTCTCTGCTGGTACCTGTCGGCTTTAAGGCCTAAATACATTGCTATCATACATGCTGCAAGAACGCCGTACAGAATCATAAAACAAACGCTATATATTCCTATCTTATCAGTCGCGAACCCAAATATTATCGGAAGAGTGCAGCCTCCAAGTGCACCTATTGCGCCGACTAGTCCACCCACTATACCCATTTGTTGAGGGTAGTAATCGTGGATGGTTTTGTAAACGCTAGCGCGACCAAACCCTTGCGCAATACCGATAACAAACATTAGTGAGGTGAAGAGCCACACGTTTATTTCTATTTTCAACTCCACGTCTGTATTAACCCCATGCACAGTCATGGTTGTAGGTGGATAGCTCAGGAAAAACAGACAGATTAAACATACCCAAAACACGCTCCAATTCACAGTGCGGCCACCATATCGATCAGAAAACCAACCGCCCAAAGCTCGCACCATACTAGAGGTTGCGACAAAAAACAGGGTAAAAGCGAGCGCTTTAGGCATCGAGAGATTGTAGGCATTGTGGTAGTACTGAGGCAGCCACAAAATTAACGCTAAGAAACTTCCAAAAACGAAGTAATAGTATAATCCGAACCGCCAGACTCTTAAGATTTTGATTGGCGCGAGTTGATCGGACAAAGATTTTGGTACGTCAGGTAAAAGGTGTTTTGGTGTATTTGGTGCAATTAAGTAGAACAAAAAAGTCATGACTAAAACGCCGCAGCCGTAAATCGTGCCGACCTGTTCCCAGCCAAAAAAATCGACCATTATCGGTACGCCGGCTAGAGTAATGGCCGCGCCTGCATTCCCTGCACCAAAAATCCCCATCGCTGTACCTTGCTGCTTTCTGTCGAACCAATCGCTTATATATCGAATGCCAATTGTAAATGATGTGCCGCTAACACCGATCCAAAGTCCAATGAGTAAATAAGCAGAAAAGCTGTTTACGTGCGGTAGTATAAAAAGTGCGGGCGATACGAATAACATCTGCAATATAAATATGGTTTTTGGCTGATAGTACTCCACAATCATCCCGACCGGGATGCGTAAAACAGCGCCGGTAATCATCGGAGTTGCCAAAAGTATCCCTAAATCAGTGCTAGACAGAGCGAGTTTTGGTTCGATAAAGAACGCGATAGCCGCGTAAAGCGTCCACACGGAAAAATTCGCGGCAAAGGCGACCGTCGCGATGCAAAGTGCAGTTCGGGCGCCCGGATTGTTATAGTTCATAATTCGACCAGCTGTTCTTTTTAAGTACCATTATAGTGAACCAATTCCTCGTCAATCCAAAATAGAAATAAATTTCTTAAAGAATAAATTTCTTTTTGATTCGCTCATTACGAACAATTTATACCACCTATGGTTTAGTTTCATTCTATTTTCCTAGGAAGTAACCAGACGCCTATATACCTCTTTAGGAGTAGTTGGTTTTTGTCGGCTAATAATAGTGGATTTTATAAAAATCACTGCTTTGATACATGTCAATAGTGCAGCAACTAATATGCTGCACACTAGCCGCATACCCTATCGATTGCATATTTGGAGAAAGAGTTATGCATCACGAGCACAATCTCAACATGCTTGCCATCAGTGACCCGAAGATTAAAACACTTCACGTCACCTGGTTCGCCTTTTTTCTAACCTTTGCCGTATGGTTCAATCACGCACCTTTGATGGTGTTCATGATTGAAGCATTCAACATGACGACACAACAAGTAAAAGCCTTATTGATATTGAATGTCGCATTGACGATTCCAGCCAGGATAGTGATTGGTATTCTAGTCGACAAATATGGGCCGCGGCATGTCTATACGGGTTTGTTAATGATCTCTTCCGTTCTATGTCTTTTGTTTGCGAGTTCAACATCCTACGAGCAATTAGCGCTATTTCGTTTTTTGATGGGATTTGTCGGCGCAGGGTTTGTGATTGGCATTCGAATGGTTGGTGAGTGGTTTCCCCACAAAACCGTCGGCATTGCAGAAGGAATATACGGCGGTTGGGGTAACTTTGGATCAGCCGCTGCCGCAATGACCTTACCAACCTTAGCGTTACTGTACGGCGGTGAAAACGGATGGAGGTATGCAGTCGCTACAACCGGTGTGATAGTAGGGCTTTATTCGTTTGTTTATTACCGCGTAGCCAGAAATACGCCGAAAGGGTCTACCTACTTCAAGCCAAAGAAATCTGGAGGGCTGGAAGTAACCAGTATGGGGGATCTGTATTTTTACCTAATCATGAATATACCCATGTATCTGGCGCTTGCGGTATTGGCTTGGAAATTATCTCCGGCAGGAGTTGCTCTTCTGTCGGAGACAGCGGTTAATGCTATCTGGATTTTCCTCGTTGTTCTGTTTTTGTTTCAGACCAGTCAAATATGGAAAGTAAATAAAGAGCACTTAGACCAGGGGGTCCCAGAACTTGATAAATACAAGTTTAAGCAAGTTGCCATTCTCGATTGTTCTTACTTCGTAACGTTCGGCTCAGAATTGGCTGTGGTCTCGATGCTCCCTTTATTCTTTTTGGAAACTTTTGAAGGCCTATCTCCTGTAACAGCAGGATTGTTGGGGTCGGGTTTTGCCTTTATGAACTTAGTTGCGCGTCCTACCGGTGGTTGGTTTTCTGACAAGCTCGGTCGCCGAAAAGCATTGATGATGTTAATTGCGGGATTGTCGGTCGGATATTTTGTGTTAGCCCAGGTTGATTCAGGGTGGTGGCTTCCCGCTGCTGTCATATCAACAATGTGTTGTTCTTTCTTTGTCCAGGCGGGAGAGGGAGCCGTTTTCGCTGTTGTGCCATTAATCAAGCGTCGTATGACAGGTCAGATAGCCGGTATGGCGGGCGCATACGGAAATGTTGGTGCGGTAACCTATTTAACCGTGTTAAGTTTTGTCGATTACAGTACCTTCTTTTTGGTGATAGGCGCTTCTGCCATGTTTGTGTTTTTTATTGCAATGATGATGGATGAACCTAAAGGGCAGATTTCTGAAGTTCTTCCCGATGGTACTGTCGAGCTAATTGATGTAGGTTAGCGTTTCAAATATTGCTAAAGGGTAGATGTGTGGGTAGTTTGCAACTTGATACTGCACTATGTTCCATACAGGGGCGTAAATCTGATAATGAAGATTACGCCATTGTTGAGGTTCCCGCTGATGATTACTTACTCAGCAATAAAGGCATTACATTGGCGGTCGCTGATGGTGTGTCTTCGGCTGAGGCTGGTAAGGAAGCCAGCTTCACGGCTATCACCTGTTTCGCTAACGATTATTACAATACGCCAGACACGTGGTCGGTAAGTCAGTGCGGAGAAAAAATACTTTCCACAATTAACTTAAAGCTTTATCGAAAAAGTCACGAATTTGCGACGGAAAGTAAGGGCTACCTTTGTACTTTTAGTGCGATAGTAATCAAGGGCAAGACCGCGCATTTCTTTCATGTCGGTGATAGTCGTATTTATCATCTTCGTGCTGGAAAACTTGCACAGATTACGCGTGACCATACAGCGACAATAATAGACGGAAAATCTTTTCTAGCCAGAGCTTTAGGCATGGACAACCGCCTGCACGTAGATTATGGAAAAATATCATTAGAGGAAGGTGATCGCCTATTAGTTTCCAGTGACGGTATTCATGATTTTTTAAGTGAAGATGAAATTACCGCCAATTTATCCTCTAACGTTTCAGTTGACGATATAGCTGACTCATTAAAAACTAATGCCTTAAACAATGACAGTGACGATAATATTAGCGCGGTCGTTGCGATCGTCACGGAGTTGCCAGAAGAAAGCCTTGACGATTACAGTACAAAATTAACTAGACTTCCTTTTCCTCCCTCTCTATCTGCAGGAATGAAGATCGATGGGTATCATGTAGAGGCTGAAGTTTTTGCGTCCAGTCGAAGCCAGCTCTATCGAGTCCGAGACATGGAAACTGGTGAAATCTTTGCGATGAAGACACCATCTCGAAATTTCGAAGATGATATCAGTTACATCGATCGCTTTATTCAAGAAGAATGGATCGGCAGTCGAATACATAATCCACACGTAGTTGCTGTCTTTCGGCAAACGAAACCGCGTACGTTTCTCTATTATCTGATGGAATATCTCGAAGGGTTCGGACTTGATAGCTGGATCCAGCAGCACCCGTTACCTAGCCCCAAAAAAGCGATAAGTATTATTAAGGACGTCGCTGAAGGTTTGCAGGCTTTTCATGATAATGAAGCGATTCACCAGGATATAAAGCCCGCCAATATTTTTATTACAAATAAGGGAGATGTTAAAATTGTTGATTTTGGATCAGTTTTTGTCGCGGGAATTGCAGAACAATATCGGCCCCTTGAAATAGACAGTGCATTAGGGACTGCCGGGTATTCGGACCCCCAATATTTGATGGGCCATAACGCGGGTTTACAGGGAGATGTATATTCGCTAGCGACCATAACTTACGAAGTATTTACGGGTAAATTACCTTATGGCGACAAAGTAGAAAACTGTACCACAGCTTTCGAGTACGACAGGTTAAGGTATCAAAAAGCTTCTCTTTTCAATCCAGTCATTCCCGAGTGGTTCGACCGAGCGTTAGAGAAAGGAGTTAAATTTGACCCCGAGCAACGCTATTCTAATATTCCGAATTTGCTTTTCGATTTAACTCACCCCAATCCCGATTTCCTAAAAGAAGATCCTAAGGTCGAACAGAAAACGAGTACGTTATTGTTTTGGAAACTTGTGTCTTCCTTTTGGTTCATTACGTTTTTACTGGTAATTTACCTTTTTTCGCAAGCCGACTAACCAAGTTCTTTTAACATCGGCTCCACGTATGCTGCAGGTAAATAGTCGGTGTGCTTCGCACAAGTCTTTCGTACCTAGATGTTGGAGGCATCGATTTTTGAAGGCCTGGTGTATAAGTATATTACTGTCAGTACAACAATAGGAACATGAAACAGCAGGAGGGACTTACTTTCCGTAATGAAATAGGCAGTCGGTATACTTAAGCATATTGCCGTAATTGCAATGATTTTGACTCTAACACTAATGACTCCGTGTTCAAACCATTCCTGGAGTGTCGTTCCGTACCGGTGGTGATGGTATAGCCATTGCTGTAAGCGGGGTGAACTTTTACTAAAGGCCCACAAGGCGACAAGCAGAAAGGGCGTCGTCGGAAGCACCGGTAGAAAAGCACCAATAAAACCCAGCGCTGTGCAGGTGACCCCTAAGCCTAAATATAGCAGTTTAATGGTTTTCTTAAGCATCTTTCAAAGTAACTCTATAAAACATGGCGGGTATTATAGACGTATAGTTGTCTGTAAGTACTTGTTGTTTTACGGTCACTTTCCTCTACACAATTTCTTCCGAAGCTCCTGTACAGATTCTATTTCCGGTCGCTGGGGTCAGTGAGTCAGAGGATTGTAAATGAAAACTCCTGGGTTTGATCGTTTCCGCATAAAACCAAGCAGCAGTTAAGCTGCATTCGCGATTAATTAAATAAGGAGCCTTGTGGCTAGATAGCGTCATTCATCAATGATGGCGACAGCTCTAGTCCAGCCTGCGGAGGCGGCCCGTATTTTATGGGGAAAGCAGGAAATCATAAAACCGTGGGAGGGTAAAGCCTCCAAATTATGGAGTTTTTCTAAATGGCAGTAGCACATATCTTTTCCCGCCTTATGACCCTCCCATATCAAAGAAGCATCTCCGGTTTCAAGGTATTTGTCTTTGGTATGGACGAACGGTGCATCCCAGCTCCAGCCGTCTGTTCCGGTAATCTTTACACCCTGTTCGAGTAGAAAGATAGTTGCCTCATACCCGACACCACAACCACTGGAGACATAATCTTCGCTGCCATATTTCTTCCCCGCTGAGGTATTGACGACAACTATATCCAAGGGGCGCAGCGAATAATTTATTCGTTCCAGTTCTCTTTTGATATCGTTTGCGGTGACGACATAGCCGTCTTCAAAATGGCGAAAGTCGAGTTTGACGCCATTTTGAAAACACCACTCAAGCGGAATTTCGTCAATAGTCAGGGACTTCTGTCCCTTGTCCATTGTGGAGTGGAAATGCCACGGAGCGTCGAGGTGTGTTCCGTTGTGAGTGCTTAGATTGATTTTCTCCACAGCCCAACCTTCACCGTCGGGTAGTTGGTCGCCCGTTAAGCCGGGGAAAAAAGAAGCGATGCTATCGACAGAATCCTGATGTGTGACATATTCGATATGCGGTCGGGCACCGGGAGGATCTGATATAACGTCGTTCTCAAGAAAAATTGATAAGTCGATGAATTGTCTGGACATAGATTTTGCTCTTAAATTTCTCAGTATTATTATGGTCTGCGTTTTCGATGGTTTAGGAGGAAAAAATGTTGTAGTAACTCTCCTGCTTGTTAATAACCACAGCGGTTCGAATAAACTGTACTTCGATTTTCGTGTGCATCGAAGTGTAATGTTAGTCCGAATTACTGGAGATAGCGAAGAATGAATGGAATGATAGATACGTGATGATTCGAATCCGGATGTGACGAAAGGTAGGCATTATCGGTAGCGTGCGCCGGGACACTATCGCAACTGGACCACCTCAAACAAGTACCGCGGCAGAGGGTGTGTTTCTAAGATGGCAATTGCGATTAAGGGCTTTATGAGTTAACTTTTCGATGCGGTGAATGTTAGGCCGTCTGCTGCCTTATATTATGGAAGAGATTGGAGTACAGGGGAAAAGGCTACGGATCGCAATGAGAATAAAAAATTTATCGGCAATAGTGTTACGTACAAAAATAAAACCATGAAGAAAGGAGTTCAGATATGTCTATAGATCGTCGAAGCTTTACAAAGTATGCGGCTGGAGCAATAGGGGCATTGACCCTTACTCCTAAATTAACCGCCGCCCCCATAATGAACCGACAGATTCGTTTGGCATCCAGACCGGTCGGAAAGGTATCCCTTGATAATTTTAGAATGGTTGAGGCTCCGGTTCCGGAAATAGGTAACGGCCAGATGTTGTTACAGACACAATATCTTTCCCTTGATCCTTATATGCGAGGCCGTATGAACGCGGGAGAGAGTTATGCCGCGAGAGTAGAGTTAGATCAGGTAATGGTTGGTGGTACAGTCAGTCGGGTTGTTAAGTCTCGCAATTCAGCCTTCGCGGAGGGCGATTTACTCTCTTCCTATGCCGGTTGGCAGGATTACATTATCTCTGATGGTCGCGGAGTAATGAAGCTTGATCCGCGTATTAAGAAAACCTCTCATGCGCTGGGTGTACTCGGAATGCCGGGATTAACTGCATATGTTGGGTTGTTAGATCTCGGAGAGCCTAAGCCAGGTGAAACGGTCGTATTAGCTGCTTCGACCGGCGCGGTTGGTGCAATCGTTGGTCAAATAGCGAAGCTGAAGGGATGTCGTGTGGTCGGAATTGCGGGCGCAGCGAAGAAATGTAAATATGCTGTAGAGGAACTTGGTTACGATGCTTGCGTCAGTCACTACGACGACGATATGGCTCAACAGCTTGCCGCAGAATGCCCGGACGGTATCGATGTTTACTATGAAAACGTTGGCGGAAGTTCGTGGGAAGCTGTTATGCCATTACTTAATGTTCATGCTCGAGTGCCGGTGATTGGTCTAATTGCCCACTATAACCAAACATCGCTGCCGCCCGGACCCGATCGTATGAGCGTACTACAAAGCCTAATTTTGACAAAGAGAATCAAAATGCAAGGACTTATTGTTAGCGACTATTCGAATCGAATTCCGGCATTTGTTGGTGATGTTAGTCGTTGGTTGGATGAGGGAAAAATCAAATATCCTGAAGATATTGTGCAAGGGCTAGAAAACGCACCTAGCGCGTTTCTGGGGCTATTTACAGGTGCGAATTTCGGAAAACTCGTTGTACAAGTGAACTAAGTTTAGTTTCTATACTTCACTTTCGTCTCTCGTTTCGTCTTTCGCGTGAATAAGGAAGGGGGGTTCATTCAAGCGAAAGCCTAGCTGGTAGTTTTGAATTGGTTCTGTTTGAGGGTGATGCTGTATTATTCGTCCTCATTGAGGTTACCTTTTTCCCGACCAGTAAAATGTCTATTTCTAGGGAGATTCCAGCTGGTTAAAGATTCTAGGCCATTGAAAAGTCCGGTTCCGTAAAAATTTAAGTTCGTTGAACTATTCGCGTCGAGGGAATCGTCTGGACAGAAACAGGCCACTTTGCTCTGTATGGATTCTCCGTGCGAGTAGAGGATCAACTGATAGTTGTCACATGGTATCGAGTCGAAATAGACCTTTAGTCAGCTAAACATTGCCAGTTTTAAATGTTGCTTGTTCTCAAGATTTCTTTTGTTGAACGCAAATTAAGGGAACCGGAAAAATTATGTCAGCGGGAAGATTTCCCTGCGAAAGTGAATTACGCTTTTGGGCGATTGGAGGGAAAAAGTGCAGGTGAAGTTTACGTGATACTTCGTTAAAAATTAGTCGTTACGCCAAAACAAAGCCCCTTTAGTGTGGTTTTAAGGTATAATAGTTGGCCAACATAATTATAAGGCAGTCAAATGGCAGGTAAACCTAAAACACAGGTCGGAAAGAAAAAAGCGCCCGCAGCTACAGAAACATCTCTTTCTATCGAGGAACAAACCGCTGCGTTTTTGAGCTCAGGTGGTGAAATTGAACATGTTAACTCTGGCGTAAGTGGTCAACAAAGTGTCGCTGGCCCGAAACATATTACACTTGGCAATAAGCCAAACGCTGAGTGATCTTAGTAAGTAGTCATAAGGATGATGGCACTAAGGTTAAGCGGTCTCTCGGGGTAAATAGTCTCTAAGGATAAATAGTTCCTAAGGTTAAACAGCTCCTAAGAGTAAGTCATCCCTCAGGGTGTAAATAGTCCGAAGCCATTATTCTCCGTCTGTCGCGCTCGTGCAGAAGCCTCTTTCAGGTGCTACCATAACTAGCGTTATCTCTCCGGCTGTATGTTGATCCTTCGATCAACTTAGTTTTCTAATTGGGAATGCAAGCAGTCTTTTTTTCCAGAATGTTCTATGTGGTTTTTGGCCTATTTAGAGCTTTCTGACTTTAAATTTCCGTCCTTTAATTTTTCCATTGATAAGGCGTCCCAGCGCTTTGTCTGCCTGGTTGCGATCTATGGCGACATAGGCAACATAGTCCATGATTTCTATGTTGCCGACGGCACTACCGTCAATACCGACGTCACCTGTAAGCGCGCCCAAAATATCCCCAGGTCTTACTTTGTCCTTTCTGCCACCGGCAATGCTCAGTGTTATAAAGGCAGGAGGCGGTATTTTCTTGATGCTTACAGGTACGGGCTCGATGGTTTCATGGCTGAACTTTTTTTCTTGATATGACCCTATTTTTTCTAGTTTATATAGTTCGGATTTTGTTAACAGGCTGATCGCAATTCCTTTTTTTCCTGCTCGACCTGTGCGCCCGATCCTGTGTACGTAGGTTTCGGGATCGCGAGGCAAGTCAAAATTGACTACTGCCGGTAAGTCCTCAATATCAAGCCCTCTTGCAGCGACATCAGTTGCTACCAGTACGCGGCAGCTTTGTTGTTTGAATCGCACCAGAATTTGGTCCCGGTCGCGCTGCTCGAGGTCGCCGTGAAGGGCAAGTGAAAAAACATTATTGTCATTTAGGTATCGAGAAACATCTTTTGTCTCTTGTTTGGTATTACAAAAAACGACCGAGGATTCGAGATTGCTAGTCGATAGCAGTAGCATTAACCTCTCGTGTTTTTTGTCCCGGTCGCAAATAAAGAACCGTTGATCGATATGTTTATCACTGTGTATTGATTCTACCGACACTTGCAGTGGGTCACGTTGAAATCGAGCGCTTAAATCCGAAATGTCATCGGGGTAGGTCGCTGAAAAGAGTAAAGTCTGGCGACTACTTGGCGTCCCTTCGATTATGGTTTCAATATCGTCAATAAATCCCATAGCAAGCATACGATCGGCCTCATCCAGAACTAAAGTACTAACACTGTCGATGGACAAAGTCTTTTTTCGCAAATGGTCTTTAATTCGACCGGGAGTGCCAACAATTATGTGTGCCCCGTGTTCCAGTGAACCGATTTGGGGACCGATAGATTGACCGCCGCAAAGAGTAACGACCTTGATGTTTTGTTGATGACGAACTAACCGTCTTAGTTCTTTAGCGACTTGTGTGGCCAGTTCACGAGTGGGGCAGAGAATGAGTGCTTGCGCACCAAAGAAGCGCGGGTTCAGTCGTTCAATTAGGGACAGGCCAAATGCTGCGGTTTTTCCACTTCCGGTTTTCGCTTGCGCAATTAAGTCTCTTCCGGCCAGAGCTGGCGGTAATGACTTTGCCTGTATCGGCGTCATTTCCAAATAGCCAAGGCTATTTAGGTTGTCAATTTGATCTTGCGGAAGGTTTAGCTGTGAAAAAGAAAATTCGGACAAAATTGGCTCAATTATATAGTTTTGACAATCGGCTATTGTAACAGGTTCGTCCGGGTAGTGATGCATGGAATTATTCGAATAATGCTTAGCGACCTCCGAGGAAGGCGATTACAACGTGGAAAATGAGCGAGCTATTCCGATACCGTAAGTCGGAATTTTCCTCGAGTTAGGTAATGCGGCTGATTTTGATGGGTTTATGAATTTTGTTGGAAGTGGCTCGGTGACTATTCTTGAGCATGTCTGCTCCATTCCCTTTGCCCAAAATGAATGATTAATCCTTTACATTGGATTAATGACCTAAGTTTAAGAAATTGTTGACAATGACTCTCGTTTGATGGTAAAAAATGCGCTGTAAAAAAATCCACAATAATAATATGACAATTTGTATTTGGTAGTATTTTTCCTCGTACAGGAAAGGATTCGATATTGGGTGTAGTCTACTAAAAGCTAACTGGCAAATAGCGAGATTTCTATGGACACAATGAATAGTTTGCAAGACGATAATAAAGCTTGGGTATTAACCACCAAACGACCCGGGGATAAAATTGCAAATTGGGTAATTGATCATTTATATGAAAACACAACCCGACATCTTTTAAAAAGCGAACGTTGTAATGTCACGTCGTTTTGCTACCCTCGGGGTGCAAAAATGATACGTGCGAAATTGCATAAAGCGCCAAACTGAAGAATTGCCGCGCCTTCTTTATTATACCAAAAATAGATGAATACCGTGTAGTCAGCGCTCCCTATTTACAGGAATAGCCTTTGCGACCCTAGTGCTGATGAATAGACTGGCCACCTGCGTATAAAAGATCCGGTACCGGCAGGGCAATTGCGAAAATGAAGCCACAATGCACCTTCCTTGGTAGGTAGACCAAACCAACTTCGTTGATATTAGTCTCTTTGGTAATGGCCTATGAGTCGATTCATGCCAATAACGTTGGGTTCAACCTGTGCCAGAAGTTCATACATGGTAAGTCCTGGTTCTACAACAACGTTTTTGTCTAATGCTAGTATCCAAAAATAATAGTGGTGTTGACCGTGGCCATTAGGAGGCATTGGTCCGCCGTATATCTGCTTGCCAAAATCTGTCATCCCATTTGTGTATTCAGTGCAGCCTTCTTTCAGCGTATTGATTGTTGCTGGGATATTGTAATAGACCCAGTGAACAAAGCCATAATTGCCTTTTGTCGTTATTAATGGCGCGTCGGGGTCATGGCAGATAACCGCGTATGCTTGAGTATTTTCAGGGCCATTAGACCAGGAAAAGTTTGGGGAAACATCTTCTCCCTCTCCCGTATGTTTTGTCGGGATAGAGCAACTTTGGTTAAAGGCTGTGCTACTTAAATGTAAATCAGATAATGCGAATCCCATGGTTTTCTCCGACTAGTGCTTATAACGACCTTAATATATTGCATGATAGCGGTAGTTGCCGAAATTTAACACTGTGAACTTCATCCTAGATGGATTTTCCGATTGCGTTTATGGGCAGCCAAGACGAATTCTGAGTTGTCTCTCGTTCGATAGCAGCTACAGAGTGTATACCGCAGCGACGGAAGCAGAGCGCTACTCTGTCAGTTTACCGGTCGCAAATTTTGCAGCGGAATTGCTCCTTCTGGAGTAGGGTCCTACCGAGCTGAAGTTCAGCAAATTGGCACCGGAGGGGAGATGCGTGAAGTTCAATGTAGGCATTCCACTTAGGCATTCCAGGAATTCTATGTTTGATAATCTCCCGGGCCAGATGTCAACGCTGAAAAGTTGAGATTCCGGGCCGCAGGCATTATTTTACGTTGACGTTCATTAACATCGTTTTGACCCAAAAAATGACATAAATTGTTAATAACAAGCCCATCAGTCTGGTGGTTTTACTCTTTATGAGGGAAAATGGCGGGCTTAGTTCCTACACCAATACATATCACCGGATTTCTATGTTTCCTGAGTTGTTACTTGATAAAAGATTGTTGAAATCTGTTCAGATGTTGAAATATCAACAGCCTACTGAAGTGCAAGCGGTAGTTATTCCGAAAATAGTCAATGGTATCGATCTATTGGTGAGTGCTTCAACAGGGACGGGGAAGACAGCGGCTTATTTATTACCTACTCTGCAACGAATGCTCGACAACAAGGGCGAAAATGCCGGTACAAGAACGTTAATTCTAGCGCCAACGCGTGAACTAGCTCAACAAATTGTTAAGAATTGTCAGTCGTTAGCGCGCTACACCCACATTAAAGTTGGGCTCATTACGGGGGGGGCTGATTTCAAGTATCAAAAATCTATGCTGCGCCGAGATCCTGAATTCATCGTTGGTACTCCTGGCAGACTTCTAGAGCACATCACTAAAATGAGCACCGATTTTGGCAATCTGGAGTCGCTCATTATTGACGAAGCTGATCGTATGCTGGATATGGGATTTAATGATGATGTCATGCGCATATGCGATAGCTGTGGTAACGCTAAGCAGAGGTTGATGTTTTCGGCAACATTAAACAATCGAGCCGTTAACGAGTTTGCAGCAAAAGTCATGGATTCTCCGGAAAAAATATCGATAGGAAACAAGCGAGGTCAATCAGAGTCGATCCGCCAACAGATAGTATTGGCCGACAACGATATGCACAAAGAAAAACTGGTCGCTTGGTTAGTTGAAAACGAGCCGCACACGAAAGCACTTATCTTTACCAAAACACGTAAACAAGCGAGTCGAGTTTGCGGCATACTTCGGGGTAAAAAGCACAAAGTTAACGTTTTACATGGTGAGATTAAGCAGGATGAGCGCAATGAAACAATGGGTATGTTTCGTAGCGGAAGGATTTCTCTGCTCGTAGCAACAGACGTTGCAGCGAGAGGGTTGGATATTAATGACGTCGACCTGGTCATTAATTTTGGTTTGCCCGGTGACGGCGACGATTATGTGCATAGGATCGGTCGAACGGGGAGAGCGGGGTCAGTAGGTAACGCAATTAGTTTTGTCGCGCCGGAAGATTGGAATTCGATGATTAGCCTTGAACGCTATCTCCAAATCTCCTTTGAGCGAAGGCAAATAAAATCCCTACAAGGACATTTCAAAGGGCCGAAAAAACTAAAATCCTCCGGGAAGATAAGTTCGAAGAAGAAGAAAAGTAGCGGCCGCGTACCCGCTAAAAAAGTCTCTGGAAAAACGACTCCAAACAGTAAAGCAGGTACCAGGAAAAAAGTCGAGACTCGTGAAAATGATACCTCAACTGTTATTGACGGATTCGCTCCGTTCAAGAAAAAAAGTAAATAGAATCGACTAGATTGCCGGAGGCGTTTATCTTTTGCGTTTTTTGGATTCCTTTTTCAGTGCCTTCTCTTCGTTTCGTTTTAGGATTTTGAGCGCTACCTCTTTTTCTTCCCTGAGCATGACAGGCGGAGTTTCAAGGGATATTCGACCGATTAACCCCGACCGAAACTCAGACAGTATAATTTTCGATATCTTCTCATAATCAACATGTCCTCCCGACACAAGACACCCTCTTTTTTTTCCAACAAGTTCTAGAAATTCAATTTCTGTGTTCGGTAGAGGGTCTAGGTTATATCGCTTGACTAGTAGATCTGGGTAGAGCTCAAGGAAAAAGCCGACAGCAAAAAAAGCGACATCGTCATAACTCATTGCAGTGTCTTTTATGGCTCCGGTTGTTGCAAGTCGGTAGCTACTATTATCATTTTCGACCTTCGGCCATAACATTCCCGGGGTATCCCACAACATGATACCGTTTCTTAGATTTATCCGTTGTTGGCCTTTGGTCACAGCCGGTTCGTTCCCCGTTTTTGCAATTGATTTACCGGCAAGCGTATTAATAAGAGTCGACTTACCGACGTTAGGAATTCCCATTATCATGACGTTGATGGTCTTGTGGCTTTTTTCTTTCTCTGGTAATAGCTTTCGAATTAAGTCTGTCAGTTGCCTTGTATATTCCGGTGTGTCGATTGATAGTGATCGCGCTTTTACATTATTTTCCTTTTCAAAAAATGATAGCCATTGCTCAGTTACCGTTGGGTCGGCGAGATCACTTTTAGTTAGCACTTTAATGGTTGGCTTACTTCCTCTTAAATCAGCTATCATTGGATTTTCGCTGCTATAGGGGATTCTTGCATCTAACACTTCGATTATAAGGTCTACTTGAAAAATTATTTTTTCAATCTGTTTCCTTGCTTTGTACATGTGTCCTGGAAACCATTGGATACTCATATTTCGCCCTGTTTTATCGAATTCTTTTATTAAGTGGAAAGCTACGCAGACGTTTGATGATAACCATCTTGAGGGTATCGGCGGCAGTACTCCACCAATTCAGCTTTTGGTAATGGGCGGCTAAAAAGATAACCTTGTCCGTAGTCACACCCACAATTATGCAGGAATTGCAGTTGGCTGGTTGTTTCGACTCCTTCTGCAACGACTTGGTAATTTAGTCCATGAGCCATTGCGATAACAGCTGCGGTTATTTCCATATCGCTTTTGTCCGCCGGTATATCAGTGACAAAAGACCGATCGACTTTGACGATATCGATGGGTAATCGTTTTAGATAACCTAAAGAAGAATACCCCGTTCCAAAATCATCGATAGAAATTAATATCCCGAGACTTTTTATTGCTTCAAGTTTATATATCGCTTCGTCGAGGTTCTCCATCAGTAAGGTTTCCGTTACTTCGACTTCGAACTGATTGGGATTGATTTCGAACTCGTTCAGCGTTGCTAATAAAAAACTGACTAAATCTTCATCCTGAAATTGTTTGACTGATAGATTTACAGTCATCACTACATCGGGTGTTATCAATTGCCTATCTTTGAGCTCTTTGAGTTGACGACAGGCCGCCGTTATAACCCAGCGACCAATTGGGATAATCAGACCGGTATCTTCTGCGGCTGGAATGAAGTCCATTGGGTTGATAAATCCTTTTGTCGCGTGTTTCCAGCGGATAAGTGCTTCAAAGCCAGTGAGCGCATTTTTAGCCAGACCAATTTGGGGCTGAAATACTAAATAGAAATCTTGCTGATTAACCGCTTGGTGTAGTTCGTCTTTCAACCGAAGGTAGTCGATTAGTTCTGTGTTCATTTGGGACGTGAAAAACCGGAAGCAATTTCTTCCCTGCGCCTTAGCTTTATAGAGCGCTAGGTCGGCGTTCTTTATAAGCGTTTCTGCATTGTCGCTATCGTTTGGGGCTATCGCAATTCCTGCACTTGCAGTGATGCGCAATTGAGTCTCGTTTAGAGTAATCGGAACGCTTAATGACTTGAGCAGTCCTTCGACAATGTTAGAGACAATCATTGAGTTATCTATTCCAGCAAAAATAACAGCAAATTCGTCACCACCGAGGCGAGAAACGGTATCGCCAACTCTAACGCCTTTCATTAACCGATCGGCGATCATTGTTAAAAGAGTGTCTCCTGCGTCATGGCCTAGAGAGTCATTGACATCTTTGAAATTATCGAGATCTAATAATACTAAGCCAATCTTGGTCTTCTTGCGCGACAAATTTCCGACAATATGCTCTAAGCGGTTACGGAAAAGTCGACGATTAGACAGCCCCGTTAGAGTATCATAAAAGGCCATTTTCTCTAGTTGAATCTGGGCTGTTTTGACAGCGGTTACGTCATGAATGGTACCAAGATAGCCCAGTAGAGTCCCTTCGGCACTGTGGAGCAAACCAATAACACCGCTAATCCACTTTATATTCGAATTGTGAAGTCTGCATTCAATATCAATTTCACGATTATTATTGAGCATGTCTTTCCAGCTCTTTTCGACAGCCAATTTGTCGTCGGTATGAACGGTGGAAAGCCAGTTGTCCGACATTATGTCGGTTGAATTTAAACCTGTCATTGTACAAAGCTCATCGTTCGCGAAAACGTAATGACCTTCTATGTCTAGCTGGAATATTCCGACTTTCGAAGAGGCGGAAATTAAACGAAACTTTTCTTCACTATTGCGAATTTCTTCATTTTCTCTCTCAATGACCACGAGCATTTGGTTGAATGAGTCGACAACTTTTCCTACCTCATCGTCATAGTATTTTTTGGCCCTAATAGAGTAGTCGTCGTTGCTCGCAATGTTTTCCGCTGTTCGCCTCAGCTTAGAAAGTGGTCTTGAGATCCAACGAGAAAATCTGTGCGAAAACCACAGAGTAATAAGGAATACGACCGATGCAATAATGCTGAAAACGACGAAGTGATTGTTTTGGATAGTTTGTAAATCTAGAGTGTTGGATTTGAGGTACAAATATCCAATGACCAGGTCATCTAAAATGATGGGTTGTACTAGTTCAATGAAATCCAAATTATCAGTGTGAACAACATCCCGTGATACAGAATTGACGGTGGGGCATTTGACGTTCTCATGTGGATACACAGCGAGTTGATTGACTGTCCGGCTTTCAAAATCCCGCAAGTTCGTCAGCGAAAAAATACAGGCTGCAACAATTGATTTTTCATGGGAAAGGGTTGCCAGGTTTTCTGCCGCCAAATTGCTATCGTCAAATACCACCGCTGCGGAGCTACGATTACTGATAACTGAGGCGAGAGTGGTTAGGCTGTCTGTCTTGTTTTCCTGAAATTGCGCGCGATCGTAAAGCGCCAGCGCGGTCATCGCAATGAGTAAGCTAGCCAGGCTAATCAACACGCAAAAAGACGCAACCTTTCTGGATATCGGTAAGTTTTTGATATGAAGAACGAGTTGGTTCATTTTTACCTGTTTATTGTACGATTTTGGCAACTTCAAGTAAGTTACCGCTGATTTCAAAACCAACCGATTTTGCCCGACTTTGATTAATGTGCAGTTGTACTTTATTACTTGCTACAACCAAGCTTACGATGCCACCCTGTTCGAGAAATGAGGGTTTTTCTCCCACCGTTAAGATGGGTTTCTCTGTAATATAATGTAATAGTTTTTTTGAGTCCGAAAAGTTTTTGGGGATAAACAAAATGTTGCAATCTTCTATTCTTTTCATGGCAGGTTTATAAAGTATCTCGATAGGCCTGCCATTAGCCGTGCGACTGGTTAAGTTTTCCAATTGCGTTAGGAAGGGATTTGATCCAACGACGCATATTTTGGTTACTAAGAGGTTTGCCTGATCCACAGGCCACTGGATAAATTTTATTAGGTTATAAAGGTAAGCTGCCTTAATTTGATATTCTTCCGATACGCCTGCATCTGCTCGAGATTCGACTGGACTTGACAGGAGAGCAAGACAAATAATGACGGAAAGTAGTTCTACGACTATTTTACGTATTTCCGGCGGTCGGAATATATGTTGATATAAGTAGTTATTCAACTGTCAATCCGTATTGAGGGAAGGGTTCTGGAGTGCAAAACGGTCATGTTGAATGTTGGCATTACAAAGTCATTATTGACGATAATACAATAACTTACCAGCCGTTTGGATATTTTACTTAATATGCCGTAGTGTATCGTGTTGCCGTAGGATAAGGGGATTCAATTTACACATGATGGTGGTCATCATCAGTCCTTTGGTCGCATCAAGCAGGTTGTGACTGAATTGCAGTGATTGTTATGGGCCTTCCAAGGTTTTTCTTCGCTGACGGCGGTAGTAGCGAGAAGGTCGAAAAAGCAATTACTAGTCCTTTGGTTTCTTGAATATCACTACTATTAACGTGTGTCTGATTTTGCTTCTTCTTTTGTTGAGTAGGCAGCTCTGGCTTTGGCTCTAGTTCTATCTCCCTATGTCCCTAACTCCTGCATTCTTATGGCACTTACCCTAAAAATATCGAATCTATGTCAATAGTGATGTTTGCGTGTTTTGTAAGGCGGTGAACGTCAATATTTAGCTGTGAAGAAATGACAGTATGTCTTCCATTTGATCCTTGCCGTCCTTGTACCCGAGATCGATTAGTCGCTGGCAAAAATCACGAGTAAAAAGAAGGTAACTTGCTACGTTGACTCCGCCGTCGCTTGAGCTGCCACCTAATATCCGTAAAAAGGTTCGAATGCTTCTCGGTAAAGTCTGAACATATTCATCTGCGATGGCATCTATGTCTTCTGAGGGCGAAATAACCTGAATATCAATGGGCTTAAGCAGTCTTCCCTCCTGATTCGCGATGTCATCGGGAATCCGTTCAAGTAGTTTGTTCATCTGTTCAAGGAGTTCTATGTCGGTTTCAAGACTGTCGACAAACGCACTGTTTAACAAGTGACCGATGATTTGCCCAAAAGCTGGTGAGTGAATTCGCCGAAATGGTTTGTCGTAATTACGTTTATGGCCGGTAGGACTGACTATCAAAATCTTCTCTGCGCCGAGATGTAGCGCGGGACTAATGGGGGTCAGCTGTCGCAAAGCGCCGTCTCCATAATAGTTGCGGCCGACCCGTTGCGGTGGGAAAATCGTCGGAATAGCTGTGGATGCGAGCAGGTGTCTCAGCTCCAGCGGTGTGGGAATTCCCTGTCTCCTCCAGCGTTGCCATTCCGCATTATCCGGTCCACCTTGATAGAAGCTCACAGACACTCCTTCGGTGTAATTCATCGCGGTGACGCATACCGCATTTAATTTCCCCGACTGTATGTTCCGGCCAATACCCGAGAAATCAATTTTTTGCCGGAGCAGCTGCTTTAGGGGTAGATTGTCTAGTAAAGCGACCGGTCTACCGACTGCTATACCCGAATTAATTAGTGATAAAAATAGCCGCCAGGCATTTCGCGTAATTCCGGTCCAATCGCTCCTGTAGACGAAATCTGTTTGGAGATTTAGCCACAAATTTTCTAACCACTGACAGGAATCGACGAAACTTTCTTCTCTACTGGCAAGCGCAACGGCATTAATGGCTCCTGCCGAGGTTCCGCATAAAATCGGAAATGGATCGGCCGCAAGCGACGACTCATGTTCGGCGAGGGCTTTTAGTACACCGACTTGATAAGCAGCTCTAGCTCCACCGCCAGGTAATATGAGTGCGGTTCTTTCCGACAGTGCAGTCGTTGACAAATTCAAAGGCCGTCCCGAGATTATCAATGTTGGTATTTGCGCAATCCTAATTCGAGACGGAAAAACGAAAATGTCTCGAGATCTTAGTTGCGCCGATTAGTATCAAACACAACGCTATTAAAGGAGTGTAACGAATATTCTTAAAAATAGTTATAAATTTAATTGTATGGGGAATGCGGACAATGATCCTTTACGAAGTATTTTCTCCATTTTTCCGATTCAATGTTAAGGAAAACAAGTGGATATATCGAATTAGTTAGAGCTCTGAAAACTAGAACCGGTCTGATGCCTGATGGAGTAGTTGAAGCTCGAGAGTTAAATTCCCAAAAGACTTAAATTTCGATCTTCAGATGCTTGCCCCCAGAGTTCATTGAACTCAGAGACATAGGTTTCCGCCACCGGAAGATTTTTGTAGTTACCCCAAACCTTTTCATATTCACTGACTGATTGGCAAATAAATCCAATGTTGTCAGCGATGATCAGATTTTGTTTTATCAAATGCGGTTCGCAGCTAGCTTTCCTGATCGATATTTTCGAAGATAATCTTCTCTGTAGATCCAGTAATCGGTGTCCTCGATTAACGATGGATGAAGTATTGGTGACCAGAAGTCGAATATCAGTGTATCTACTTTTCCGAGCTAATACGGAAAAATAGTCAACCATCGTAGCTGTGTTAAAAACCTGCTGGTCCAAATCAGCAGACAATATCAGTAATTTTTGTTGAGTTTGAGAAACTAGTTGTTCCGCACACAGCTTATAATCGAGGATAGGAAAATTACCAGAGTGTCTGCCTAGCAATCGCTGTTTAAAAAGTGTCAATCGCATCGTGAGGTGGGGGATGTTGGCTTCCATAAATTCATCGCCGTGTATAACAAAACCTTCTTTCAGGTAGAAGTTTGCGGCGTGAGTTTGTGCGTAAAGGTAAGCTTCGTAAATATCTAGGGTTCGCGCGTGTTCAATCGCTTTTTGCAGAAGTGCTCTACCAACACCACGGTTACGCGCGTGTTTCAGCACGGCCATCCGTCCGATATGACCGTCAGCTAACATTCTTGCCGTTCCTAAAGGCGTGTTTGAGTCGTCGACTGCAATCCAGTGGAACGCCGAATCGTCTTTTCCATCCCATTCGACGTCTGCAGGTACTGATTGTTCTTCCACAAAAACTTGGGTACGGATTTCTGACAATTGCAAGTGACCGGTATGCCAGTTCACTGGTTTAACTGAATAGTTCATCCTCAATATACAAGATTCCTTGATCGAATAGTTGGTTCATGAATAAGCGGTTTGCCTGTATTACCGCGAGCGATTGTAGTTCATTTGTCGAGTAACGATCTTTCGCAGATAGAAACTCGATGCATTGATAAGTGACGTTTTCGTAAGTGACTCCGTTTACAAAAGACAGCACTAACTCGTTCACCTTTGTGAACGAAAAACGAGAGGCAGCTTCACGATAAATAGTAGTATCTTCGGCCAATATTTCCAGCCATTTTTCCTCTGTGAAACCAGTTTGATCGTTAGCCTGTCGATCGGTTGGAATTGGTGTCGGAAAATCAGTTTCACTGTTTGGGTGATATTTCGGCTCAGTCATGTATTGGCCGAAAAACCGAGCGATTTTCGTTGAGTCAGAAAACTGGTTTTGTATTATGTTTTTAATAGAATCGAGAGTTTCTGTGGTTATTTCGCCCGGCGTTGATGGACTATCACCTTGTACATCACTAACGTGTAGATCATTGCTAAGGGTATCAATTGTGAAATCGCAGAATCCTGACAGAAGTTCAGCGTAACTGGGAGCACGAAACCCGATGGAATAGGTCATACAGTCGTTATCAATGCCTGTTCCCCAGTGTCCATAGAGGGGCGGGATATATAACATATCACCCGGGTCCAGAATCCAGTCTTGCTCGACTTCAAAGTTTTTAATCAAACGCAAGTCAGGGTTTTCGAGACGTGCGCTACTGGAGTGATATTTTGGCCCCAACTGCCATCGTCTTTGACCTGAACCCTGCAATAGAAAGACGTCGTAATGGTCATAGTGGGGGCCCACCGATCCACCTTTTGTGGCGTAGCTAACCATGATATCGTCGACGCGCCAATTCGGGATAAACCTAAAGGCATTTAATATTTCAGCGACCTCCGGTATGTAGTGATCGACAGCTTGAACAAGTAATGTCCAATTTGATTCCGCAAGCATCGAGAATTTTTTTTCAGAAAACGGGCCGTGTTCTAATTGCCAATTGTCATCATAGTTGATCACCAATCTTGACTCGATGTCATCCTCGCAGGATAACCCCGCAAGTTCATCCGGTGTAACGGGGTTTTGAAAATTAACGAAAGCGTTTCGAATAAGTAGTGGCTTTTTTTGCCAATAGTTTTCTAAAAAATCGGTGACATCAAAGTTATTCAAAGGATGATCGAGCTGATTCATATTGTTTACACTTGTTCAGGCGTAAAGAGCCACTAATAAGGAAAAGCCTTTTGTTCTCAATGACAGCTACTGAGGAATATAGGTTTGAATAGTATATTCTTTAGTGGGTTGGCCTAATTAGACCGTATCCTCGCTCAGGTTTCCAGCTTAGCCATGCTCAAATCCGTGAGCCCCATGAGCAATAAATACAGCCTATTGTTGAGGCATAAACCAAATTATAGTTTTTTTACTTGCTCGACTGCGTTGCCGATATAAGTTTCTGGTGAAAGATTTCTCAGATTATTCTTCGCTTCTTCCGGTATATCTAAGGTTGACACAAATTTGTCCAGCACTTCTCTGTTAATTTTTTGACCACGGGTAAGCGCTTTTAATTTTTCGTATGGTTCTTCAATGTTATAACGTCGCATAACAGTTTGGATTGGCTCGGCCAGCACTTCCCAGCTGTTGTTCAAGTCTTCCAGTATACGGGGCTCGTTGACTTCCAGCTTGCCGAGGCCCTTCATTGTTGCTTGATAGGCAATCAGGCTATAGGCCATGCCGACACCCATATTACGTAGCACCGTTGAATCGGTTAGGTCGCGCTGCCATCTCGACACCGGCAACTTAGATCCCATGTGAGAAAATATGGCATTGGCCAGCCCTAAATTGCCTTCCGAATTTTCGAAATCTATCGGGTTTACCTTATGTGGCATTGTTGAAGAGCCAACTTCACCGGCGACGACGATTTGTTTGAAAAAGCCCATTGAGATGTAACCCCATATATCTCGGTCAAAGTCGAGTAATATGGTGTTAAAACGTGCCATCGAGTCAAACAATTCGGCGATATAATCGTGTGGCTCGATTTGCGTAGTATACGGATTCCAATCGATGCCGAGGCTTTCGACAAAACCCTGGGCATTTCCCTGCCAATCAACGTCGGGGTAGGCAGATAAGTGAGCGTTATAATTACCGACGGCACCATTAATTTTACCCAAAAGTTCTACTTTTGATAGTTGATCGAGTTGACGGCGCAGGCGCGCCACAACGTTGGCAAACTCTTTACCGACGGTACTCGGACTTGCGGTTTGCCCGTGAGTACGCGACAGCATTGAGATGCTCGCATAAGAGGCAGCCATTGAACTCAACTTCTCGATTATGCCGGACATCTGTAAAAGCATGATATCGCGACCGGCTTTTAACATCAGTGCATGCGAAAGATTATTTATATCCTCCGACGTACATGCAAAATGAATGAATTCACTAACGGCGTTTAGCTCGCTGTGTTGTTCTACCGATCTTTTTATAAAGTATTCGACGGCTTTTACGTCGTGGTTTGTCGTTGCTTCAATATCCTTGATCGCTTGCGCATCTTCCTCAGAAAAGTTCTCTAAGAGGTCATTAAGAAGTTTGTTGGCACCCTCGCTGAATGGCGGTACTTCAAGAATTTGGGGCATTTCAGCAAGCCGCTGTAACCATCTGACTTCTACGATAACTCGATTTTTAATCAAGCCAAATTCACTAAATACACTGCGTAGTGATTTGGTTTTACTTCCATAACGACCGTCGATGGGAGATATGGCCGAAAGCGCTGATAGATCCATGAATAGTTCTCACGATTATTTAGGGGAAAAGATAAAGGTTCGGATTAGGCGGTGAATTGAAGGCAATAATACACTAACTTTTAACAATTTTCAGAGCTCTGAAGTGGCATAAGAAAGAAAGGTAAAATTATTCTTCGATAAGCTCCGTTACCGCCTTAAGTAGTTTCTTGCGTGACAAAAACAGTTGCCAGCGGTGTCCGCCCATTTGTCGCCACAACACAGCCGAACGAATTCCTGCTAACAGCAAAGCGCGGATATTGTCAGCGTTGGTTGAGTTCTGCAATTGATGGGCGTTACCCGTGACTTGTATGCGGTACTTAAACCCGCTGATGGTGTCCTGGTAAATAGCAGCGCAGCTGGTGGCCGTCTCCTGGATATTGTCCGTAAAATGTTCGGCTTTCAGCGATGCGTGTTCAAGCCGGCGGCGAATCAGCGCCATCATTTGACTATCTTTTTCAGCTTTTTTTTGAAGATGTAAAATCGCAAGTGCGTAACGAATGTGAGTTCGATAATCCTGCTGCGCATTTCCGGATAGAATATCCTTTAGGATATTTAGGCCTAGGTTGATTCCCTGAGGCCCTCCAAAGATACTGATCGGCGTTTCAGCATCAAACTTAAATAAACTATTGATAGTTGGGTTGAAACTCTCTGCGTTGCTTGATCCTGTCGTCGCAATTTGGTTGACAAGATGGGTGCTCTGCAAAATTCCGGCTAGAGCAATGGTCTGTCCATTTATCATATCTTGCGGTTTTGGGCTGGCGGTGCTCAATGCGACTTCCTTAACTTAATCATTGGGATTTAATGTTCTGGACCTAATATCTAGAACTTAACGTCTAGAATTTAATGGGCTGACCTTACTACCCTGAATTTGAATGCATGCTGATATTCAGTATTGCCGACTAGTGGCCCGAATTCGAATCTTGGACATTAAAGGCATTTTCAATGATTCCACCTCCCAGACACACTTCTTCTTTATAAAAAACGACTGATTGTCCAGGAGTTATCGCTCTCTGAGGCTGATCAAATATGACCTGATACCCGTCCGCTGTTTGGTCGATCGAACAATTTTGGTCAGCTTGGCGATAACGTGTTTTTGCCATGCAGGAGTAGGGCATATGCGGCTCGATGCCGTCAACCCAATGTATATTACTAGTTGTTAGTCCCGTATTAAAAAGTCTTGAGTTGTTACTACCTTGTGCGATTATTAATATATTGCGGTCGATATCTTTGTCGACAACGTACCAGGGTGCTTCACTCGCTCCCTTTACTCCGCCAATCCCCAAACCCTGACGCTGGCCAATCGTGTGGTACATCAAGCCGGTATGCGTGCCCATGTTGTTTCCTTCGATATCTTCAATAAGGCCCGGCTTCGCTGGAAGGTATTGTTCCAAAAAGTCTTTAAAGCGTCTTTCGCCAATAAAACAAATGCCTGTGCTGTCCTTCTTGTCGTGGGTGATTAGGCCATGTTCTTCTGCGAGTTGGCGTACCAGAGGTTTTTCCAGTTCTCCGATTGGAAATAAACTACGGGAAATTTGATCCGAGCCTACAGCGTGCAAAAAATAACTTTGGTCCTTATTATTATCAGCGCCCTTAATAAGCTGGGTCGTTGATCCTGTCCCGGTTTTTCGAGTGTAGTGCCCGGTGGCGATGTAGTCTGCGCCGAGTGTGGTCGCATAATCCAAAAAGGCTTTGAATTTAATTTCTCGATTGCAAAGAATATCCGGGTTCGGCGTGCGGCCAGCTTTATACTCGGACAAGAAGTGTTCGAACACGTTGTCCCAATATTCAGAGGCAAAATTAGCGGTATGAAGATGTATGCCTAAGGTATTACAGACAGCCTGCGCGTCGACCAAATCGTCTTTGGCAGTGCAATACTCTGTACCGTCATCTTCGTCCCAGTTTTTCATAAAAAGCCCTTCTACAACATAGCCTTGTTGAAGAAGAAGAAGAGCAGACACGGAAGAATCAACGCCGCCAGACATTCCGACGATTACTTTTGTTTTATGATGTAAAGCCATAATAAGAGGTAAGCTATTAGTTTAAGTTCTAGTTAATTGAACATGAGTCCCAATGGATAGAAATGTCCATCTTGATACTGTTCAACTGTTTTAATAACAAGCTCTGAGCGCATGCGTTCTCTCTCTTCGAGCATTTCTTCGTAGGTCATCCACAACGCACGTTTAATTCCATCATCCAACGGTTGATCGGGGTTGTGAGAGACAACTTCACCAAAAAATGTAGTCCTGTGGTAGGTGACTTGATTGTGGGGAGATACGTGTAAAGAAACACCGACAATACCGGTTATTTTGATCGTCCAACCGGTTTCTTCGCAGGTTTCGCGAACGGCTGCATCGGTTAAGGTCTCGTGTTCTTCAAGGTGTCCAGCTGGTTGGTTAAAAACCATGTTTCCATTAGACATTTCTTCCACGAGCAAGAATTTTCCTTTTTGTTCGACGACGACAGCCACCGTTACGTGGGGTTGCCAGATCTGAGTTGATGGATGACTCATGGTAGGTTTTACAGCTCCTCATTTACAAAAATTGCTTAATTATAGCCTTGAACGATGCTTAGTGGTATTCCTCGGCTTCGTCGAGGATTTCATATCTGAATGGAATTCCAGTGTGTCGCTTTGACCAGGATCTAAATTGAGAACCGACCATTCGCCAATTTTAACTCTGATTAAACGTAGCGTGGGATATCCTGCCGCGGCGGTCATACGCCGAACCTGCCGGTTTCGTCCTTCACTGATGATAATCTCGAGCCATGTCGTTGGGATTTCTTTACGTGCTCTTATCGGTGGAGTTCTTGGCCATACATCGGGAGCGTCAATGATGTTTACTTTGGCAGGCCTACAGGGACCGTCCTTGAGATGAATCCCGTTCCGTATAGGTGCCAGATCTGACTCACAAGGCTTTCCTTCGACCTGAGCCCAGTAAGTTTTTTTCATTTTGGTTTTAGGATTGCTTATTTGCTGCTGTAATTTTCCATCGTCTGTTAAAACAACCAATCCTTCAGAATCGTAGTCTAGTCTTCCGGCAGCATAGACGTTTTTGGTGCTGATAAAATCGCTCAAGGTTGCACGACCTTCTTGGTCCGTAAATTGACACATCACCTTAAAAGGCTTGTTTAACAGTATGATTTTTGGCATTTTTAATGGCTGGCAAATAGTATTTCCGGTGATTTTACCAGCTATCGGTTCGGAGCGCTTACTGTTATACTCGAAATGCAAAAAAATAATTGAATTGGTTTACGTTTCGTGTAAAAAAGGCGACCACAAGCTCCCTCTTATTTGACCACTGGCCGCCCCTCGCCAAAACATAGGAGATAAGATGACAACAAAAAAGCCGAGCATCGTATATACAATAACTGATGAGGCTCCCGCCTTAGCAACCTATTCCTTTCTTCCTATTATTCAAACATTCAGTAAAGCCGCCGGTGTCGACGTTGAAGCAAAAGACATCTCGCTGGCGTCACGAATACTGGCCAATTTTTCAGAATCACTTAGCGATACCCAAAAGGTATCGGATGTTCTTTCCGAATTGGGAGAATTGGCGCTCAAACCTGAAGCTAATATTATTAAGTTACCCAACATTAGTGCTTCTATTCCGCAATTGAAATCAGCTATCGAAGAGTTGCAGTCGCAGGGTTACGACGTGCCTTCTTATCCGGAAGAACCCGGTAATGAGCTGGAAGAATCTATTAAGAAAAAATACGCGAAGGTATTGGGAAGTGCAGTAAATCCGGTCCTTAGAGAGGGTAATTCTGACCGCAGAGCACCAGCGTCAGTGAAACATTATGCAAAACAAAATCCGCACTCAATGGGGGTATGGAGTCAGGCTTCCAAATCCCACGTCGCACATATGAGAGATGGTGACTTCTATTCGAATGAGCAGTCTTTGATGGTGACGAAACCTTGCTCTGTCAATATCGAGTTTTCGGATAGAAAAGGTAAAATCACCCGGTTAAAGGAAAATATTCCGCTGTTGGAAGGCGAAATCATCGACGGGATGTTTATGAGTGTGCGGGCGCTTCGTGATTTTTTTGAGCAGCAAATTGAAGATGCCAGGGCCACTGATGTATTGTTTTCATTGCACGTCAAAGCAACGATGATGAAGGTTTCTCACCCGATCGTTTTTGGGCATGCGGTGACGGTGTTTTATAAAGATCTTTTCGAAAAACATGCGGAAACCTTTGATCGCATCGGTGTTAACCCAAATAATGGGTTAGGTAATGTCTACGAAAAGATTGAAAAACTGTCATTGTCGCAGCGCTCGGAAATAGAGGACGATATTCGCGCTTGTTATCTGAATCGACCCAAAATAGCGATGGTCAATTCGGACAAAGGTATTTCAAATCTACACGTCCCCAGTGATGTGATTGTTGATGCCTCAATGCCAGCAATGATTCGTGAATCCGGGAAAATGTGGGGCCCGGACGGTCAGCTATATGACACCAAAGCTGTCATTCCCGAAAGCACCTACGCGACTATTTACCAGGAAGTTGTCAGTTTTTGTAAAACTCACGGGGCATTTGACCCGGTCACAATGGGGACGGTTCCGAACGTAGGTCTAATGGCCCAAAAGGCCGAGGAATACGGCTCTCATGATAAAACTTTCGAGATGATTGACGATGGCGCTGTGCGTATAGTCGACGACTCTGGTCACGTGCTTATCAGTAGCGAAGTTGAAAAAGGTGATATCTGGCGAATGTGTCAGGTTAAAGATTTACCCATACAAGACTGGGTCAAGCTTGCCGTTACCCGCGCAAAGGCTTCTGACATGCCAGCAATATTTTGGCTGGATCAGGATAGACCGCACGATGCGCAGATTATTATGAAGGTCGAAAAGTACCTGCAGGATCACAATACAGAGGGTCTCGATATTCGAATTATGTCACCGGTAACCGCTATCCGGGTCACGATGGAAAGACTAATTCTCGGCAGAGATACAATATCGGTCACCGGAAATGTGTTACGGGATTATTTGACTGACTTATTTCCTATTATGGAGCTTGGGACGAGCGCAAAAATGCTTTCTATTGTGCCGTTGATGGGTGGTGGGGGACTCTACGAAACCGGCGCGGGTGGGTCTGCACCTAAACACGTACAACAATTTCTCGAAGAAGGACATCTTCGGTGGGATTCTTTAGGAGAGTTTATGGCTCTCGCCGTATCGTTCGAAGAATTGGGTATTAAAACAAACAATAGCAAGGCCAAAATTTTGGCTGAAACGCTCGAAAGTGCTACCACAAAGTTTCTGGAAAACAACAAGTCACCGTCACGAAAAGTAGGTGAATTGGATAATCGTGGAAGCCACTTCTATTTGGCTCTTTATTGGGCTAAAGCTCTCCAAGAGCAATCTGATGATGCGGAGCTTCAGAGTATCTTCAGTAAGCTTGCTGCAACACTAAGCGAGAACGAAGATAAAATCGTTGCTGAGTTAAACGACCTGCAAGGAAAGCCAGTCGATATTGGCGGATATTATCATCCTGATTCTAACTTAGCGGTTAAGGCACTGCGCCCTAGCCAAACATTGAATAAGGCATTGGCTTCTATTTAGATTTTTTCGATTTGTCGAAAACGAGGGCTTTTACATAGTTCTAGTTTTTGTTGATTTAGATTCGTTTACATTTCAAGCATTAGCTTATACTCGACACACGAAAGGAGGTCTTGTCATGGCATACCAGCACATTAAAATTCCGCCAAAAGGCGAGAAGATAACGGCCAACAAAGATTTTTCTTTAAACGTGCCAAACAATCCAATCATCCCTTACATCGAAGGTGACGGCATAGGTGTGGATATTTCGCCTGTGATGATTAGCGTCGTTAATGCTGCAGTGAAAAAAGCCTACGATGGAGAAAGAGAAATAAGCTGGATGGAAGCGTACATTGGCGAAAAAGCGGCTGAGCTATACGAGGGAGACTGGTACCCAGCCGAATCACTCGATGCAATTAAAGAATATGCAATTTCGATAAAAGGCCCACTAACGACTCCCGTTGGTGGGGGTTTTCGTTCCTTAAACGTAGCTTTACGGCAAGAGCTTGATCTTTATACCTGCCTAAGACCTGTACGATGGTTTGAGGGAGTTCCCTCACCGGTACGTGAGCCTCAGAAAACAAATATGGTTATTTTTCGTGAAAACTCTGAAGATATCTATGCCGGTATCGAATGGAAAGCAGATTCTCCACAAGCTATAAAAGTCATTAAGTTTTTGCAAGAAGAAATGGGTGTTACGAAAATTCGTTTTCCAGAAAATTGTGGTATCGGTGTAAAACCCACATCGAAAGAAGGGACGCAAAGGCTTGTTCGCAAGGCGATACAATATGCGATTGATCAGCAGCTTCCCTCTGTTACCTTTGTTCATAAAGGTAATATTATGAAATTTACCGAAGGTGCCTTCAAGGACTGGGGTTATCAGGTAGCTGTTGAAGAGTTTAGTGGCGAGCTCATAGACGGAGGGCCATGGGTAAAGATAACTGACCCGAAAAATGATCATCAGATCGTGATAAAAGATGTCATCGCCGATGCGATGTTGCAACAGATTCTGTTGCGACCAGACGAGTATAGTGTTATTGCTACTTTGAATTTAAATGGGGACTACCTATCGGATGCGTTAGCTGCGCAGGTTGGAGGAATAGGCATAGCACCCGGAGCAAATTTAAGTGACAGCATTGCCCTGTTTGAAGCTACTCACGGCACAGCGCCAAAATATGCAGGTCAGGACAAAGTAAATCCCGGCTCTCTGATTCTCTCAGCGGAAATGATGTTGCGACACATGGGATGGAACGAAGCTGCTGATCTGATAATAAAGGGGATGAGCGGTGCAATTCAGAGTAAAAAAGTGACTTATGACTTTGAGCGTCTAATGGAGGGTGCGACACTTGTTAAGTGTTCGGAATTTGGAGATGCCATAATTGAAAGGATGTAATTTCCTGCAGTCCACCCGAAAAGAGATTGTACCTATGAAAAATATAGGCTCTCTAATATAGGCACCCTAAAGCGACCGCATCTGGCTCAGTTTTGAACAGTCGAAATTAACAAGGAAGCAGCGATAAGAAATCTTGCTTCCTCTATTTCGGGCATCGATTCTTTGAAGCCTGTGTCACCGTTTTAAGTTGGGTTACTCATCGTATTTGCATTTGAAGTGTGGATATTTGTTGCATGCAAGCCCTTAGGGCCATTTATTGTGTCGTATTCTACGGATTGTCCGGCTTTGAGTGATTTATAGCCTTCCATGTCTATCGACGAATAGTGCGCAAAAATATCGTTTTCGCCGTCCTCTGGAAGTATAAATCCAAAACCTTTAGCATTGTTAAACCACTTAACTATTCCGTGCTGCATAGTCGAACTCCTGTTATTATTACCCCTACGAGGCATATGTACTTCAATGTCTTCGTCGCAGGTTGAAACAGACGAAGTTATGTCCTATTCGAGCTGAAATTTAGCATTTCTTGGAAAATAGTCAAGCGAGGTGAGTGATTTTTATCCATAGTGGTTAGATTTAAATCAATCAAAGGCTCAAACACACAATATTCATCGGTTGTTACTATGTATTTAGGTAAATTTGAAAAACTTAAACTAATATTAAGGATGGAAAACGAGGATTCTAGTGAAGGTGAAGGAAGTTTGGCTGTTGCCGAACAAAAACCTGAACTAAAACGTCCTCAAATGTATCGGGTGGTGTTGCTCAACGACGATTATACTCCGATGGAATTTGTCGTTGAAATTCTGGAAACGATTTTTTATATGAATAGAGAAAAGGCTACTCAGGTTATGTTGACAGTCCATACACATGGGAAAGGTGTATGTGGTGTTTTTACTCGTGATATAGCTGAAACTAAAGCGGATCAAGTTAATCAATATACTAGAAATAACCAACAATAAAAGACTA
>CAJVZD010000043.1 GCA_913019905.1 uncultured Cellvibrionales bacterium
GTAATGATGCCTTTTACGAGCAATGGATGCACGATAGCGACCACGCTCTGGGGGCATTTTGCTCTGGGGGCACGATTGCCAATATCACAGCATTGTGGGTCGCTCGCAACAAATTGTTTGCTCCCAGCGAAAACTTCACAGGTATTGCTCAAGAAGGGCTACACGGCGCACTGCAACACAAATGTTATAATGGCGTGGCGGTATTAATTTCTCGCCGCGGCCACTACTCATTTGGAAAGGCGATAGATCTATTAGGCATCGGACGAGATAATCTCATTGCTGTCGATACCGATGAAAATAACCGCATCGATACCGCAAAGCTTCGTCGGCACTGTAAAGAGCTCGAAAAAAAGGGTATTAGGGTGATGGCCATTATCGGCATTGCGGGCACTACCGAGACCGGAAACATCGACCCCTTAGACGAGCTTGCTGATATCGCAGGAGAAGTAGATTGTCATTATCATGTCGACGCCGCGTGGGGCGGGCCAACATTGTTTTCCCAGACCCATCGCCTGTTACTTAAAGGGATTGAAAGAGCCGATTCGGTCACTATAGATGCCCACAAACAACTCTATGTACCGATGGGATCGGGTATGGTGTTGTTTAAAGATTCGACCGCCCTCTCCGCAATCGAGCATCACGCTAACTACATTATCCGCAAGGGCTCCAAAGATCTCGGCTCACGTACCTTAGAAGGCTCGCGCCCCGGTATGGCGATGCTGGTCCACGCCGGATTTTACGTAATAGGACGAAAAGGCTACGAGATCCTTATCGACGGTAATATTGAAAAGGCAAAACAATTTGCCACGCTGATCGATCAAAGTGAAGATTTTGAGCTAATCGCAAAACCCGAGCTTAATATTCTCGCGTATCGTTATGTACCGACCAAAATACAAAAATTGTTAGCGCGAGCAGATCGAGACAAGAGGCGGCTGATCAATGCAATTGTGGATCAAATTACCCGTTTGATACAAAAGTCACAACGTGCAGCGGGCAAGTCGTTCGTATCCCGCACGAACTTAAACCCACAGCGGTATGGAGGAGATATGATTGTGGTATTTCGGGTTGTTCTGGCCAACCCGCTAACCACAATGGACAACCTTCAAGCTGTTCTCGATGAACAAAGAGAGATGGCCGGTTCCGAGATTCTGGCTGACTTGATGTCATCCCTAGAGATACACATCTAAATACGACTTATAGCGGAGTAGCACCATCCTGCAGAATCCAATATTGGCGATCCGCGTCATTGGCCAGAGAACTAAAATTGTCACCATTTTTTTTGCCAATCACTACCGCTCCGTCGGGTGCAAATTGCACAATGTATGACTTCCTGATTTCATCAGTCGTCGTATTCGGTAGAGTCATATGTGGTGTCAATGACGAAAATACCACGACACTACCGGCCTTGACGGGAGCTCTGATAGTTGGAATGTCCCTGTCACCGATACAATCCCAACCGAGTCTAGTCATTTGATGTGCAAGCGTTCCGCGCCGGTGGATGCCTGGAGAGATCACTGGACAACCATTGTTCTCACCCGCATCGGTCAGCGCGACCCAACAGGTCAAGTATTGCTGCGGCTTAACATAGGTATACCCATTATCCTGATGCCACGGAAAGATATCCTTGGTCCCCGGTTTCTTGTAGACCGATTGATCCCAGTAGAGACGAACATTCGGGCCCAATAGGTCCGAGCAAATATCCCTGAAAAACGAGTTAAGCGTGAATTCGCGAGCGGTCTTTGACTTGGTAACAAGATGCGCGGTAAAGGTAATTTCATCTGCTCGCATAATAAAAGCAGTCCCCCCATATTTTTCTCGGACCTCTTGCTCAAACTGAGCCTCAAGGGGGTCGATAGCGGCAATAAGATCTGCGATCGTGGCCGCATCGAACGCATCCTTGTAAATGAAAAACCCTTGCCTATCGTACTGACTTACCTGTTCGTCTGTGAGAATACGGTACGGACCCGTGTGATCCTGCCATTCGAAATCGACGTTTAATTCATGCTCGACCACTTAATGTACTCCCATGGAACTTCACTCCCAGTCTTTGGACGTTAAAATGGAATTGGCCGCCGGAAAACAGCGACGCAGAAAATACAGGAGATGCCTGCTACACAAAAAGCATGCAGTTTGGTCTTAGTCCGATTGCTCAAGCGATTCCAGGCCCAATGCGCCTCGAAATGAGTTATGAAAATGATGCAGTGCCGGTTCATTCCGTCCAAAGATAACTTCTTTCAACAAACCGTTCTCCGCTGATTTTTGCTGAAACTCTCCCATTACGTAATCTTCCTGCTCGATAGTACTGCTAAACACCTCAAGAGATGCTGCCAATGTTTGTACTGCATCAGCCTGCGAATCTGGATCATAAACATTATCAGGCGTTACCTTAGCGATGTCTTCGTTTGCCTCTGCGGCATTGGCCAGTTCAATCATTGCCTGAGAATAGTAGAAAGAAATTTGGGTAATTGAACGACCCGGATTGTCGCGCGCGGGATAAATTTTTATCAAAGTACAGCTCGCGCTATTAACAACAAGTTGTATGTTGGGAAACAGATAATAGAGCACAAAGGTGCCTCGGCTGATGTCCCAATCGGCTTCTGGCTGTTCTCTCATCGCGTCGATGCCACGAGATGCCGTAACAAAACGATGATGCCGTCCGAATTCCTTGAAATGGAGATTATTACCGTAGAAAATCTGGCCGAGCGTATTCTTATGTAACTTCTGGAAGTGATAGGTTTCCCCGAATGTATCATTCGCGAGCTTCCAGTTAAGGTTCATATCAATGCTGGTACCACCGGCATGCATAAGCTCACCGAGCTTATGCGACGCAATCTCAGAGGTAAGTGATCCCAGTAATTCATCAATGTTAAGATCGCCGTCTGGCTGCGGGTGCACCCATAACAATCCATTATGTTCGATTGACGGAAGCTCAATCAGACCGTTGCATGACTTATCAACCGGTCCGAAATGGTCCTCGTTGGGAATTGCAACCAGCTCGCCCGCTCCCGAATAACTCCAAGAGTGAAAGGGACAAGTAAATAGATTCTTTCTCCCCCGCGGCTGTGAGGCAACTCTCACACCTCTATGCCGACAAGCATTCAGGAACGCGTGAAATTTTCCGTCTCTATCGCGAGTCGCCAGTATCGGCGTACCGAAGTCGTCAGTAGTAATAAAGCTCTGAGGTTCCGGTAGATCTCCAGACAAGCCAATCAGCTGCGGATGATTTTGAAAGAAGGAATCCCATTCTTTTGCAGCCATATCTGGGCAAATATAGGATGAAGTTGGCATTTTATACTGGACGCCGGCATCGATATTCTTTCCTTCATCGAGCTGCTGCATAAGTTCTTTGAGTATACTGACTTGAAGGGCGTGTTCCATTCTTGAGCGCCTCTTTTATTATCGAATCAAAACAGAGTTAGACGAGAGCTACGGATTTATTCCAAACAGCTTACCCCAAAAAGGCAAGAACTGGCAATTTTTTGATCAGTGCTATATAACCGACTTATACGCACCGCGAAGTTCATAATTCGGTTTCATTGTTCAGTTTCATTGTTCAGTTTCATTGTTCAGTTTCATCGCTCAGATTCATCATTGAAGGATGAGTGGGCCAGCAGATGACTGTGGCCGGAGACCATTAGTCGAGACCGCTGATGCGTTTGTAAAAAAATGATTCAAGAAAATCTAGCTTGGCTTGTATAACTCCAACCTGAACCGTGTCGCTTTCAGAAAATACCAACCATTGATTAGATTGTTCTTCATAGGCCGGCCACTGTAGCAATCCTGCTCCGTTAGGATCTCCATTGCGAGAAAAATTCACCCAATACTTTTGCATGCGTTGTGACAGCGCCCGAACATTTTGATTTTTGTCTAAATGACCGCGGAATGCGAAATAGGCGTCAGAGCCATGTGCGGTTCCGGGTAGACCATGCTTTTTCTCTCCCGCGACAAAATCGATATAATACAACCAGGCTGGTGAAGGACGGTTTTTCGTGTTTTCTACCAATAATCGTGCTGACAACAGATAGCGATTGTCTCCAAACATTCGCTGCAACCAAATATCATCGGCATCGTCGCGGTACAGCTTGCGCGCTTCTTCGACTGCATCGCCAATGGATCGAGTATAATTATCTGCGGAAATACCGGTCCAGCGCATGACCGATCCCTCAAAGCTATTCCCACCGCTTATAAATGGGACATCGTGCTGCTGGGATCGCATAAACCGGATTCCGGGCTCTTCTTGAACAGAGTTGCCATCGACGATTGGCACCTGAAACCCCAATTGAGCGTTAATCAGTTCTAAGCCGTTCAGCTGGTACAACATATCTTTTGTTTGTGGCTTGTTACTAATTCGCGCCACCAGATTATGACTAATGGCTTCCGCCGACTGCGATTTTTTCAGATAAACATCTTTCGGAGCCGGAACAGGGGCATCAACTGTTCGCGGCAACGCCCAGGCGGCGTAACCACTTTGACCAATTGCACGATGAAAAAGACCTTTCGCCTTATCATTCGTCATTAACAATTCAACGGCCATACCACCGGCAGATACACCAAAAATGGTGACATTATTGGGGTCTCCACCAAAACTCTGGATATTAGTTTGCACCCATTCAAGTGCTGCAATCATATCGAGCAAAGCTAAATTCGCGGGTTTGTCAGCTAAGACCTCATGAGCAAAAAAACCTAGCGGGCCCAATCGATAATTGATCGAAACCAATACAGCCCCCTGCTTAGCGAAGGTTTCTCCCGACACAATTCCTGACCCGGATCGAAAAGCCCCGCCGTGAATCCACACCATCACTGGTCTTTTCTCACTATCTGGGGCAGGAGTCCATACGTTAAGTGATAAACAATCCTCGGACATTATCGGGGCTTTACGGCCCGGTCTAACGACCTGCAGGCACGTATCTCCGTAGACTTTAGCGTCGATTATTTTACTGTTTTCTTCAGGGGTTTGAGGCGCGTTCCAGCGTAATTCACCCACAGGCGGCTTGGCATAAGGGATCCCTTTAAAACTGTGTATGTCGCCGTTGACTACACCACTGACCTTACCTACAGTAGTTGCCACCGTCGCTGCTCCGCTCACAACCGGCCAAGTGACCAGCAACAAAACAACGATTCGAAAGCACGGCAGTAAATTAAAGAATAGAATTTTGATACTGTTTCTTCCCACAGGAACTAGTCCATTATTATATTGACTGAAAATTTATTGGCTTAAGTATGAGACGATAATTTTTTCGGCTCATAAGCTTTAATTATTCTTGGCAAGAACGACAGAGCCAAATATCCTACGATAAGCAAAAACAAAATTCAATTCGGCGAAATTACAATGTATCCATCTGTACAAGTATTACTAAGAGTTATTGTAATCGGAATGTCTCTTTTCATCGGGGCTTATGCTTACGGTGAGCCTCCCAATAGTTACCTGGAACAAGTGCGCCAATGCCTGGAAGAACTGGACAGGGAGAAGATGGATGAAAATTGGTTTTACACAATGACCACTGTGACAAAAGATGAAATCTTAGTTACCCATAGCAATCCCTTGCGAGACAAAAACAAACGGGTCAAACTCATTAGCGTCAATGACAAAACCCCAAGCGCAGATCGTCGCAAGGCTTTTAAAAAAGAGGAAGCTAACAGACTGGAACGAGAGAGCGAAAAAGGCGGTCAATTACGCTACAGCGAAATGGTAGACCTCGATACCTTAAAATTTAAAACACTCAATGAAAACAACAAAACAGTGCAATTGAGCTTCTCACCCAGACTCAAGGACATGGAAGACGAACGCGACAAGTTCATCGGTTCTCTAACGTTTAACACAGTTACCGGACTCATTGAGACCCTAGCCATTGAAAATACAGAGAAGGTTTCACCCGCATTTTCGGTATCTATACACCGCTACAAAATGACTCTGGATTTTGTTAGCAGGAATAATTCATTGTTAATCGGGCAATTAAAGTCAACGGTAAAAGGAAAAGTGGGCTTTCTAAAAACCATCGATGTTGACGTTGATATCATCTTCAGTGACTATAGAAAAAAACCGAACGTTCAAGAATACGCAAGCGAATAAACACTCATTGAGGGTTAACATGGGAAACACGATTGAACTTAAAACCGCGGATGGTACGACAATAGATGCTTATCACGTAAAGCCGGGTGGAACACGTATCGGTGGGTTAGTTTTACTCATGGAAATATTTGGCGTCACAAAGCATATTAAAAACCTTTGTGACGAATTTTCTAAAGCTGGTTACGAAGTGATATCACCCGCCCTTTACGACAGAGTTGAAAAAAATTTCGAGTGCGACTACTCTCCGGCTTCAATCGAAGCAGCATTGAAATTACGGGATGCCAATACATACGAAAATGCGGTGCTGGATTGTCAAGCGTCTATAGATTTTCTGGCAAGTCGAGGTGCTGTTTATGTTACAGGTTTTTGTTATGGTGGCTCAGTTTCATGGGCCGCGGCATGCCGATGCTCCGGACTCACAGCAGCATCTGCGTATTATGGACGACAGATTGTTGACTTTAGAAAAGAACAACCACAATGTCCTATCATTTTACATTATGGTGAAAACGACGATAGCATCCCGATGGAAGACGTCCGTCTTGTAGAAGAAGCTCATCCCACTGTCCCGGTTTACGTCTACGATGCAGGACACGGCTTTCAATCAGACAGACCCAGTCATTACGATCGTGAAGCATCTGCGTTGGCGTGGCAACGAACCATCGACTTCTTTGCCACCACCGGCAAAGTCTAACGCGGGTGATAAAATGACAGAAAATCAATCTAATTTCTTAACGATAACAACCGTCAGCGCTACCTGGACTTTCTTCTAACCTGATGTTGGTACCACAACACAAAACCGGATAATGCGAGAAAAAACAGCAAAACTGCTGCGACGTCGACTATCCATACACCGATGTCACCAAAAATTCTACCACTGTGAATATCCAGAAAAACCCTTTCCCATGACAAACCTTGACCGCGATATTTCTCTACTAGATCTGTCCGGATACTTTCCGGCAACACAGACTGTTCACTCCAACGCGGGTTATCGGTAATTAAGGGCGAAAAGGTAATTTGTTCACTATTAACAGCGAACAGCCGTTCATCTGTACCGATACACAAAGTTCCGTCGCAAATGCCGAACCGTTTCACAGGTACGGGCAAACCATAAGCTGCGGTGATTTTGTCTAACAAATCCCCTTGTTGACTAAAAATCATGATTTGTTGCTGGCAAGCTAACCAAAAATAGTCTTTATGAGCGGCGGCGCCAACCAGTGCGCCGCGACACTCTGCTATGGCGTCACTGTTTAAGTACAGCCGGTGTTGCGCATCTCCGCTTAGCCAATAATCACCCGATCGAAAACTACTCAACTCAGGTGTTTTTATACCATAAAAAGCAAGCAATGCGTTCTGCTTAACATGCCGATCACCCAACCCCAGCTCGCTTGTATGGTTTAGCAATAATCCTGTTAAGGTGACCAACGCAATGACTAAAGCGGCGGTAAGGCCTGCTCGACGATGCCATCGCCATAACCATGGCCGCAGTACGTTATATTCGAGGAATTTCAGTTTCATAGGGGTACTAAGAGCCCATAGATTTACCCAACAGTGGGTAAAATGGTGTCTGACGATGTAAAAAGAGCGCTAGAGTAGCAATTTTCTTTAATGCTCGCACTGATAAAGTTGCTCCGGTAATACCATCGATGGATTTATCCAAACGATAGGGACCCACTTCCTGCAGCTTTAGTTGTTGGAATTGTCTTGTAAAAAAGGGATAACGAACTTCTCCGCCACGACTCTCACGGTATTCCAAAATACTGACCTCGTAAATTTTATCGTCTTCAATTACCACCCCCACCGTAATCGGCAGCTCTTTACCAATCTCTTCCAGGATCCAAGCTGTGCGGGTATTTTCACCCCAATAACGTATACGTAAAGTGGTAAAACGACGATTCAAAATACCTTCAATATCAGACTTTAAGTGCTTGTTCACCCATAAGGTTTGTTGTTGAACGTCAGCACTGAAAAATCGTGCTTGAAATTCAGCTTCGGTTATAAATTGCCCTTTTTGAGCGAGGCAAACACTACTGGCTACTAATAATATGATGGCAAAAACTGTTTTCATGAGAACCCAAAAGGGGCGCAAAGCGCCCCAAATTAAAATTGTGCTAGACCAACCCAACCATCAGAAAGACCAACCAACCCCTAGATTAAAGGCATCATTGTCAGTACTTCCCGAATTCTTATTCACGTAATCACTGTAATCCGCTTTCAATACGACCGTCGGCGTCAACCAGTAATTTATACCATAGTCCCATATTTCTGCATCGATTGAATCACTATCACCAGCTTTGTTATTGTACTCACTGTAACGTGCAAAAACGCCGATCTTTTCAGACAGTCTATAAGACGGTTCAATATACCAACCTTCCTGATCATCGCTACCGGCTGTGTCAAAGCCATCGCCGTCGACGTCCCACGATGCCCACAGTGCGCGCACAGATACAGGTCCAGCACTATAAATTGCATGAAACTCCGTCAAAAGTGCATCTGCCTCCGATGCAACACCTTGAGTAATATCTTCCTGATACTGAATAGTCGCGGCTAATTCCAAGCCTTGAATACCCGTATACTTCAATCGGCCGGTATAGGCCAAGTCTTCTGCTGTAGCTTTAGCTGATTTTTGACGTCCGCTGCGAATACTGCCGCCATCAGCCGTTTTTAGGCCACTGTGAACAGCAGCACTATAGGATAGCCCCGGCGCCAATTCACCATTAAACATAACCCCGGTTTCCCACCAGGTAACGGGAATAACATTTTTTTCGACCAGATTACGCTCTGTTCCATAAAACGTGTCGGGCTCATGAGTTTCATTCATAATACCGACCGGTACCAAGAATTGGCCGAATTGTACATTATGACCGCCCGTATAATCCCACTGGATATACGCTTGCTCCAATTCAACTTCTCCGGGCTTACCTTCACCGGCGAGGCTGTGCTCTAACTCAAGCTCAGAGAAAAAACTGACTTTGTCATTAAACTGGTGTGACAAATAAACAACGAAGCGATGGGCATCTATCTTATCGTCCTTGTCTTCAAAATGGTTAAAGTGATGCTCGCCGTAACCGCCAATCTTGGTTTTTTCGGTCCACTGTGCCAGTTTCGACACGGTGCCGCCAGAACCCTGTTCTACCGCGTCCGCAGTTGCAGTCACTTTAACGTCGGTCTCTTCAATCTGTGATTTCAATGCCTGAATTTCTTTTTGTTGTTGCTGAATCACTTTCCACATTTCAGCCGCGGTAGGCAATTCATCGGCCGCGTGTGCAGAAACGGTCACAGCAGCGATCGCTATCGCCATTATCGATTTCTTAAACATTAACTGTACTTCCTCAGCAGTGAATTAAATAACTACGATAATGATAATCGTAATGAGAACGATTATCAATAAGATTGGCTATTCTTTCACCCTATCCTTTGATCCCAATCAAATATAGCCTTAGATTAAGCTGCAATGTCATCGTAATCACAGATACAGAGAAAACCAGGTAAAATGTAAACATCCAGGACGAATGTTTAGGACCGTACAAAGATAAACGAGCCGACAAGCAAAGAACTTGTTCGCTTTTCGCCGATAGCGGCAGACAATTAGTTTACAAGAACCGAGGCATTAAGATGAATCCCCTACTCTTACTGCTTCCCAAAAGATTTGCAAATTCAGCAAAAATCTAGCAGTCTTTCGTTCAATTGCGATAGTGCCTTTTTATTCGCTCGCTTGATCGTATCCATAGACGGCGCTTCAACACTAATATCACCCAACTCCTTCAGAACCACATGCACGTCGTCGTGTGCATCAACCTTAGCCATGTCTTTTAACCAGCGCTGTACATTAGGAAAAGAACTCATATCCAGTACATTGGTGAATTGTGGTTGTAATTGACCGATCTCCACATAACCAGCAATGTCGGCCAGGGTCACAGTATCCGAAACAAGGTAACGATTCTTAGTCAACAAATCGCAATCAAGCGTTTTCAACGCAGCATTTAAGGTTCGTCGGGCATCACTTTGAATAGATTCGGCGATATCAAGATCCTTTCTGATCTTTGGCGCTACTAGTCCCAACGCCGCGACTCGCACATTACGGTGATGGTAATGCAAGAACCAATCAATTTTCGCTCTCAACTGATCGTTTTCAGGATAAACGTCTGTCCAACCGTGCTTACGTGATAGATACGATAAAATAGCGTGAGCTTCACCTAGGGCAAATCCACTATCTGGCTCTTCTATACAGGGAATAGTGCCACTCGGGTTCTTTGCCAGAAAAGTGGGATGGCGGCTACCATTCTCTCCCGATGAACCGGGATTAATCAGTACCATGCGAAAAGGCAATCTCTTCATCAGTAGCAGCCACATGACTGCTCTTACTGGCTGTGACAACGGTACCCCATAGAGAATTAAGGGTTTATTCAGTTCGTTCATCTTCAGATCCTGTCAGTTCCTATCGTGCGAGACTTTTTAACCAATTTAAAGTCAGCTATTACATTCGACGACAGACTGTTACACCCCTGTATAGACAAGGTAAAAAGGCTAGGTATTATTGTTTTCCTGAGGGTATATCACCGCTATCAAACTGATTGACCTTAATCCACTCCAGGGCCTGAGCAATAGTGGCGAAACCTTCTGTTGGCGTGAAGCGGGAAATTCTGTCCACAGCGTAATTTCGAGCAAGCGGTGCATTTAGCTTGTCGTCAACAAGGGCAATTGCACTAAAATAAAGCGGCGAAAATTCCTTGGCAAACTGGAAAGCGTCCTCGCTAACCGAGTAACTAAAGATTCTCTCGATGACTAGGGGCACTTTATAATCAAGCTGCTCGGAAATCGCGACATAAAACTCCGTCGTGTCCTCTTGAGTAACAGTGCCAATGTCGTTGTAGCACAAATACAGGTATGTATCGTCTATCCACAAAAGGCGTCCTGCTGTACTTTCTAGAATTACTTTTTCAGAAGCCAATGTCTCTTAACACCCCTATCCGTTAACAATACATCCACACTTACAAACTACCGGTGCTATCCAGCGACAAATCGGCTTAAGGCCGCCGCCGAAACTCAGCTAAAACTATCATAGCGCCTTTTGTGAATCTAACGGAACGTCGGCCTGAATGGACCGCATCCGAAGCACGGTAAATCAATTTTTAACTGCCAAGGGTACCCGCAAAAACCGGTTATCACACCAATAAAATAATAAAAAATACTGTTTTAAATAAATAACTTAAATACATATATTAAACTAGTTTATTAAGGTGAAAAATCCGGTTTTTAGTCCTTAATAAAACACATAAAGGCGTAAGTGATCTATTTTCGTATCATCATTGCCAAGAAACTCGGCCGAACCGGTGGATTCTGATCCGTCTCTCCAATTGAGAGAAAACCGGAAAGAAGCTATTAAAGCACACATTCCGAATGGAGCGCTCACTTAATGAGCATGTAAAATAACCGGTAAATCAGTAATTCCAAAAACAAAATTTGAGGGAACACGGACCGCTTCGCCGACGACTTCAACGAATGAAAAACGCTTCATTATCTCTTCCCACATGATTTTGAGTTGTAATTCCGCTACGCGGTTACCCATGCAGCGGTGAATACCAAACCCAAAACTCAAATGTTGCCGCGCATTCGGTCGATCAATAATGAACTCCGAGTTCCGCTCAATCGCGGCGTCGTCACGATTGCCCGATACATACCACATAATAACCTGATCGCCTTTTTTGATTAGCTTGCCATTTAATTCAATGTCTTCCAGTGCCGTGCGACGCATATAAGACAGCGGTGTTTGCCAACGGATAATTTCCGACACCATATTGGGTATCAGTCCAGGTTTTTCGCGTAACAATTTGTATTGTTCGGGAAAGTCATTGAGCGCTAGGACTCCGCCGCTCATAGAATTTCTCGTCGTGTCATTACCGCCGACAATGAGCAAAATGAGGTTTCCGAGATACTCCAACGGGTCGTCGATCATATCTTTCGTGTCGGGGTGATTGGCAAACATAGATATAAAATCGAAACCTTTCGTATTTCCTTCACGCTCGTGCCACAAGTTCTGAAAATAAGCCAAACACTCCATTAACTCCTGCTCGCGTTGTTCGGCGCTAATCTCAAACGAACCCAAAGTACCCAAAGCCGTCGCCACGTCGGACCAGCGAGTTAGCTTGTGACGCTCCTCCAGTGGAAAATCGAACAAAATGGCCAACATATATGTCGTCATCTCTATCGATACTTTGTCTACCCAATTAAATCGCTCGCCAATGGGCAAACCGTCGAGAATTAAACCCGCTTTATCACGAATAATACTCTCTAGTTGCCGTAAGTTAATGGGACCCGCCGAGGGAGCGACTACTCGACGCTGAACGTCGTGTTTTGGCTGATCCATAGCGATAAATTGCGGTGGGATAAAGTCTTCTCCAATAGTCCCCATAACAATGGAGCCCTCGGAGGAAAATGACTGGTGATTGATGTCGACAAATTTAATATCTTCATATCGTGTGATAGACCAATAGGGACCAACGACGCTGTCCGCACAATAATGAACGGGATCTTCTTTGCGTAACCGCGCAAACCATTGATGATGAACATTAGCCGCAAAAAGCTCGGGGCGGCTCATATCAATTTTATCCAACGGCACATCGTACGGATCTACATCGGCCCAACTTTCTTTTGCTGCGATTTCTGACCAATTCATTTACTGCCCCTTTTTAATTATTGTCATTTCATTTGGAGAGGATATAAAACCACGGAACTATTTTATTTGAGGTTTATACTAGAGCGCTTTCGCAACTTTCACAACACGCCTCGATGGGAGAATGATCGTAAGCTACGCTACGCGCACCTTTACTATTCGCTTGAAAATTGTACAACTGACAAACAGCTTATATCCTGCTCAATTATCATAGTTTGAGGCAAATGAGGGTATTAACTCTTCCAATTATTGCCACCGATAATATTTACCTTTTTTCTAATCATGAACGCAGTGCTCGGTGCCATCGAGGACTGTGATATAGTTACTTAAGTGATGCCGACCGTGATATCCAATAGGTGGGCGAGAAACTACGACTGTTCGCCACGGCGAGTAACGGCAGATCGTTGTCAATTAAAACATGCTTTCAAGCGTTTGCAGCAGTGCGTAAACTGCGTATTGTTCTGAAGGCGAGCAAAGAGAAGTTATGACCGAGACCACCACCGGAGATTATCAGCAGGCGTTCGCGCAGGTAGAGGAGATGCTGCAAGCGCGCGAGTTTATGCTGGCACTGACTCAAATCGAGGCAATTCTGGAAGTGCATCCACGGGATGTTAAGACCAATTATTTGAAGGGTTTCACCCTGAGAAACCTCGGTCGCCTACCAGAGGCTGCCACGCTGTTACAGCAATTGTCACGCGGTACCACCGGTGTTGCGCGAATTGATCACGAGCTGGGGCTCACTCTCCAGGCAATGGGCCGGGTAGACGAGGCGATTGATAGCTTTCGGGCCGCGGTAAAAATTGATCCAAAACTGGCGGATAGCTGGCAAAGGCTCGGCGAGATGTTGTCCCGTCAGGAGGATGAGGACGGCTCGGAAGCGGAACAGGCTTTCAGAAATGCATTGGCGGCGCGCCACGTTCACCCAGGCATCATCAAAGCATTGGACCTTATTCGCGATGAGCGCTACGGCATGGCCGAGGGCATCTGCCGCGACTACCTGCAACGGCACCCGGAAGACGTTTCGGTAATCCGTTTACTGGCCGAGATTGGTATCAAGCTCGGCGTTCGCGAGGACCCCGAAATTCTACTCGAGCAGTGCCTGGAGATGGCGCCCGGTTACCACCAGGCGCGTAATACTTATGCAAATGCCCTGGGCAAAGCACACCGGTATGAAGAAGCGCTGAAAGAGATTGATTACCTGGAACAAGTTGAGCCCAACAACCTGTCCCATAGCGTTCTGGCCGCCTCTATCCAGGTCATGATAGGGGATTACGAGCAAGCCGCAGAGCGGTACAAAAATCTCGTCGGTCGGGTGCCCAATCATGCCCAGCTGCAGAACAGTTACGGCCACGCACTGAAAACCTTGGGACGGGGACAGGAAGCTATTAAGGCCTACCGAAGCGCTATTGAGATTCGCGAGAGTCTGGGCGATGCCTATTGGAACCTCGCTAACCTAAAGACATTCAAGTTTGAGAACCACGAGATAGACAAAATGCGGGCCGTCATTGCCGGGGGTGAATACAGCCCCAGTGACTACTATCACCTGTGTTTTGCACTCGGCAAGGCATTGGAAGACCGCACTGAGTATGATGAAGCGTATGGCTATTATGAACTGGGCAATGCATCAAAATCCAAGTTGGTGGGCTATGACGCCGAGCTTACCACTGCGGAAACCTCGTCGCTGATCAAAACCTGCAACAGCGAGCTGATCTCTGCGAAAAGCGGGTATGGCAGCCAGGCAGCGGACCCCATTTTTATTGTGGGTTTGCCGCGCTCGGGTTCCACTTTGCTGGAACAGATTCTCGCCAGCCACTCACAGGTTGACGGAACGTCTGAACTGCGCGAAATGATTTCGATTGCGCGGCGCCTTGGCGGCAAAAGAAACCGGGGTGATGAATCTAAATACCCCGGAATTTTGTCTGACCTTACGCGGAGCGAATGTCTCGCGCTGGGAGAAGAATATTTAGAGCGCACCCGGATCCAACGCGGCGATGCACCGTTTTTTATCGATAAAATGCCGAACAACTTCCAGCACGTGGCGCTGATCAGTCAAATACTACCTAATGCCAAGATTATCGACGCACGCCGCCACCCGATGGCAACCTGCTTTAGTGGTTTCAAGCAGCTGTTTGCCGGCGGTCAAACCTTTACCTATAGCCAGACGGACATCGCTCGCTACTACCGCGATTATGTCGCTTTGATGGCGCACTGGGACGAGGTACTGCCCGGAAAGGTCTTGTGTGTGAAATATGAAAACGTCATCGCAGACATCGAAACCCAGGTCCGCAGGATTCTCGATTATTGTGGCCTGCCTTTTGAGGAAGAGTGCCTGGCTTTTCATAACACCCAACGTTCGATCAGGACGGCAAGCTCGGAACAAGTACGCCAGCCACTCTACGCTACCGGAGTTGATCAGTGGCGACACTTTGAGGGCTATTTGAGCCCTATGCGTGAACAGCTCGGTGAGCTGATCAGCGCCCACGAGGCAATGTAAATATCCCAGCCCGTGTCGGGCGCAGGATAAACAACTAAATCCAGAAAACAAAAATCAGGCCCGAACAGCGCTTTCGTGATCTCAAATTGGTGGAAACATTATAATTACGTAAGTGGTATAATATGCGCAATAAAATAATTGACTAGAAGATTCGATAGTAAATACTTAGGAGAAAGTATGAGTAGTAGAAAACCGACTATAGGTAAGTTTCCCAGAAAGAGCTTGGTCATGGCGATCACGGCAGCAACACTGGCCAGCGCGCCGACCTTTGCCGCCGAACCATTGACTCTGGAAGAGATTATCGTCACCGCAACAAAACGTGACATGAGCGTTCAGGATGTGCCAATAAGCATCGATGTACTGGGTGAAGCCCAGCTGGAAGATAACGGCGTAGGCGATCTCGAAGATTTTGCCCACCTGATGCCGTCACTGAACTATGTGAGCTTGGGTCCAGGTACCGGCAACCTCTACATGCGCGGTATATCCAGCGGTGGCGAAAGCCTGCTCGGAGCGACACCCAACGTCGCTGTTTATATGGATGAGCAACCTGTTACCGCAGTGGGTTCCTTCATGAATCCTCATATCTATGACGTCGCGCGGATAGAAACTCTGGCCGGACCACAGGGCACATTGTTTGGCGCCAATGCTCAGGCAGGTAGTGTCAGAATTATTACCAATAAACCTGTGCCAGGTGAATTTTCGGCAGGCTACGATCTAGAGCTAAACTCAGTCAGTGAAGGCGATACGGGCAATCTGATCGAAGGCTTCGTAAACATACCCATTGGGGACACCGCAGCGGTTCGTATGGCGGCTTGGCGTAAGGATGAAGCGGGCTATATTGATAACGTTGCCGGCACTCACACCTTTGATCACTCTGGTATTCGGGCGCGTCTGACGGACCCTGCTCTTATTGCAATAGCCGCGGATCAAACCATTGATAACGATGCCTATGTCAAAGACGATTTCAACGAGGCCACCACGGAAGGATTCCGCGCTGCACTGCGTGTTGATCTGAATGAAAACTGGACAGCCACTGCAGGGGTGATGCGTCAGGAACTGGAGTCCCAAGGGGTTTGGGATCACGACCCAACGGATGTGGGCGACCTCGAGGTAGTGCGTTTCCTGCCAGATACCAATGATGACGAATGGACTCAACTTTCACTGACCGTAGAGGGCCAAATCGGCGGCGTGACTTTAAATTATGCCTATTCTGATCTCGATCGCGAATCACAACAGCAGGCCGACTACTCGCTTTACTCTGATCCCAGCAATGGCTCTCCCGGCTTTGTCGCTGCTTACTACTCTTGTTACGTCGCCTACTTCGGCATGTGTGAAGATTCGTCGCTACAGTATACCGGCGACCAAGAGTGGAAGCGGGAAAACCACGAGTTGCGACTGACGTCAGAGCAAGATCAGCGTCTTCGCTGGATCGTAGGCGTTTTTTACGAAGAGGCATCTCACGAATTTGATCTCGACTGGCACGTTCTGGGCTTGGTAAATATCACACCAGAAAGCACAGGCGCTGGAACTCCAGCCTTCGTAGAAGGGCCCGATATTTATTGGACAACCAATCAATTGAGAGGGAATGAAGAGACAGCCTACTTTGGCGAGCTTGCCTACGATCTTACCGACGATATTACAGTCTCCTACAGCCACCGGGAATTTGATTTTGAATCCTCGCTGGTCGGATTCTCGGGCACGATCTGGTGGCCTTCACGTTATGGACCACGGGGCACGCCGGAGATTAACAACGATCTCAAAATTGATGAGTCAGACAACGTGGGCAAATTCAACGTTTCCTATACGGTTAACGACGATTTAATGGTCTACGGTACGTGGTCTGAAGGTTACCGCCCAGGCGGTCTCAATCGCTTGAGTGTAACAGCGATAGAAGGAGCCTACAGTGCAGACATTTTGACCAGCTATGAAGTGGGTATGAAAGGCACGTTCCTGGATGGCCGCATGCGTTTGAACGCCGCGATTTATACCCAGGAATGGGATGACTTTCAGCTGTCAAAAATCGATACCTCGGTTTCCGTACTCACCCTCACCGATAACGTCGGTACAGCGGAAAGCGATGGACTCGAAATTGATGGTACCTTCCTGATAGCCGACAACTGGGACATTAACTTTGGTCTGTCCTATATCGATTCGGTATTGACCGAGAGCTATTGGATCAATCCGGCTAATGAAGGAGATGGTAATCCAAACGCCCCAAAGGGTAACGAATTGCCGCGGGTACCCGATCTGAAATGGAATATCTCATCGAGATACAACTTCGATTTGCAGGGAATGGACGCCTTTATTCAGGGTTCTTATACCTCCGTTGGAGAATCCTACAACCTGTTGTATGACGTGGACCCGGTGACTCGGACACGTAAGAAGCAGGATGGTTACGAGGTGGGTAATCTTGCCCTGGGAGTCGAGGCAGAGACCTGGTCAGCTGAATTTTTCATTAAGAACGTTGCAGATGAACGTGGTGAGGTGTTTATCAACGGCGCCACGTACGATCAGCGCGTCACCAGTAACCGCCCTCGCACCTTTGGTATACGTTTCCGTCAGAAGTTTGACTAAACTCAGAAACGTATAATCTCAAAGGCGCCTTAGGGCGCCTTTTTTGTTCCTGGTCAATGTATTCGACCAACCGCTATGTGCGAACAAACCCGGCCCTACAAAACCACCGAAATCATCGGGCATTTACGCCAAACATCCTGCTGCCAAGCTGCAGCGGGAAATCGCGTGCCCGCCCCTCATCTAAGCCAAAACGTCCCTACGATCCAGCTCCAAAGCCTTGATCATTTCCGGGTGTCGGTGACTCCCTGCCAACGGTTACCATATATGTGTTACTCAACTAACATGGCTAGCAGTCGTTGTAAGGCCTGTAAGGAATTACTGCGCTGGGTAAAATATTCCACATGGGAATTATTGTCGGCACTGGGCGAGAGCTGAATGCCCCATAACGGTGCTATGTTTTGCGGAAGCATGGAGTAACGCACATCAACTATTCGGTTAGCGTCCTGGGCGTCTATAGCGACGTAATGATCGGAAAACCAGGTAAACCTGGCGACATCTAGCCCCTGCTGTGATTGTTTATCGAGCCACAACATTTGTGTAGACAACTCCAACTTGGCAATGCTTTCCCCTGCCCATATTTTCCCCTCGCTCAAACCCGGTCTAATAGCGTCAATGTAAAAACGACCATCGTTCAAATAGATGGATTTCCAGATAATTAAATTACCAAAAGTGGGTTTCACTTCCAGCCGAGACGGCTGGTGTCCCCGTTGCTCTGCTAACTCTTGTGCGATATCTTGCGCTCGCTGTTGCTGTACATAGCCAAAACTTAAATAGATTAACAGCCATGCCATTCCTAAAATTGCCGGGGCACGCGTCCGTCTTTTGTTTGCCAGATAAACGCAGATCAACAAAGGTAGCGTTACCAAAGGATCAACGACCGATACGGTATCCCATGCAAAACGCTGATCAGAAAACGGCCACAACAACTGAGTACCGTAACTGGTACATCCGTCTAATAACGCATGGGTGGCAAAACCCAAGAAACACCACCACAAGCTTAAAGAGTAAGACACATTCCATCGTCGTCCTAGTAGTGGATGCAATACAAAACTACATATAAGCGCGCCGATGGGAATAAAAAATAACGAATGGGTAAAATGTCGATGGAATTCTAATGCGAGCAGCGGGTCGCTGGCGGAGCGGATAAACACGTCTAAATCGGGTGCCATAGCGGCCAAGCCGCCAATAACAGCAGCCTTAGCAAGAGTGGTTTTCTTACTTTGGGTCTGAGAGAAAACTGCGCCGAGGGCACCTTGAGTTATAGGATCCATATCATATCATTTACATTCTGATCAATTAGAGAATTCACGGGAATCTACATAGTTTAACCGCGGTACAGTTCAGCTAAGGCATAATCCAATCAAGATAAAGTTCAACCATTCCGGCGTTCAACTATGCCCGGGTTCAATTAAGCCCCTCTCAACTAAACGTCTCCAAGTTCTCGGCCAACGTTGGCTTGGGCGGCAGCAATTCGAGCTACCGGAACTCGGAAGGGACTGCATGAAACATAATCCAGCCCCAGGTCATGGCAAAACTGGATCGACCGCGGATCGCCGCCGTGCTCACCACAGATTCCATACTTGATCCCTTTTTTACGGGCTCGACTCTCGGTCACCGCCATTTCCATCAAGCGGCCCACCGCGCGCTGATCGAGAGAAACAAAGGGGTCGCTTTCGACCAGCTTTTTCTCAAGATACTGGGGTAGGAACTTACCGACGTCGTCTCGTGAAAAACCATACGTCATCTGGGTGAGATCGTTAGTACCAAAACTCATAAATTCCACTTCAGGCGCAAGTCTGTCTGCGCCGAGAGTCGCTCGCGGCGTTTCCATCATTGTGCCGACTTTATACGGTATGGAAATTTGTTTTTCCTGAAGAACTTTTTGAATGCCATTGTCGATAATGGTATTAATTAATCGAATCTCACGGACATTAACGACTAACGGAATCATGATCTCTGGATAGGGTTTCAAACCTTTTTCCACAGCGGTGACGGCGGCGCTGATGATAGCTTGCACTTGCATCTCTGTTATTTCCGGATAAACAACCGAGAGTCGACAGCCACGGAAACCTAACATTGGATTGACTTCCTTGAGGCTCTCGGTTCGCTCGCGAATCTCGTCGACCGGTTTTCCAATCCGTTCCGCCAAAGCGACGATTTCTTCTTCATTATGTGGCAAGAATTCATGCAGCGGTGGATCGAGAAGCCGAATAGTGACTGGCAGTCCGTCCATAACCTCAAAGAGAGCCAAAATATCGTTGTGCTGAAACTGTAACAACTTGTCAAGATACGTTTGTCGCTCCTCGATAGTAGCCGATAGAATCATACCGCGCATAACATCAATACGACCGGCTTCAAAAAACATATGTTCGGTTCGACAGAGGCCGATACCCTCAGCCCCGAGCTCGCGCGCCTTGGCCGCATCCTCTGCCGTTTCGGCATTAGCTCGAACTTTGAGGCGCCGGTTCTTGTCAGCCCACGACAATAGAGTCTGAAAATCGTCGCTGTTACTCGCTTCGATTTTTTCAATGTCACCCAACATAACATCACCGGCATTTCCGTCCAGGGTAATTATTTCCCCACGTTTTATCTGTGTACCGTCTGCAGTCGTGATCGTACCGGCACCATCGTTTATCGATAGAGTCCCACAGGCGGTGATTGCACAGACGCCCATACCACGGGCAACCACAGCGGCGTGCGAGGTCATACCACCCAGCACTGTCAATATCCCTTCAGATACTTTCATGCCCTGTATGTCCTCGGGCGTCGTTTCCCTTCGTACCAAAATCACAGCTGTTCCGTCAGCGGCGACCTCAACAGCTTCCTCGGCAGAAAAGACCACCTTGCCAGTCGCCCCCCCGGGACTGGCTGGCAACCCGGAGGCAATAATGTCCCGCTTGCAGTCCGGATTGACCATCGGATGCAAAAACGCCTCCACGTGATCGGGTGATACCCGCATCAGGGCCTCTTTTTCACTGATCAATTGTTCCGCAACCATATCCACTGCAATTTTTACAGAGGCTCGACCCGTTCGCTTGCCACTGCGTGTTTGCAACATATAGAGCCGTCCTTCCTGAACCGTAAACTCAATATCCTGCATATCCCTATAGTGTTTCTCCAATTGATTCTGAGTCTCGAACAATTGATCGTACACTGCCGGCAATTTATCTTGCAGGGCGGTCAAAGAAAGTGGGGTGCGGGTTCCAGCTACCACATCTTCTCCCGCAGCATTGAAGAGAAACTCACCAAAAAAACTATGCTCGCCGGTTGAAGGATTACGGGTAAAAGCCACGCCGGAACCGGAGTCATCACCGAAATTGCCGAACACCATGGCCTGGACATTAACCGCCGTTCCTAAGCTATCGGGAATATTACTCATTTCCCGATAGAAGTTGGCGCGCGGCGTGTACCAGGACATAAATACCGCTTCGACAGCCAGTTTCAATTGTTCAAAAGGGTCCTGAGGGAAATCGGTAATCGTTTTATAAAGGCTAATGACTTCCTGCCAATCCTCAGCGCTCATCTCCACGTCGTCGACTTTGTTATGATTGGCCTTGTATTCTTCTATGATTTTCTCGAATTTATGTCCATCGACGCCCAAAACAACGTCTGCAAACATCTGGATAAAACGACGATAAGAATCATAGGCAAAACGCGGGTTATTGGTTTTCCTGGCTAATCCTTCAACAATCTCGTCGTTGAGACCAAGGTTCAAGATGGTATTCATCATACCGGGCATCGACACCGCAGCTCCCGAGCGAACTGAAAACAACAATGGATTCTCTGGATCACCAAAATTCGCTCCCATCTTTTTTTCCACAAGATCGAGAGCAACACGGTATTCCTGCTCTAATCGGGACGGTAGCTGATTTCCGTTATCAAAAAATTCCCGGCAGGTAGGCGTAGTAATCGTAAAACCGAAGGGAACCGGTAATTTTAGGGCGGTCATTTCACACAAGTTTGCACCCTTGCCGCCAAGGAGGTCTCGATCGTCCTTGCCACCCTCATTGAAAAGATATACACGTTTGGCCATTGCTAATACTCCACCGAGGAAATTGCTTGTTTGTTGATTATGAAGCGAAGTATAACTTTCTACTGGTGTCGACGTTAATTTATTTTCATAACTGGTGAATACTTTAGCTGTGTGATGAGTCGCCAAGAAGAAAAAAAACTGGTGCAGCCCTCGTCAAACTAAGGTTCATTACATGGATGCTTCCCTTTTAATCGAAAGTGATGGACAGCTAAGACAGCGCTATACCAGGGAAAAATTAACTTTCACCTTTTTCGTCATCATGTACACCAATTTGAATTTACTCTATAAACCGCAAGGCTGCAGTAGACGTCATTTTTGCATCACCGTTAATAATGGACAAGTGCTGCCATGCACAAATGAATTTCCACAATGGCACGATCTGGTTAATTTCATCAATCTTTCCCACTTTTCGTTGGCCCCTGCTAGCAGTCGACGTTTTCCACTTGGGCTATTCCAATACCGATACCAAGCCCATTTTTTTGAAGACTAAATCGGCAATCCCGTAGACGTATAATAATAAGTCTCGTTATGAAAACTCCGCGCTTTTTTGAATTGTTAATCCACTCAATTAAACAGGACATTCATACCCAATCTGACTACATGACTAAGGTCTAAGAATCACCCTGCTCCAGTTTTTCCTGGTAATGCTCCACTGTGATGGTCCCACCCTCTTCATTTGCCCGACCCGAATCGTCGGCGGGCAAAAACTCCTGCAGAAAATCGATACGTTTCCAGGCCGGGAACGGTTGAGTCCCCGTCTCATCTGGGACGTACTTAGAGGTGTCCAATCGCTTATGTTTGTGGATATATCGCGCGCAATTGATAAATACCGAGGTCACATCAATCTCTACAACCATGTTGGCCCCTGGGAATATTGACATTAGATCCGCATTTTGTGTTACTGCCGCCGACCCTTGTAAGCGAACCCTATGGGGAGTTTCCATATCGATAAACAATAGGCCAATTTTTGCCGTTTCGGCAATATTTCCCATTGAATAGAACATGCCATTTCCGTCGTAGCTGGGAAACACCAACTTAGTGGGGCTTAACACCTTAACGAATCCTGCGTCACCACCTTTGTAGGACACCGTCGGTTCGCCGTTCGCGTTTACCGTCGAAAGAAGAAAATAGTCCCGCGTAGAGATAAACTGACTATGCTCTTCCTGGATTTCCTCGAATACGATAGCCGTCGCCATTACGTTTGCGAGCTCTTCGCAGCCTTGCTCTGTTTGAATTTTACGCTGCGAATTACTATAAAATTTGTCGATCTCTTTCATTATTTGATCCTATGCGGGTAATTAATAGTCCAGCGAATTCAAATATACAGTATAACAGTCGCCGGTCCATTTCTTAAGTTCTCACCGTACTGGGACTTCGTTCGCTATGGCAGTATCGGCATTTAAAAAATATCTATCGGAGTATGTTAGAGGCTCAATGAAATGAATCACCTTTAGTCATTTTGTCAGTCCCAGGATTTTTAAGTATTTTCAATTAATTTGAATACAATTAGGAACGGCTGTCATAGAATATGAGAACAGACAAAATGGCGTTAAACCCTTGATCTACCGCCTTAATCAATAAGAGCAACATTTAAGTATGCAAAAATTGATTCTATCATTAGCGATTTACTTGTTTTCTTATGCTTCCTTGGCCGCCACCAATCCGCTGCTACTGGCGATTTACGGAGTGAACGAAAGCACTCAAAGCTTTCGAATTACGCAATCAATTGTCAGTGAAATCGCCTTAAGATGCGAAACAGACATTAAGCTCGTGGCGATCCCGTCTCACCGTATTATCGGCCTATTGCGCTCCGAGGAAATAGATGGGGGATTATCAGTACTCAATCGTTTTGACGAAGAAATTCCGGAACTCATAACGGTCCCGACACCGCTAGCAACACTGCCTTTGCAAGCTTATGCCAAGAAGAAAGATTTAAACATAAACGGCTGGGATAGTCTTCAACCCTACACCGTTACATACAATTCATCGTTGGTCGTCGTCGAGTCACAGTTACAATCAATAAATGCGAATACTGTTTCTTTTTCTAACGACGAAGCTGCGCTGAAATTTATATCGTCAGATCGAGCTGATTTGTTTATTGGCCTGCCTTTTCTCGTAGAACCTCTTTTGAAAACGAAAGAACTAAAAACCAGCGGTATCGAAGCGCTTCTACCACCCTTCGAGGTCTACAAAGTCTATATGCACATTCTTCCTAAACACGCTAAGCGTGGAGAATGTTTTAGTAAAGCCTTGAAAAACATGAATGACGATAAAACTTACGAAAAGATACTGTCCGGAGAGAGCTTGGACTAGCAGCCGCAGGCGAGTGGCTGCGTCCAATATTATCGATTCAATAACTTCGAATCGATAATATCAAACCAATAATGTCGAAGCAAACAAGTTAAGCAATTTCATCGTAGAAGCGACGAGACGCCAGGCTGCCTCTATCTCTAAACCTAGTGTAAATAATGGAATTAAAAATGACGCAGTTCCTTCTGAAACTTTTCCTTATCATTTGTGTTTCTCTGTCTCTTAATCCACTTTTTGCGGGATCTTTTGACCGATACGCTGACATTATGTCAATGCGCGAACGAGCTCAGATTATCGACGACATAACTGCAAAACGAATCGATAGTTTACTGCCAAGCCTCATGAAAGACGCCGACATAGACATATGGTTAATGATCAGCAGGGAATACAATGAAGACCCTGTCTTAAAAACGTTCTTACCGGCCACCTGGATATCCGCTCGTCGCACGACCATTTTGGCCTTTGTCAGGACAACGGATACTCATGTGGAAGCTTACGCCATTGCGCCTTATAAGGTTGGAAATGTTATTCAAAAAGCCTGGGACAAAAAAAAGCAACCAGATCAATGGAAGGCTTTGTCTGAACTGATTGAAAAACATGACCCTAAGCGCATAGGAGTCAATCAATCAGAACATTGGGCTCACGCCGACGGGCTTGTTGCAACTGACAAAAAACACTTGTTGCAGGCGCTATCAAAAAAATACCGGGATCGGATAGTTTCTGCGGAAAAGCTAGCGGTCGCGTGGTTGGAGCAACGGATACCGGAGGAAATAACTTACTTCAAATCAATGACTGCGATTGCTCACCAGATTATTGCGGAAGGATTTAGTTCAAGCGTCGTGGTCCCTGGCAAGACCACAACCGATGATCTCGTGTGGTGGTTTCGAGAAAAGGTGAGAGATTTAAACTTAACAACCTGGTTCCATCCGTCTGTTTCGATTCAGCGCCATGATGACTCCAAATTTGATCACGAAAATTCTTTCACGAACACGGTACGTAAGAACATTATTCAGCCAGGAGATTTACTGCACGTCGACTTCGGCATAAGTTATCTTCGCCTCAATACCGATACCCAGCAACATGCTTATATACTGAGAGACAATGAAACAAAAGCACCAGACGAATTGAAAAAGGCTTTTGAAAAAGGAAATAGACTGCAGGACATTTTTACCAATAATTTTAAAGTGGGTAAAACGGGTAACGAAGTGCTGGCGCAATCTCTGGAACAAGCGAAAGCTGATGGGCTGAAACCAACCATTTACACCCACCCTTTGGGATACCATGGACATGCTGCAGGAACAACACTGGGCATGTGGGATTCACAGGGAGGCGTGCCCGGTTCCGGGGAGTACCCTCTACATCATAATACGGCTTATTCAATAGAGCTAAATACAGCGGTGTTTCTGGAATCATGGAACAAGGAGATTCGCATCATGCTGGAAGAGGATGCTTTTTTTGATTCGACAGGCGTTTGGTATTTGGATGGTCGCCAAAAAGAACTGATTCTCATTGAAAATAACAACTAGCTTTCGATTTTTTTGATAGGCCCGCTTTAACAATACGGCCTAAATGCTATCGGCGACTGAAAATCAAGGATAAGATCTGTCTTGAAAGAAAGCTGCCAATTGCAAAAAAGCAATACACGAATGCCCTGGCGTTCCTCAATATACTTAAGTATTCCCATTAATTTTACTTTATTGAAATTTTACTTGTCATCGGATTAATCATTACATATACTTAAGCTTCTTAACTATTAAGATGATTGACTATTAAGGTGCTTAACAATATGAATCAACTTAAGCTCACGATTGCCGTATTTAGAGAGGTCGGCATCATTCAAGAACGCATGGATGCCATTTTAAAAAGCCGGCTTCCAGCGGACCTCCCTCCTGCACAGTTTAAACTCCTTAATCATCTTATTTTTACTACTAACACGAATGAGACCGCCAGCGAATTAGCGCATAATTCCCATGTCAGCCTTTCGGCTATGAGCCAAGTGATCAGGCAACTTAGCAACAAGGGCTTTGTCAATTTACATACCCGCAGTCAGGACGCCAGAAAAAAAACAATCGTCATTACCGAACAAGGGCGTGACGCTCATAAAAAAGCCAGCGCACAGATAGATATTGACATTAAGAATTTTTCGAAGAAGTTTACAATGACTGACATGGAACAACTATACAAATTAAGCAATCAATTTAGACTGTGCTTTGAAGATCATACCTAACAAAGTTCGGACCGATGCAGAGAAACGTAATCAATATCACGAGCGCTGTAACTCTATCGCCGTGATAAATACAATCATTGCTTAGATAAAACTGTCAGGCATGGCTAATTTTTTAATAGGTGACGAAGGAATGGGCTCGCGACTTTCTCAAACATCGACTGCTTTGAGATGAGTATATTAAAGGGCCTCGACGGAAACGTCGCAAACTGTAAATACTAATTTTTTCAACTGGGTGAAAATGATGTTCAACAATATATTAACTAAACCATTGCAAAGGGCTTTCTTGTTAAAGCTGACAGCAATCTTTTTTCTAACGATCGGGCATGTTCACGGCGCAGCCTATAAGCAGGTCGTGATTAACGAGTACGGGCCCCCAGATGTCTTGCAAGTCGTCAACCAAGCAAAGTTACCCGAACCCGGCTTAGGCGAAGTCAGGGTCAAAGTTTTAGCCGCCGGAGTCTCCTTTACCGACACGATGGTGCGCAAGGGGATTTATGTCGGTGTAGAGGCAGAATTCCCCTTTAGTCCTGGGTACGATCTGGTCGGTATAGTGGATAAATTAGGACCGGGAGTTGAGGGAATTACCGTAGGACAACGGGTCGCAGACTTAACCGTGTACGGTTCCTATACCGAATACGCGATTCGTCCGGCCAACTCGCTGGTGGCGGTACCTGACAATGTTGATCCGGTAGAAGCTGTCAGTCTCGTTTTGTCGTACACGACTGCATATCAAATGTTACATCGTGTCGGTGACCTTAAAGCAGGGCAAACCGTATTAATACACGGTGCTAGCGGTGCGGTTGGGATGGCTTTAGCGCAGATCGGCAAAGTCGCTGGATTAAAGATGTTTGGTACTGCTTCCACAGCCAAACAAGATTTTGTCGAAAATCTGGGTGTCTCTCCAATCGATTACAAAACCGAAAATTTTGTCGAAAAAGTAATGAGCGCGACCGAGAACCAAGGCGTCGACGTTGTATTTGACGCGGTCAGCATCGACAATTTTCAGCGCTCTTTTTCTACCCTAAAGCCCGGTGGAAAATTAATCACCTATGGTTTCTACTCGCAATCCTTAAGTTCTGAAGCTGGAGACTCATTTCAAATGGTCAAAGAATTTTTGAAATGGAAGTGGTTACAACTTCGCTGGAAATGGTTTTCAAGTGAAGGGCGGTCCGCAGATTTCTATTCAATAACGGATTTGAGAAAAAGTCATCCCGACTGGTTTCGAGAAGATCTTGAGGCACTATTTCAACTTCTAGCAAACAAAGAAATCTCACCCGAAATCTGGAAAACTTTTCCTCTTAGCGAAGCAGTACAAGCTCATCAGCTTCTGGAACAAGGGAAAGTACGCGGAAAAATCGTTTTAAGAGTTGCCGAGTAAATTGTCTAAGAATTTTTTAGGACAAATGATTAATACAAAATCGGCCCCTTGAAGACAGCCCATATAGAGTCACAAGAAATCTTATGAGCCGTCTAGACGTGCCCAATCAGCTTACCAACGGTTCGCATCTGATTGGGCACAGCCAAGCCATCACAAGATGATTTAGCAAATTGCTACCTTTCTCCTCTATTTACTAAACACCATTTGGCCTTAGTTAGTGAAACATCGATTTAAGATGATTGATCCTCTTGTAGGTCTGGTTTTAACCCGGCAACTTGAGCTTCATCGTCGCCATTCAATGCGGGGTTACCATCACAGTAATCCCGGCCTACAGAAAAAAGTCGTTTCCAGGCCTGCTCTAGTTGGGTAATACCTCTTGTCTTCCGCTTTGAGTGATTTCTTTCATTGTTCCTCTATTCCTCCCGCCTCTCATGTAATTTCACTGCAATACCTCCAATTTACCTTAGACAGCTGAACAGAGGGAAAATAGAAGAGAGAAATCGACGATTTTTAGACAGAAATCAAAGTATTTGACCATGAGACTTATATGATCAGAATCATATACACCTGATTTAACAAAGATCGATTCAATAAGCCCGATGGGCAATTTATAAAACAAGGAAAGACCATGTTAACTGTTCTAGAATGCATGACCGAGAGCCCCTACACCTTAGGTCCGGACAATACTTTAAGTGATGCCCGCAATTCCATGCGCGAGCACAATATTCGGCATATCCCAATCGTGGATGATAATGCAGAACTAGTTGGGATCGTTTCTCAGCGCGACGTATTGGCCGCCGGGGATTCTTCGCTTGTTAATGACGAACAAAATCAAGGCGAATGCGACAAACGTATCGCCCTCTCTGCAATAATGACCACTTCGATACAAACGGCTGAAGAAAATGCCGATCTACGTGCCACTGCAATACGCCTGCAACGCAACAAACTGGGATGTTTACCCGTGGTAAGCAATGACAAATTAGTGGGCATTATTACCGACTCCGATTTTGTTTCAATCGCCATTAATTTAATGGAGCAGCTAGAAATGGTGGAACCGAATGAGTACGAAGATGACGACCTGGACAGAGAACTGGACGATGCAATGGGTTTAGATTACGATGATCTATAGCGAAAAATTCAGCTTGGGGTTATACGTTCAATTTTATACGCAATACAAGCCTGTCCTTATAATTCGGCTAGTTCGAACGTAAAGTTGGTTTGGAGGTAAAACTGGTTTGAACGTAAAGCTAGTTGATCGTAAAGCTAGTTGAACGTTAAAATTGTTATACCTCCATCATCAGCCAGAGGACAGAGTTTGAGCAATCACGACAAGGACGCACGACATATCGTGAATATCGAATTGTATCCGATTCACGATAAAGAAGATCCTGTACGGCAAGCGTTGATCGCGAAGTGTAAAGCCGATCTGCAAGAAAACTTATTCTGTGTAATCCCCGATTTTATTCAGCCCGAAGCACTGCAGTTGATGAAAAGCGAAGCCCTCATGTTACGGTCTCAGGCGCACGACAACATTTCCAAACGAAATTGTTATCTGCAACGATCTATCGATCCCTCTCTACCAACAGACCACGCAAGAAATCATCAGAATGAGGCAAGTACCCGCATGGTTTCTTACAATCTATTACCAAAAAATTCTCCGCTAAAATCTTTCTATCACTCTCCAGCGGTACGCGAAATGGTTGCGGAAATTGTTGGCGACAGTCCTCTTTTCGACAACGAAGATCTCTATCAGCCGGCAAATTATGTGTGTTACGACAACGGTGATCAATCATCATGGCATTTCGATTCTGTTAATGCTTTCACGATGACATTAATGGTACAACCGGCCGACAACGGGGGAGAATTCGAAATATCGCCGAACACTCGTACCGATGCCAATCAAAACTACGACCATGTTGCCGATGTACTCAAAGGAAATCGAGACGACACCATTGTATCCGTGGGTCGGGAACCTGGGGCTTTGTGTTTGTTTCGTGGCTGTAATTCACTGCACCGAGTTTCACCCGTTGTCGGAGATACCATGCGGATTATGGGCGTATTTGTTTATGAGACCGAAAAAGGTGTCATTGGCGATCCGGAAGTCAATGAAACAATTTACGGTGTGAATTCTGCAGCGAGTATTTAAAACCACCAATCAGACTCGCAAACACAGCCATGAAAAACATCAATGCCTGAACTTCCATAGATATTGGCGGAATTCTTTTGTCGGTTTGGACTTTCCTTACATTACTAGAGCCTTTCTTTCCGTCGAGTCAATACCCTCATTAATTAGCGTCCATCCAGAAACTCGTCCTGTGATTCCCAGGCTAATTCAGTCGTCTTGAACGAGCCCCCTACTCTGCTTATCATCGATCTCTGCAAAACTGAACTGCCTGCTCTGCCTAAAATCGTTGGAAAAAAGGTTGTCGAATTGGAATCTCGAATCTACTATGATTAGAGCGTAGTAATTAGGCAGTTATATGGTGCTTATTAGACGGTTATACGGACATGGTTAAACTGTAGGCCGGTGATAATCAATCTGCTTTTTCTCGCAAAATAGACGACGGAAAATACCGTCACGCTCACCCACGAATTTTCTAATGACAAGAAGGAAATACCCATATCATGAACATCAATGAACTAGAAATGGAGTCGATTACTGGCGAAATGATCAGCTTTTCGGAGTATCGAGATCAAGCATTATTGATCGTGAATTTAGCTAGCCAATGAGGACTCACTCCACAGTACGCAGGTCTGTGTACATTAAATGAAAGAAACGATCTCACCGTATTAGGATTTCCTTGCAATCAGTTTGGCGCCCAAGAGCCAGGAACCAACGAAGAAATTCTGGAGTTCGCCAAGTCAAAATTTAACGTAAACTTCCCTCTGTTTTCAAAAATAGAAGTTAACGGTGATGCAGCAGCGCCTCTTTATCAGTGGTTGAAGCAAGAACAACCGGAAGCCGATGGCAAAGAAGATATTACGTGGAACTTTGCCAAATTTTTGATCAATGTTGATGGCAAGGTCGTTAAACGTTATGGTCCGAAAACCACACCTGAAGAAGTGGCGGAGTCCTTGAGCGAATATTTATAAAGCTAAATATTTTTGGAACGCCAGAGTCGACCCGTGCTCCTCGCCGCCGCGGTCGACCGTGTTTGCCCGAAGTCACTGAGCCTCTGCAGACAAGCTCACTGTCTTTCTGAAACGACAATTTTTAAAGAGTAAGTTGGCTGGGTGTTTTCTATTACCATCACCTTTCTATCATTTGCGTCGTCGTTTTCTTAACATCTTATGAAGCTCTTGGAGTTCATTAATTCGGTCAGGGCGACGAGCGCAGCTAAAGATCGAAAGAGCTCGCGATATGCAACTCGTTTCGCACACGGTTCTTAACCCTCCGATTAACCAACACTAATTATGTGAACGGCCTGAAGTATCGTCAGAAAAATTTAAGTAATGTCGATAGTTTTTTAGGTAAATCGACTCACCCATTACTGCTATTTGGCGCTCCATAAAGGCCCGTAATAAGCCTTCCATCGTTTTATCATTCATAACGGCTGCAAATGCTTCAATACTCGAAAGCGTCTTTGGTTTGGATACTTTCCGCAGTAGATAATCCGAAACCTTATCCGGACTGAGCTCCACCCGGGGCAGCACCTGAAGCCACGAATTCAGATGCAGAATCTTTTTCGCTTTGCGCCAAGTGGCATCGATGAGAATAAGGGTAGCGCTGTCTTCCGCGCTTTGCTCACATTCCTGTTGCAACTTTCCTCCAGGAAACATGAGAGCTAGATTTGGCAAACGAAGGGGAGAGAAAATCTCCCCTTCCTTAACAAGTACCGCTGGATAACGCTGCTTGATCAACGATACCGTCGATAAGGTACGTTTTCGTTCCGTTGGGTGACGTAAAATAATTACTGGCGGCGCATCCAAAACGGCGTCAATCGTACCGCAGCCACACACTCGCGTCGGTAAACCACAGCCAAAACAAGAACGACTATCGCTGATGGCGTGATGATAGATCGGTGTACGTTTTACTTTACTGTCTCCTAAGTGCAATCGTATACCCGTCAACTTTCCCCGATCGTCTGTGTGCACTTCGACCTCCCGCTGTGACAAACCGTTTCGTCGCTTGGTCGCATCGATCACGGGAAGTAGGTAGCGTTTATCACCCGATTGAATCGCTTTACCTGCCACCAATAGTACATGGCCGGTATCGCCCGATTTCGGTAGCCGTTCTTTACGCCACGCCAAGACATTGCCCCGCTCAAGTCGGTCTACATGATTACTGCCAATTTCTTGTAATATGGAATAGTAGTGAACGGCTTTGGGGCGATCTAGCTGATAGGGTGTCGATTTACCTAAGGCATTGAATAAGAGTGTCATAAAGCCCGAGCAGTCACAGGCAATAGTGGTCGAATTTCGAAAGCACTTCCTCGAAAATTTTCTTTCCGGCAAAGCCAGCCACATATCTAGAGTTTGGTTCAGACTCAAGACTATTTTCCTTTTTTTTGTCGCCGAGCTCACCTTGAACCTTCCGTTAGCTTTTGAGACTCGACAAAAAGTTCATCAAAAGCATTCCGAATACAATCTTCATAGGCACTCGGATCAGGCAGTAGACGACGACATCCGCTAAACGAAATTGACATCATATCGTTAGCATTACTAACGATATGAAACAGTCCCATATTATCCCTGACTGGTCCCAGCCCTATCGGAACGGCCAACTTGGCACCTTTTAGAAACAGGGGTTGCTGGGGCCCTGGTACGTTCGAAACCATCGTGTGAAAAGGCACCGGCATGTCGGCCATTTCAGAAGCCCACGCCATAGTTCTGATCCCTTCTGCCAATAATCCCGGAGGAACACTGTCACTGATATCCATGATCGTACCGCTACCCAATGCATTAATCTGTTTTTTTCCCGATACAGCATAACGATGAACGGCACGCAGGCGCGCTATAGGATCCACCACGTTGGTGGCTAGGCCCACTTTCATGGTAGCGATGCGGTTGCCACCGGATGCGTCGTCACCGGCGCCGCGCAAGCTGATCGGAACGCCGCTAGCCAAAGAGTTTACCGGTAGTTGCCTCGCCTGCAGTAGGTACTTACGTATCCCTCCGCCCACGCAGGAAAGAGCAATGTCGTTGAGAGTGACGCGGCGTACGGCGCGCTTTATTGACAGCACTTTTTCTGTCTTTAACAATACCGTGCCAGTGTTCCTGCCAGCGCGAACGGGACGATTAAAGCGACTGCCTCCATCATGGATGCGCGGAAGATCACTAAACTCCCGTCGAGCCGCCCGAGCGCGCGCGAATCCAGGCAATAGGTTGCTCATTGTTTCCGCCAGTTTCAGTTGACGACCTATTTGGTTAGTATTGAATCGCCGCCACAGCTCAAACTGACTGGGGCCGCCCGTCTTTTTTCTGCGGACAGGGTCAAGCGCCGCGCTCTCGAGGTGTAAGGCATTGATTAATGCAGCCATCGAAATACCATCGATAGCCGCGTGATGAATTTTCAGTACCAGCACCTGACAGTGTTCTGGTAAATCTGGTAGCCCCTGCAGATCGTGAATCAGGTGTATGTGCCAGAGCGGCCGACTGAGATCCATGGATTGTTCATGCAATTTTGCCAGTGTTTGTTGTAAGCTGCTCCACCCGGCCTTCCCTCCTACGCCCAGAGTAGACTCGCTAATATGCCTCTGCCAGTCAATTCTGGTCGCATCGAGCCAGTAGGGAGTATCCATTCCCATCGGTATCTGCCGTAACTTGCGCTGTATCAAGGGAAAATTCTGCAGTCGATTCTGGCATAAGGCCAATACCTCCCGGCGGGAAAAAGCCTCGCGACCGTCTTCGCCCGTGTCGTATACCAGCGCGGCGCAAATGTGCATAGGCGTGCGATCACTGTTCTGGTGAATAAATGCGGCGTCTAGACCAGAAAGTTGTTCCATGCAGTAGTGTCCAAGAGGATGTAGTCTCGATTATCTAACAACTATAGCTAAGTTTCATGGGTCAGTGGCCAAACAATTCAGTTCACCTCGTAACGACTAAAGACAATACGAGAAAATGCGACTATAGACGACAGCCGTCAGCCTTCTCATCAAGTGCGGGGAATTTGAAATGGATAGACTGTGTTGATAGTGGTAACTGGCCTCAAATACCCCCCAAAGCATACTATGAAGGACGAGACCCAGACGTCCCAAGTCCGATAGGAATTTCAGTTTGGCTTACGTGATCATCTTTGAAATAACGGACACTGGGCACGAAAAAAACATGTCTAACTCAATTTCTATGAGTTTAAACAGAAAAACGGCCAGGATACCGCGCCAACCACAGCTTCTACTATCTAACGATAGCTAATAGGGTGATGATGGTACCCTCGTTGTTCCCACATAACCACCCTCTAAGAAGGGTGGTCTGTTTGCAGAGCACATCTATTTTCCAACATGTGCGAAATTGAAACCCTAGAAAAAGGACTGGATATCGGTTTGACTACGACCCAAAATTAACCCGTGAATGTCATGCGTCCCTTCATAGGTATTCACAACCTCGAGGTTAACCATATGGCGCATAATCGGGTATTCATCAGATATACCATTCCCACCCAACATATCGCGAGCAACACGCGCTATATCCAGAGACTTACCGCAATTATTTCGTTTGATCAGTGAAATTAGCTCCGGGGCGATATCATTGCTAATCATGAGTTCACCCGCGCGATGAGCTGCTTGCAAACCTAAGCTAATTTCGGTTTGCATTTCAGCTAATTTCATCTGCACGAGCTGATTCGCGGCCAGCGGTCGACCAAATTGTTTGCGATCAAGTACGTAATCGCGCGCAGTATGCCAGCAAGTCTCGGCGGCACCCAGCGCACCCCACGCAATACCAAAGCGAGCGTTGTTCAAACAACCGAATGGGCCGCCCAAGCCTCGCGCATGGGGCAGTTTATTTTCCTCTGGAACAAAGACTTCGTCCATAACGATCTCGCCCGTGATCGACGCCCGAAGTGCTAACTTTCCTTCAATTTTGGGCGCGCTTAAGCCTTCCATGCCTTTGTCTAAAATGAAACCGCGAATAACGTCTTCATCGTCTTTAGCCCACACCACAAACACGTCGGCGATCGGGCTATTTGATATCCACATCTTAGCGCCGGTCAGCTTGTAACCACCGTCAACCGAATGCGCGCGGGTGATCATGCCGCCGGGATCCGAACCATGATCCGGCTCCGTTAATCCAAAACAGCCAATCCACTCGCCACTAGCCAGCTTCGGCAAATATTTTTCACGCTGAGCTTCATTCCCGTACGCATATATCGGGTACATGACCAAGGATGATTGCACACTGAGCATCGAACGATAACCTGAATCAACGCGTTCCACTTCTCGGGCGATTAAGCCGTAGCTAATGTAGTCAACGCCGGGACAACCGTAGCCTTGAATCGTGGAGCCCAATAAACCCATCTCGCCCATCTCTCTGAATATCGCCGGATCGGTAGACTCTTCGCGGTAGGCTTGCTGTACCCGAGGTAATAGCTGTTCCTGCGCATACTGGCGTGCGCTGTCGCGAATCATTCGCTGTTCTTCAGTCAGCTGTTGCTCTAAAAGAAATGGATCCTGCCAGTCAATTTTCTGCCACTGTTTCGCTTTACTGCCCACGTTAAATTCCTCACTCGGTTATTTAATGGGAAGCACTTTACCAAAAACACCTTTATATATAAAATATATATAAAATATAGTTGCGATAGATAATCCATATGATCAATTAAGACGCGACTAATTAGTGCCTATCCATAAACTAACAAGCTCAGTCATTGCGAGCGTTAGCGCGGCAATCTCACCCAGCATTGGCGCGGGCTGCGGGAGATTGCCGCGCTTCGCTCGCAATGACATCGTTGAAAACACCCATTTCTGGATAGGCACTAATTAGGACGCGATTAACTAGGGATGTGATAAATACAGTTTCGGTAAATAGTCAGTATGGATATAAGAAAGCTACAGATCTTTGAAGCCGTTGCCAGATTGCAAAACTTTAGCCGTGCAGCAGAAGAACTTCATATGGCGCAACCTGCCGTAAGCATTGCGGTACAGAAGCTCGAAAACGAACTTGAATTGCGCCTACTTGACCGAGAGAGCCGCAAAGTACGATTAACTGCAGAAGGTGAAGAGGCCTTACAAAGAGCCCGTCAAATTCTGTTCCAAGTCGACGAATTAACGCACCACATGCGCGATCTTAGCGAGCTTGCTTCTGGCGAGCTGACCATCGCCTGCCCCTCCATGTTAGCCACCTATCATTTGCCGATTCTGCTTGGTGGTTTTCTTTCCTGTTATCCCGGCGTTTCTGCGCAGGTGACCCAAGCGGGCACGCAGCTCATCGAACAAAAATTACTTAACGATGAAATTGAACTTGGCATAATTACGCTTGATGGACTGAAACCAGATTTGGAAATAACACCCTTAATTTCGGAGGAAGTCGTGCTCTGCATGACTGCAAACCATCCTTGGGCCAAACGTAAAACCATCAATATCAAGGAGCTCGACCAACAAAACATGGTGCTTTATGAACAGGACTATTTTATTCGCCAAACCTTAGACCAACTTTGCAGAAGCGTCCGAGTCAAACCCGAGATACGTTTACAAACTAATTTCTTGCCCTTAATAGCCCGTATGGTTAAGGATGGCCTTGGCCTCAGCGTCGCGTTGCAAATGATGGTTGCCCAAGAACCCGAGATTTCTGGCGTCGCTCTTCGACCCGCAATAAAAATCGAAATGGGTATTGCGAAGCGAGTGGGTCGGCAATTATCGCGAGCTAATCAGGGATTTCTCGACTGGATTACAATCGAAAGAAAAAAGGATAAGTAGTATTGACTGAATAAACCATTTCCTAAAACCTGCGTTTCGATTACTATGCGCGCCAATCACAGGGCTTAATCTCCCCAAGGAGGAAGTATCATGTCAACAATCAACGGTAGAAGCCGACGCTTACGCAAGAAGTTATATCTAAACGAATTTTCCATTCTGGGTTTCGAATTCTCTTGCAAGATAAACCTAGATTCAGAAGAAGAGTGCGAACTGTTCTTCGATAAATTTGCTGACCTGGTGGATGAGAAAAACCTGTTTGTCAGTATTGATGGCGATCAAGGCGTGTTTGAAGGTTTCGTTACTTCAGGTGATCGCTATGGCTCTGCCACCGAAGAAGATAGAAAATCGATTGAAGACGCATTAGCATCCTATAAAATTATCAGTGACGTCACGGTTGGAGAATTGATGGACGCTCACTACTCCGTTTGAGCTGATCGCTCTGTCGCTGTCTGTTGTGGATATCTATCACCGTAAAATACTCGGATAGCATATCCACGGTTAACTCAACCCCTTCATCAACCCCTTCATCAATCGTTTTATCAAGCAAGACTTTGCCGCGAGACATGGGCTTCTTCGCTAGCCTTAACGGCCGTTGCATGCTCGCGTTTATATTCATATTCAGTGATAACAAGGGTAATAATCGCCATAACAATAAATTTAGAGCGCCTGCCTCTATTTAGCAGTCGTCAATGTTATTTCAAACTTGGCTCCGTGAATGGCATAACCTTTTTCTTCGAGCTGCGCGATAATATCAGCTTGATCCAAAGCGCTATGCGCTTTATCTGCTTCAAGTACTAGGCGTGTTCTAAAAGGTGACAAGGTCAACAAGTCACTATCAACATCTGCGGGTAACGCTAGATCTTCTATCTTGGTACCTTTGAGTACAGAAAGGTATTTAGTGCCATTGTTGGAGCTCGTGTAAATATCAATTTTCATGTTTAAGACCCTGGAGGTTAGGTGTTGCTATCTGTTTGTTTAATTACTGCTTTTTTCCCGACTTTTTCCCTGACGTTTTACCACCAGCGTTAGCTTTGCTCGCTTTATTTTTGCTGGGTCTGTCTTTGCTGGGCTTTTTTTTGCTAGGTTTAGCTTTACCGACTTTAGATTTCGACTTCGCAGGTTTTAGCTTGGCTTTTGGCTTTGCCGTTTGCTCTAGATTAATCTTGGTTTGGCTGGCTTTGTTACTGCGTACCGGTCGTTTCTGTTTCTCTACGGTATCAATGAGTGAATCACGGCTGCCCACTTCAAAACCGGGCTTATTGATACGCCTAATGCGGCTACCGGTTAAGCGTTGTATAGCTTCTAGGGCACGCTCTTCTTCACGGTTAACAAACGAGATCGCGTGACCTTTCTCTCCGGCCCGGCCAGTCCGACCGATGCGATGCACATAGTCCTCGGCCAGGTAGGGTAGATTATAGTTAACAACATACTCTAAACCTTGGATGTCGAGACCACGGGCGGCTACTTCAGTTGCGATTAGCACCTGTATTTTGGCCGATTTGAAATCAGCCAGCGCGCGACGGCGAGAACCTTGGCTTTTATCGCTGTGACAAATCGCAACATCCACACGATTGTTTTTCAGGCTTGTCATTAATCGATCGGCTTGATCTTTAGTACTCGTAAAGACCAAAACTTGATACCAGTTTTGCTCATCCAGTAAGGTTTGAAATAACTCGATTTTGCGCCGCTCTTCCACCGCGTACATCACCTGATCAACCGTATCGGCGGTGATATTTTGCCTGGTGACGCGAATTTCTTGATGGTTTGTCAGTAGCTTATGTGCCAGCTCGTTGACCGTGGGGGATAAAGTGGCCGAGAACAATAAGGTTTGTCGCGACTGATGGGTTTGCGCCAATAACGACTGCACATCGGCGATAAACCCCATGTCCAACATACGATCGGCTTCATCGAGCACGGCAAATCTCACCTTGGCTAAATTAACGCTGCATTGATTGATATGCTCCAACAAGCGCCCCGGGGTCGCGATCAAAATATCAACACCGGCCTTCAGCTTTCTTTCTTGACCTCCCATTTTTACGCCACCATAAACAGCGGTCACAGTTAAGGGCAAAAACTGAGCATAAGCGCCAATCGTGTTGGCTAATTGCTCCGCTAGTTCACGGGTAGGCGTGAGAATGAGTGCACGCGGGCTACTGGCCTCTGTTGCTTCAGGTGCATCAACCATTTGCTGCAAAATAGGCAGTGCGAAAGCGGCGGTTTTACCCGTGCCCGTTTGTGCGTTAGCGAGTATATCTTTACCGCGCCGTGCGGGGATAATAGCCTGCTCTTGTATCGGGGTCATCTGGGTATAACCACAGACATCCAGCGCTTTTTGAATGTCAGGGGCTAAGTCTAACGATGAAAAAATCATGTAAATACCTCTGCGGTACTTACCACAGTCAAAATCGAGTGCGGATTATAAAGGATTTTTTCCTTGTAAGTCGGGTTTTAAAGAGACAAATCCTACCTATGGCTAGTCAATCAGTCGACTTAAAACCCGACCGACCAGGTCATTGGGCATGTCG
>CAJVZD010000044.1 GCA_913019905.1 uncultured Cellvibrionales bacterium
CGGAACAGCAAAGCGGATCAAACCATAGGCGCCAGTCTTTAACAATATACCGGCCAAAATAACACTACCCGCCGTCGGTGCCTGTGTATGCGCGTCGGGTAACCAGGTATGGAAAGGGAATCCCGGTAGTTTAACGACGAACGCGATAAAGAAACCTAACATGATCCAATAGGCGGTTTGCTCGTCCATCTTAGTATTCAACAAGTCGAAATAACTAAAGCTCCATTGACCCGTCGCACTATGATAAACCGAGGCTAAGGTCATAATGGCGACCAACATCAGTAAGCCACTTGCCTGGGTAAAGATAAAAAACTTCATCGAAGCGTAATCGCGTTTTTCATGACCCCATATGGCAATCATAAAATACATCGGAATCAACATGACTTCCCAAAACAGAAAAAACAGGAATAGATCGAGCGCCAAAAATACGCCCAATACGCCCGCCAAAGTCCACAACAAATTCGCTTCAAAAAAACCCCGATGTATTTTTACATCGGTCCAGGACGAACTAATGGCAACGGCGCCGAGAACTAATGTCAACAACACCATCAGTAAACTGAGACCATCCATCGCCAGCTCAATACTGATACCAAAAGCGGGTATCCATTGGGCCGAATAATGCATCAACCAGCTACTGGGATTCGTAGGGTCGGGAACGGCTAACAGACTTGCGCTGTCTATCGCCGACAAATGACTTAACAGGTATAGAAAATCAACGGTGACAACGGCCAACGCTGTCCAACGGGGTGCGTGTTGATGAATTTTCTCTGACAACGCTGCCAATACCCCACCTGCAAGGAGAATGACAATCAGGTTTACCATCACCATTACAGAACTCCCAACGACAAGGCCATGACAAAAATCAATCCAAATACCATACTCGCGATATATCCGCGCATCCGCCCAGTTTGCGACTGACTCAACCATTCATTCAGCTTTTGGTTGATCGACACAATTAAATTATAAACTCCATCTATCGGCTCTGAGCTCAGCATGGCTGAAATCCCGTAATAAGGCTTTACGAACAGATGGTCGTAGAGCCAGTCCATACCCCAGTGACTAAACCAAAAGCGCTTCAGCCCTTTCCCGACAGGGGAATTAACCAGACCATCGACATTCAGCTGTTTGGAAAGGAAAATCAAATAGGCAATGCCTACACCGATAAGCGGCACAGCAATCGATACCATCTCTACCCACATCGCAGGATGTTGCTCGCCAACATCCGGGAATACCTGTGCAACGGGAATGGTAAAGACGCCGCCGACCAAGGCGAGAATACACAATACGATTAGCGGGATGGCCATACGTTTACCTGGCGCTTTGTCAGGTTCGGTATTGGCCTCTCCAAAAAACACCACAAATACCAGGCGGAAACTGTAAATTGCGGTCAGCAGCGCGCCCACCAAACCGCCAAACCATAACCAAGGGCCTACGCCCGGCATTAGATAAGCATTCAGTAAAATTTGGTCCTTACTGAAGAAACCGGAGGTAAACGGCAGTGCTGCAAGCGCAGCGGAACCGATCATAAAACTCCAAAATATGACCGGTACTCGAGTACGCAAACCGCCCATTTTAAAAATGTCATGCTCATGGTGCAGGCAATGAATAATAGCGCCGGAACCCAAAAACAATAACGCTTTGAAAAACGCATGTGTCATCAAGTGGAGTATTCCTGCGGCCCAAGCACCAACGCCGAGAGCCAAAAACATATAACCAATTTGGCTAATCGTTGAATAAGCTAAAATTCGCTTGATATCGTGCTGCGTCATTGCCGTGAAAGCGGCCATTAATGAAGTGGCTAAGCCGACAATCGCAACAGCCATCATTGCTGGGGGTGCGAACAAAAATAACTCGTGCGTACGAGCGATTAAATAAACCCCAGCAGTTACCATCGTCGCTGCGTGGATCAATGCGCTGACCGGCGTCGGTCCTGCCATCGCGTCTGGCAACCAGGTTTGAAGCGGTAACTGGGCTGATTTTCCCACAGCGCCTCCCAGCAGTAACAAACAGGCAATCACAGGCATCGTATCGCCGATTACCCAGTTCGTTTTAGCAGCCTCACCCATGGCTTGAATGTCGAGCGTTCCCAGCTCTGAAAAAAGTAAAAACAGGCCGAGTGCCATGGCGGTATCGCCGATGCGGGTGACGATAAATGCTTTCCGTGCTGCCTGACCATTGCTGGGGTTTTGGTACCAGAATCCCACCAACAGGTAACTGCAGACACCGACTCCCTCCCAACCGAGATAGAGCAGCAACAAATTGTCAGCCATAACCAAAATCAACATGGCCGCGACAAACATATTTAAATAGGCAAAATAACGGGCGTAACTAACATCATCTTCCATAAACTCTGTGGAGAATAAATGGATCAGAAAACCGACACCAGTGATGACTGACATCATGACCAAGGTTAAACCATCGAGATAAAAAGCCACGGTCGGGGCGAAATTTCCGACTTGCATCCAAGTCCAATAGGTGATTTGAACAGGCTCCGGATTGCTAAGAAAACCAATGGCAAAGAACAAAGTTACGAGCGCAGAAATCCCCACAGATCCGGAACCTAACACCGCAATCAGCGCTCTGGGGAATTTACCTGCCAATAACATTAACACCACCGAACTTAACAGCGGTGTTATCGGAATCAGCCAAATTAATTCACTCATTCTTACCCTCGCATTCTGTTGGCATTATCCATATCCAAAGACTTAAACCGTCGCTGAACTTGCAATACAAGACCTAATCCTACCGCGACTTCTGCAGCCGCCACGCTCAGTATTAACATAAACATAATTTGTCCGTCGGCCTGTCCCCAGTGAGCTCCGGCTGCAACGAACGCCAATGCAGAAGCATTCAGCATGACTTCCAGCGACAACAGGATAAAAATAATATTGCGCCGAATCATTAATCCCATTAAGCCAATTGAGAACAATAGACACGCCACCAGCAAGATATGATTAAAGGGGATATTTAGTCCTTCCATTACTCTTCTCTCTCAAGATATCGACGCCCAAGATGAAATGACCCGACTAATCCGGCCAGCAGTAACATTGACGCTATTTCCACGGCAAGGACATAGGGCCCAAAAAGAGTGAGCCCGACTTCTTTTGCCGAGACGGCTTCCGTTGATGCCGGCCCTTCTATACCGTTTAACATGTACAACAATTCCGCAAACAAAATGAAGGTGAGAAAAGCTGGACCAAACCAAACGGAAGGACGCAGCCATTGCCGCTCTCTCTGGTCACCTTTTTCGCCGAGGTTAAGCATCATAATGACGAAGACAAATAGCACCATGATGGCGCCGGCGTAAATAACGATCTCTAACGCCGCGGCAAAGGCTGCGCCAATAAGGTAAAAGATCACAGCAACAGCTAACAGGGAGACAATAAGATAAATGAGCGCATGAATCGCGTTTGTGCGGGTCATTGCCAAAACAGTTGCTACCAAAGCAACCGTCGCCGCAATATAAAAAAGTGTAATTTCTAACATAAACCGCTTCCTCTATTTATGTTAAATATTTCGATGCTATCGGTCTTCGAGATAAAAGAACTCCGCAACTCTACGCTTGGATCTTGTGTGCTCATGGTAAGAGGCTCTTTACATTAATCGGTTCGGCTTCATTTTCCGCCTCGCCTTTATCTTTATACGATGTCTGCAGTCCTGACACTCTGTAAAAATTGTAATCCGGGTATTTTCCTACGCCGTTTATCAACAAATGTTCTTTTTCATAAACCATGTTTTGGCGATCGTATTCGCACATTTCAAAATCTGGTGTCAGTTGGATTGCATAAGTAGGACAAGCTTCTTCGCACATGCCACACATAATGCAACGAGAAAAATTAATACGGAAAAACTCCGGGTACCAGCTGCCATCTTCGCGGGTATCCTGCTGCAAAGCGATACAGTCGACCGGACAAGCTGCCGCGCAAAGATTACAAGCGACGCAACGCTCTTCGCCGTCGGGGTCACGGGTCAATACAATACGGCCACGGTATCGCGGAGCCAGATAAGGCTTTTCTTCGGGATACTGGACCGTCTCCGCCTTGGTGAATGTATGTTGAAGTACTCGCCATATCGTACGTAGCTGGCTAATCATAATTTCAAGCCCCCTCCATCCATAACAATACCGCGCCGGTAACAACCAGATTGAGTAAGGTAATGGGTAACATAATTTTCCAGCCGAGAGACATGAGTTGATCGTAGCGTGGCCTCGGTATGGCAGCCCTTAGCAAGACAAAGAAATTAATAACAAAAAATACTTTAAGTCCGAACCAGACAACTGGAGGTAGCCAATCACCGATGAACATTGGGCCGTGCCACCCCCCGAAAAAGAGTGTTGTGATCATGCAGGAAATTAATATCAATCCCAGGTACTCACCCAGCATGAACATCGCGAACTTCATACCACCGTATTCTGTGTGAAAACCCGCGGTGAGTTCATGCTCAGCCTCGGGTAAATCAAAAGGTAAACGGTGGCTTTCCGCAATGCCCGCTATCAGGAAAACCACTAAGCCCAGAAACTGTGAGAAACAAAACCACACATCTTCTTGCGCTTCGACAATATCGACCAGGCTAAAGCTTCCGGTCATCATCACGATGCCCATTAAGGACAATCCCATGAATACTTCGTAGCTCACCATTTGCGCTGCCGATCGCAAACCTCCGAGCAGCGCATATTTGTTATTGGACGCAAGACCACCAAGCAATACGCTATATACTGCCAGCGAGGTCATACCCAAGAAAAACAATAAACCAATATTGACATCAATGATGACCAGACCCGGCGCGAGTGGCACCACGGCAAAACCCATCATCATCGCCACAACAATCGCTGTTGGCGCAAATATAAAAACGACTTTATCGGCAAAGGGTGGCACCCAGTCGTCCTTAAACAGTAACTTAATCATGTCGGCGGCAACTTGCCCGATACCAAATGGACCAATTCTGTTAGGCCCTAAACGATCTTGCCAAAAACCGAGAAGACGTCTTTCCCACCAGGTTAAAATGGCGGCTCCGGCAATGCCACCAATGAGAATGCCCAGGGCGAGTAAAACAGGTACCAATTCAGACATTTCGACCTCCACTATCGCTCGCGATCATGTCCGGCTTCGATCGTTGCCAATTCTCATCTTTCTGTAGGGAAACCAATTCGCCCTGCTGCAAGGAAAAGGTTTTCTCGAAACCAACACTGAATCCCACGCAGTTTTTTGCAACCCGATTGAGTAACCTGACTTCCAGCGCTAAGCTGCTATCGTCCGAAGACACAAGGACTCCGTCACCTTGGCGCACACCTAATTTTTCGGCGACAACTTTCCCCAGAGCAACAAACGGCTCACCAGCCAATTCACAAATTTCGCTGGTACGAACGGAAAGCTCGTCGCTCCCGTGGACTTTGTGTATTGGAATGAGCTGCCATTTTCCTTTTTCCAGGTCATGGCCAGGATCGTCTGCAACGACAGACTTGCTTTGAGTCTGATGACTCTGTTCTCTTGGATCAAAAAGACGAACACCGTTAGAGCCACCGTGAAGAGGACCGGAGACTTCGTCCTGGAATTTTTGTACCGCTTGATTTGAATTCCATCCGGGCGACCAATAGAAAGATTTAAGCGCCGCCGGTTCATCACGACTCAAGCCTTCCATACTAAACGCCAAAGGAGATTCTTCATCGATCGGTTGTTGCGGCTCATGCACAGAAATATCCGCGCGCATAGCAGTACGACCGCTGTAACGGTGGGTCTGGCGCGGAACCTTCAAACCATGGTTTCGATACCCGTGGTCGGGAGCAACGGCAGAAAGACCGGCGAATAGTTCGTCGCTTTGCGCGCAAGCTTCTACCACTTCGTCAAAAGTTTTCAGAGTCGATAAGGTTTGATGTTTAACTGTTTTAGCCAGTGCCAGTAACCATTCCCAACTGGCCATCCGGTCGTCTGCTGGATTAAATACGGGATAATGGCGTTGCGCGCGCCCTTCACTACTGATCAGGGTTCCTTCTGATTCCGCGTAGGAGGCGCTGGGGAAAACCAGATCTGCCGCATCCAGCGTAGCGTTTTCCAATACGTCCAACGCAATAATGTTCGAAGCACCACCCACCAGCTTTTGGTACTGTTCGGTAGACATACGACGGTGTAAGTCGTTCTCGAGGATAATTAAGGTGTCGATGTCGACGGCTTTCTCAGCGAGATGCTCAATAGATAAATCACCCTCTAGCGAGCCTTCATCTGCAACATCTTCAAGCAGCGCCAACCCAAAACTATTCGCTTCCGGCAGGCAATAACTTAGCATGGTCTTAGTTTCATTGGCTTGCAGCGCTTCTGCGACGCCCAATGCACTTTCAACAATACCGGAGTGCAACATACTCGAACCGCTGATTATCAACGGATTTTTTGCCGCCGTAAGCATCGCCGCTGCGTGTTTCACTCGGTCATCATCAGCTAACGGCCCGGATAAAGTTTCCCCTTTGATGATCTGTGCGACCGCACGCCCGAAGGCGGCGATATTATCGGGTGCCAGCGAAACCAGCTCGCTGGCGACATCGTCCAGACGAGTATCACTCGCGGATACAATGACCATTGGAGACCGCTGATCTTGGGCCAGATTACGAACAGCAGCATCCTGCCAGTGAAACAGCCGGGCTTGATCGGCGAGCTCCAGCGCTTTATTACGAACTGATTGACGTAATCCCAGTGCGACTCGTGGAGCGGTATTAGTCACATCTTCGCCGAGAATCAAAATAGCGTCAGCGCTTTCCATTTCTTTAATCGACGGATTTGTCGCAGACATCGACCTTAGGATATTAACGATACGTTTGATCACCGTTTCTTCGCTTGCTGAAAAACCCAATGTAAAGTTTTCTCTTCCGACTAATTCTCGCAATAAAAAATTCGATTCCAACGAGGCTCGAGGCGATCCAATCGCTGCGACCTTGCCAGATTTTAGTGCGTCTTTTATCCAAGCCCCGCCACATTCCAGACCTTGTTGGGTGCCAATAGCGCTAAACGTACCCTCACCATCAGCATTCTTATCGCTGCCTTCTACCTGTTTACGAGCATCTCTTAAAGCAACGAAATTCAGCCGTTCATCACTGTTGATGTAACCGCTGCCAAAGCGCCCGCGGTCACAAAGAAAATAGCCGTTAACCTCATGATTGTAACGGTTTTGAATTCTCTTGATTTTCCCATAGCGTTCACCGGGGGAAATGTTACAACCCACCGCACATCCGGTACAAATTGAAGGTGCAGTTTGCAAATCCCATTTTCGACTGTATTGTTTTAACAAGGGTTTGTCGGTAAATACACCGGTGGGACACACTTCGACAAGATTACCGGAAAATTCGCTTTGTAAGGTACCTTCTTGATGACGACCAAAATACGTATGGTCATGAGAAGCTTGCGCTGACAAATCTGTACCACCGGCGTAATCTCGATAGTAACGCACACATCGATAACAGGTAATACAACGGTTCATTTCATGATTAATCAGCGGACCTAAATACTGATTGCGATGAGTATTCTTAGGGCCTTCATACCGACGGTCGCGGTGACCAACCATCACGGTCATATCCTGTAAATGGCACTCTCCACCCTCCCCGCAAACGGGGCAATCGTGGGGATGATTCAGCATCAGTGACTCAACAATCGCGCCCCTAAATTCAGAGGCCTTCTCCGCATTGAGCGAAAAACGAGCGCCGTCGGCTACCGGCGTCATGCAACCCATCACAATTTTGCCGACTGTATCTTCTTCGTTCTGATACTGGAGAACAGCACACTGCCGGCAGGATCCAATGGATCCCATAGCCGGATGCCAGCAGAAGTAAGGCAAATCCAAGCCGGCATTAAGAAACGCCTCTAGAATATTTTCGCCGTTTTTTACTTCAAGCTCTTGCCCGTCTACAAAAATCGTCGGCATACTCAGGCTCCTGTACCCTTGTGGTATGGACAACAGCCACCACTGATATGGCGGTCAAAATCGTCGCGAAAATATTTCAGCGCACTTTGCAAAGGTTCCATCGCTCCCGGCGCCAAAGCGCAATGTGTATTTCCCATCGCACCAATATATTTGGTTTGATGAATCAAGGTATCAATGTCTTCCGGAACGCCATTGCCCATCTCTATTTTTTTCAACACTTCGCGAGTCCAGGGCAGGCCCTCACGGCAGGGAGTACAAAACCCACAGGATTCATGTGCAAAAAACTTAATAAGATTGAGCGTCATGCCCACCGGACAGGTTTGGTCGTCCAGAATAATCATCGTGCCGGTACCCATCCGACTACCCGCTTTACCAATAACGTTATAATCCATCGCTAAGTCGAGATGATCGGGAGTGAGGAAATCTGTTGATCCGCCGCCCGGCAGAAATCCTTTTAGTTCTAATCCGTCTTGCATACCGCCGGCGTGATCTTCAAGAATTTCCCGAATAGGCGTACCCATTGGCAACTCCCAACAGCCGGGATTTTTTACCTTGCCGCTGGCGCCAAACATTTTTGTTCCGGCGTCTTCACCGCGCCCCAAAGACATAAACCAGTCCGCGCCTTTGTCGACGATATGAGAAATATTGCACAGTGTTTCTACGTTATTAACAATGGTAGGCCGGCCCCATAAACCACTGACTTGCGGAAACGGAGGCTTCGCTCTCGGGTTCGCGCGTTTTCCCTCTAAGGCATTGATTAATGCGGTTTCCTCACCGCATATATAACGGCCCGCGCTGGGATGAACATACATATCCAGTTTGTAACCACTACCAAGAATATTGTCACCGAGATAGCCTTTTTCATAACATTCTGCAATCGCATCGCGTAAGCGCTGGATAGCCACAAGATACTCACCACGAATAAATACGTAGGCAATATCGGCTTCAATGGTATAAGCGGAAAGAATCATGCCTTCAATTAACTGGTGGGGATCATACTCCATTAGCAGACGATCTTTAAAAGTCCCCGGCTCCATCTCATCGGCATTACAAATCAGGTATTTGTGCCCGGGTGTACATTTTTCTCCCATTGGCACAAAACTCCATTTCATACCCGTTGGAAATCCCGCACCACCACGACCGCGAAGATTGGAGTCGCTAATAACTTTTAGACAATCTGCTGAAGACATTCCAGCCATTGCTTTCTTTAGCCCCTGATAACCACCGTTAGCTTCGTAGGCTGCCATATCAGTGGGAACGGGATCATCGGCAATATTGCGAGTCAGAACTTTTTCCATTAGGACTTACTCCCAACACCGTCATCCGATGATTGAGAGCCGGAAAAAACCTGTTCGATTGTTTCTTCATCAACATGCGTAATCAAATCATCACCAACCATCATAACGGGAGCTCTATCACAGGCCCCAAGACAGGGTACGGGAATTAGCGTGTACTGGTTATCTGCCGTTGTCTCACCGTAGTCGATCCCCAGCTTTTTAGAAATTTTGTCCTTGATGTCGTCGCCACCGCAGATCCAGCAGCTAACACTGTCGCAATACAAAATCACTTTTTCACCGACAGGTTGTCGATAAATTAAATTGTAAAAGGTGGCAACCCCCTCAAGATCTTCCGCGGACATATCTAAATGTCGCGCGATGGCCTGCAGGCATTCATCGGATATCCAACCGCGATGTGCTTGCACTATCTTTAGCGCATCAATTGCTGCGCCGGATTTATAGGGAACGTGTGCGAGTTCCGCATCTATCTCAGAGAGCTCTTGGGTACTTAGTACCGATCCTAGATCAGTTTGAATTAAACTCGCTTCGCTCATCGGTCTACATCCGCCATAACAAAATCGATACTGGCAATAATTGCAATTAAATCGGGAATCATTAGTCCCTTAGTAATCAGAGGGATTTGCTGTAAGTGGGGGAACGACGGTGTTCGAATACGTGTTCGGTAAGAAGTCGTGCCACCATCACTCACCAAGTGGTAGCTGTTTTGTCCCTTGGTTGCCTCGATCATCACCGATGCTTCACCGTGAGGAATGACCGGTCCCCAACTAACATTTAGAAAATGGTGGATCAACGTTTCTATGTCGTGCATCGTGCGCTCTTTGGGCGGCGGTGTCGTTGCTTTGTGATCGCTTTTGTAAGGCCCTGCGGGCATATTGTCGACACACTGGCGAATAATTTTCAAGCTTTGGCGCATTTCTTCAATGCGTACGACAGCGCGATCAAATGTATCGCCATTGGTAGCCGTCGGCACTTCGAAGTCGAACTGATCGTAACCACCATAAGGTCTCTTTTTGCGAAGATCCCAATCCAGCCCTGTAGCTCGTAATCCCGGCCCGGTGATACCCCAGTCAATGGCCTCCTGTGTGGTATACATTCCGATGTCAACGCAACGGTTTTGTAGCATTTTATTTTGCATAACCATTTTGTCGTAATGGTCTAAACGTGCCGGCATTGAATCGATGAACGTACGAATCATCGTATCCCAGCCATTAGGCAAGTCCTGCGCAACACCGCCAATCCGGAACCAGGCGGGGTGCATCCGTCCGCCGGTAATGGCTTCGATAATGCCAAACAAACGTTCCCGGTCGGCAAACATGTAAAATACCGGAGACATTTGCCCAATGTCTTGGGCGAAAGTACCGTAAAAAACCAGATGACTGGATATCCGAAATAATTCGGACAACATAATGCGAATAACTTTGGCACGGTCCGGGACTGTTATGTTGGCAAGTGTTTCTACCGACTGCACATAGGCGAGATTATTCATCACGCCTCCTAGATAATCTATGCGATCGGTATAGGGAATAAAGCTGTGCCAGGTTTGCCGTTCGGCCATCTTTTCCGCACCGCGATGGTGGTAGCCAATGTCGGGAACAGCATCGACAATCACTTCGCCGTCAAGCTGCAGCGCAATCCGAAAAACACCGTGAACACTCGGATGGTTCGGGCCGAGGTTGAGGAACATATATTCGCTGTCTTCGCTCGCCTTTTTCATGTTCCAGTCTTCTGGACGGAATCGAAGCGCCTCCTGTTCTTTGTCTTGGCGTTCGGGCGTCATTTCAAAAGGCGGCATTTCGGTGGCACGTGCTGGATGTTCCTTGCGAAGCGCATGCCCTTCCCAGGTAGGAGGTAACAATATGCGGCACAGGTTTGGGTGACCGGAAAACGTAACGCCAAACATATCCCAGACTTCACGCTCATACCAATTTGCGTTTGGCCAAACAGGTATTGCCGTGGGTATATCGGAATCAGAATCAAATACACCTACCTTAATTCTTAAATCTTCGTTCCGCGAGAAAGAGAGTAATTGATAAACCACGGTAAAGTCGGCATCGGGCTGCCCTTCCCGGTGTATTCGGGTGCGCTCGTCAATGCCAAATAAATCATAGAGCATTTGATAATTGGGTTTTAAAAACTTCAAAACGTCGATAAGACGTTCGCGAGGAACCCAAAGCGTCGTCATCTGATCTGCGGTAGGCTGCTTAACAAATAGCTCTGGTCCGAACTCACGATACAGCTCGTCTTCAACAGCGCTTTGAGATATTTTTCCAGCCGGGTTCACAAATGCTCCTTTTTACCAATGCAATTTGATGGTTCAACTTTCTAACGTGCTTTTTTAGATGGTGATTCTATTTGTTATTTTTCTTGTAACTTTCATGTTATTTTTGATGCTATTTTCGGCTGCTTATTTCCTGTCACTTGTAGTCGGTTCTTGTCACCTGGGCATTCAACCTACGGTTCCACTGATCAAACGTCTTTCGGTTCTCTCAACTCCGTGGCCAACATACGCTCTTCGGTGAGTAGATCCCGGTTACTGATCTTATCGGGCTTCACTATCGTTTGATCGCCAACCGCCCAACTTAATGGCCGCCGCTCTTTCCCGATCGACTCCTGCAACATGACCAGACCCTGCATTAGTGCTTCGGGACGTGGAGGACAGCCCGGCACATAGACATCGACCGGAATAAATTTGTCCACCCCCTGAACGACAGAATAAATGTCGTACATGCCGCCTGAGTTAGCACATGAACCCATCGAAATAATCCACCGAGGTTCCAGTAACTGCTCATAAAGACGCTGGACTACAGGCGCCATTTTTAGAAAACAAGTCCCCGAAATAACCATTAAATCTGCCTGCCGGGGCGTCGCACGAATGACCTCTGAACCAAACCGCGCAAGGTCATGTCGACTAGTAAAAGCCGTTGCCATTTCCACATAACAACAGGACAAACCAAAATTGAAGGGCCATAGCGAATGAGCCCGTCCCCATGCGATTAAATCTTCCAAATTAGCGAGCATCACATTGCGCTTAATATAGTCTTCAATGGGGTCATCTGCGGTTGATGCGATGGTATCTTCGGGTCTAGTCAAACTCCACTTCATTGCTGATCACCTTGAGTAACTGACGACAGAGAAGACTGCTGCATTTGTGCCTGCCGCAAGCCCTTACGGGTTTTCACGCCCCATTCCAACGCTCCGGAACGCCACTCATAAATTAGGGCAACGCCAAGAATAAAAATAAATAACAAGATCGCGAGGTACCCCTGCCAACCCAATTCAAAAAACGCGATCGCCCAGGCGAAGATGAACACAGTCTCCAAATCAAAAATAACAAAAAAAATCGCGATCAAATAGAATTCTACTGATATCCGAATTTGCGAGTTACCAACGTGAACAATGCCCGACTCATAAGGGTCGTTAGTCGCCGCCTCCCGGCGCCGCTGGCCCAACAGCCAAGACAAAACCAGCATCGTTATTACCAAAGCGATAACCATGCCAAAATAAACAGCAAGCGGCCAAATTTCCTGGGAGTACTCGTTGACCATTACATTTTCCTCGTGACAAATGGGAAAACACAGGCGAGCTCGTAGCTCACCGCACAAAAGCAGTCGTTTAACGTAGATTTATAGAGTGATTCGAGAAAAGGAACAGACTTACATTTGGAAAAATCAATAAAATTCTGTACCACAAAGAACAGGTGGTAAATAGGATAAAGAACGGTCGAAATCCAATACAACATTAGAGTTATAATTACCCTATCGTTATTGGTTTCTATTGCCTGCTTAAAATCAACTGGCAAGAAACCTGTTTATTTTTATTCAGTTCAGCGATATCAAACCTACATGGAAATAACCAAATACGCAAGCGCTAGTTTGCAAAAAAATGATAATTATTTTTATCTCAATCCACATAACCGATTCGCTTAACTTCGATAGATAATTTCTCCGCCCCGGACTGTCATTTTGACATCTTCATGCTGTAATCTCAGCCTGGCCTCACGCCATGGTCGATCCAATAAACACAGGTCGGCAACGGCACCCATAATAGTAGGTACCATCGGACCGCCGGGGTTTGATGCCGGAGAGGTAAACAAACGAAGTGCTTGCTCCGGGCTCACGCACTCTAATTCTCCAAGTTTTGCTCCGGTGGGTGTTTTGCGATGAACGGCAGCATTTATCGAGCACCACGGATCTGGATTGCCGTAGGGAGCGTCGGTGCTGCCACCCACCGGTATTCCAGCATCGAGTAATGTTTTCACCCGATAGAGAAAAGGCTGCTGCGCAGTATCCACGTCAATGGCATATTGGTCGCCGCGCTCTGCGATAAAATTGGGTTGAGTCACCACAGTCATGCCGCTTCTATATAATACCTCCAATGCGCTGTCATCGACGACGGAACCATGCTCTATTCTGTCTCCGGGAAAATGACCTGCCTCCTCGCAGACCGCCAGCGCAAAAACTAACTCAACGGTGGTGACGCAATGAATGGCAACGGCGCACTGCAGCTCATGAGCGCGCACAATACGCTGCGTTAATTGATAAAAATCGGGCAGCGCCGCATCATCCAATAAAATTTTCAAGATCCCTCTTTCGAGCAGTTTAGTCGTTTCCGCCAGCGGCCAGTTTGCCCCGCTAGCAATCGAGATTAGAGACTCATCTCCCATTAACAAAACTCGCTGCAGAACCTCACCACTGTCGATTTTTTTCTGATAGAAGTTCCAAGTAGCATCGTTGTTATTGACCGTCGCATCAGTGACACTCGTCACACCAAAACTGGCCAGAAGACTCGAAGTTGCCTTAACATCCAGAGTTTCAGCACGATTCAGCTGTCCGCGCAACCATTCATCCATTCGAAATAAACGACCCGTCGGTTCGTTATCGTCATCGACTTCAATGCCATCTAGATGTCTATTCTCACTAAGTTTCAGCAATTTAGCTGCGAGAGAGTTAACAAACCACATTTTGCCACTTCGGTGCTGAATCCGTAGCGGTCTATTCACAACCCATTCGTCTAACTGCTTCCGGTGCAACATTCCCGCCACTGATTCGTGATAAGCAACCCCGCGAATCCAGCCAGAACCTCCGCACCCCTGCAGCGCATTGCCAAGCTGCTCTCCACTATTAACAGCCGGCGGTCCGCATATCAACGATTGGCCAGCAGCAGTTAAAGCCATTAAATGAATATGATGATCATGCAAACCCGGTAACAAAGCACCACCGTTTGCCTCAATAACGATTTCGCCGTCCAGAGGATCAAGGTTTTTGTCGATGGCGACTATCCTGCCCCCCGCGCATCGCACATCTGTTAACTGCGGCCCGTTAAAGTCGCTACGCCTACCGCAATATACTTCCGCTTGCTTAATTAATATCATAAATCACATAACTGCTTGATCAACGTATCGGCATTAGTGACCGGCGGTCTCCTCTCGCGATAAAATAAATCGGAACAAGTTATCACTGGTGGGATGATAGGCTCAACGTTTTCCACGTGCTGGCAAACATATGAAGCGACTCCGGCAAGCGAGACATCGACTAATGTGCCAACGCCACTACTCCAACCATTAAGGGCAGCGACGGCTGCATGTATACCCGTTAGTGGATCAGCGACCGCATCGCCAACAAAATAGGGAACACCGTCGCGAATAGCTGCAAGCCCACCGGCAATCGCCGCATCGTCTCCGAAGGCGATCCAGTTTTCTTGCGGACTTTGTCTACCGTATCCGGTAATGCTAACCCAGGTGAGACCGGCTATCTGTTTTACACAAGACTCGGCGTCAATACCCAGCTGCCGCAGAGCTCTTGGCCGAGAACCCTCAATGACAATATCCGCTTTGTGTATAAGGAGTAATAGCTGCCTAACGCCCTCAGGTTTGTTAAAGTCCAGAGCTACATTCAGCTTTCCGCTATTTATCTGGCGGTGAAATTCTGGAGAACTAAGCTGCGTACTATCTGGCCGCGAACTACTTTCAATTTTCAGCACAGTCGCTCCCGCTAACTGCAACAAATGAGAACACAGAGGCCCGGCCCACAAAGACGACAAATCAATCACCAACGGCGCCGACTTACGCAAGCCTGCTGGCCGCCCCCTCTTCTGAATCGAGAACCAAGACTCAGCGCCTATACTATTGAACAATGATACCGGCAACCCCATCAAGCGCCCCCTGGCAACCAAATCAACGCCACAACGGGTCGAGAGCAACGCTTCTATTGAATGCCAACTTCCCGTGGGAACTTCTGTTTCGAGCCATGCTGGAATAAGCTCCCAGTCCTCATCCCGCGCAAGATTAAGGGCCATCCAGCCAGAGGTCGTGTCTATCAAGCGGCAGTATTGATTGGCCGAAATTCGACCCGGGTTAGTAAAACCGAGAAACCTAGCGCGTTCAGTCAACAAATCTATCGCGCGCACTTCACACAAATCAGTGCCGGCGATTCGACTAAAACCTTTAGCCGCTCCGTTGTTTTGGGCAATCTCGATTTTTGTCACGAGAGCGCGAAAAACATTCAACGCAGCCTCTGCGCATTGCTCAACTGACATCGCCTTTCGATTTTCCGTACTGACAGAAGCTGCCTCGCTACTAAGAAGGTTTCTCTCGTAAGCTTGCTGCGTACTGTGTTCGTTTTCTATTTCCATCTGCAAAGTATACGCGATCGAGCTTGGACTTTATAAAGAAAGAAAGGAAATTCAAATGGACTCGATATACAATCGACGAAACAGTAAAACCTCAAATAAGACGGTAGGTTAAAGAACAGACCCACCAGTCGCACATAAACTAAAAAATGAATGTGGAAAGTTATGCATTGCACTGACTCAGTTCACGGCAGTGTCCAGAGCTTTATTTTATCGACAAGGAAATCAGTTCATGGCGAACCGACTGTCAAAAGCGATAATACCCCTTGCCGAACTAGAGGGCTTGCTGAACACTGCCTATTCAAGCAATGAACTATCGACCGCCCTCGACCGACATTTTATTCTGGTAGATATCACTAACTGGAACAAAGCGGGAAAAACGAGCGCAACCGAGCAATGGCAACCTAACTGTCCGATAATTGCTGTTGCTGAAGACGATTCAGACTTGCCGCCGATGGTCGATCTTGTGGCAGGCACCGATGCCGAATTGGACATGCTGACTCGGGCAATTACCGACAATCCTGTAGCCTCAACCATGCTCGTGCATCTACTTCGCAGCAATGAAAGGTCTACGACTGAAAATGCGTTAATGGCCGAGTCCCTGTCGTATTCTTGCTTGCAAAACGGCGCCTCTTTCAAGAATTGGCTTAAGCAAAAGAAATCAGGTACAAAGTTACTTGCAGACAAATCCCCACCTCTATTGCTTGAACGAGAAAACAATATCTTGAACATTATTTTTAACCGCGAGAATAAACGGAATGCGTATTCTGCCTTACTCCGAGACGCCTTTTATGAAGCGCTGGTTTTAGTCGAAGAAGATAAAACTATCGAGACCGCCTTGATAAGCGGTCTAGGCGAGTGTTTTAGCGCAGGTGGAGATCTGGACGAATTTGGATCAAGCACCGATAGCGCGCTCGCACATATTGTTAGAATGACGAGAAACAACGGGCGACTGATAGATCGACTTAAATCCAGAATAGTCTTTAACTTGCATGGCGCTTGCATCGGAGCGGGAATAGAACTTCCCGCATTTTCTAATCGCGTAACAGCGCGAAGGGACAGCTTCTTTCAATTGCCGGAAGTCGCCATGGGTTTAATCCCTGGCGCGGGAGGCACGGTGAGTATTCCCCGAAGAATCGGCCGTCTGCGAACTGCCTTTATGGCAATTTCGAATCAAAAAATCTATGCTGAACGAGCCCTCACCTGGGGATTAATCGACGAAATAAATGGGTAGGTCGCGCAAGTCAGAATTAAATACCGGACAAACAGCACGAGTTTTTGTGGGCACCCTTAAAGACGGTCAAAATGAACATTATTGCATGAAACACGGTAGCCGAGCATTAGATAGTGAGTTAATATTTCAGATTGCACTCTGTGGATCAGGCCTGCGCCGCTATTGCACTACTGGCGGTGGTATGCTTTATTTATTAACTAGTGCCCATCCAGAAATAGGTGTTTTTCCAAGCTGTCATCGCGAGCGAAAGGTTCGACGCCTCGACGCGGCAATCTCTTACAGGCAGCGTCAATACTGGATGAGATTGCCGCACTAACGCTCGCAATGACGGTGCCTATTAGTTTCTGAACGAGCAGTAAGTAGCTCGACTCTTTTTCCTGACCATACTGGAGACAAAATGATTTCTTTACCTTCCCTGCTAGAACGCGGAGCTCGACTCAACAGCAATGGCATAGCCACAGAATTTTTGGGAAGACAGCGCCTCTGGAGTGAGCTGTTAGACCGGGTAGCCAAACTCGGAAGCGGTTTAGCTCAATATCAATTGGGCGCTGGAGAACGCGTCGCACTCCTGGGCCTTAACAGTGACAACTATTTCGAATCAACCTTTGCCATTCCTTGGGCCGGTTATTGCGTAGTACCGCTAAATACGCGGTGGGCTGTCGCTGAAAACAGCTACGCACTCAAAGATTCGGGCACACGGGTTTTGATGTTTGATGATGCATTTATGAGTCAAGCCGAAATCCTAAAAGATCAGACAGATCAGCTCGAACACTTAATATACATGGGCGACGGAGAGACGCCAGACTGGGCAGAATCCTACGAACAGATTATTGATACGAACAAAGCCATTGCTCCGTCCACTCGCAACGGAAACGATATGGCCGGCATATTCTATACGGGCGGTACCACCGGATTCCCAAAAGGCGTTATGCAATCGCATCTTGCCATTTGGGCCAGCGCATTGGGTGCCGTTCCCGATTTTGAAATAACACAGAGACATACTTACTTGCACGCAGCGCCCATGTTTCATATGGCCGATTTTGCCGGCTCTATGGGAACATTATTAGCCGGAGCGAAACACGTCTTTATCCCATCATTCGAACCGGGCCTGGTGCTTGACACGATAGCAAAGCAATCCATCACCCATACCTTGCTCGTTCCAGCAATGATAAAGATGATATTAGCTCACTCCGCCGCCACAACGACTGACCTGTCTTCATTAGAAAAAGTATTTTATGGCGCCTCGCCCATGCCCGCCGCCGTTCTAACCCAAGCGATGAATTTATGGCCGCTTCTTAATTTTGTCCAAGCCTACGGTCAGACTGAATTAGCACCTATTATAACAACGCTGAGTGCCAGTGATCATCGCAAAGGTGGAGACGTACTAAAATCTGCAGGGCGTGCTACCCCAGTCACCGACATACGCCTATTGGATAGCGAAGGAATGGACGTGCCTCTCGGCCAGCAGGGAGAAGTCGTCGTACGTGGCCCACATGCCATGCTTGGGTATTGGAATAAACCGGAAGAAACGGCCAAAGCGCTTCAGGACGGCTGGGTATTTACCGGCGACGCGGGCGTCTTTGATGTCGACGGGTATTTGTATATCGTTGACCGGGTTAAAGATATGGTGGTAACCGGTGGGGAAAATGTATTCACTACGGAAGTTGAAAATGCCTTGATCAGCCACGATGCGGTGCAAGATGTTGCGGTGATTGGCATTCCGCATCAAGAGTGGGGTGAAGCTGTACACGGTATTGTGATACTGACACCCGATTATACCGAGAGTGAAGTGGGGGCGCTGGAAATCGAATTGGTACAACATTGTCATCAATCGATTGCGGGCTACAAATGCCCTAAGTCTATCAGTTTTAGAGAGCAGCCACTGCCCTTATCCGGCGCTGGAAAAGTACTTAAGACCGAACTACGAAAACCCTTTTGGGAAGGCATGGAAAAGCAGGTGAATTAACGCCGCCCCGGAAATAGATGTTTTTCAACGATGTCGTTGCGCGGGTTACGGTTCGATACGTCGAACCGCTCGCTTGCAAAGACGAATTTGTGGACGGACGAATTTCTGGACAGGCACTCATTAGTTTAAAAGCGAATTTTGCAGTATTCGATGACTATCGATTGATAATTTTTGTTAAGACCAGCGGCTGACAAATATAATGGATCGCTGGCTTATTGAAATGACTACCGGTATCAATCCTCACCATTTCTGTTTTTCAATTCACGCCGATGGCCGATGCGTTTCAGCCCGGCGCGAAGCGTGAATTACTGGCAGCCATCATACCGACAATTCAGAACTCAATCTTTACCTGTCTCCGCAACAACTTCCCAGTCGCCGTATAGGGCAAGGCATCCGTGTAATTAATGATTTGCGGGACACGTGAAGAACGCATCCGGTCTTTCACCCAGTTTTTCAATTCCTCGTCGGTCACACGCTTGCCACTATTTAACACGACGAGGGCCGCGATACCTTCACCCCACTGCTCATCGGGAATACCGACAACGGCTACGTCGGCAACGGCTTCATGCTGAATCAGCACATCCTCAATTTCGCCAGGAGACAGATTTTCTCCGCCTCGAACAATGACGTCATCTGCGCGGCCCTCCAGATATAAGTAACCATGTTTATCAATATGCCCTTTGTCTTTGGTAGGAAACCATCCATCGGCATCAGTTAAACGCCCAATACCTCGATACTCTCCAGAAACCTGCTCGCCGCGAACAAATATCTCTCCACTTTCATCGCTGCCCAGAGCGATGCCTTGGTCATCGCGGATTTCGATTTCAACGCCGGGTAATGGAATACCGACCGAAGCGAGGCGATGCCTTATATAGTCATCACTGCTAGCGGCGGCTTCTCGATGCTCATCGGGACCCAACACGCTGACAGTCGAACTTGTCTCCGTTAAACCGTAGGCATTGGTAAAATCTGTCGTAGGAAAAAGCTTCATCGCCTTTTCCAATACGGGTAGAGGCATTTTCCCGCCGCCAAAGGACAGTGACGCGAGATGTGGCATATCGGCGGCGCCTTGTTCATCAAGTACGTCAACGATGCGAGCCAACATCGTCGGTACAACAAACGCCGTCGTGATACGCTCAGACCGCGCCAGATCAATCCAGGCTTCTGCAGTAAAGTTAGGCAGCTGAACAACACGCCTACCCGAATAGACAGAACTCAATACCGCCGTAATTCCCGCTACATGATAGGGAGGTGCGCAAACCAATGCGGCCTCCTCTTCGGTCGCGGAAGCAAATTCAACAGCGCCCAAAATATAGGAAACCATATGTTTTTGCCTGAGAACCGCGGCTTTAGGCTCCCCGGTTGTGCCACTGGTGAATAATAATACCGCGACATCATCGGGATCCATTGACCATGGATCTGCCTGACCGACACTTGGAATTTCCTCATCCAAAAACTGACTTCTACTCAATACTCTGATATCACCAATCTCATTGAGATCTTCGACACGCTTGTCTTCGACCACCAAATAAACCGGTGTTATTCGAGACAGAAGCTGTTCTATTTCTTTCGGTGTCAGCCGGTAATTGATGGGTACGAAGGGCAATCCAGCCCAAGCGCTGCCAAAAAGCCCAATCGGCATCGCCAAACTGGTTACGTCCAGGACGCCAAAATGGTCACTGCCAGAGTCTTTAGCGGCACTGGCAGCCCGACCGCTTTTTTCGAACAATTCCTGATAAGTCACTGACGAGCCATCCTCAGCATTAGTAAAAGCGATTCGATCGGGGAAGACGGAATTTGCCATCTCCAATAACATCATGATATTCATTTACGAATCCTGTTCGGTGGCGCTAGGGTTTATCTACGAAGACTTAATCTGATTTGGGTAGCTTTTTACTATCTTTTAGAAGTAGCGTTGCACCGTCCAAAGCCAAAGAACCTTCTCCGGGTTTGATACACAGAAGTTCCAAAGTAGAATCTTCATCGACATACCGTTTGCCAATTTGTACCCCTAGCTGATGATCTGAATCGATCTCTCCTTTCTCAACGTCACTACCCGCCGCAGCCATCGCCGCACCACCGCAGCTTAAGCTTACATCTTGCGCGGGCGCCGTGATAATCATTACTTCAGCATTACAGACGGTACTCTGTAATCTCGCTCCTGTTTTCAATTGCATTATTTTTCCCTTATTTTAAGAACCGTGATTCTATGACAAAAAAAGAATGCCCACAAATCTCACCTTTGAATACGACCTACAAATGAGTAACTCATTAGCGCCCATCCAGAAATCGATGTTTTTCAACAATGTCGTTGCGAGAGGTACAGTTCGACGTATCAACGAGTTTATGGAAGAACACTGATTAAATGTTTACATGCATACCGGCGTACGAGTAAAACGTCAAAGCTTACCGCTTCGTCAAGTCGACTGTTGTTTTGAAAATTGTATAAGGACAGTAACTGAATCTGAATTTTTGAATCGGTCGGTTCGCAATTTGTGACAATTCGGTAAAAATCAGTGAGGTACACTCAGAATCCTGTCACCTTCCTGTAAACCGGAAATCACTTCCAATAAGCCATCGCCAACAGTTTTCCCTGTCCGCACAAATCGCCTTTCCGAAACTCCATCGTTGTCTAACCACACGAGCTCCAATTGCCCAAGCTTCGCAACGTTTTCTTCCGGTATCAACAATAGACTTTCTTCTCCAGCAGGAACCATTAATTGCGCATACATACCGGGCAATAATCCTTCGCTATATTTCAAACGACTCTTTACCATGAAACTTCGCGATCCGGAATTTCCAGTCGGAACCAGCTCTTCAATTTCCGACATAAGATCTTTATCTAATGCAGGAATATTAACCTTCAGCGGCTGATCAACATTCAACGACAGTGCCAGTCGCTCTCTTACGTTTGCTTCAACACGTAATGAAACAGGATTGTACAATATTAATAATTGCGCGCCCGGCTGTACGGTATCGCCTGGTTCTGCAAAACGATCGACGATCCTTCCGTTGATGGGCGCATGGATCTGCCCAAAGCTTAATGCGACTTCCGCTTCTTTCAGCCCCTGCTGCGCCGTAACGAATTCAGCAGTCAAGGCATCATATCTTGCCTTTGCCTTTTCCAGATCGGCCTGTGACATCACGCCAGAACGACTAAGCTCAAGCGTGCGCTCCAAGGACAGCTTCGCCTCAAGTAAATGCGCCTTCACCGTGTTAATAACAGCCATAGATTGTGCAGCACGAGACAACAGTTCGTCCTTTTCAAGTTCAATTAACAATTGCCCCTGACTCACTCTATCGCCGGCACTAACATGGATTTTTTCGATTCTAGATAATAGTCGAGATGAGACAATGGTTGCATGCTTTGCTTTGATCGTCGCTGGAACGGGTTCGAAAAGTTGCTGATCTCTTTGCATGACAATAACAACAGACGACAGTGCTTTTTGCTCTACAGCCTTTATTCCCGGGGCCACCTTATCGGTAAAAGTACCACCAAACCACGCGACAAGAACCAGAATAGCGATGATAGTGATAATGGGAGTAGCGAATTTCTCCTCACGTAAATTCATCAGATTGTACCTCAATGTTGTACCGATTTTGCGCAACCACTGCTTGCTCGTCTTTGAATACCAACGAATAAACAACGGGAACGACTAACAGCGTAAAAACAGTTGATGAAATAATTCCGAACATGATTGCCAGAGCGAGACCACTAAATACAGGGTCTAATATGATGACTAAGTTCCCCAATAGCGTTGTGCCTGCTGTGAGCAAAATCGGACGCATTCGAATTGCACCCGCCTGAACCAATGCTTCGTGAACAGGCAAGCCTCGTTCACGCGCTTGCGTGATAAACTCCACCAATATCAAGGAGTTTCGAACAACAATCCCTGCTAAAGCAATCATGCCTATCATTGCGGTTGCAGTGAATAATACCGGATCTGGAGCACCACCAATTTGCCGTTCGCCAAATTGATTGAGTAGGAAAAATCCGGGCATTATTCCGATAATTGTCAGAGGAATCGCGGACATAATAATTAAAGATAGACTCGTCGATGATGTCTGTATTTTCAGAACAAAAAATATCCCTACTAAAGCAAAAATGAAGGCAAGCCCCATATCGCGAAAGACATCGACCGTTATTTTCCATTCGCCCTCTCCCGTCCAGACAATGTTTATGCCGTCGGGAACGCTCCAGCCATCACCGGAACCGGGCTGTAAAAAATGTCTTGATTGCCAATTGTCGGCCGCTCCCGCAGGACGACCCAAGTCAGTATTTACGTCGGCAACAACTTCTGCTGGCGTTCGTCCGGATAGCTCTGCCACCACATACGCGACGGGCTGTAGATCTTTGCGATGGATCGATTTATCTGACAGTTGAAAAACGAACTCGCCCAACTCGCCCAATGATACAGACGGCTGCGCAGCGGTTTTCAAGCCGCTATCAGAGCTAGTTTTAACAATTCCGGGCCTGCCTCTTACTTGTAAGCGCTTAAGATCTTGGATAGATGATCGTTCTGCTAAAGGTAACCGTAATACCATTGGTAATGGTTTCGCCTCACGTTCCAATTGCATGAAGCCCGCCCGAAATCCCCGATTAGCCATTAGCAAGGTGTTGTTAATATCGAGCGTCGAGATACCCGATAATGCCGCTTTCTGTTTGTCAGTGACAAAACGCAAGCGGCGCTGATCATCTTCGACCGTTGTGTCAACACCGACAACGAACGCTTCGCGTTTCAAGCGCTCCTGCACAAGTTTCGCTGCGGCTCGAATGTCATCGTAAGAAGTCCAAGCTGTTCCACGCACTTCTGCTACAAGCGTGCTTAAAACTGGCGGTCCTGGCGGTACTTCAACGACTTTGATATCAATACCATTAGCACTAAGAGGCGCTAACAGCTCGCGCAAACGTAAAACCACAGCATGGGACTGATGCTCACGCAACCTCTTGTCGATCAACTTTACGCGCATATCTGCGACGAAAGGGGCAGATCGATGGTAATAATGTCTTACCATACCGTTAAAATCGACGGGCGATGGCACACCCACGAAGCTTGCAACCGCTTGTACTTCATTGAGCTGCCGGGTGATACCCGACACCTGTTGCACCAGGCCCGCTGTTTGCTCCAAGGTGGAAGATTCGGACATATCGATTATGACTTGCAGCTCGTTCTTGTTGTCAAAAGGCAACAATTTTAAGGGAACGAGGCGCAGCATTGGCAACAACGCAGCAACAAGAAAAAGTGCCATAACGCCCCACAGTAAGCACCTCGCTTTACGCTTGCTCGTTAGCAAAGGCCCTAACACATTTCGATAAAATTTCAGCAGCCCGCGTTCGTTAATGTTGCCAGCTTTCTCCGATTCGACAATACCTAGTTCAGCTGGGCTTTGCATCGCCGCCTCGCTATCCGCAAAACTTGCTCCTTCTTCCCCAGAATTTCGATTAACTAAAATTTTGCTGGACAACCAGGGCGTAACCAAAAAAGCGATAAACGTGCTAGTAGCAACACTAATAGGAACATTAAAAGCCATGGGTGCCATATAAGGCCCCATCATTCCTGTGATAAAGGCCAATGGAATAAACGCCAGAATAATGGTCAGCGTCGACATTAAAAGCGGGGTTTTAATCTCTGATATGGCAGCAACGATTCTTTCACGCCTCGACCCTTTATTCGTGTTCAAAAAGCGCTCAATATTGTCGACACCTGTTATCGGGTCATCCACCAATAATCCAAGCGAAAGAATAAGAGCAAATAAGGTGACACGATTAATCGTATAGCCGAAGGCCATATCTAACGCGAGAGTTATACCGTAGCTAACGGGTACGGCAATGCCTACCACAAGTGCTGGGCGCCAACCCAAAAACACACCAATAAACACGACGACCGTAAACACGGCGAAAGCTAAACTAGCGGTCAAATTTTCGACTTTTTCGTCTGCCGTAGAACCGTAATCCCTCATCACTTCAATATGAACGGTCTTTGGCAATAATTGTCCCTTCAAGGTCGCCACTAAGTCGTGGACATCTTTAGCGACGCTGACCGCATTACTACCACGCTGCTTCGCAACACTAACGGCAACCATGGGAAAGTTTTCGACCCTGCCGGCGAGTGGTGAATAGGACTTCGAAAAATCAATCCAGGTATAATGACTAGGCTCTGCGGGACCATCAATAATCTGGGCAACGTCCTGCAAAAATACAGGTGTACCGTTAACTACATTAATCACTGTCCGCCTTAACTCTTGAACGGAACGGATGAAATCACCGCTTTCAAGAACCAGCGATTCGTTACTCAATGACCAATAACCTGTACTCTGCAAAACATTGGAAACCTGCAGAGCACTAACAATATCGCCGCTGGTACTTTGATGCGCAGCCAAACTCTCAGGGTCCGGCAAAATTCGAATCGTTCTCGGTCGTCCACCGACTACATGCACCTCACTGGTATCGCGAATCGCTTGAATCGACGTAGAAATTTCATCGGCCAATCGTCGCAATTCAAAATCACTCATTCTCGCGGGATCGTCGCTCCACAAGGCCAATACGACTATAGGCACGTCGTCCACCTCAACGGGACGTACCAACCAGTTATCTACGACAGCGGGGATTTTGTTTTGGTTAGAATATAACTTGTTATAAGTATTAAGAATGGCTTCTTCACGGTTCGCACCCACATAGAAACGTAAAGTCACCAACGTTTTCCCGGTACTCGACGTCGAATAGACATGCTCAACACCCGGAATTTGAGCCATTAGCTTCTCAAGAGGTATCGTCACCTGTCTGGCAACTTGTTTGGCCGATAATCCTGGAGACTCGACCAATACATCGACCATCGGGACGACAATCTGTGGCTCTTCTTCTCTGGAAGTATAATTGAGCGCGAAAATACCCAAGACTATGGATAGAATAATAAATGCCGTCGAGAAACCTCCAGACAGACTAGCTGCGACCAAATAATCAATGGGGCTCTTCAATTTCATAGCAAAAGCTCTCGTTAGTATTCTCGTACAATTTTCTACTTAGCAGTCATTGCCCTGACTCTTGCCAAAACACAACAAATACCGATGAACTCTGATTTTCGCAATAATAGGCCGCTATTCTCTGTTTTCGCGAACACGCTGTTACACGAACATTCTGTTACCCCAACATTCTATTAATAGTCCCGAAAAATAACGCAATCAGAATCGACCACCATTATATTAGAAAATCAGAATATAATGATAGCTAAATTAGTAAAATCTAATATAATGTAATTTCTTGACTACATACGCTAGACAAAAACGGCGGCACATCACATTAGTTCATAAGGCCGTATAGAAATTCGACAAGAGGAGCTCTCATGCTGAAAACAATCCCTGAAATTCTACTGGAAGCGCGTGCTAGCGTGCGTTTTGTTAATGCCGAACTTGCGGCTAAGGAAATGACTACCAATGGCGGCGCCATTATTGATGTGCGAGAACCGGCGGAAGTTGAGGAACAAGGCGACATAAATTCGCTCAATATCCCCAGAGGAATACTGGAAATGAAAGTGCTCAGTGCATTTCCAGATTGCGAAAAATACATCTACCTTCACTGCGCTACCGGCGCTCGCGCAACCTTTGCTGCCGAACAATTGCAAAGGTTGGGTTACCAACAGATTGCGGTGATAAGTAGCGAGCTGAAAGAAATTCAAAGCGCCTTAGCGACTTGTTCGAAGAGCTAAGAACTCAGCGAGCTTATCTCTTCTATCTAAAACTATAAACCGATCCTGAAACCTGACAAAAAGCATTCGAAATGACCCTATAATAAGACTTTGTATCGTGGCATATGGAATAACTCAAACCAATTAATTATTCTTATTACTAAGCACGTTCTTACCATGAAAATCATATACCCTTAATTTCGGATGTACCCAAATTAGATTATTACTTATTTGTAATGATGCAAATTAACGACTATCTTTACATATCTTTACATCAGATGTACCTTAGGATCCTGCTGCATTGACACAGGTCAAGCTTGCACTATTTCAAATTTAAATAATAATAATAGCAGCTGTAATTTCGAAGGGACCTCGTACCGAACATATTCTTCTATCTCGTATCGAAGAGTATCAATTTCGCAATCAAAAGAGTTTGTATTTTTCCGAGTATTGTCCCATTTTAAGCTGTAGGTTATTTTGCCAATTTTTATGGCCTACACTGTTTTATTACGCATAAACGACTGAAAAAGATCAACTTAATCTTAAAACCATAATAATTATTAAAGGGGTATAGTTATGAACGATAAAAAACGGCGTAATTTCAAACGCTCAGTATTATCGATAACTAGTGCTATCTGTGCAACGTTTCCGATAGCATCAATTCACGCACAAGAAGTCGTCGACGACGTCATTGAAGAAGTCACCGTTACTGGATCGTACATAAAAGGAAGTGCGACTGATGCTCCTTCGCCCGTTGCAGTGCATAGCCGCGAAGACATGACGATGGCAAAACCGATTCTAATGTCGGATATCGTTAAGAATTTGGGTATCAATTCAGGCTCTACCACCAACGCAAATACCGATTCGGAAAACGGGTCTATTGTGGGTAAAGGCAACGTCAACCTACGCGGACTTGGTGTCAACTCGACACTGATTCTAGTGAACGGTAAACGCATGACTGCCGCTGCGGCTCGAACGGGTCGTGGAGAAACGTTCACCGACATCAATGAAATCCCGGTCATTATGATGGAACGCACCGAAATTCTTAAAGACGGTGGTTCAGCTCTTTACGGTTCCGACGCTGTTGCCGGCGTTGTGAATTTCATTACTCGCAATACGTTCGAAGGTTTTGAAATCAGCGCATCTCACCAGGTCGTTGATAATTCCGACCAAGATGAATCTGTAATCGATGCCATCTGGGGATTTTCGAACGATGAAGGTAATTTTCACTTCGTCATAGGCGGTGAATATGTAAAACGAGATACGCTTTGGGTTAACGATAAAGATGTTGTGACCGAACCAAATCGAAATACCGATCTGGCTTCTGCCAATCCAGGTATCTTACTATCTGCCCCGAACCCTGCGTGGGTTAACCTTCAGATGTCGGATTTTGTTAACAACGATTTTAAGTATACTGATCCCGGTTGCGGAATTTCCGGTCAGAACTCGTTCACCGGCACAGTAGACGCCCCCGACGACAGCGCTTGTCGCGTAGATATTCGAGACTACCAGTCGTACATCAACGAAGCAGAGCGCGCAAATGTTATGGCGACTTTTAGTTTCGAAGTTAACGAAAGCCTGGAGTTTTATGGCGACGTTCTGTACGCAGAGTCTGAAATCACACGGCCTTCAAACAGTACGATGAACCATATTGGTGGCCAGGCATTACAACTACCTTCAGGCACATCAGGCTTCTCAGCGGCCTTCGGCGCGCAAACTGTGCACTCCCTAGGCGGCTGGATTCCTAATGCAAAATTACCTGAGCTGGGAGGAACATGTCCGATTCCTGGTTTTGGCGAGCTCAATGCCTGCCCCAGAGATTTGCTGGCAGCCTTTGTTCACCCGGCCTACGCAACCCCCTCTTTCGACAACGCACCGAATAACGCGTCACACGGTGGATGGGGTGACCTAGCCTCCCTCGACTTTATCGTCGGTGAATACGCCTTAGACGATACCAATACTAATGAATCGGAAACCAAAAAAATATTGCTGGGCGCCAAGGGCGACTTCGAATGGTTTGGCAACAAAGAGGCTTTTTATGATGTCTCGTATGGCTATTCGTCCAATGAATCCGAAAGCTACCAGCTAACCATTATCAAAGACAATATGGAACTGGCACTTAACGGCTTAGGCGGCCCTGATTGCACACCCAATGGCATCAGCGACATGAACTTAACGCTTGCCAACCCCTATTATGGACCGCTGAACTATTTTCTATCCGGCGTTGACCCCGAATACATGTTCAACAACACGCCCAATATTTCTCAGGCACTAACCAGTACTAACCAGGGCAATGCCGCGGATGGCTGTCACTTCTTCAACCCCTACCTATCTCGTCATACCGACGCAGAAGTGGGCAACAGCGATGAACTTCTCGATTGGTTGTTAGAACCGAAAGACAAGGTCAACGGCTCAAAAACAGAATTGGAAACCTTCGATTTTGTTGTCTCGAGCGAGATCGCCGAATTTGGTGATACTGTGATACAAGGCGCGCTTGGCTATCAATTCCGCGAGTACAGCAGAGACCAAACTGAACCTGCTTTACGTCGCTCAACCACCACTGTTTTGCCCACCACTGGAGAGACTATTGCGGTAACCAATGATGCATTTTATGGCACGGCCACAACAGCGTATGACGAGTCACAAAAAGTACAGGCCTTATTTGGTGAACTTCAGTTCAACATCGGCGATACGATTGACGTGCAACTTGCCGCTCGTTACGAAGACTATGACGGTATAGATTCAAGCCTTGACCCTAAAATTGCCGTTCGTTGGGAAGCGAGTAATACTCTCACCTTACGCGCATCGTGGGGAACTGCCTTCAGAGCTCCCAACATCGGGTTGTTGTATGCAGGTTCTGGCTATGACGGCGCAGGGACAATCGATCCTTTGAAGCTACTGGCGGTAAGAAACGGCACCTGCGCTCCAACCGTTGATCAGGCAGGCGTTGGCTCTTGCTTAGCTCAGCTTGCAACAATGGAAGGCTGGACAGATGACGACAAGGTTGCTTCAGACGCTATCGCGATTTTTCTCAAGCGCGGATTACCTAGCCCCGACCTGAAACCTGAAGAATCAGAAAACTACAACATTGGTGCGATATGGAATCCTGAGGGCGCCCTGGAAGGCCTTATGGTGAGTATCGATTATTTCAACGTTGAATACACTGAAGCAATAGGCCCCACGCCCTATTCCACCAGTTTTAACAGTGAGGTAGAGCTCTTTAACTCGCTCGTCGGAAATGCTGATAATTATATAATTAAAGGCACAACGACTGCTTGTACACCTGAAGCTGGTAACTATAAATCGGGCTGTGTTGTTAACCCAGCTCTTTATCAGGTCGGTAATATCGACCGAATAGGCACCGAGGCTTCTTTGGGTATTGTCAGAGCAACTGATGTAAACCTCGGTACTATTCAAACCGACGGCGTAGAATTTGCTGTAAAATATGATTGGGAAACCGACTATGGCATGTTCAATATTAGCCATGACATCTACTGGGTCAACGAGTATCTTATTGACGACGGCATTACCAAGGAAGATATCGCGGGAACCAACGCTTCTGGCTCTACCTTCGCTCGATCGTTACCAGACCTGAAAGCGAACCTGGCTATTAGCTGGATAAAGGACAGACACGTTGTATCGGCAGTCGCTCGTTATATTCACGATTACTACGACCGCTTGTATCAGCTGGATATCCCAAGTTATAACACTGTGGATTTGCGCTACGACTACACCTACTTACGCAACGGTGATAAGCCACTGACGTTCAGTTTCGGCGCTAATGATATTTTCGATGAAGATCTTCCAGGACGCGGCAGCGCCCGGGGGTACGATACAACAGTATTTGACCCACGTGGCCGAATCTTTTATACAAAAGTATCTATGGGCTTTTAAGGTGTACTAATAAGCACTACGGAGTCGATTCGCATCGAAATGATTTTGTAGTCGCTTTAGCTAATAAAAATACCCACTTCTTACGATGTGGGTATTTTTTTGTCCAAAAACAAGACGGAGCCCTAAATTTCCCTATGAACTCAACGAACATGCCGATTAAACAATAAGGCGACTGTAGTAATCGCAAAGTATTTTACAAGGCAAACTCACCGATTAACTGAAACAACGATAGGCGTAAACTAGATTGATTAGCTTTAGTTTTCGTCTACAAACGACCGGGGCTGAAAAACTGGCTCAACACTTTAGATATTAATGATGTTATGACGACGTTTAGAACTGGCAGCAATCACATCGACAAACTATTGACCAACTATTGACAAAAAAAGGACAAAAAAAAGGACAAGCCCCTGGAACGGACCTGCCCTTTATGCCTACCAATTTAATCTGGTACTAGCTATCAATGCTACTAGCTACCAAATTGTGAAATGCACACACATATTTGCCGAATGCATCTCTAAATCTTTCTAACCATCAATCTATAACCAGATATGGCTGAATTAAAAACTGTCATTTAAAATAACCTAGAGTCAGCTAATTGTAAAGAGCGCAGGCCTCTTAATGATAACAAATATAGAAAAAAAATAATGTTTCCAATTGTAACCGGACAGAGGATCTACACGAATTTAACTTCACCGAAGATCCTATTCACTAAAAACCCCTTCTAAAACAGCAGCTTAACCGAAAGTATTGCGAGCTAAACGCGACATTTAAAGCTTAGGATAATACGCTGTTAGACAAGGCGTCACACCTCAGATGCGGGATAACGACTGATAATTAAAAAAGGGAAGTGATGAATCACCTTCAGATCAGTCACGAATCAACTCATCAATTCATCAACCAGGCGAGTGCGCAATAACAGTGACTTACATTCTCGAATCGTCGTTACGATTAGTTTGCAAAAATAAGCTCTTTAAACCATCGGCAAATTCGATAAAACGTTCTTTGAGAATTTTCTTCATCTTTATCGTGACACCGCCGAATACAACCAACCCCTCTATAAGGACGCTCGGGGCTTTATTATTAGAACTGGCAGGCACCTTGTTATTGATGCCACCAAAAATGCAAATAGCATTATTAGTCGCATGAACGTCTTTTGGAACGTAAATAGTGGTGCCACCAAAAGCACATACCATCCTCACTCGTACAGTCGGGTGAGAAAATGTTGCCTCACTAAAATCAATATCACCACCGCCGAAAATGTTAAGCATTCGAATTTCTTTGCCAACAACCCACGATCCACCGCGATTGCTCCCTCCAAAGATATTAATCATATACTGCACATTCGGAGCGACTTCCACGTCGTAATTGATTCCTAGCTCCTGATCTTTTGTTTCGATATAGGTTTTATCAACGGCCAACTCAAGGTCGCTGACCAGCTCATTCAGCGCGCTGTGTTCCGTTTCGTCAAACGCCTTATCCAAACGGCGCTGGAATGCTTCCAATGACAGCGCTCCATGCCCATAATTCATAATCAATTGGTCGATTATGTCCTCACGCAATTCTTCAAGCGGTCTATCGGTAGCAGTAACGACCATATTAATCTCTCTAAAATCCAAATAAATTATCGGAAAACCTCATCATTTCAAGTATAGATAGGCTCTGTGAATTAGCTATAGCCTATTGATATCGATACAACTGGCCAAGGGGGTTAACTAACCTTCCCCTTTTTTCCGAAGCACCGTCAGCCATCAACAGAAATCACCTTCAAGATCGCCGGAAACCACGTTAAAAATGAATGCGCCGCGGAGCTTATATTTACCAAAAACAGATAATATGCTAACGTAAATTCTAAATCCAGCATGCTTTTTCGCTCTCGCTTATTCGAAAAATTGAAACGCTCCGATGGTGGGACAAGACAAAAATAATTACAGTTATGGTAACGATAAAGTCTTTCGTTCAAAGATGATTAAAATATTCTCGATGGAAGTAATATCAACAGTGCTCTGAAGAAATTACTCGTCCTTAACTGGAAATTTTTTGTACGCAAGGGGATTGAAGTCTAACGAACGAGCTCGATAAAGATAAGAATTTGCGCGCGAAGCGAACCATCGAACCCAACAAACAAAACTCGTTACATTCCGAGACCCAAATACTCATCAATCTTTTGATCCTACTAATCTGTAAAAGAAATTTTCGGAGCTTGCAATGAAAATGACAATAACAACTTTGCTTAAGAAAAACGTCCTACTGACCTTAGCTACTTTATTAAGCGTGTCGCTTATCGCGCATGCCGACCGTGCTGTTGCTAAAAGCTCAACCAGCAAGAAGCCCAATATTATTTATATACTGACTGACGACCAACGTTATGACGAACTGGGAATAATGAATCCACTACTGGATACGCCGCATATGGATTCTCTAGCCAATGAGGGAGTGCATTTTAAAAACGCTTTTGTAACAACAGCCTTGTGTTCCCCGAGTCGCGCCACCATTTTAACTGGTCAATATGCCAATACGCACGGCATCGTCGATAACAATGCGCCAATCCGCGAAGGGACCATCTTCTTTCCCAGCTATTTGCAAAAAGCGGGGTACGAAACCGCTTTTCTCGGTAAGTGGCATATGGGCGCGCAGGGAGATGCACCGATGCCTGGGTTCGACAAATGGATTAGCTTTGCCGGTCAGGGCCATTATTACCCAGAGATTGGCAACGGTCTAACCGCAAAGATTAATATTGACGGAAAAAGAGTCGATCAAAAAGGCTACATCACCGACGAACTTACCGACTACGCCATTAATTGGCTAGAAACTCGAAAGAGCAAAAAGCCGTTCTTTCTCTACTTCTCTCATAAAGCAGTACACTCAGACTTTCGTCCCGCCCAGCGCCATGTCAAACAATACGAAGGTCAAACAGTAAAGCTGCCCGCTAATATGGCCGACACTGAAGAAAACTATAGAGGCAAGCCGCGTTGGGTTAAGGACCAACGCAGCAGCTGGCATGGCGTTGACTTCCCCTACCATAGCGCGCGCGATATCGGTGTTTATAAAATGGAATACCACCGAACTCTCTCCGCGGTCGACGATAGTATCGGCCGAGTCCGCGCATGGCTTAAGAAGAACAATCTCGAGGAAAACACGGTCATTATGTTAATGGGAGACAATGGATTCCTATTCGGCGAACATGGCCTGATTGACAAGCGTAACGCCTACGAAGAAAGCATGCGTGTTCCGCTGTTGGTAATGGGCCCGGGGTTTGAAAAAGGAAAAGTGGTACAGGAAGTAGTGGCCAACCTCGACATTGCTCCGACGATGCTGGATATCGCAGGATTAAAAAGCCCTGCACAATTTCAAGGTCGCAGCTTCAAGAAACTTGCTAATGGCGAAGGACTCAAGAAACCCTGGAATAACGAATTCGCCTATGAATATTTTTGGGAATATAATTTTCCCCAGACACCCACCACTTTTGCGGTACGCACCGATCGATATAAACTCATTCAATATCATGGGGTCTGGGATCGCGAGGAATTGTACGATATCGTCAACGACCCAACGGAGATGGAAAACTTAATTGAACACGCCGATTTGTTAGAGGTAAAGATTCGCCTGCGAAATAGAATTTTCGAACTTTCCGCCAATAGCCAGAATGAACACGTTGTTCCGTATACGCAACGCCGCTCGCGAGGCGCGACATTCCGCGATACAACAGCCGTGAAAGCTGCAAATTTTCCGGCGGAATGGCTACGCACCGGCGAGGAGCCACCCTTCTCTTTGTATGCTGATCTACTACCTGACTCACCCAATAAAAAAGCAATGTTGAAGAAGTTAATCGAAAACAGGGGAAATGAAAGTAAACAGTAACCTTAGAATCCAATCAAATGTCGATTAGTTACCATTGTGAAGGTGACAACTGGCGAAAAGAATTAAATCGCAACGATAGTCTATAAGCAGAATAAAAACCAAACAAGGAAGACCAATGAATACATTTCAAGGCTTCGATTACGACGTTATCATCGTTGGCTCAGGCGCCGGCGGCGGAATGGCGGCATACACACTTACCCAAGCAGGCCACCGAGTATTAATGTTAGAGGCAGGACGAGACTACGATCCGCTCACAGAAACGCCGATGTTTAACAGCAATTTCGAAGCGCCGTTATTGGGTAGTGGCACGCCCGATAAAGACTTTGGCTATTACGACGCCACGGTCGACGGCGGCTGGACCGTCCCCGGAGAACCGTACACGACCGCCGAGGGAACCGAATTTTTGTGGTGGCGGTCTCGCATGTTAGGGGGCCGAACTAATCATTGGGGTCGATTTTCGCTGCGCTTCAGCCATCACGATTTTAAGGGTTACAGCCGGGATGGGCTCGGTGTCGACTGGCCCGTCGATTATGAAGAAATGGCGCCGTGGTACGATCGCACGGAAAAGCTGGTGGGTGTTTCTGGCAATAATCCGGGACTCGATGATATGCCAGATTCTGGCCCGGGAGTATTGCAACCTCCTTTTAAGCCTCGAGTTCCAGAGTTACTTTTGCAAGCGGCCGGCAAGAAGCTCGGCATCCCCGTCGTGCCAATGCGCCGCGCAGTTCTATCCAGGCCCCTCGACAACCGACAGGCTTGCTTCAATGCTACCGACTGTGGTCGAGGTTGCTCCATTGGCGCTGCCTTTCAAACCACTACATCGCTACTACCCATGGCGAAAGCGACCGGAAAATTGAAAATCGTAACCGATGCAATGGTCAAATGTGTCGACGTTGACTATCAAGGAAAAGCCAGTGGCGTCTCTTATATCGATCGTAAAACTCGCAATGTGGTTATATTGCAAGCTCGGGTCGTTATCTTAGCAGCCAGCGCCTGTGAATCAGCGAGGCTGCTGCTAAACTCTAAATCACCGCAGTTCCCAAATGGCGTCGCTAATTCCAGTGGCCAGGTCGGGAAAAACCTGATGGACTCGACCGGCGCAGGAACCGCCGCGCTGATTTCGGGATTACAGGGTCGTCCGCGTTATAACGAAGACGGCAATACGGCCAATCACGTTTTTATTCCCTGGTGGGGACATAAATCCCAGGAGCGAAAAGAATTGGATTTCCCCCGCGGCTATCACTTCGAAGTCGGCAGCGGTTTTTTCTCACCCAGAATGGCGATCGGTTCTGTCGCCCGTGGATACGGGAAAAAAATGAAGGACGAAGTAAAGCGCCTTTACGGTACTTACATGAGTCTTTCCCTTCGAGGGGAAATGTTACCGAATGAAAATTGTTATATGGAAATTGATGACAAGGTAAAAGACCAGTGGGGAATCCCTGTCGCCAAGTTCCACTGGAAGTGGTCAGAACACGAATTAAAACAAGTTTCCCATGGTTTAAATACAGCCAGAAAGATTTTACAAACCATGGGTGGACTCGTCATTGTTCCTGAACAACCCGCGGAACAAGCGATTAAAAAAGGGGGCGAAATTATCCATGAAGTGGGTACCACGCGGATGGGCACATCGCCAAAAAGCTCCGTAACAAACCATCACGGACAAACCTGGGATTGCAGCAACCTTTTTATCATGGATGGCGGTGTATTTGCATCAAATCCCCACAAGAATTGTACATTAACTATCATGACTCTGGCCATGCGAAATGCGAGCTGGCTGGCGACTGAAATGAACAAGGGTGTACTATGAAAGAACTCAAAGATACTAACGATAGCACAGTGGATGATAGTACAGTGGATGACAACACAAACAATACCTATGATCTCGTCGAGAATATTAGCATCATCGAAAGTAAGTTTTATTCAAGTAAGATCAGCCGCCGAGAATCGTTAAAATGGATGAGCAGCGTGTCAGCGGGTGCTGCAATGACAGTAGTATATCCGCAAGAATCCGAGGCAACATCCACTACAGGCCTATCCATTAGCGACTGGCCGAAAATAAAGCTAGCTCCAATTACCGCTAAAGGCTATGGAAAAGATCCAAAGTTAAGCTCACCCTCTATTCCCTGGCCACTAACGCTATCACAATCACAACTCAACCTCGTTGCTGTGTTAGCTGACATCATCATACCCGCCGAAGAAGGTGTCCCCTCGGCTTCCGATGTGGGTATTCCCGACTTCGTCAATGAATGGATAAGCGCCCCCTATCCTCAGCAACAGGAACATCGTACTCTGCTCGTACCAGGGTTACTTTGGGTTGATCAAGAAGCGTTGCGTCTTTTTGGCAATCACTTTATTGAGGTAACCCCTGCACAACAGTTTGAAATCGTGGACAGCATTGCCTTTCCAACAACACAGACTCCAAACACCTTAAAAATGCCGGTCTCTTTCTTTGCCGGCTTACGCCAGCTTGTTGTTGGCGCGTTTTTCTGCAGCCCTGCGGGGATAAAAGATATCGGCTACTTAGGTAACGTCCCGATTACCGGCGACTACCCCGGCCCAACTAAGGAAGCGATGGCTCACCTCGAGGACTTATTGGGGAAATTAGGCTTAAGCCTGTAAATCGATGAGTGGCAATATTGCCGCCAAGTAAAGCTTTGAAATACACCTATTACTAGGAACGGAATGAATGAGTAGCGATACAGGAAATGAGAAGGACAACAAAATAGACGCAGAACCCACATGGGATTACCCTGCTCCTTTCGTTTTGCCGGTGACGGTGCAAAGCGCCGATATTGACAGCTACGGCCATGCCAACAACTCGGTCTACGTACGATGGTTTGATGAATGCGCAAGAGATCACTCAAAAGCGGTGGGTGTAGACACCGAAGATGCGGCAGCATTAGGCTTCGGTATGGCAGTTAAGGAAAGTCAAATCAGCTACCATGCCTCCGCATACGAGGGAGATCACATTCTGGTCGCCAATTGGCTAACGGCAAATGATGGTCGTTTACGAGCGACCAGACACTTTCAAATTATCAGGCCCGTTGACGGTCTCACCTTAGCGCGAGCAAACGTGGATTACGTCTGTATTAATATTGCCAGCGGCCGGCCCAGTAAAATGCCCGACCTTTTCAAAGAAAAATACAGGCCCGCCTAAGTATAAAAGTAACAACTGCTGAATGTATTTGTCGCTAGTTAACATACAAAGCCGAATTTATCTTATCGTTATCACGACAAAATTATCTATTATCTGTTATCAATGGAATAATCTTCCGAAATTGAATCGAGCGAAAGAGATCATGCGTAAAATCAGAATGGGTATGGTAGGTGGCGGCCAGGGTGCCTTTATAGGTGCCGTGCATAGGATAGCCTCTCAATTGGATAATGAAATAGAACTTGTCTGTGGGGCGTTCAGCTCTAACCCGGCGACGTCCATTGCTTCTGGAAAGGAATTCTATCTTGATGAAACCCGATGTTACGGCTCCTATCGGGAGATGTTTATAAAGGAAGCGGCAATTAATGCAGATAAACGGATGGATATGGTCGCCATTGTCACCCCCAATCATCTGCATTTCCCGATCGCTAAAATGGCACTGGAGAACGGCTTCCACGTTATGTCTGACAAACCTGCGACAGTCAGCCTTGCCGAAGCTATTGAGCTGAAGGCGATCGTAGAAAAGTCTAACTTACTATACGGTCTCACCCACACTTATACTGGTTATCCCATGGTAAAAGAAGCCAAATCACGCATAGAGGAAGGCCAGTTAGGCGCTATTAGAAAAGTGGTTGTCGAGTATCCGCAAGGCTGGTTGGCAGACAAAACTGACGAAAGCAGCAAACAGGCCCAATGGCGTTTAAACCCAGAAAAAGCCGGCATTAGCTGCTGTATGGCCGACATTGGCGTGCACGCGGCAAACTTAGCGGAATATGTTAGTGGACTGGAGATCACATCAATTTGTGCGGACTTGTCAGCGACAGTCGAGGGTCGGATGCTCGACGACGACGGCACGGTGTTACTGCGATTCGATTCGGGAGCACAAGGCGTTTTAATCGCGAGCCAAATATCCGTGGGCGAAGAAAACAGCCTAAAGCTCAGAATTTACGGTGAAAAAGCCAGTATCGATTGGTCCCAATTAGAGCCAAATAGCTTAACGATGAAATTCCCCGATCAACCATCGCAGCTCATCAGAGCCGGTGTTGGTCCGATGAGTGATATTACCCAAGCTAATTTACGTACGCCCGCCGGTC
>CAJVZD010000045.1 GCA_913019905.1 uncultured Cellvibrionales bacterium
TCCCATAGGGAGGGGGAGTCCACACATCGAGCGAAGCGCGGCAATCTCTTACAGACCGCGTCAATACTGGACGAGATTGCCGCGTCGAGGCGTCGAACCGTTCGCTCGCAAAGACGTATTTCTGGAGGAACTAACGAGTAGAGGAGTTCTAGTTCAGATGCTTAGCGTTCGAGGCGGGTGGTGGATGGTGGAAATAAAATGCGAACTTGATATTGATTTTCCAGATGTTTTTAGAGCGAGGTTAAGTTGATCGGAGTTGAATCGATTCCTGTGAGCATTTCATAGTAGTTGGCTGAATTTCTGAATTTCGCTTTATCCGCTATGGTATAATAGCAGCCCCGATCGTTACTGATTTTAAAAAATGCTCACCAGTGAACTCAAAAAAGATATTCAAACAGCCTACTCCACGTTACTAGAAAGTAAATCCTTAAAGGCTCGGTATGGACAGCGTTTAATGATCGCTGAGGTAGCGAGGACGCTCACCTCTGATCGTATTCATAGCTCCGGCAGCGATGGTTCTAACGAAGAAAGCGGACCTGTCTGTGTGGTTGAGGCGGGAACCGGAACCGGTAAAACGATCGCCTATGCTGTTGCGGCAATTCCCGTAGCGCAAGCCTTAGAAAAAACGCTGGTTATCTCTACCGCAACCGTCGCACTGCAAGAGCAAATTGTTTACAAAGACTTACCGGACATATTGCAGCATAGTGGTTTGTCATTCAATTTTGCTCTGGCAAAAGGCCGCGGTCGTTATCTGTGTTTGTCAAAATTGGATGGCATTTTACAGGCGACGTTGGCGAGTAATGAATCTTTGGCACTGTATCCGGACGAAATTCAGTTGGGCGTAGATGCGCAGGCGTTGCCGATTTTTCAAAATATGTTGACGGCTCTTTCATCGGGCGACTGGGATGGAGATCGGGATTCCTGGACGGAGGAATTAGATGCACCGGTATGGTCTATGGTGACAACGGATCACGCCCAGTGCACGGGTCGGCGATGTGCGAATATTGGTCAGTGTTGTTTTTATAAAGGCCGTGAACAGCTCGGCAAAGTAGACGTGATTGTTGCGAACCATGACTTGGTGTTGGCAGACTTGTCGTTAGGGGGTGGGGCAATTTTACCTGATCCAGAAGACATCATTTTTGTATTCGACGAAGGCCATCATCTTCCCGAAAAAGCGATCAATCATTTCGCGCAATTTTCTCGCGTCAAATCGACAGAGCGTTGGTTAGACCAGGGGTTAAAGGTTCTTGCAAAAGCAGGCCCTGTGTTGGCCAACGATGGAGGCATAGGTCGCCATATGTCACAGCTTCCTTCTATCATGGAAACATTGAAGGAATTGCTAGGTCTGTTGTTTGTCAGTCTAGAGGGGGTCGTTAGTATGGAGCCCGATAGACGGGGTTCTATTCAGCCGCACCGATTCAAGCAGGGTATCGTGCCACAATCCTTGCTGGCTCAATCGACAGAGATAGCCGCACAATTTCGTAATATGCACAACTTGATGGATAGTTGTTGTCAAATTCTCAATGAGGCGATGGAAGAATCCGATCATGCAATATCGCGCATTAACGCGGAGACATGGTTTCCCCCCTTCTCTATGATTCGCAGTCGCGCTGAGAGCAATTATTCTTTATGGGGTGACTATAGTCGAGCGAAAGTCGCGGAAGATCCACCGCGGGGACGATGGATAGAAATCGTTGAGGGGGTGGCTGGGAACTTGGATTTTGAAGTATCTAGCAGTCCGATTATAGCGGCAAATACCTTGTCGCATTATTTGTGGTCTCGTTGTTACGCGGCTGTCGTGACCTCTGCAACACTCACTGCCCTGGGGTCATTTGATCGTTTTAAAATGCGGGCCGGCACGCCCGAGTCTACCACTTATGCGGTTGTTCCCAGTCCATTTGATTTTAATGCTGCCGGAGAGCTGGTCGTCCCGGCAATGAGTTCCGATCCATCTGATGCTGACGCGCATACCATTGAGCTCATCACGCTATTACCTACCTTGCTTAAAGACAGTGAAGGTAGCTTGGTTCTATTTGCTTCGCGCAGACAAATGGAGCAGGTATTTGACGGTATTAGCTTGACGTGGCAGCAGCGTATTCTAGTACAGGGGAAATACCCCAAGCACGAGGTATTACGTCTGCATAAGGCGGCCGTCGATGAGGGTGAGGGAAGTGTCATTTTTGGCTTGGCGAGCTTCGCAGAAGGAGTAGATCTTCCTGGTATTTATTGCAATCATGTGATTATTGCTAAAATACCTTTCGCAGTTCCAGATCAGCCGGTGGAGTCGGCTTTAGCCGAATGGATCGAAAGCCGTGGCGGTAACCCATTTATGGATATAACGGTACCTGATGCCGCATTGAAATTGGTCCAGGCTAGCGGACGTTTGCTGCGAACAGAGACCGACATGGGTAGAGTTACATTGCTCGATCGCCGGATTGTGAGTCGTCGCTACGGGCAGGCAATGTTAGATTCACTGCCGCCGTTTCGGCGGGTTGTTAATTAAGCCGATTTAGCCATCGGTGACTGGTAGTTGATCTTCGACCACCATGCACATCCTTACCATATGCGCGAGTGAATTAGCGTTAAGTTTTTCCATCACTCTGGCACGGTGAATTTCGACTGTTCGCTTACTGATGTTTAGATCTGACGCAATAACTTTGTTAGCCTTTCCTTCTATCATTAAGCGCATGACATCCTGTTCCCTTGGCGTCAGCTCTTGCATGTTTTCCATGATTTGTTGCTTCTGGAGCAAGCTGGAGCGGTTTTCTTTATCGAGTTCCATGGCCTGACTGATTTTTTCCAATAGTTCCTGTTCGCGGTAGGGTTTTTGGACGAAGTCGAAAGCGCCGTGTTGCATGGCGTCTACAGCCATTGGAACATCTCCATGGCCAGTGACAAAAATTATTGGGAGGATAGAGTTTTTCTCATTCAATTTACGCTGTAGTTCCATGCCATTCATGCCTGGCATTCTGATATCGAGGACAATACATCCCGCCATTAGCTCGGTGTAGTCTGTCAGAAAGAGATCGGCGGTTGCGAAGGCCAACACCTTCCAGCCAATCGATTCGAGCATCATCTGCAATGAATCTCTTACGGCATCGTCATCTTCAACGATATAGACGTGTGCTGCTGTTTCCACTGCGGCTTCTCCTAAGAAGTTATAATTTTTATTGCTGTATCATAGCTAAACTTGTACCTAAGTATATAGACTTTTATCGACCGTAGCGCTAGCCTTGATATCGATCAAGCCAAATACTTAATGTGAATAGGAGCTATGCTAGGTCATATGAACGACAATTTTAGTCATATCGATCAGCCTGATACGGGATATTTAGAGCCACTTTTGCTGGTCGATGATAGCCCTGTAAACCTACAGATTCTCTTTAAAACTTTGCAGGGCTGTGGTTATAAATTATACCTTGCCGAAGATGGAAAATCTGCACTCGAGTTAGCTCTTACGATAAAGCCCGCGCTAATACTGCTTGATATCATGATGCCTGATATGGACGGATATGAAGTTTGTGAAATTCTGAAAAGAAATCCCGAAACGAAAGATATAGCGGTTATATTTTTGTCGGCACTGGAAGACAGTAGCGCAAAAGTTAAGGGTTTTTCGGTCGGTGGGGTGGATTATATATCCAAGCCATTTCAGCCTGATGAGGTCGTAGCCAGGGTTCGAAACCACATAAAAATACATCAATTAGAGAGGCAGTTGGCTCGCCGCAACCTCGAGCTTGAATCTGAGAATTTTCAGATTTTGAATGCGATTAGCGAAGGAATAATAGCGCTCGACCGCGATGGTGCGGTGACTATTCTGAACCCCTCTGCCACGGAAATAACAGGGTGGGCTGAAGCGGACTGTATTGGTCGGCAGTTTTCGAGCTTAGGTCTGTTTAACACAGACGATAATTACGTTATCCCTGAGCATCAAACACTGCCCTACAGTAGTTATCGTATGGGAAAGGCGAATTTTAGTGATATGGAAATTATAAGGCGAAAGGATCAGCATTTAATATCAGTGTCGCTTAGTGCAACTCCAAAAGCTGAAGGAGGGGCGGTTATCGTATTAAGGGATATTAGTGATTGGGTAAAAAGCGAAGAAAACTTACGAAATACGAGAGAGCAACTGGAGTCCGAGCGCCAAAATATGGCGCATATGGAGCGTCTCAGTACGACTGGGGAAATGGCCGCGGGCATAGCCCATGAAGTGAATCAGCCGCTCACCGCTATAGCTAATTATTCTGGAGTGGCAAAACGCTTGCTCGAGAACGAAGCTTTCGATAAAGAAAAAATGATCGATCTGTTAGATAAGCTACAGATTCAGTCTAAAAGAGCCTCTGATGTTATTCAGCGTATGCGCGGTTTTGTAAAGAAACCAGATGCTGGGCTTAAGCCCGCCGATATTAATGACTTACTGAGAGATGTTATAGCTCTTGCTGAAGTGGATTCCAGAATTAACGATGTGGGTATTAGTTTTAAGCCGGGAGAAGATTTACCTCTTGTCTCAATCGACGTGGTTCAAATTCAGCAAGTTGCACTCAATCTTCTGCGTAATGGCATGGAGTCAATGGTCGGATTGGATTCTCGCCAGCGTGGTGTGTTCATAACGGCTTGGCACAAAGATTCTTCAATTACTGTTGAGATTATCGACAGTGGTGCAGGAGTTGAAGACAGTGCGAAAGATCATCTCTTTACGCCGTTTGTAACGACCAAATCTACCGGTATGGGCATAGGTCTGTCAATTTGTCAGTCTATTGTGCATGCGCACGGTGGAGAAATTGGTTTTAGGCCGAACAGAGATGGCGTGGGTTCAACCTTTTTCTTTACTTTATGTTGCTAGGTGGTCGCAAGCTACGAGGTGGCCTGATCTTGTTACTGTAATGCTGATTGCTTGTTGGTTTCTGCGGCTGCAGGTTGTTCTGTTTGAATTCGATTATATACTTCTTCACGATGTACGCTGACGTCCTTTGGTGCGGCAATCCCAACGCGAACTTGATTTCCGCTAATACCTAAAACCGTGATTTTGACATCGTCACCGATAATTAATGTCTCTCCTAGGCGTCTCGATAAAACTAGCATATTGTTTCCCTCAATTCAGAACTGTAAAGATATTATACAAAGCGATTTTAACGTCATCTCTGCAAAGATGAAATACGCTCAAATACTTGTTGGTGTAGGGGTAAGTACCTATATGGTGACGATGGAGTTTGTTGCTTCTAGTTAAGTGCTTGTAGTTAAGCGCTTATGGTTCAGTGTCTGTAGCATTGTCCCTATTGCTTATAGAGAAAAGCTAATGCCGAGTTTTCGCAGGCCTCTTTCGAAGAAATGTAATGTGAACATTTCCTTGGCCCCTCTATAAATGATAATGGAGGGTTGGCCTTTGCCAGCGAGGTTTGGTTAGTGAATTTCCCTAGAATTATTTTGGTGTGTGATCGTGCTCACAGCATTGGGGTCGTCTGGGGTCGGAGTTTGATTAATTTGCTCCGTAATATAGCCTCGGAGACGGCCTACCACGCTTGTCATAATTTCTATCGTCTGGCCAATTTGGTCAAGAGTAATTAGGATGGTCTCGCTATCAACTGGGGTATTTTTATTGTCCGTCATGTTTATTCCTTGTCTGCTCTTTTCATGCTAATTGAAAAAACTGATTATGTACCTTTTGGTCTCAGAGGAAGACTGGCGCCAATGCTCGAGTGTAATCTCTAAATTTAAGGGTGCCGCACTCTATGTCGTTGACCTGGAAGTTTGTTTACGGACCGTCAATATCGATTGCTTCGTTTTTGTATTCGCTTCCGCTAATGTGCCTCGCGTAAAGCTTTCGCACTCTTTTGGTTGTTTTTTAAAAATGCACGTTCGGTAGTTCGAGTGATTGAAAGCACTACATGTTGTGTTTCGATTATTTTTTCTCGCAACATACTGCGTCAAACGAATGATTGCAAGAGCAAAAGTAGCGGAAAAGCTGTGGATAAAATGTGGGTAAGCAAGTCGGTAGGTAACCACTAACCGGCTAGTGCTTATTTTATGATGAGTTGTCGTTGTATAACTTGTTTCGAGCGGACAGATTAACAATTAAATCGATTTTTCATAAGAAGTATGGCATTAATACTTCTTTAATCTTACGAAACTAAATTTGGGGGGATGTACAAATTGCTATTGGGGGCTGTCTGGAGTCGCTGCGAACGCCATGCGCTGGTTCTATTTAGTCTCAAGTTAGTTTTTTTGACAGATCAGTTTCGCTTATTACTTTATGGCCTTCAATTCTTGCGATAATCTCCGAGCCAATCAAGGATAGGTTTCGACCATTATAGGTGCTTTTTGCGTGATTCTAATTGTTCGTTGGTCCTGTTGCCTGCAAGCCTAACAACTTAGCAACAGTTCGATCAGTGCTTTTTGCGCGTGTAACCTGTTTTCCGCCTCACTCCAGATAAGGGTTTGTGGAGCATCCATTAATTCTGCGCTGATTTCTTCGCCTCGGTGTGCTGGCAGGCAATGCATGTAAACCGCAGAGCTGTTGGCTATCGCCATAAGGTCGCTATTAAGTTGATAGCCAGTAAACTCTTTGACTCTTTCAGCCTGCTCTTCCTCTTGACCCATAGAGGCCCAAACGTCAGTAACTAACAGGTCGGAATCTTTTGCTGCTTCTCGCGGGTTTTGAGTTAACGAGACTCGATCTTTGTTTGCGGTAAGTAACTCTGCGTTTGGCTCGAACCCTTTAGGGCAGGCAATGCGTAATTCGAAATCGAATTGCTTGGCAGCGTTAATATAAGATTGGCACATATTGTTACCATCGCCGATCCAGCTGACTGTTTTACCCTGGATGCTGCCTCGGTTCTCAACATACGTTTGAATATCTGCCAATAGTTGACAGGGGTGGTAGTCGTTAGTCAGTGCATTGATAACCGGCACGGTTGAATATTGAGCGAAGCGTTCTATGATTTCATGTTCGTGCGTACGAACCATAAGAATGTCTACCATAGAAGAAAGTACTCTGGCGCTATCTTCTATGGGTTCACCACGACCTAGTTGGGTGTCGCGAGAGGACAGAAAAATGGCGCTGCCACCAAGTTGAACCATACCTGTTTCAAAAGAAACGCGTGTCCGTGTCGACGCTTTATCGAAAACCATGCCTAGAACTTTGTTTTTAAATGGGTCTTTGTGACCACCATTCTGTTGTTCGTTCTTCAATGCGATCGCGCGGTCGATAAGACCGTTCAATTCGTTGGATGATAAATCTAGTAGTGTTAAAAAGTGTTTAGCTGGCATCTTCGTATTACTTCAAATAGAGGTTTAAGTGACGCGTTTTTCTAAGCGGTTGGCGCGAGTTCATTGATTATGGTGGTCACCGTTTCTAAAATTTGACGGGCCTGTTCTTTATTGATAATTAATGGTGGTAACAATCTCACTACATTACCCGCGGCGACATTGATTAGCACACCTCGGGCACGAGCAGTATCAACAAGTTCCGCGCAGGGGTTATTGAGTTCTATGCCGATCATTAACCCCTTGCCGCGTATATCTTTTACTAAATTGTTTCCCGAGAGAGAGTCCTTAAACCCTTCCAACAAATAAGTGCCAATTTCTTTTGCATTGTTACACAGGTCTTCCTTTTTAATTGTATCGACGACGACTTGAGCCGCTGCGCATACAAGAGGGTTTCCTCCATAGGTCGATCCATGATTTCCTGGCTGAAAAACCTCTGCGGCCTTGCCTTTAGCCAGGCAAGCGCCAATCGGCAGGCCGTTGCCCAATCCTTTGGCAGTAGCGACTACGTCGGGGAATATCTGTTCTTGTTGGTAAGCAAAATAGCTTCCAGTGCGCCCATTGCCGGTTTGAACTTCGTCCAGCATCATTAGCCATTCGTGCTTATTACAAAGTTCTCGTAATTGTTTCAAATAGCCATCAGGCAATAAATTAACACCGCTCTCGCCCTGTACGGGCTCGATAAGTACGGCAACTATATTTGAATTGTTCTTTGCAATATTTTCAAGTGCTTCAATATCGGCAAAGGGCGCCCGCACAAAACCGCCTAATAGAGGTTCAAAGCCGGCTTGAATTTTGCGATTTCCCGACGCGGTCAACGTTGCCATTGTTCGGCCATGAAATGCATTTTCCATGACGATTATGTCAGGATGCTCGATACCTTGATTGTGACCATAAAGGCGCGCAATTTTTATTGCTGCTTCGTTGGCCTCTGCGCCAGAATTTCCAAAAAAAACGTTGTCCATGCCCGAAATTTCACAAAGAGACTTGGCTAGCTTTTCTTGCCGTTCGACACCATAAAGATTGGAGGTGTGGATTAAGGCGCCCGCTTGTAAGCTGATAGCTTCGCTGACTAAAGGGTGGGCATGCCCCAGCGCATTTACGGCGATCCCGCTAATAGCATCAATATACTCATTGCCATCGGCGTCATACAGATAAACGCCTTTACCGTGAGTGAAACTCACTGGTATGCGCCCGTATGTATTCATAATGGTCGGCAAAGTCATTGTCTTTGTTCCTTTAAATGCATGGTTTCTCGAACCCAGATGCGCTCTATCATTCAGTTTAATTTGAGTCCAAAACGCAAAAAGGCAGCTAGAGCTGCCTGATGTAAAGCTGGATCATATAGTGCTAATGGCTTTTTGGCAACATACTCTGATGTTCGTACTAAATGGTGGCGTGATAGTCATTGGTGGAATCGTGTATCGGGTAGCGGTTTTGTCTAAACAGTCTTTAATAATTGTCTTTGCTGGATCTGCACTCGGGGATGCGTCTGCCTATAGGCTTGCTCGATCTAGGCTGTGATCTAAAGGTCAAATAAGGGATTGTACGGGCGTATAGAGAGCACGAGGCAGAGGGTTAACGATGAGTTTGCTGTTTGGTTATGTTGTTAAGTCTCCAATTTGATGCGTACGACCTTTCGATTACTTCTGAAAAAGAAGTAACTAAATTTAGGGAAAAAAAATAATTCGCGCTATACTTGCGAAAATATCGACCGGTGCCGTAATGAACGGTTTAAATAGTTAAGGTAAAGGGTAGTCTGATGGAAATAATGGAAACAATTAAGAGCCAAATCGAGAGCAATCCAATAATATTGTATATGAAAGGTTCGCCGAACCAGCCACAGTGCGGTTTTTCTGCACGTACAGTTCAGTCAGTGATGTCCTGTGGAGAGCGTTTTGCCTTCGTTGATATCTTGTCAAATCCAGAAATCCGTGAGAATCTCCCCGTGTATGCGAATTGGCCGACTTTCCCACAATTATGGGTCGCTGGTGAGCTGGTCGGAGGGTGCGATATTGTTTGCGAAATGTTTGAGAAAGGAGAACTGCAAACATTGATCGCGGATGCTGCGCCGGAACAAAAAGAAGATCCTGTCGAAAGTTAGTAAACGCAATCTTCTTTATAAAAAAACCGCCCTTGAGGCGGTTTTTTTATGTCTGTAAAGTTGTTGGCAGGCTAGCGCTGCAGTGACGGTTTGTGTCTCGATATCCCGGTCTTGGAGGTGTTCCTGTAGATTTAAAAAAAAGTTGAATCGATTGAGTATTCTTAGCTGTTTTAATCGTGGCGAATTTGCTGCTGAATTATACTCAGCTAGCCACGCAAACTGCGAAGTCGATGGAATATTTGTTAGCGCTGCAATTTTGTAGGGGACTTTTTACAGCTGTTACATCTATATTTGCTACGCACAGATTAAGTGTCATACTGTATCGTGATTAGTTGCTCGTTTTTAACGCTGACGGTCTCAATTAGAAAGCCTTGTCTATAGCCATCTTTTATCATGGCAGCGAAAAGCGTAGGTGCTGCCTATTGTTAGGGTTTATTGCTAGTTAGAGATAGTCTGTCTATGCTCATGTAAAATGAAGCTTTTCTCTCGAAACACTTAACTGACATAATCTAACATTGTTATGATTTGGAGGGTAGCAATGCATAAAAATAATCAACTGTTTTGTTTAGCTTACAAGTTTTTCTTAAGAAATGAGATGGTCAAGAAATAAGATGGTATCGAAAGTGGAGGAGGTTATATCAACACGACAATAAACATCCCGGGTTATCGAGTCATTCGCCAAATTGGGAGTGGGGGGATGGCAACTGTCTATTTGGCGATTCAAGAAAACTTTGAGCGGCAAGTAGCATTGAAAGTCATGTCACCGTCTTTGTCTGCGGATCAGAATTTTACAGAGCGGTTTATCCGCGAGGCAAGGATTAACAGTCGCTTAGTCCATCCTAATATTGTTACGGTTCACGATGTGGGGGTGCAAAATGGCCACCACTATTTGGCTATGGAGTATATTGACGGGCATGATCTCAAGCAGAATTTGTACTCTATAACGGGGGAACAAGTACTGCAACTGCTCAGTGATATTGCTTTGGCCCTAGATTATGCGGGTCAAAAAGGTTATGTGCATCGTGATGTGAAATTGGAAAATATCATGGTGCGTACCGAAGACGGCCGCGCTGTGTTAATGGACTTTGGTATCGCACGAGCCATTGAAGGGTCCGCTTCCGAAACTCAGACCGGACATTCGTTGACGCAATCTGGCATGTCGCTCGGTACACCTCATTATATGAGCCCCGAACAAGTGAAAGGCTTGGCCATTGACAATCGGTCCGATATTTATAGTTTAGGCGTATTATTTTACTATTTACTGATAAAGGAGCCCCCTTTTCGAGCCGAATCCATGTTTGCCGTTGGTGTAAAGCATATTACCGAAGAGATTCCTCAGTTACCCGAAGAGCTGAGCGTCTATCAGCCAATCATTGAAAGAATGATGGCCAAATTACCTGAAGATCGTATCCAGACCGGCGCTGAAGTCGTCTCGGTTTTAGACTCCCTCGACGTTGGTCCAATCGATGACTGGGTCGAGGCACACCAGGAAGAATTTGAAGAAGAGCACATTCGAGCTAAGACGCTCCACGACAAGGAAGTTTCGGAAAGTCTGGCACAAAGCGCGAGTGTCTCTGTGGCAGACCAGAGCTTTTCTGGGAGCGTACCATCTTCTGAAATATCAGAGTCGGATTCCTCCGAACTTGGAACGATTCTAGCTCCTCCCAAAAGTTTTAATGTGCAACCGCAAGAGGCGTTACATATTCCTCGGGAAGATATCGTAAGGCGTGGCGACAACGCTAGTAAGTTGCCTTGGATTATCGGAGTGTCTTTATTATTGGTTTTAGCAATAGGCGGATTTTGGTTCCAGAGCCAAACGGGTTCTTCCGTATCTGAACCTGAACTGACTAAACAAGACAATCTTAATGAGGGAGAGAATGCTGAGCTCGTTAAAAACAAGGAAACGAATGTAGGCGACAGCGTCAAAGTCGTCGAGCAACAGCCTGCTTCGAACAGTCGTCCAGCAAAAGGGCGTCTGAAGGACGGCGACACTAAGGAAAAGGAGATTTTATCGGATCAGTCGCCAGTTGAGAACAATGCTGAACAGGCGGAAGCTGTTTCGGTTACCTCCGAGTTAGACGACTTAGTGTTAAAAAGTGAACATCTGAATTTGCTGGTAAAAAAAGACGGCAAGAAGATCCCAGAATTGATTGGTGTATATCGTGAAATCTTAGTAATTGATAGCAGTCAAAAAACGGCCGTTAACGGTGTCAATCGATTCAAGAAAAAAGCGTTGGCTGCGGCGGAAAAGCAGCTTAAAAGTGCGAATTTGAAAAATACTCAAAGAGAGCTTTTAGCCGCTATTTCGTTATTTCCGGAGCTGAAGAAAGACAAGAAATATATTGCATTGTACACCCGTCTTTCACGAGATTTTCGTATAGAAAAATTGCGAGTTGAAGCTGAGAAAAATTACGATCAAGGCAAATTTCTTGCGCCCCCCGGTGACAATGCGGAAGAGGGTTTCAGGAAAATTTTAGCGATAGATGCAAATAATAGAAGTGCCAAGTTGGGGCTTGAAAAAATAGTTGGCCGGTTTACGGCGCTGGCCAAAACGGCAAAAGACCAGAAAAAGTATGACCAGTCTATGGGTTTTGTGAATAATGGCTTACGAGTGGATGACGATAATGAAATATTGCAGTCTCTCAGAAGAGAGCTGCAAGCTCTAATGACGGAGGATCAAAAAATCGACCAATTGTTGGCTAGTGCCGCTGAATTCGAAAGTCAGGAAGTTTGGTTTGGTTCTGGAATGAGCGCTGCTCACAGTTATCAGGAAGTGTTAGCGATTGATGATTCAAATTTGGTAGCTTTGGAAGGGCTTGCTCAAGTAAAAAGCACGGGTTTTAGTTTGTTGAATGATCTTATTTTAGAAAAGAATTTTGAGTTGGCGCAGTCGACTTTACAAGCCGCATTGATTTCCTTTCCCAATGACGAGACGTTGATTGGCATACGTATGGAGCTAGAGGAGAATCGGCCTACCATTGAGTCGCTAATCGTAAGTGGTCGTCCGTCCAGTGACAAAGAAAATGCGGTGCAGCCACTGAATATTGTCGTAGACAGAACGCTTTATTTTGTCTTAAATTACAGAGGCTTTGAGCAAGCGGCAACTGTTATGCAGGTTATTTTGTGGGATGGAGGGCGGTCTGTGCAGATGGCGGCTAAGCCAATCGTGTTAACGGGTAATAGCGGTAGTTATCCCTTTAGCATTGATCGCGCCGTTGAAGGTTTTACTGAAGGTGGTTATCATATTGATATTCTGTTAGCCGGGAAGGAGGTGTATTCGCACGGCTTTGTCATTAGTCACTAATCGCCAAGAAAATAAAAACAAATTTGCGTCGGCAAAATCAGCGTCGCAAGCAAATACCCTTTCCGTGCCTTAGCTCATTTGGTCTTGGAAAGATATCAGTGTCATAAGGAGAATGTTTATGTTGAGTTCGAGATTAAGATCATTGCTGCTGCTATCGTCTTGCACCGTATTATTATGGGGTTGTCAGGCCTCGACGAATAATACACAAATGCAGGATGAAAATGCTTCTTTGCAACAACAATTGAAAACTATGACTGCGGAAGTTGGTAGCTTATCGGCAGATAGGAAATTGTTGCAGCAAGACGTCGCAGAGCTAAACCGGATAATCGGAGTATTAGGAGAGGAAAAAAATTCTCGGATTGAGGAGTCTGCAAGTGTTCGAGGGCAAGTTCGGCAGTTTGTACAGGCTCAAATCGACGGTTTAAAACAATTTATGCTCGAAAGTCACTTGCTGGATTATATTGGCGGTGAATTGACTCAACGAAGTAGTTTGGATAAGCAGCCCCTATTAATTGTCGATTTGCAGCACTCTATACCGAACAGCGGTTCGTTAACCGGTGTTGGAGCATATTTTCAAAGTTCTGGAACGATTTCTGTAAAGGTGCTTAGGCCGGTTGAAAATGGTAATTATGTGGTAATTTGGACTAGCCCGGTTCTGGCAGTGAATGAGCCCGGCTTGCAACTGATTAGTTTTCCCGTTTCCGTTAGTGTCGAAAAAGGTGATAAGTTAGCTTATTATCTCGGCCAGACAGAGCAGGTTAGTTTTGACACAGGTACCGGTGATACACGTTATGTTGACGGTGATCTGGGTATCGGTGCGCTCTTGCAAGAAGCATCAATGAAGGGCGCCAAGGAGAAGCGTGCTTATTCGATCGGTGTCTATGGTTTGTTGAAGGCTCTTTAATCGAAGATTTTCGGTAGTTGTAATTTGGTGTAAGTGGCTCGAAAATTCGATGTAAGGGTTTTCGTGGCCGCTTATTCTAAGTTGACATTATCTGAGCCACTATTGTCACCGTCAGCCTTGGCCAAATTGAGCTGTTTGTCTCGAAAATCCGCAAGACCCTCCTGTACCAATTGGTAGGTTTTGTCGATATTATCTGCAATATCACCTTCTTCCAAGACTTTAAGGCCACCGAGAACGTCTCGAGCTTCCGTAAACCCCCTGTCTATCCCGGTTGATATTACCTCGGTAAAGCGCTCTATTTGTTCGGTTGGCGTCAATTCTGGATTTTGTTCCTTGAAACTCGAGAAAAAGCCAGTCGACAGACTGACGATTCTCTCGGCAGTCGCTTCTGGTGAGGTATCCAGGCCGCTCTCGCTGACCTCCTCAATTGACTTGCCTTTTAAAATAGGTTCCAGCTCCACTCTTAATGCTTCCAGGGCTGTTTTATATAATAGCGATAGTGGGGCATTTCTTGAGCTTATACTTGCGTCTTGATGGGCTTGTAAAATCGCTGCATTTGTCTCGATTCGTTGTTGTTCCCGGTCGGTGGGTTGGTATTGAGTTTCTTTCGCACTAGCGGAGCTTTCGGCGCTGGAGTTTTGCTTGTTCGTCGTCAAGTTATGCTTGGGCCCGGCTTCAGGTGTTAAATCGTCGCGTTTGGGTTGCACGGAACGGGTCGAAATATTGTTATAAGTTGCCGTTGGGCCGATGTCCATGGAAGACCTCATAGTGGGAGGAAGGTTATATGAGCCCCAGTATGGCAATTTTTTTGATAAGGTAAAGGAAGCAGTAGTTTCTATACTGCTGTTTTTAATAACGAATCATTACAAATCATATTTCGGAAAGGACCTGTATCGCAGACGTTCTGTGTCACTAGCTCTATTTCAATGCTTTTGTTTGAGGGTGATACCTTTATCCAAAGATCGGAGCGGGCTGTACTGTTAGTGTTGCTGTTAGTGTTTAATCTGTCCGGTGCAAGATCAATAGCCTGTGGCTATTAACTTGATTAAAAAATACTGATAGGATTGCCGTGTTTGAATGTGTACTATCCCCGGTTAATATTTGGTTTTAAACTGAAATTCGATGTTAGGAGTTAGTTGATCGGTTTTCTCTAAGTCGGTTCATTTTCACTATAGATTTCGGCAATTCCAATATTTAAAAATCCCCTTTCACACTGTTTATGGAGGCTCGATACAATGAGTGTACTAGTTGGCAAACCCGCTCCGGATTTTACTTGTAACGCTGTTTTAGCAAATGGCGAAATTGTAGAAGACTTTAATCTCACTAATACGATCAAAGGCAAGATAGGCTTGGTTTTTTTCTATCCGCTGGATTTTACTTTTGTTTGTCCGTCCGAGCTTTTGGCTGTTGATCATCGCATGGCCAAATTTAAAGAGTTAGGTGTTGAGGTGATAGGTGTATCTATCGACTCCCACTTCTCTCACAATGCCTGGCGGAATACGCCGGTTAATTCGGGTGGTATTGGTCCTGTCGGTTATGCCTTGGCTGCTGATATTAGCCACGACATATGCCGTGCTTATGATGTTGAATCTGAAGGCGGAATGGCTTTCAGAGGAGCATTTATTATCGACGAAGAAGGTGTTGTGCGGTCACAGACGGTCAATGATTTACCTTTAGGTCGTAATTTTGATGAATTTATTCGCGTTATAGAAGCTCTACAATTTCATCAGGAGCACGGTGAAGTATGTCCTGCGGGCTGGAAAAAAGGAGACAGTGGCATGACAGCGACTCCAGACGGTGTTGCTGCTTATTTGTCTGAGAATGCTGATAATTTGTAATTACTAGCAGCTTAGCTTAACCCAGCGCTTCGCATAGGCGCGCTGGGTTAAGCGATTCCATTCTTATAGTTGGGGCCCAATTTATCGAGCACGTAGTGCGGAAAAATTACGTTTTCCGAGGCGCAGCCCGGTCGTGATCGATGACAAAAACTGCAAAATAAGCTGTAAAGTTAGCACAGTCGAAATCTCATTTTAGTTTGCAGAACCCAGGTTTTTAAAGTGGCCACCCACCCAAGTTTGTCCATTTATTGACGATCGAGCAAAAAAGCTCCGCGGTCTTTTTCGTATCGTAGGCTGCCGAATGAGCTTTCGAATTATCGAATTCAATCTCAGCTGTTTGGCAGGCTTTAGCGAGGACTGTTTGTCCGAAAGCTAAACCGGACAAAGTTGCTGTGTCAAAGACGGAAAATGGGTGAAAAGGATTACGCTTTATTTGACACCGTTCAACAGCAGCCATAACAAAGCCGTGATCAAAATGGGCGTTATGTCCGACTAAAACGGCACGATTACAATCATGGGTTTTGACTTGTTTGCGGATTGATTGCAGTAAATCTGGAAACGCCATTTCTTCAGGATCAGCTTCACGAAAGGGGTGATGTGGGTCAATACCCGTAAATTCGAGCGCTGCAGGTTCCAGGTTAGCGCCGGGAAATGGCTCGATATTATAATCGAAAGTTTTGTCTATGCAGAGCTGACCTTCATTATTCATTGTGATTGTTGTTGCCGCTATCTCTAATATTGCATCGGTCTGGCAGTTAAAACCGCCCGTTTCTACGTCGATGACAACCGGTAAAAAGCCCCGAAATCTCTCCGCCATTGGATGCACATTACTTTCATCGCCTTGATCTATCACATTTGATCCTTAATTTGTAGAGACTTGCCATTGGAGTGATTCACCCGCGTATAAGGGGACTAAATGACTGTTACCTAACTCGGCTGTATTGGGTACGAGCCATGCTTCTTTTCTTAAAGTGATAGTATCATTATTACGCGGTAGTCCGTAAAAATCAGGTCCAAAATGGCTGGAAAAGCCTTCTAGCATATCGAGAGCGTCGGCTTGTTCAAACGCTTCGGCGTAAAGTTCAATAGCTGCGTGGGCTGTATATATACCTGCACACCCACAGTTAGATTCCTTTGATTCTTGCGAGTGTGGAGCGGAGTCTGTTCCTAGGAAAAATTTGGGGTTGCCACTGATTGCCGCTTCAATCAATGCTTGTTGATGGCTGTTTCGCTTCAAAATGGGTAGGCAGTAGTAGTGAGGGCGGATCGCGCCAACGAGCATGTCATTACGATTCAAAAGCAGGTGATGGGCAGTGATAGTGGCTGCAATATTTTTATTCGCACTGGATACGAAGTCGACGGCATCTTTGGTAGTGATATGTTCCAGAATCATAGGCAAATTGGGGAAGTCTCTTTCGAGGATTTTTAGCGTTCTATCAATGAAGATTTTCTCACGATCGAAAATGTCGATATCTTGATCTGTTACTTCTCCATGTAAAAGAAAGAGCATGCCTTCTTTTTCCATGGCTTCCAGCGCTGGATAAATTTTCTGTATGTCGGTAACACCTGAATCGGAATTAGTTGTTGCGCCAGCAGGATAAAGTTTGCAGGCGATAACACCGGCTTGTTTCGCGCGCTTGATCTCTTCTGCTGTGGTTAGGTCAGTGAGATATATTACCATCAGTGGCTCTACCTGGCGCAGACAATGTTTCTGAGCAGCCATTATCCTTTCTCGATACGCGATTGCCTGGTCTGCATTGCTGACAGGAGGTACTAAATTGGGCATAACAATGGCGCGCCCAAAATATCTAGCCATAGCTGGCACCGTATGGCTTAGGGCCTGGTCATCTCTAAGGTGAACATGCCAGTCGTCAGGTCGGGTAATACGAAGTTTATTGATCGATGAAGTCATTCAGATAACGTCTCTGGGTGAGGAGATGATTTTCGGGGTATTGATTGAGCGAATGCTACCGGATTAAACAACGAGTTGATACCATGAATGGATGACTATTAAAGTTGTTCTCAAGAAATTGCTGCAAGAGTCGACTTTCGCCGAAAAGAAAGTAAGAAATAGAAAATTATCCGTTCACCAGTGCTGTGATAAAGCTTTGCTCTCGATTCTTTAATATTTTTTGCGTAGCGATGGTTTTTCATCGGCGATAATCTCGAGTAGGTTATGGTGATAGTTAAAGGTCCGAGCTTTACGGTCGATAACTGTACCTGAGGCTGCTTTATTTTTTCAATGGCGGTCGATAAAGATGTTAATGAAAGTTGAGGTCATAATGTTAAATGTTACTTTGCGAATGGGTATCTTTCTATTGTTCGCCTTATTGAGTACCTGTTTGCGTGCGGTCAGTTATGGCCCGACATTACATCAGTCTGAGTGGCGGTTAGAACTGTCGCCCTTTGAATGTCGTTTGTGGCAACCTATACCAGCGTATGGCGATGCAGTTTTTTCTAATCGCGCAGGAGAAGAACAAAAATTTTATCTCGCGCCGGTTAAGCGCATGATGAAGCCTGGCAAGGCGAACCTCGTGTCGAATGGCCCTGTTTGGGATGAAAGCAGGCCAAATCTGGAAATGGGGCGAGTTAATGTCATGGCTAATACGAAGCCGATCTTTTTAGGTAAAAATCAGTCTTATAAGCTACTGAATGAGCTTTACGACGGTCGGTCACCCATTTTTGCGCAGAGCTCGTGGTTTGAAGAAAAAGAGCTAATCGAAGTATTTATGTCATCGGTCCACTTTCGAAAGGCCTATCGCGAATACCAGGGGTGTTTGACGAGCCTGCTGCCGGTAAATTTTGATCAAATTAGTCGCTCACGCATAAATTTCACTACAGCTCGTTCCGAGTTGACCAAGAGTATCAAAAGCCAGTTGGATAAAATCGTGCTTTACGTCAAAACAGATCCGCTCGAAATCAGCTTCTATATCGATGGGCACACTGATAACAGGGGGCGGCGGCTGTTAAACTTGGAACTTTCAAAAAAACGAGCAGAAGCCGTTACTCAATATTTGGTCGCAAAAGGTGTGAGTGAAGAACTGATCAGTACTCGTTATCACGGAGAGCTCTATCCAGTTAAAAATAATAAAACCGCAAAAAATCGTAAAGATAATCGACGAGTGACTATTCGACTCGAGAGAGAAGGTGATGTTTAAAACCGAGCTTCAATATTTCTTGGGTCGTTAAATGGCCTTTGGTGGCAATCCCCAGTAGAATACCCGCCCTTGCAAACCCGGTCATTTGCAATGAACCGATAAGGAGTGGAGATTTACTATGTCAGATATAAATAAAGTGGTGTTGGCTTATTCCGGCGGCCTTGATACGTCGGTGATTGTTCGTTGGTTACAAGATAACTATAACTGCGAAGTGGTGACTTTTACCGCCGATATAGGTCAGGGTGAAGAAGTAGAGCCCGCTCGTGCCAAAGCCAAGGCACTGGGTATCACAGAAATTTATATTGATGATCTAAGAGAAGAGTTTGTCCGCGATTTTGTTTTCCCCATGTTCCGCGCAAATACTATCTACGAGGGTGAGTACCTGTTAGGTACTTCCATTGCCCGTCCTTTGATCGCTAAACGCCTGATCGAAATTGCCAATGAAACAGGTGCCGATGCCATTTCCCATGGTGCGACGGGTAAGGGGAATGATCAGGTGCGTTTTGAGCTTGGTGCCTACGCGTTAAAGCCGGGTATTAAAGTCATCGCTCCGTGGAGAGAGTGGGACTTAACCTCTCGTGAAACGCTGATGGCCTACTGTGAAGATCGTCAGATTCCTGTTGATTTTTCAACTAGCAAAAAGAAATCGCCCTACTCAATGGATGCTAACTTGTTACATATCTCTTATGAGGGTGGGATTTTAGAAGATCCCTGGTCGGAAGCTGAAGAAGATATGTGGCGCTGGTCTGTTTCTCCAGAGAGCGCACCCAGCGAGCCCGCCTATGTCGAACTTACCTATCGTAACGGCGATATAGTTGCTATTGACGACGAGGAACTTTCTCCAGCATCAATTCTTACTTACTTAAATAAAGTGGGTGGAGAGAATGGTATTGGCAGATTGGACATAGTCGAAAACCGGTATGTCGGCATGAAAGCTCGTGGTTGTTACGAAACCCCCGGTGGTACGATTATGCTCCGCGCGCACAGGGCTATTGAGTCGATTTGTCTCGACCGTGAAGTGGCACATTTAAAAGATGAGCTTATGCCGAAATATGCCAGCCTGATTTATAATGGTTACTGGTGGTCCCCGGAACGGCGAATGTTGCAGGCGGCTATTGATGAGTCTCAACATTTTGTCAGTGGTAAGGTCCGTGTGAAATTGTATAAGGGTAATGTGTCTGTTGTCGGCCGGCAGTCAGATCAAACGTTGTTTGACGAAAATATTGCCACCTTTGAGGACGATGCAGGCGCTTACGATCAAAAAGATGCAGAGGGATTTATTAAACTTAATGCTCTTCGTATGAGAATTGCTGCAAATAAAGGTCGTTCTCCTCTGTAGCTAAACCCGGAAATACGGTATAAAAGGACCGCCGTAGCGGTCCTTTTTCGTTTTCGCTGAAAAAATAGCCTGTCATTAAAGAGATTTGTGAATTAGTTCCCGCAAACGAAGGATTTTATTGAATATTTTTCCATTTGAACTATTCTCCCTTTAGGGCCAAAGATGGTAAATTGTTTCAGTGCGATATCTAGTTGCCATGTTTTGTCGGTTTTTTGGGATTTGGGCTACTATTTTTTGAATAATAATTTTACGATTTGAGACTGTTCACAGACACCACAGAGAACTCGGGAAGGTAATATGCTAACGTTAAACAATTTTTTTCTCCCAATTGGAAAACTGCTCCCAGCAGTTGCGCTAGGATTTCTGGTCGGTTGTGGCAGTGGCGGAGGCTCGGATAAAATTCTTGGGACACCGGATACAGGCGGCGGCTCTGGGTCGTCCGGTCCACAGCTAGGGAATAGTGCGGGAGATACCTTCGAAGCCGGAGTGCTAGCCTCTGATTTGGGTAATGCCAGTCTTGAACCATTAGGAAGCACGGTAATTTCCGTCAGCGTGGTCGATACCAATGGTGTATTAGTCACTGATTCAACGACTATTAGTTTTAGTTCAAGTTGCGTTATTCAGGATTTATCTGCCTTTGATCAACCTGTGATTACAACAGAAACCGGAACTGCTGACGTGACCTATTTTGCTCGTGGTTGCGTAGGTGCAGACACAATAACAGCTACCACCGATGACCTAAGCGCGAGTATTACCATTAATGTGGATCCAGAGGTTGTTAGTTTAGGTAGTGGTTCGGGCGATGAATTCGTCGCAGAAGTTTTGACCTTGGGGATCGGTGTTGATGCCACGCTTTCCGCAGGCGGGCAGACAACCGTATCGGTAAGCATTGCTAATCAAGACGGTGTTTTACAAACGGCTGAAATAAATAATCCAGTAGATGTCACGTTCACATCTGGATGCGTCGTCGAAGGTTTGGCAACATTTGATAATACGACGGTAGCGACCGTAACAGGAGGTGCGACGGTTACCTTTACTGATGCAGGATGCGGCGTAGCTCCTGATGGTACTGTAGACGTCATTTCGGCGTCTGCTTTGGGTTTAAGTGCTTCGGTGGCTATCGATATCGCTTCGGATACGGTAAATCAGGTACAGTTTGTATCGGTTACACCTCAAGAGATGTTTCTGGCCGGTACCGGTGGTGAGGAGACCTCTGTTGTTACTTTTAGAGTTGAAGGCCAGTTGGGCGGGCCCGTTGTTGGCGCCGAAGTTAATTTCACTCTGAGTACCGAAATAGGTGGGCTGAATTTACCTAATACCTTTGGGATTACCGATAACAATGGTGAGGTGCGCGTAACTGTGCAAGCGGGAACAGTGCCAACCTCTGTAAGAGTTATAGCCACGGAAACCAGTTCGGGAATATCGACGATTTCTGACGGCTTGACCGTTGCGACGGGCATTACAGATTCAGATAATTTTTCGGTCGTATCTACGGTGATAAATCCTGAATGCTGGTCTGGAGTGCAGGGTGGAACCACAACTATAACGGCTTTGCTAGGTGATGTATTCAACAATAATCCTCCTGATGGTACAGCTGTTCAATTTGTTGCAGAAGGGGGTGTTGTTGAGTCTTCGTGTACCACTGAAAACGGTACATGTACGGTAACATGGCGCTGTCAGCCCGAGTTTGTCGAAGATGGGCGTATAGAGATTCTGGGCTATACCATTGGTGCCGAGTCCTTTGATGATTTAAATACCAACGGTGTATTCGATACGGGTGACAATTTCGTGCCGTCCGATAACGACTTGGCGGAAGCTTTTCGGGATGACAATGAAAACGGTCTTTTTGACGACATCCAGTATTTCGACTTTAACGTGAACGGTAGCCATGATAATGCCGATGGGCAATATACCGGTCCGGCCTGTGACGGAAATACAACGACGACATGTTCGGGTAGTTCGACATTGCATGTATTCAATTCTGTAACGATCGTGCAATCTGTTCCATCGCCGACTCGTCTTTTTGGCCCAGAACTCGTGCCTGCCATTCAGCCTGATTTAACGTTTACGGATTTTTATGGCAGTAATACAATATTTAGCCTGCCATCAGGAGGCACAATAGATATAGCGGCTGCCGGTGGTTCGGTTAATCTGGGGATTTTTATTGTCGGTGACCCTAATCTCAATTCATTGCCAAACGGTACTACCGTTAGTGTCGAAACAGACAATGGTGAGCTGGTTAGCGGTGCGTCTTTTACGGTGTTAAATACGACCAGGCCGATGGCTTTTAGTGTTGCATTGGTCGCGGATGATGAACCGAGCAGTGGAGTACTAAAAATCTCTATTACCCCACCGGGGTATGGTGCGAGTGTATACTCTTGGGGTGTGAGTGACTAACGGGTGAGGAATCCTCGAGAAAGTACCTGACAAAACAATCAAGAAGCCTGGGCGCATAAACGGTTGGCCCAGGTTTCTGTATTTTCCGATTGAGATTCTACCGCCGAAACGAATAGTTAAAAACCGTAGTTGAGCGTTACTCCCATTTCAGTATCCGCATGTTTGGTTCCTGGCGGAACTTCTTCAGTATATTTTACCGTATAAAAAACCTTTAAAGCCAAGGCTCCAATAATTTGCACTTTTAGCGCGCTGTCAGATTTTGTGATTGTGTTATCGCTACCAGATTCAATATTGATTGATTGGATAAAGCCCGCGGTTTTACTAAAATCCCAGTTGAACTTTGTAAAGAGCCGCACAATTACCTCGTCAGAATCTTCACCGTTACTGTCGTCGTCGACTTTACTCGTTCGAAAGCCTGGACCGGCCTCTATATCCCATTGCATAAGCTCTTCGTCAATCAGGCGTCGTCCCCAGCCAACTGCCACAGTAGATTGATAATCAAAGCCGCTAAAGTGATCTTCATCATAAGACGCATAAGCAAAGGCGTAATCAGTTTTGGTAAACGCTCTTCCAAGGCGGTTACTTAGAAAGTATTTTTCAGCTGATCGTTGATCATCTGATTTGGTGTTTAGTGTTTCCAAATGAATATTGTATAGCCAGATATCTTTTTCGCGATTTATGTCACTGCGAGCTTTTATTGATGTTTCTTCAGAATTTCCCGAAATAGAGACATAGCCGAGTTCGACATCTCCTGACCATATTTTGGTTTCTTCCTGTTCCTCTGCATAAAGCTGAGTGCTGCCTGCTATGGTTAATGCCGAAATAGCTGAACAGGCAAAAATTGTCGAATATTTACTCATTGTGGTTCCTTAGTCTTTTTGCAAATGGACGTCTAGTTGCGGGAATGGAATGCCAATATTTTCTTCGTCGAAACGTAATTTTATCGTTTCCAGAAGGGAGAATTTGGTCGGCCAGTAATCTCCAGAATTAACCCAAGGCCGCAAGACAAAATTGACAGAAGAGTCGGCCAATTCAGCAACAGCTATGGTGACAGCTGGATCTTTCAGAATTCTGTCTTCCTTGGAAACAATGTCTTCGAGCACTTCTTTTGCTTTGCGAAGATCTGCGTCATAGGCAATGCCTACAACCATGTCAATGCGGCGAGTAGACTCCATAGAATAGTTAGTGATATTACCGCCCATAATATTGGAATTGGGAATGATAATAACTTTATTATCGCCGGTTTTCATAATCGTGGAGAAAATACCTACTTCACTGATTACACCAGCCTGGCCGGCCGCTTCTACAAAATCACCGGAACGAATCGGGCGAAACAGAATAAGAAGTACACCGGATGCAAAATTTGACAGCGACCCCTGTAGCGCAAACCCCACTGCTAAACCCGCAGCACCTATAATTGCGACGAATGAGGCTGTCTGGATGCCTAGTTGTCCCAATGCCGCGATAATGACGAAGGCCAGCAAAACAGTATTGGCAATACTACCAACAAAGCTATTGATGGTTTTATCAATGTCCTTTTTCGTCATGGCACTGACGATAGCGTTAGAGATTTTTTTCGCTAACCATTTACCGACCACAAAAATGGCAATAGCGATGACTATTTGTGTGCCATAGGTAATGATCAGTGCGGGCGCGTTTTCAATGATATTATCAAAGTCCATTCGTTTTGCCTTCTTGAGTGAGTTAACTGATGAATTAAAATGGGATTGTGAGTTATTGTTTTTGGCATAGCACGCTTGGATTACTATTAATTAACTGTAATGTGTCTAAGCTTAGCAGGAAACATCCACCCTGTAATAAATATCAGAATGTTGACCAGACTTGCGTCGACCTGTTTTTTAGAAAGTGATTTCGTCGCCGCACTCATCCGGCATTCGGCATAAATGCTTGGAGCCTGCAATTCTTTTGTCGGTGGTATATAAAGCGACGTTGCGAAAATTACTCATCGGCCTTTCGAGTGTGCTTTTCCTAAAACAGAGGTGTTTTTAATAGAGACTGGTGGCGCAAAAAAAAGCCCCTCATAGAGGGGCTGAAAGGAGATGTTTTAGAGAGACCTGGCATGGAGATGGTGGAGCGTGATCTTTACTACTTTTACAGCTACGAAATTACTTAATCTATGTCTGAAAACCCTGATACTTGAATTATAGGACAACTCTTGAACGAAAAAAATCCGTAATTACCGAGGTTTATCTAGTGGAATATACGTATTCGCTGATGTTACGGCGCTACCAAAAAAAATTTTAATCATTGTAAATCAAGGTCTTACATGACGATTTTATTAGCTGTGACAGTTGAATATTCTCCATAAATTTTTCGAAATAATGTGACTCAGTTCACAGCAATCCTAATGGGACTTTGAGAAATACGTTTGTTGTATGCGGAGACTGACCGAACGGTTTGCCATCAATAATATATACGCTGTTTTTTCAAAGACTTACGTCATTATCGTTGCCAGCGAGGAAGTTGGCAGTCCCGTGTAATAATTTGGTAAGGCCGGTCATCGTCGTTTTGTTCGGTGTTTACTAGCTAAAGTCACTGTGAGGTGGTAAACCGCGCCTGATAAGCGGTTACAGGGTCGACTATGGTTTGCTTTAGGCAGCTCGTTGTTGCGTTTGGCGACCTCGAGTTGCAGGTGTTAAGAGCCTGAATGAATAAAATGGCGAATAAACCGATGTCATCGTATTGCATTGGAAGTAATTGTTCCATTTCTCTGTTATCGAATGACATTTCATTCATATAGGTGCAGAATATCGGGTTTTTTCACTGCCCAATAACAGAGGGTAATGTGGGAACTTTAGCGTGTAAGCAGCCATATACGCATTCTCGGAGAAAGGTTTTGTCAGAAAGTAGATTGCTCAATGAAATCCAAAATAGACGCACGTTTGCTATTATCTCTCACCCCGATGCAGGTAAAACGACGATTACGGAAAAATTGTTACTGTTGGGACAGCTAATTCAGGTTGCAGGTACCGTAAAGGGAAAGAAATCTGACCGCCATGCTACTTCCGACTGGATGACTATGGAAAAGGAACGGGGTATTTCTGTCACCTCGTCAGTGATGCAGTTTCCGTACGGTGGTCGAACAGTGAATTTGTTAGATACTCCTGGGCATGAAGATTTTTCAGAAGATACATACCGGACGTTAACCGCTGTCGATTCGGCATTAATGGTGGTCGACGGTGCCAAAGGTGTCGAAATTCGAACCATCAAACTGATGGAGGTTTGTCGACTGCGTAAAACACCCATATTGAGTTTCGTGAACAAAATGGATCGTGACATCCGTGATCCGATTGATTTGTTGGACGAAATCGAACAGGTTTTGTCTATTCAGGGCGCGCCTATTAACTGGCCTGTCGGTATGGGTAAGGAATTTAAGGGCGTATACAATCTTTACACTGATGTGATTCACGTCTTTAAGCATGGCCAGAGTAATGTTGTATCGGAAGATATCCGAATAAGCGGTTTGCAAAGTGATGAAGCAAAAGCGTTATTAGGAATCTATTATGACGATTTTGTCGACGAAATTGAATTGGTGCGTGGCGCAAGTCACGAGTTCGAGATAGACGCTTATTTGGCGGGGACCCTGACACCGGTATTCTTTGGTACGGCTTTATCGAATTTTGGTGTGAGAGAAATGTTGGATGGATTCGTCGAATGGGCGCCATCGCCATTGCCAAGGGAGACTCACAGTCGAGAGGTTGCGGCAGAGGAGGATAATTTCAGCGGTTTCATTTTCAAAATCCAGGCCAATATGGATCCCAAGCACCGCGATAGGATTGCGTTTATGCGCATATGTTCAGGTACCTATCGAAAAGGTATGAAAATGAAGAACGTGCGAATTGGTAAAGACGTAAGAATTTCGGACGCGGTCACCTTTAGGGCTGGCGAACGAGAGGCCGTCGAAGAGGCAACCTCCGGCGACATTATTGGCCTGCACAACCACGGCACAATTCAAATTGGTGATACTTTCACCGAAGGCGAAGATTTGAAGTTTACTGGCATTCCGCATTTTGCTCCGGAAATGTTTCGTCTCATTCGTCTAAATGACCCCCTTAAAATGAAAGCGCTTCAAAAGGGATTGCAACAGCTTTCTGAAGAGGGTTCCACTCAGGTATTTATGCCGATAAGTAACTCAAGCCTGATCGTCGGCGCGGTGGGTCAATTACAGTACGAAGTGGTGGCCTTTCGCTTGAAAGATGAATACCGCGTTGAAGCGATTTACGAACCTGTCAGTGTCTATACGGCACGTTGGGTTGAGTGCGATGACGCAAAAAAACTAGAGGAGTTTAGGAAGAAGGCTGCCGATAACTTGTCGGTAGATGGTGGCGGGCATCTGACTTATCTTGCGCCGTCCCGGGTGAACTTACAGCTAATGGAAGAGCGTTGGCCGGAGATAGAATTTCGTGCGACCAGAGAGCACTAAAATAGATCAAACTGACAGTAAAAATGCGGATGGCGCCTCCAGTGATATTGGCAGCGCCGAGACAGATGCATTCACACCTAATTCTAAGCGAAATGGAGTGTTGGAGGACTTATCTATGTCCGGTGCGGATTTGGCAGACAAAAGTGACTCTCTCGAATTAATCGAAAAACCTTTTTTCCTTGGATTGCCGATGTGGTCCAACCGAAGCTGGACCGGCAGTCTATTCCCGAAGAGCGCCAACAATAAGTTAAATCTAAAATATTATTCCCAGGTTTTCGACAGTGTGGAAGGCAACACCACATTTTACGCTCTGCCTGGCAGGGAATTAGTTTGCGATTGGATAGAGCAGTTAACCCCTGGTTTTCAGTTTTGTTTTAAGATCCCGAGAGCGGTCACCCACGAAAATAATCTTCGCTACTGCGGCGTTGAACTCAGTGAGTTTTTCACCCGTCTTGAGCCGCTAAGTGATTATAGTGGTACCTTTATGATTCAATTACCCGAAAACTTTGGACCCGGTCAGTTGGGTGATTTGGATCGCTTTATTCAAGAGTTGCCGTCAAACTATCACTTTGCCGTTGAAGTAAGGCACACGGATTTTTTTAACCGCGAAGAGGAAGAGAAGGCTCTTAATCGATTGCTCCGCGACAACGAAATAGATAGAGTTTGTTTTGATAGTCGAGCCCTTTTCAGTCGACCTGCTTTAACTGCGCAAGAAAAAGATGCCCACAAGAAAAAACCAAAGCTGCCGGTACACGCCATCGCCACATCAACAAAACCGATATTACGGTTTATAGGCTGCTCAGATGTCGAACAAAATAAACAGTTCTTCTTGCCCTGGGTGGAAAAAATCCGTGAATGGCGTGATCAGGGTATTCAGCCGTCGATATTTATTCATACGCCTGACAATGTGGCTGCGCCAGAACAAGCGGTAATTCTTCACGGCATGCTGAATAACATCCCCGGCTGGGTACCCTTGGAAAAGCCGTTGCTCAACAGTGCAGATGAAGCACAGTTGTCTTTCTTTTGACATATTTTCTGGTTTAATGATTATGCGCCTCGATAAGTATGTCGCGTCCGTAACGGAGCTATCTCGTAACGACGCCAAAAAAGCGATAAGAAGCGGTCGTGTCAACGTTGCAGGACAGGTGCAGCGCGACCCCAAATTTTCAGTTGAAATATCTACACGTATAAAACTCGATGGTGACGGTCTGCGCGGTGCTGGAAAGCGCTACATAATGTTGAACAAGCCAAAAGGGTATGTGTGTGCGACTAAAGACAGAGAGCACCTCACTGTGCTGGAGTTACTAGAGGTTGCTAATTGCGAACAATTGCATATTGCCGGACGTTTGGATTTGGATACAACCGGTTTAGTCTTAATTACGGACGATGGGCAGTGGTCACATCGTGTAACTTCACCACACCGCGATTGCAAAAAAACCTATCTGGTGGAAACCGCCGACCCGATCAGCGCCGACTCGATTGTGTGTTTTGAGAAAGGGTTTCATCTGGAAAATGAGAAAAGGCCCACTTTACCCGCTCACATCGAAATCGTGGACGAGCATACTGCTCGCCTGACCATTAGTGAGGGGCGATACCATCAGGTAAAAAGAATGTTCGGGGCGATGGGTAATAAAGTCGATTGTTTGCATCGAGAGAGAATAGGCGATATTTTTCTGGACGCTAATTTAAGTCCAGGCGAGTATAGAAATTTAAGCACTGACGAAATAGCTTCGGTTTGAAACATCATGACATTCTTGGATTTTTTGAAGTGATAATTAAAAACGTATGAGTGATATTGCCTTTGACTTGCTCAGAGAGAAATTAAATGACCTGACGGCATTTGATGGAGTCTGGGTGGTTGACGAAAATATTTCGTTTGAGGAAATCCGTCAAATACACCCGCGGAATAATCTATTGGCGGTTACTAACCGTTATGACGTATACACTCAATTGCTGGCGCATGGGTTAAGAGCAGAAATTAGTGATTTCGATTTTTCCAATATAGCTCCCTTAGACGTGTTGTTTTTTCGGGTATCAAAAGAAAAGGCTATTGTGCATCACATTATAAATGGTGCTCTTTTACGTTTAAGGGAAAATGGACGGTTGTTTCTTTCCGGCTATAAGAATGAAGGAATAAAAACCTATATTAATAAAACTGCTTCACTGTTTGATAATGAGCCAACAACAGACAATGGGGGAAAGACAGCGAGAATTGCCTGTCTTCAAAAACCGGTCGCTACGGGAAGTCTGTTAGATGACAAAAATTATGACCAAATTGTAGATATTACCGAAGTGGGTGGTAATGCAGAAACAATAAAACTTGCGACCAAACCCGGAGTTTTCGGTTGGAATAAAATCGATAAAGGTAGTGCTTTTCTTATTGAGCATCTCTCTTTGTTTCTCGATGATCTTGCCGGTCGGCCGAAAGTTATTGCTGATCTTGGTTGCGGATACGGATACCTATCCGTTATGGCGAGCCAGACAGTGGGCGTTGAATTTATTGCTACGGATAATAATGTCACGGCTGTGACATGTTGCCGCGAAAACTTTAAGCGGTATGCAATTAGCGGTGAGGTGATTCTGGATGACTGTGCTGAAGGATTCCGGAAAAAAGTTGACGTTGTATTATGTAACCCGCCATTTCACCAGGGTTTCGACGTCGACGGGGATTTAACCAGTCGTTTTTTAACCGCTGCAAAAAAATTGCTACGAGAGAATGGGGCAGCATTGTTTGTCGTCAATAGTTTTATACCCTTAGAGAGAAAAGCAGAAGGTATCTTTTCCAAAGTATCCGTATTAGCCAATAATCGAAGCTTCAAATTGCTCGCTCTTGAGCCATAGTTTTTTTCCTCTAAAACATCATACGACAAGGTCGATCTGTTGCAATGTATCGGCTGAACCGTCTTCATTGATATAGAATCCCGTCGCGCGAACTTGACCCAAGGTATTGTTTTGATTGTCGGTCAGCCGAAAAGGAGAAAGTGTCGACTCCAGGGCTAGCGCGGCGATACCGAGTGATTGCAAAGAAACCGCCGAGTCGGTTTCGGGATTGAACGCCTTAAGTTTTGAAAATACTGCATCTGCCTGGTCAATAAATCCGTTGCCGTCGTCATCATAATTTTTCAGGTCGGAAAATCCATTTCCGGACTGTGTTCCAAATAACTCCGACCCATTGTTGATAGTACCGTCACCGTTTTTATCGAGACTAATATAGGCACTGTTGGAGCGAAAAGTCGCTATCTGGTCGACAACTCCATCACTGTTGATGTCAAAGTTGACTGTATTGCTGCCTAGCTCAACGACCTCCCCATTAAAGTTGATTACGAGCGGGTCTTGCATTTGTCGGTTAGCCCGTAAACGTAAGTCGGCTTCTGATTCCCGATAGTGACGTTCCATTACCACGCTTAACTTAACATCAATGGTTTTGCCATGGTCATCGACAATTTGCGCGCCAATTGACACAGAGCTTATTTCATATTCACTAATTAACGTCCCGCTAAAAGTCAACGCGTTTGAATTTATGGCCACATCGCTACTGCTCGATTGATCGAGTGAAGAGCCGTTGTCAGTTTCTTTTTGCGGAGCTGGTTTCGTCTGTATATTGGTTGCGTGAAATGTTATTCCCGTTAAGTATTCGATCAACGCTTTGCGTAACATCAAGTGGCTGTCTAGAGCTGCGGTGCCATCCAAATATCCCATGCTATTGTGAATACCAGGGCCGGAATGACGGTTAATTCCAGTTGCAAGGTAAGAGTCTATTGTAGCCCGATTGGCCATACTAACGTTTGAATTTTGTCGCGAAGAAAAAAAAGAGTTTATTGGCGGTGTTAGTGTTTGTCTGGTGATGGCTTGTCTGGCAATGGTTTGTCCCGTGAAGATTTGTCCAGTATTGGGTTGCTGAGTCGCAAGTTGAGGCTGAGTTATCTCTGTGGGGGTGGCTTGTTCTTGGGCCATTGGTCGTGGTGAAGAGTCTTGTTGAATGGATATACTTCGCCGTTGCTCGAATCTGCGCAGCATGTGCTGGCTGCTAAAATCTATTGTCGAAGATTGCACCTGCATAGCGATTGCTCCTTGTAGATAGAGTTCTAAGCCCTATATCGGCCGGGAGCAGATTTATTTGATGTTCTGCTTATACTATTTCGTTACAGAGTTACAATAGATGGATATAAGCTATGAATTTCGTTAATGGCTTGGCAGGAAAAGACTTTCCCTGCAGCATGTGTTTTTCGATATTGGGACACGAGCGGATGAGAGGCGAGTAAGACTTGGTGAACTCTCTATTTTTGTGATCGTTGCAGATTGTTGAATTTTAAATTTACTTGCCGGAAGATTGTATCAGGCAGATGTTCAAGAGGTCGGCTGCTTTTCCTTAAGCAGCTTGATCAACTTACAATGATTGAAGTTACTTAGCTTTCTTTCTTCCGTCTTTTTGCTTTATCGGCACTCGACTTCGCTGTTTTGGGTTTGTCGCTACGGTCTTTTTGTCTCGTGATTGTCGGACGAGGGCGAGATTCTGCTTTACCATCGACCGATATATTAATGGCCCGATTCCGTATTTTAACTTTCTTTAGATGCTTGAGTAAGTCGTCTGGCATTCCTGCTGGCAAATCTACCGTACTATGGTCGTCATGCAGTTTTATGTGGCCGATATGCTGGCTATCGATATCGGCTTCATTAGCGATCGCGCCGACAATGTCGCCCGGTTTAACCTCGTCATTTCGACCCACTTCAAGGCGGTACCGTGCCATGGGTACATCGCTTATTTTCTCTCTTGAACCCGACTTGCTGTCCTGGCGTCGTCCTGGCCTCTCACGTTGCTGACCCTCAGGTTTGTCTCGTTCGTTGCGATCTCTTTGACGGCTTCGTTGGGGGGCGTCTTCTACCTGCAGTGGACGCTCTTTTTGCAACAAGTAGGCTAGCGCGGAGGCAATCTCTTCGGCTGAACGATCCGATTCACTGCTGTATTCAGACAGTATGTTGTACATAAAATCGAGATTTTGATTTTCCAATACTTCAGTCAATTGCAGCTTGAACTGTTGGATCCGTTTACCGGATACTTCGCTGCCGCTCGGCATTGCCATCTCTTTAATGGATTGACGAGTTGCTTTTTCAATTGACTGTAATAATCGTCTTTCTCTCGGAGCGACAAATAGAATCGCCTGGCCGTCTCTTCCTGCGCGACCGGTACGTCCAATCCGGTGGACATAGGCTTCACTATCATAGGGGATATCGAAGTTAAGTACATGACTGACACGCTCAACGTCAATTCCTCTAGCGGCAACATCGGTGGCCACGATGATGTCTAGTTGTTTCTTCTTGAGACGATTAATTGTGCGTTCACGAAGTGTTTGGTTCATGTCGCCGTTTAACGGCGATGCCGAATACCCACGCGCTTCAAGTTTTTCGGCGAGCTCAGCGGTTGCAGTTTTGGTGCGAACAAAAATAATCATCGCATCGAAATCTTGAGCTTCTAAAATGCGGGTGATAGCGTCAAGCTTTCTGTCAAAGCCGTTGACGATTAAGAAGTGTTGTTCAATGTTGGGCGCGGTAGAAGTATCGCTGACAATACTGACTTCTTTCGGATTTTTTAGATACCGGTCTGCAACTTTACGAATGGGTTTGGGCATGGTCGCAGAAAACAATGCGACCTGGCGAGTCGTAGGCGTATGTTCGAGAATCCATTCGACGTCATCGATAAAGCCCATTCTTAACATTTCATCGCCCTCGTCGAGGACAAGGCTGGTCAATCCGTCCAGATTGAGGCTTTTTCTACGAATATGGTCCATGACGCGTCCGGGTGTTCCGACCACGACATGTACTCCTCGGCTCAACTGCCTGAGCTGCCCACTCATATCTTGCCCGCCGTAAATAGGCAGTACATGGAAACCTTTCATTTTACTGGCATAGGTTTGAAACGCTTCTGCAACCTGAATCGCTAATTCGCGGGTCGGTGCCAGTACCAAAACCTGAGGTGTTTTTTTACTGAGATCAATATTGCTAAGTAAAGGCAGGGCAAAGGCTGCTGTTTTCCCGGTACCCGTTTGCGCGACGCCCAGTAAATCATCGCCGTTGAGAATGTGAGGAATACTGGCTGCTTGAATAGGAGATGGCTGTTCATAACCAACGGCTGCAATGGCTTTCTGGACGGGGGCGGATAAGGCCAGTTCGGTAAAGCTGGTAATGGCGGGGGACGGCATAAGAATCTCGGTAGCAGGCGCCAGTTGGAATATCTAATGGCACGGGGAAGTGTGGCGGCGTATTATAGAGAACTTTGAAGCGAACAGAAAGTAATTGATCAAAAGTTGTCAACAAATTGGGGCGAATAGGTGGTTAAAGGGTGATATTTGAGGGATTTCACTCAGGGAAAGCGCCAATCTGAGCCGATTGCAAATTCTATCAATTTTTTGCCTGTAGTAGGATGCGATGACGTCGCGCTCGGGACGTTATTTGACTGCCGAATACTTTACTTAATTAATCGCTTGAAAATCAACATTTCAGGGTGGTCACTGCGGTCGATGGCTGGAGAAGCAATCTCCAAGAAATACGGCTGTCTGGGCAATTCGCTTGGGTCAAAGGGTGGTTTGCATATCCCGGACATAAAAATTCTGATTTAAACGGTGTTTAAAAAGTGTTGGTTGTGAGAGTAGGATGAATGATAATTGTTTTCAATATATACATCCGAAACAGTGGGTTTTAGACGACCAGTAACAGGAAATCACAGCTAAGGCCGAGTCACTTGCTGACGTTTGGTAAATATTGCTCTTTGATGAATATTTACATTCTAGTGAGGCTTCCCGCATATCAATAATTTAAGGAGTGATAGTCAATGAGCGACCAAGGCGCCGATAACAATAATGGCAAGCAACACAAAAATGACATGTATGGAAAAATCGGTCTACGTAGTGAATCGGACGAGGGTGTTTCGGTACCGATACCTGCAGCCACCGTTGTTCTGTTACGTGATGGTGACGATGGCGTTGAAGTGTTGATGTTGCGCAAGAATTCAAAGATAACGTTTGGTGGTATGTGGGTTTTCCCAGGCGGAAAGATCGACGCGGAAGACTACGGAGATGGTACTGATCTAAAAGCCGCGGCGCGCGTTGCGGCCGTTCGCGAAACTCAGGAAGAAGCAGGCGTCGATGTGAGCGCAGACAAGTTTGTATGGCTTTCCCATTGGACTCCTCCGCCCGGCCCTCAGAAACGTTTTGCGACTTGGTTTTTTGCTGCCCACGTAGAAAATGACCATGTGATTAGTATCGACGACGGCGAAATCAAGGATCATGCGTGGTTAAGGCCCGCAGACGCATTGATTAAGCATGCTGCCGGAGAGTTTGACCTTGTTCCTCCCACTTGGCTAACCTTACATCACTTATCGAGCTATAGCCCTGCCAGTGAAGCTATTTCTCATTTCCAGTCTCGCGAGCCTACGGTTTATTCTACTCGTGTTGTGAAAGCCGACAATGGCAACCGCGTAGCTCTTTGGCACGGTGATGCCGGATACGAAGACTGGAACGCTGAAGTTGATGGCCATCGTCACCGTTTGGTGATGTCGAAGAGCGGTTTCACATTTGAAAATACAGTTGAAGAATACTAACTTTTCGAGAACGCCGACATAGAATCCAGATTTGTACAGGGTGCGACAACCTCAGCGCTCTCGGGGCTGTGAAATGTAGCTCTGTGATGACTGATACTCTCTGAAAATCGGCGTATTCATTAAGGCGGGCTTTTATCAGAAACGTTCAAAAGACTATAATGCACTGGATTTGTTAGATGTTTTTAGTAGGAAAGTGTTTTTTGGAAAACTCAACAGTGTGAGAATTTACGAGACGGATGCGTAATGCCAGTAATAAATTGTAAGCCGATAATGACCCGCGATCTAGAAGCTATGGCAGATCGGCAACACGACCTGCTAATCATCGGTGGAGGGATAAGTGGTGTTTGTATCGCTAGAGATGCGGCGTTAAGAGGTTTGAAAGTTGCACTGGTGGAAAAGAAAGATTTCTCCCATGGTACGAGCTCGGCGTCTTCCAAACTCGTACACGGAGGTTTGCGATACTTGGCAAAAGGCGACGTTGGTCTGGTGCGCGAATCTTTGAAGGAACGGCGTATTTGGGAAAATATTGCGCCGCATATGGTAGATCCTCTTCCCATGATCATGCCTAATTATTCTCACGGCTTAAAAGGCAAGTTAATGATGTCTGTCGCGCTCAGACTTTATGACTGGATTGCCTGGGATCGCAATCGAGTCGATGATCCCGACAAAAAAATTCCTTCTCACAAAACGCTTAATGTAAAGGAGGCAATGGCGCGGGAGCCTGCGCTTAGGCGAGAGGGAATGACGGGAGCGCATGTTTATTATGATTGTCAGACGTTTGCGCCGGAGCGGCTTGCCTTTGAATGCCTGCAAGATGCGGTGGCCCATGATGGGATGGTTGCCAATTACGCACAGGTGACCGGGTTTTTACGTGAAGGTGATGTGATCACGGGAGTAACGGTTACTGATCTCAATTCCGAAAATCAATCGAAAACCTTCGCTATCAGCGCGACAATGACAATTAATGCTGCCGGCCCCTGGGCTATCGATTTACTCGACTTGATCGAAGGCCACAAACCCTTCACCAAGCTTGTCGGTGCAAAGGGAATTCATCTGATTACGCGGCAATTGAGCTCGCCGCATGCAATCGGTATGGCAACTCGTGGAGGTGGGCATTTCTTTATCCTACCGTGGCGCGGTCACTCCATTATTGGAACGACGGATACTTATTTTGGAGGAAACAATGACGACGTGGGTGTGTCCGAAAAAGATATCGAGGATTTCTTACAACTAGTCAATGAGGAGCTACCGTCTCTTCAACTCGCTCGCAAAGATGTTGTTCATTTCTATGCAGGTATACGTCCGCTAGTCGACTCTACCGCTGATAGCGAGGATAACGAAAATACCTATGACGCTAGTCGTGCATCGGAAGTAATGGACCATCAGGAAATAGACGGCCTGCAAGGCTTACTATCTGCTCTGGGCGGAAAATGGACGACATCCCGACACGTAGCAGAGCAGATTGTTGATAAGGTGGTAGGGAAAAATAATTTGGTTGTGTCTGCGAGTTCAACCGATACCAATACCGTATGGGGTGGCGATACTGGGGCATTTAGGCCTTTCGTGAAAGCTCAACAGGCACACTATCGTCAGTTCGATAACCACACGATTGCGTATTTGTGCCAGAGTTATGGTTCGCGTATTGATGAGTTGATGCAATATGTGGAAAGTGATCCTGGCTTAGCGAAACCGTTAAGTACAACGACTCCAGAAATTGGCGCGCAAATAAAACGTGCCGTTATCGAAGAAATGGCAATAAACCTTGATGATGCTGTTTTTCGCCGAACCGGTCTCGGAACACTGGGGCATCCTGGTGTTTTGGCACTTGCTAAGGCTGCGGATATTATGGGACAAGAATTGGGATGGAGTGAAATGGAGAAATCCCAACAAATAAGGCGGTGCGAACAACAATTTGAACCTGTCAGTGAAGACAGTCAATGAGTATTTGCGCCATCGTAAATCCATAGTCCCGTGGCGGTAAAACGTCAAGACAATCGAGGCCAGTTCCGTAAGAAACTCCAAGAAAAACTGGGGAGTAGTGAAGTGCGTTTTAGCGAGAGACCGGAACATGCTACAGAGTTGGCTCGCGCCGCGCTAAAAGGAGGACTCGCAACTATTATTGCCGTCGGCGGTGACGGAACGATAAACGAGGTTATTAATCGTTTTTTTATCGATGGCCTAGCGATTAACGGCAGTGCTGTTTTAGCACTTTAATAAAGTTTTGAGATTAAGGCACTCACTGCGTTTTCTACGCGCAAAATACGTGGGCCTAGATGAATACCATCAAAGCCTGCATCGACAAGTTTTCCGGCTTCATAGTCGGTAAAACCTCCTTCGGGTCCAATGGCTAGCGTAATAGCTTCATTTAATTGATGTGGGCAGGCCCGCCCAATGCCGGGGTGAGCGATAAGGGCTTTACTGTTGTGAATGATGGCGGGCAGCTCGTCTTCTACAAAAGGTTTGAATAGTTTCTTAAAACTAACTTTGGGAAGTATTGTATCTTTACTTTGTTGTAAGCCATTAATTAAGTATTGCTGAACATTTTTTTCCTCCAGTGCAGGGCTCTGCCAGAAACTTTTTTCAACTTTATAGCTGTTGATTACAATCAGTTCCTGTACTCCAAATTCTGCAATAGATCTGAATATACGACGGATCATTTTTGGTCGCGGCAACGACAAAATGATAGTGAGCGGGAGCTTGTCAGGAGGGGATTGCTTTAGGTCAACTTCAATCTCTACGGAATCAAGGTTAATGCGACGGATGGTACCCTCACCCATGAGCCCGTTTAATTCCCCTATGCGAACGCTGTCGTTGGTACTAGATCGATGTACCTTAGTAATCTGTCGGAATCGTTCATCGCGAAGTACAACTTTATCGACGTCAATACGATCCTGGTCACTAAATAGGATTAAATTCATTTTTTCCCAACGGCGGTCGTCGAGTTAATCATTGTCAGTGAGTTCATCTTCATAAACAGGTTCCGCCCACAGGTCATAATTGTCAGCGTTAACAATAGTGACGAGTATGGCGTCGCCAGGAAAAGTGTCGGTAAAACCGTCTAAATATACCTTGCCGTCAATCTCCGGTGCGTCGGCATAACTACGGCCAATAGCGCCATTTTCGTCGACCTCGTCGATAAGTATTTCCATTTCGGAACCGATCCGAGCCTGCAATCGTCGAGCGGATATTATTTGCTGGGTTTCCATAAAGCGTTCCCAGCGTATCTGTTGGATCTCTTCGGGAACGTGGTCGGGGAGAGCATTGGCTTTAGCGCCTTCAACAGGAGAATATTTAAAGCATCCCACTCGATCCAGTTGAGCTTCCTCAAGCCAATCCAGCAGCATCTGGAAATCTTCTTCAGTTTCTCCGGGAAAACCCACAATAAACGTCGAGCGAATAACGAGTTCTGGACAAATGTCTCGCCATGCTTTGATACGCTCCAAAACCTTGACCTGGTTACCTGGACGTTTCATTAACTTCAAAATTTTAGGGCTGGCATGCTGGAAAGGAATATCAAGGTAGGGCAGTATTTTCCCCTGCGCCATAAGAGGTATGATTTTATCAACATGCGGGTAAGGATAGACATAGTGTAAACGCACCCAAATGCCCAATTCACCCAGCGCAACGGCAAGATCCTGCATTCGGGTTTCTAAAGCCTGTCCTTCAATAAAGCCTAATTTATATTTAACGTCTACACCATAAGCACTGGTATCTTGCGATATTACTAACAGCTCTCTAACGCCCGATTTGGCCAGAGTTTTTGCTTCAGCCACAACGTCCTCAATGGGTCTGCTTACGAGGTCTCCGCGCATATCAGGTATTATGCAAAAAGTGCAGCGGTGGTTGCAGCCCTCTGATATTTTTAGATAGGCATAATGCTGTGGTGTTAATTTAATACCTTGTGGGGGCATTAAGTCGATATGTGGATTGTGCCCAGCTGGAACTTTGTCTTGCGTAAGTTCTTGAACACTGGAGGGAACAAATTGATGAACTGCGCTTAAAACACTATCGTAATCCGCCGGCCCACTCACGCTGAGCACATCCGGATTAGCCGCCTTGATAGTGGCTGCATCTATTCCTTTTCCCATGCATCCGGTAACAATCACTTTGCCATTTTCCTTCATGGCCTCATCGATAGCATCT
>CAJVZD010000046.1 GCA_913019905.1 uncultured Cellvibrionales bacterium
GCCAATGCTGGATGAGATTGCCGCGCTAACGCTCGCAATGACTGAGCTTGTTAGTTTATGGATAGGCACTAGTTAGCATCATTCCTGCGTGTCTATTGGTTTCGTCGCGACCACTTTGAATCTAGCCCTAACTGAACCAAGAAAAAAAAGGATAGAGCATTGATTTACGATCTTATAATTGTAGGCGGCGGTCTCGCCGGTTCCGCACTGGGGATTACCATGGCCAGGAATGGACGCTCGGTATTGATACTCGAGCGGGCAGCCGAATTTCGCGATCGAGTCAGGGGTGAGGTGCTCATGCCTTGGGGTGTTGCCGAGGCAAAATTGTTGGATATACATTCACTGCTGTTAGACAGTTGTGGCACAGAAGTCAGTGGCTGGAGTAAGTACACAAACGAAGGACAACTAATTAGTTGCCGTGATCTTCCTTCATCCAGCGCCAGTGGTAACGCCGCCATGGGTTTCTATCATCCAGAAATGCAGGAAGCGTTATTGAACGCTGCATCGAAGGCTGGTGCTGAGGTTAAAACAGCTGCGAAGGTTACGAATGTTCAAAATCATGGGCAGTTAACAGTTACAGTAAGTGTTGGAAGTCGAGAGGTCAACTACGAGGGCCGTCTTGTCGTCGGTGCCGATGGTCGCCAGAGTAATGTCCGACAGTGGGGCGGTTTTGGTTCTGAATCCGACCATAGTTCAATGTATTTTTCAGGTCTTCTTATAGAGGGACTCGATCTTAAAGAAGACTCGGCACATTTCATTGTCGATTCGGCAAGAGGACAGATGACGTCGACCTTTCCCATCGGAAATAACCAGTACCGTACCTATTTTGCACAAAATATCAGCGAATCATCCGTTGCCTTAAGTGGTTCAAAAAAAGTCCCCGACTTTCTCTCTGCGTGCACCGGAGCGGGAATGCCGGAAGAATGGTATCGTAATATTTCCATCAACGGACCGTTGGCGACTTTCGAATCAGCACCTAACTGGGTGGATCATCCGTTTAAAAACAATATTGCCTTGATTGGCGACGCGGCGGCTACGAGTGATCCCATCTGGGGCTGCGGCATGTCGTTGGGGTTGAGAGACGCACGCGTTTTGGCCGAACATTTATTGGCCGGCGATGACTGGGCAGCTGCCGGTCATGAATACGCGGTACAGCACGATAGCTATTTTGGCGCGATCCATCGTATCGAGCAATGGATGACGGAAGTCTTTCTCAGCCTTGGAGCAGAGGCTGATAGCCGCCGCAGTAAGGCAATGAGTCGAATCATGAAGGACCCAAGCCGAATGCCGGATGTGGTTGGTCTGGGACCGGAATCCCCCAGTGACGAGTTAGCCCGCGCTAGATTCTATGGTGAGGTATAGTGGTTTCCCTTAAAGAGGTTTTTGTTTGTCGACTCACACTTAACAATGCGTGATTCCTGAGTTCTCCTAGCCTTTACTAACACTCTTCCATAGCTGTCTGATTATGGCTTGCGCGTTGGCAAAGGCTTCATTGCGTACACTAAAACATGTCTTGTTCCTTCATGATCAATAATACCTTTTTACTGGTCTCTACAAATTTTTCAGCATCTGCCTGGTCGTGTGCGGTTGAGAAAAAGATCGTGTGGAGATCCGGTATGTAAACGCCATAGTGGCGCATATAGTTGCTGTAAACCACGTTTCGGAGCGTATGGGCGTTATCTTTGCCATCGCGGTAATGGGTGAACGGTTTATCTCCGAGGTAGGGTATAAACCAGGAATTTTCTCCGATCATATTTGCTGCGATACCGTTATCTTCGGCCCACTGGTTTAGTTCCTGTTTGGCCCAGGCGGTAAGCTCGTCCATCTTGCGGTAACTGTCCGGGTTGTCTCGCAAAAATTTTAATACCGCCGCGCCCGCCTGCATTGTGATCGGGTTTCCGCTGAACGTACCGACGGCGAAAACTTTTCGTTCGTTGGCGTCTTGTGCAATCTCTCCGGAAGAAATATAGGAGCTCATCGCTGCGGCAGAACCTGCCACGGCTCCGGCGGGAAACCCACCACCCATGATTTTTCCATAAGTGGCCAGGTCCGGAAGAATGTCATATTTTTCCTGCCCGCCACCGTAGCCACAGCGAAATCCGGAGATGACTTCATCAAACATTAATAATATGCCGCACTCGCTGGTGACTTCTCTTAACTGTTGCAGAAATCTCTGCATGTTGACCGGGTAACCGCTGGGCACTGGCTCGATGATGACAACTGCCAGGTCATCTTTAAATTGCCGAATACGTTCGATACTTTCATCACAGTTATAGGCAAGTTTTAGAATGTTTTCTGTGATGTTTTCTGGAATGCCGTTGCAGTCAGTACTTGCCTCGGGGGCGTGAGCCGGACCGGTACCGGATGAGATGGGGCTGCCGACAAGCGCATAGTCATGCACGCCGTGATAACCGCCTTCGAATGTGGCGATTGTCGACCGTCCCGTTGTGGCGCGGGCGATTTTAATCGCCATCATGGTGGCTTCGGTGCCCGAGTTGCAAAATGCAACTCTTTCGGCACAGGGAATGGCTTCACACATTTCTTCAGCCATCAAAACTTCGTGCTCGTTAGCAATGGCATAGGTAGTGCCATTGCATACCGCTTTTTGGACCGCGTCTACGGTCACGTCCGGGGCATGACCAAGGATGAGCGGGCCGTATCCCATCGTCATATCCAGATATTCATTGCCGTCGACATCCCATATTTTCGAACCCTTAGCGTGGTCTACAAATATGACATTTGCAGGAAATCGATAGGGGCCGGTAACCATGGACGAAAGGAGTTTGTCCTTAGCACGTTCCAGCAATCGATTTGAGTTTGGTATTTTGTTGCTGGTGGCGGTAAACAGCTCGTCGTATTCAATCATCAGTTTTTACCTACGTTGGTTCGTGGAAGTGGACGCGTGCCAGAGGAGCTAATATATGGGACGACAGCGTCGAGCGATTGACTTTTTACGCCAACGGGTTGACACTTTAGGCCAATCTGATGAGGCTGAGGCTACTCGGGCAGAATTTAGAATCTGCAATACAGGCGCTGGTTTGAATACGATGTTTTGGAAAAATGGATTGGAAGCACTGGTTTGAATACACGGCTTTGAAAGCACGGCTTTGAATAGACAGCTTTGAATACACGGGTTTGGAAACAATGGATTGGGAATTTGTATTTAGAGATTTGGAAATAGAAAAATGAGACTAAAGGCCCACACCACTTCTGTGCTTACTCGTTGGTTGGCAGAGTATTTGTTAGCCAACGGCGGTATTTCCCTCGCAGAAGTTCTCGAGTCCGTTTCGCTGCCGACCGACTCGCGGATAAGTGCCTTGTATAACTTGAATTTACCCCAGTACTTAACATTGCTTAACTGGGCCGCGTTGCGACTCGGTGATCCGGATTTTGGCCTGAACCTAGCGAAACAAACACCTAATGATGCTTTTGGCACAGTGGGTGTTTTCATACGTCACTCCGAAACCTTGCGGGAACATTTTCAATCACTGCAACAATTTGGCTTGTTATTTTGCAATTGCATGGGATTTAAATTTATTGAGGGGCCGGTAACCAGTCAGTTAGAATACCGAATACTTTTACCGACGGTTGCGGATAGTCGCCACGATAACGAGTATACGCTCGCCTTGCTCACCCACTTTATTCGGATGCATACTGGCCGGCAGTGGTGTCCACGAAAAGTCAGTTTTTCACATTTAGAACCAGCGAATACTGACATTCACAAAGAACTGTTTGGTGATCATGTTTCTTTTGAACAAGCCGTGACCAGTTTTACTATTGAGACTAAAATTCTGGATACGCCAATCAGTGAATCCAATCCTCTGCTATTGTCCTCTCTCAGAGAACAAGTGCAAAGTATTATCGACAATGCCCAGAGGCATCACTATTTGGTTAGCCAATTGCGTTCGTTTATTGCCACCACCTTAAGTACAGTCAATTGTAATGCTGAATATGCCGCACGCCATGTACTGTTATCAAAACGTTCGATGACCCGACACTTAACGGAATTGGGAACAAGTTTTCGTCAAATAAAACAGAATGTCATACAGGAGATGGCGAAAAGTGCCTTAATTGAATCTGATTCCTCCATTATTGAAATTGCGCTCCATCTTGGATTCTCCGAGACGAGTGCCTTTGATCGCAGTTTCAAACGGATGACGGGATATGCCCCACAAGAATACCGTCAGAAAGTGTCAAGTCGCTAGAGCTGCGATAACTGTATTGCTTGACGCCTATTGCCTGTTACCTCGGACGCTTGGTTTCGAAGAAATACTTAACTTCGAAAAAACGAAAACTACATAACGATCGCGCGAATTCTATCTCCGTCCAGATGATTTCCCTCGCGAAGGCAATAAACCTCCGGACAATGTATGTTTTTATCTTAGTTTGTTGTCAAAAAATTCTTTAACTAATATTTTCGTTTGTTTGTGGGCGATGACATTCCCCTCAACTGTCCCACCATTCGCAAACGTATCATCTGGCTGCGACAAATATCCTGGTCGATGGCCGGCATTTTCAAATACGACATTGTTGACACTAAATGTAGAGTTTGAATCTTTTACAGTGTTTACAAGAATGTCTGCCATAGGGGCGCTTGGCCATTGTTGGTCGTCAGAGCCTGAAATCAATAAAAGATGAGCGTCTATTTCGTCGACGGGTAGCCGAGTTTGATCAATAGAGTCCAGGTCGTGCAAGGCGTTTTCGAACATGGGCCTGGTTTTAATCAGTTTTTTTTCTAATAGTATCTTTGATAACCACACTGCTCCGTCCCGTATGCCCATATTTAGAAACGGAAGAGGGGTGTTTTTCCATGTCCAGGCCGACTCGTTGTAACCTTGCCAACCGGGGCCAGACCAAACCACTGCACTAGGAGAGCGTAAGACTACCGCTTCGACTAAGGGATTATAGTGTGACGTCAATATCGCAGCTTCCGTTCCTCTGGAATGGCCAAATACTCCGGTTTTTCCGGGTGTCACCGACGGATGATTATTCAGCCAGTGGATCGCTGTGTTGAAATACTCGATGGGTATTTTTACCAAATTGGCAGGTAGTCCTTGTCCCCCAAAATATCGGACATTAAACACAACGAAACCAGCTGCAGAAAGCCATTGGGCATCTTGGTTTTCATATCCTCCTCCCGAACCGCCCAATAGAAGAATAGCTGGGTTAGAATTAAGTGAATCGGGAAGCCACAATCTACCAACAAGAGAGTTTTCGCTAATGTCTTCAAATTCTCCGCTATTTTGTTCGGCGATCGAAAAATTTGTAGTGAAGCCCAGCAGTAAAAATAAAATACAAAGCCTTTTCATTCCCGACAATAGACAGGTGAGTTTAGTCATAAAATGTGTAGCCCTTTGCATTGTTCGCTAATAGTTATGATACTTAACTATTCTAGTTTGTGAGGTATATCTTATGTGATTTTTATTCTTATTCGAATAGAGATCTCATTGACCTCGATTTTTTCGTGCGCGAGTAAATAGGATTCATTAAGAGTTAAGTGTTAAAACGAATGTCCGTAATTTCGCTTACTTGTATATATATGTTACATGCTTACAGAAATCAACGTGGTCGCGCTATAGTGTGTACGACACTGATTAGTATGGAATTTGAGCGAAAAATTTCGAAATAAATCGAAAGGATTGTAACTAGATGGCCACGTCGCGTTATTACATTGTATGATCAAATCGCTTGGTTCGGTTATTTTACGATGAGCAGTATATTTTCACCGATCGAAGTTCAGCGGAGTATCTACCTGTCTCTTAAGTTCAGAGAAAATGCTCCGGCAGAACAGGCCCGAGTTAATTTGATTATGCTTTTAGCCTAGGGTCCAACAGACCTGCGGCACCACCTAAGGTGGCAATATCTATGAGTAGTCGCTGAGTGGGTATTTTTGAGGCGGCGCAAGCACTCGCCGCAACAGCGAACCTGTATTGTGCACCAGATAATTTTTAACAATAATAAGGCAATTGACTCTGATGAAGATTCCAAAAATTGGTCCAGCCGTTTTAGTAACCGCCGCCTTTATTGGTCCAGGAACAGTAATTACGGCATCGTTGGCAGGAGCAAATTACGGCTTCAGTTTACTCTGGGCACTTTTGTTTGCCATCATCGCTACCATTATTTTACAGGAAATGGCCGCTCGGCTTGGCGTCGTGACTCAGCAGGGCTTGGGCGAAAATATTCGAAGTACGTTTAAGCAGCCGGTTTTAAGAGCGGCTGCTATCGTATTGGTCGTCAGTGCAATAGTCGTTGGCAACGGTGCCTATCAAAGCGGTAACATATCCGGTGCGAGTCTGGGGCTGGCCAGTTTAATAGAATTCGACAGTATGTTTGGAATGGAGTCAGCCGTTTTGTGGCCGTTGATTATTGGCGCAATCGCATTCTTGTTGTTGTGGACCGGCAGCTACAAAGTGATAGAAAAGGCTCTCATTGTTTTGGTGGTTTTTATGAGTATCGCCTTTTTACTGACAATGGTGATTGCGAGGCCCGATTTCTCACAGTTGTTTTCAGGTTTACTGGTTCCAAGGATCCCTGGGGGTGCGAGCCTAACGGTAATCGCACTGATTGGAACAACGGTCGTTCCCTATAATCTGTTTATGCATTCAGCGAGTGCGAGTCAAAAATGGCAATCAGCAGATCAATTGCCCGAGGCCCGCAAGGACTTATTGTTTTCCATTCCGCTCGGCGGTCTTATTTCTATCGCTATCGTATCTACCGCAGCTACTGCCTTTTTTGGAAAGCCATTTGTGCCAACAAGCGTCGCTGATTTGGCCCCTGCACTGCAGCCCATTGCCGGTGACATGGCGAAAACCTTGATGGCTAGTGGTCTATTTGCTGCTGGTATATCTTCTGCTGTTACAGCACCGTTAGCTGCCGCATATGCATTGAGTGGAATTATGGATCTAAATAAGAAGCTAGATTCGATTCAGTTTAAATCGATCTGGGCGAGCATATTAATTATTGGTGTTATTGTTTCTAGTCTTGGATATCGCCCTATCAATATAATCTTGTTCGCCCAAATTGCGAATGGCATCCTACTGCCGGTCGTTACTGTATTTTTATTATGGCTAATGAATACTGAAAAATTGGGTGATTATCGTAACAATTCGCTGCAGAACGTTCTCGGTGCAGCAGTACTTTTGATCACGCTGATGTTGAGCACTCGCAGTTTGATGTCGGCATTTGGATTGTTATAACATGTTTGATGCGCTGGGTTAGCCAATGCAGGCGACCCTGCTTGAACTGACACTGTCGAGATAAATCCTTGGAAGGATAACATATTGACAGCCTAGTTAATTTCACAAGTAACCGTGACCGACAAAAGGAAAGACAATGATTAAGCTATATGGCATGCCTCTCTCACCGTTTGCCCGCAAAGTGTTGCTGGTGCTCGACTACAAAGAACTTGAATACGAAAACATACCGACTTTTCCTGCCGACGAATCCCCCGAGTTTCGCGCCATCAGTCCGCTGGGGAAGGTCCCCGTTCTGGACCACGATGGATTCATCCTGCCGGATACCAGCGTGATCAGCCGGTATCTCGATCGAATTGCGCCTGAAAAGAGTCTCTATCCGGAGGATCCGAAGCTCGAAGCGACCGCCTGCTGGCTGGAGGAATACGCCGACTCGAAGCTTATAGAGAATTGCGCCGGGCTGTTTCGGCAGCGGCTGATTAATCCCAAGTTCTTTAATGAGCCCACTGACGAGGAGGTGGTGCAGAGCATTCTCACAGAGGGTATGCCGCAGTGCCTCGACTATCTCGAGTCGGTGACCCCGGAATCAGGTTATCTGGTAGGAGACAGTCTCAGTATTGCCGACATCGCCGTGACCACCTGTTTCATTCAGGCTCGATATGGCGGCTTCGATGTGGATAGCGCAGTGGCGCCAAAGTTACGCAACTACCTCGACCGGGCCTTTGCGGCGCCGCTGGTCGTGAAACGGCTTGAGTCTGAAAAGGCTGTCGTGAACGCAATTGCGCCGGATCTGTTGTAAGCCTCGAACCGGTCAGATACCGTCGGTTGCCGCTGTGCGGCCGGCGATCCAGCCGGAATACAACTCACGTTGAAAAGCCGGTAGTTCCTGGGTATGGACACGACCTGCAGCGCAGACACTTTTTTATCCTAAAGTTTCAGTGTTAGTGATCGTCGTCTTGGGTTTATTGGCTAGCACTTGCCATCGTCGCGAGTTGCTCTCTCAGCTGAGCATGATTTTCGCGCCCGAGACGTAGACGGGTATAGAAAAGGAATGCGATCAAGGCAAGGCTAACCGTCATCACGAGGGTAAACCAACCCAATGATTGTAGAATATTTGGATCGACGCTGCCTGGTACCGAGCCTGGCTTTAATCCAGCCAAATCGATGACAATGCCCGCTAGTAGTGTTCCCACTCCCGTTGTCGCTTTTTGCACAAAAGCGCTCGCCGCAAATACCACGCCTTCCTGGCGCTTACCGGTTGCCACTTCTTGCTCATCGAGTATATCCGCCGCTAGAGAGGCCCCTAAAACCTGCATGCTGACAATCATAAAAACACCGATTCCCGAGTTTAGTAAAAGTAGCGGATAAATTATCGGGTGACCATTATCAGGCAGAAAACCCAGCAGGCGACTACCGAGAAACCACAATCCGTTGATCGCTAATGCTAAGCTGGAAGCAGCAAGTAAATGGGACTTGTCGAAGCGTTTTCCCAGACGATGCAGTAATGCAAATGCGGCGAGAGTTGCAACCGCTGTCGGAATAATCATTCCTGCCAGTTGGTCGGCGCTAAACTCCCAAAAGTAAGTTCCGAGATACAAAGAAAGTGTTGTGTACACGCCGGCACTCATGCCGAAAGCCAAATTGGCTCCCATCGAAATTCTGAAGTTGCGGTTTTCAAACACGAGTCGCAAATCGTTAATTGGATCGCACCAGGAAAATTTTCGTGCGGCGCTGGGCTTCGGTAGCCTCGGAATAACACTGCTTGTACCCACAATACAAACGACGGCTGTTGCGCCCGCTACGAGTGCTGAAAGTAAGCCGTAGTTCCAGTAGTTGTCGGCAACCAACCGGCCGTCAACACCGTCTTGTGGTCCAAAGAAAACCAAAAACGCGATCGCCGGCAATGCCATACCCGCAAGCCAGCCCATGGTGACCCGAGCCTTGGCGATAACGGTTCGCTCGTCGTAATCGGTCGACAGCTCGGCACCCAATGCACTATACGGAATGAAATATATTGTTAAAAAGGTGCGAAGAAGAATAGAAACCCCTAGCAACCAGATGAAGATCCCCATTTGTCCCATTTGCTCGGGTGGGGAAAAAAGCGCCAGAAACAGCAGCGCAGTGGGCAGGCCACCGGCGACCAACAGCGGGTGCCGCCGTCCCCAGCGGGAGCGAAAATTATCAGACCAGCTACCAACTACCGGGTCTGATATTGCATCCCAGGACAAGGCCAGGAACATCGCTAGCCCGGTCAATGTGCCGCTTAAGCCCTGTATCTGGGTGTAGTAAAATACCACAAAGTTGATGAATGCCGCGTCTTTCACCGAGAACGGCATGTTGCCAATCGCGTAGGTCCATTTCTCCTTTGCAGATAAAATACTGATGGCGTTTTACTCCTGAATGAATGACTTAAACGTTCAATGATCCGTGAGGATTCAAAGCTGCTTTTGGTGGGTTACGGACTTACGAGGTTTTCGCTGCTAACATTCTATGAGTCCTCGATTGCTTGGCCAATTTGTCGGCGGACACCATCGAATTCGAGAGTCGTTGAATGGCCATAAATATGCAGGCGTGCAAATATATTCTCATTATTTATGCTAGTCAACAATAATCATAATCTCTTCCTTCATACAAATAAGCTCTCTAGACTGATTCATTGAAAAAATTAAAACCTCGATTGGTGGTTGATGAAGCCATTTCTGATCGGGATAAGTACAGTGGGCTCATGGATCGAGCCTAATAGCAGGGAACGAAAACTGAGTGATTGGTGTGTGCTGAAGTCAATGAATAAGCGTTGAAAACTGACAATGTGAATATCTGTAGGTGGCTTGAACGTTTCTTATTGTTTGCTAATTTTCTTATGGAATGGATTCAAGAACGCGAGTCTTACCGAAAGGTGTAAACATTAGTTATGCTTGAAACTGCTGACTAGTAGCTCGCTAGCTAACGTGCGCTCGAGCCACGATTCGATATCCGTAAGAACCTGCTTCTGAGCATCTGCCTTCTTGGTTCCGGGTGCGAGTGCTGGAAGTTCTCCTCTTCTCATCGCCGCAAGCACCTGGCGGGCGAGCGCATTTCGGTCTCGAGTGCCGTCCAGACGCGGCAGTATAAATTGACCGATCGAGTCGAGTGTCGTGGCGCGGTGCCCGAGGCCAACGACGAGGTCGCGCCCCTCTGCCGCAAGCGCGCGAGCGATCTCGAAGGCGACGGGACGCTCTTCAATTTGCGTGGCCCCTGGACCGCCCGGTTCGCCGACATCGATTAGGCCGACCTTGATTAAATTGAGCAGATCGTCACATACCGATTGCGATTCATTATCTTGCAGCCATTCACTCGCGAAAGGAATAGGGCGCCCCTGCGCTTTTGTGATGTCCCGCAAGGCTTTGACGATTCCAGTCCCGGTCACGGTTACTTGCACCGCATCCGACGTCCCAAATTGTCCCTCACCTCGATCCAGCATTTGGGTTGACAAACAAGTATTGAGAAGGCTCTCAGGCAGGGCTTCGCTCGTCGGTTCTAGTGGGTTTTTACAGAGTACCGAACTCCTAAAACCTCGGCCAAGGGCACGGTCCAGCGCTTGCTCTCGTTCAATGCGGTTTGACGTGGCGCCATCTCCATCGCCCCACATCGCGGTCCGGTCGGTGTCGCCCACATATCGCAGACCATGGTCGCTCGCATTAGCAACGAAATCGGCAAACCAGATTGGATGATTGTGTTCGCACAGGAATTCGTGGAATACGTACGAGTCAGAGGCGTGCTCGACTCGCGCCGCGACACGCCGAATGGCCGTGTCATAGGATTGGTTTTTAGAAGTGTCGGGCCTCTTGGCAAGGACTTCTTTCGCCACAAAGCGCCGCGTTGCTTCGACTTGCGCCAAAGGCGATGGCAGGCCTGCGACATGGGCTCGCATGGCGTCCCGTACCTTGCCCATTTGCTCCCAATCCGGATAAGTGTTGTAACTAATGTAAACGAGGCCGCGATCGGTCAGCAGTGATTCACAGATCCGTAGAAGCGCCTGGGCGACCGGTGGCGGCACCCAGGAGAAAACGCCATGGGCGATGACATAGTCGAAGCGCCCGAGGTTTGGGTCCATGGCGGTGATGTCCATCTGTCGAAAATTCACATTCGCCAGTCCGCGCTCCCTGGCCAGACCGTTTGCAACATCCACATGCCGTCGACCCAGATCGATACCAATGAAGTCAGCCTCTGGATAGGCTGCAGCGAGGGGAAGTAAATCGTCGCCTAGCCCACAACCGATCTCGAGCACCCGAGCGTGTTGAAGGTCTACCGGTTCAATCCCAAATAGTCGCGCGATTGCGCCGATACGCCGCGGGTGTGTTGAGGCGTGAGTATTTCCTCCATAGGGCAACTCGTCGTAGCTGAACACGTCGTCTGCCGGCTGTTTGTCACTCTTCATGCTTTTGCCATTGTTCGTTACTAATATTGTTAGTTATTATTGTCAGTTACGAGTATTGCGGGCCTTATAATCGCCTTCAATGTTCCGTTGTGTTGGCCGGAGAACCGTAGCGTAATTGTTTTGTCCCGCGATTGCTACGCGCAACATATACTGTAGTTCATGGCTTAGCTTTTGAGTTGTTTGCAATCAGTTTTTTTCAGGGCGGCAACCGATTGCGATCGGGTTTGATGTCACTGACTGACAACAATTTTCCCCACGGCTTCTCTGTTCAGCATCTTCATCATCGCATCTCCAGCGTTGTCCAACGGAAAACTTTGTCCCGCTGCGGGATTAAGTTTGCCTTCTTCAATCCATTTCATTAACTTTTGCATGACCGGTAGCGCCTCGGTAGGATTAGCGCTTACGTAACCTCCCCAGTTGACTCCGACAATAGAGCACCTTTTTAACAAGGTTAGGTTGAGTGGGATGGATGCAATGCCGCCGCCCGCAAAACCGACCACCAAAAAACGCCCGTCGGGACCGAGTGACCGCAGAGCCGGGTTCGAATAATCGCCGCCTACCGGGTCGTAAACAACATTCAGTGGTTTACCGTCGAGAAGCTCTTTTAAATCGCCGCGCCAGTCTTCCTTACTGTAATCCAGCACATAATCGGCACCGAGTTCGAGACAGCTTTGACGTTTCTCTTCTGTCGAGGCGGCCGCAATAACCGTGGCACCTACTGCTTTTGCTACATCAATCGCCGCTACGCCAACACCACCGGCTGCGCCCAATATCAGTAGGGTCTCGCCCGCTTTGAGATTACCGCAATACAGCAAACCGTGATACGCGGTGCAGTAGTTGACCTGAAAACCGGCCGCACCTTCATGGCTTAAGGCATCGGGAATAGCTATGCACTTTTCGGCGGGTATACAAGCCATTTCAGCTAAGCCCCCATAGGAAGGCATTGCCAGTATTCTTTGGCCCACGGTTAAGCCTGAGACTTCACTTCCTATCGACGCAATAACACCGGATATTTCATTGCCTGGGATAAACGGTAAGTTTGGTTTGATTTGATACAAGCCAGCAACGGTTAGAGCATCGACATAACCAAGCCCCGTGGCTTTTATCGACACTAAAACCTCATTGGGTTTTGGAGTCGGGGTTTCTATTTCACCGACGGTGAGTTGATCGGGAGAATTAAATTCTTTACAAATTACAGCGCGCATATTGATTCCATGAAAGAACTGACAGTGATTAATCGACGTAGTATATATCTACTGGCTGCTCATTTCCTTAATATAATGAGTTCGAGCATTGCGAGCACAATCTCCCGGCCTCGGTGATTTCACTAACGTTAAAAACTCGTGAACAGCGATATGAAATGGAGCTTTTTTGTCTTTCGAGTTACAGGAAAAGGACGAGTGTTCAATCGTTTCTAAACTTGCGATCCCGGCTGTTGACACAATTTGATAAAGCAAGTCGCGCAATAGAGAGCGCGTAGGTGAGTGAGCTTAGGTACAGGGTGTTTTCCGTAATCTGGCTAAGAAAAGAGTTTAGTATGTTGGCCAAGAAGCCCGGTGTCTTAATTTCATAGCTCAGTAGTCAAATAAAGATGGGATTGAATCGACAATAATATGCCACGATTGATATGGGAAAAACTGAAACAGGTTTTTGCCTTACTAACGTATTTGTCGCGTGCTATAAAGTTTGTTGCTTCTAGGCCCTGAGTCGTTTCCGACGGAGTGTAAACACTGCCTGCAGGAAAATCAGTCGTTACGTATTCGCGGATATCCAATAACGCCTAGTTCTTACGAAAAATATAAATTAAGTTATACTTCTGCGCATTAGTCTATTAGGGCAATTATTATGGTTAAGACAGTCACTGCAATATTATCACTGGGTTTAACGCTATTGCTGCAGATAACAACAGTTTCGGCTGCATCGATAGAGGCTGCCAGAATCTCAAATACCGTTCGCATTCTGGCCTCCGATGAATTCGAGGGTAGGGCGCCCGGTACCGCCGGTGAAGTTAAAACTGTTGAGTATCTTATTGAGCAATTTAAACAGTTTGGACTTTCTCCCGGCGGAGAAGACGGGAAATGGACTCAATCTGTACCGCTCAGGCATACACAAATCCAAGCACCTTTTTCTGCTGGATTTAAGTCAAGAATGGAATACATGCCGCTTGTTCAAACGGTGGATGTGGAGATGAGTAGCACGTCTTCTCTCAATGAGATACGTATCGATCAGGCTCCTGTTGTATTTGTTGGATTTGGCGCTAGCGCGCCGGAACGAAACTGGGATGATTTTGGTGATATGGATCTAAAGAATAAAGTTGCCGTATTTCTTGTCAATGATCCAGATTTCGCCGCGAAGCCCGATGAGAAAGTGGCAGGGCGTTTCGGCAATCGTCGAATGACCTATTATGGCCGCTGGACCTACAAATTTGAAGAAGCGGCCAGGCGCGGAGCAATAGCGGCATTGGTCATTCACGAAGATAAAGCCGCTGGTTACGGCTGGAATGTTGCATCGTCGTCGCCGGGCGAAAACTATTCGATCGCTGTGTCAGAGGGTTCTGATTCGCCCGTCAAGTTGCAAGGGTGGCTGCATAATAATGCGGCGGCGAAATTATTTTCAATGGCGGGACTGGATCTCACGGAACAACGTCGCTTGGCCCGGAAGGAGAGTTTCGAAGCGTTTGAGCTCAAGGGTGTTAGTTTTAGTACAAAACTTGTAAACAAAGTCGAGTCGATTCAAAGCCAAAATGTATTAGCGCTGCTGCCTGGTGCCCGGAAAGTGGATGAGACGATTATGGTGTCTTCTCACTGGGATGCGTACGGGATTGGCAAACCAGATGCACAGGGGCGAGTTGTAAGGCCGGGCGCTAATGATGATGCACTCGGTACTGCTGGAGTTCTAGAGCTTGCCCGAGTATTAAAAGAACAGGAACCGCTAGCTCGCAGTGTGGTATTCGCCGTATGGACTGCCGAGGAAAGTGGTTTGTTGGGTTCTTCAGCCTATGCAAAAAATCCACTATACCCTCCAGAAAAAACAGTCGCTAACCTCACTTTAGATATTTTACAAACGGCGGGGCCCGCCCGCGATGTCATTTTAATCGGAGAGGGCCAAAGTGAACTTGAGGACGACTTATCGCGCGCAGCCGCTACACAAGGTAGGTTCGTCACTCCCGAAAGCTTACCCGAGAATGGCTTGTTTTTTCGAGCAGATCATTTTTCTATGGCTCGAGTCGGTGTGCCTGTATTGTTGTTAATGGGCATCGCAGGGGGAGCCGATCTGGTTGAAGGTGGGCGAGAAGCGGGTGACCAGTGGATAAGGGATTTTATCAGCAGCTGTTATCACCAGACTTGTGATGAGTGGAGTGCCGACATGGATTTGCGTGGCGCGGTTCAGGATATCGAGCTCTTTCAATGGATAATTCAGGATTTGGGTAGCTCTACTCGCTGGCCTGAGTGGAAACCTGGTTCTGAGTTTAAAGCGATAAGAGATGCGACCCAAGCAGTTCGGCGTTAGTGGGAAAGTAGCCAAAATAAAAATAAGACCATTAAAAATGGCGAGGCAACAATTACAGAATAAGTATTTCCTGCAGTTTGTCTCGATGGTTGGAACTAACAGTGTTTACTGTTAATTCGGTTTCAGCTTCCATTTGAAATTGTTAGTCAGTTTGTTAGCCGATATATCTGCCGACTTTAGCTTTTCATACTTGCTTTTCTCGGAGTCCGAGATTAAGCTTCCAGCACGAAATACGAATTTGAGAAAAACATGTTTAACCTGAAACAACTTATTAGCCTCGTGGTCCTGTTGGTGGTCGTACACCAAACGGGGGCGGGCTTGTGGAATTCTGGTTAACTTAAAATAAACCAAATTAACATCAAAACCCCCGATCGAAAGTTCGGGGGTTTTTTTTTGTCTGGAGAAAAAAATGAATATTACGGGGGCGCATGCCCTGTTAAAAATGATGGAGTCGGCTGGGATATCACAGGTCTTCGGCTACCCGGGAGGGTGTATTATGCCACTCTATGACGCATTACCGGATTCGCCCATTCAGCATTACCTGTGCCGTCACGAACAAGCCTGCGCGTTGGCTGCAGATGGTTATGCTCGAGCCTCCGGGAATATTGGGGTGGCCATTGCCACCTCGGGACCTGGCGCGACCAATTTGATAACTGGTGTAGCTAATGCAGCTATGGACTCCGTTCCGATGCTGGTCATTACGGGACAGGTGCCGGCGCCCTTGATCGGGACAGACGCTTTTCAGGAGGTCGATGTTTTAGGTATGACTTTCGGTATTACCAAACACAGCTATATTGTGACCCGTTCGGAAGACATTCTGAGAACAGTCGGGGAAGCAATTTCTTTAGCCCAAAGCGGCCGTCCCGGTCCTGTTTGGATCGATATCAGTAAAGACGCGTTACTAGGGACAGTGAAATCATCTTCTGTGCAGACCGCTTCTTTCGAAATACCTGCACTTGAAGAATCATCGCAAGGAATCACTTCCTTCCATTCAAGTCGCCCTGTTGCCCTGAAATACCATGACGACGGAAACGAAAAAACCGAGTCACAGTTAGATTTGATTCAGCAGGTAAAGCAGGTCATTGGCCGATCGAGGCGCCCGCTCCTCTACAGTGGCGGCGGCGTATCCATTGGAAAAGCGTTAGGTGAATACCGGAATTTTCGTGAAATAACCGGCATACCCAGCGTTGAAACCCTCAATGGGCTGGGTAACGCTGGCCACGATAGTGTTGGTAACCTGGGGTTGGTGGGAATGCACGGCTCCCGTGCGGCAAATACCGCTGTCGATGAGTGTGATTTACTCATCGCAGTAGGCGCCCGTTTCGACGATCGTGCAACCGGTGAGCTGGACTCTTTTGCTGCAAACGCGACCATTATCCATTTCGATATTGATCCGTCCGAGCATAATAAACTAAAGAGGGCCGAGCTTTTTTTGTCGGGACAACTTAAGCACAATCTAACCGCCCTATCAGACTCTTCGCTGGCACAGCTCGATGTTTCGGTCTGGCGAAACCGCTGTCTTAGCTTGCATCGACAGCACGGCTTTAGGGCTATGAAGTCGCGTAAGAAAATCAATGGCCCCGACGTATTGGCTCGCTTGAATCTTTGTTCGACAGGCGCCATTGTCAGTTGTGACGTTGGGCAGCACCAGATGTGGGTTGCTCAATATCTGGATTTTGAGCGGCCGGAAAAACACCTGTCCAGTGGGGGTTTGGGAACTATGGGTTATGGGCTGCCCGCCGCTATCGGCGCGCAGGTCCGTTTCCCGGAAAACACCGTTATTAGTGTTTGCGGCGACGGTTCATTTATGATGAATATACAAGAGCTGGCAACGTTAAAGCGCTACGACCTGCCGGTAAAAATCATCGTCCTAGACAATGCTCATCTGGGGATGGTCCGCCAACAACAGAATCTATTTTATCAGCAACGCTATAGTGAAACTGACTTAGACGACAATCCCTGCTTTAGTGATATCGCTCGGGCGTTTGGTATTGCGGGAAAAACAATCGAAGATAGTTCCAGTGTCGAATCGGGTTTGAATTGGTTGTTGGCGGAGCGCGGACCGGCACTATTGCACATAGTCATTGAACGCGACTCCGGAGTTTGGCCAATGGTTCCACCTGGCGCACCAAATACACATATGTTAGAGGGGAACTGCGATGTATAGAATCAACTGCCAAATGAATGCCATGCCGGGAGTGCTCGAGCGCATGTTACGTATTGTTCGGGTCAAGGGTTTTATATTGGAAAGCATGCAGGCAGAGCAGCGGGGGGAACGCTTTGACATGACTCTGACTGTCAATGGTCATGGGGCAGCTAAACAATTGGTCGCTCAACTAGATAAGTTGCATGATGTCATACATGTAACAGTTCACCCCTGGGATTCTCTAGTAAACGAGAGTTTTACTGAGAGCGTTAGTCGAGTGTCTCAAAATTATTGAAAAGGTAAAAAGGTAAAAAGGTGACGAGCTGAGATCAATCGCTGAGTCTATCTAAATAGCGTTTGCCGACATCGGAATATAGTCGGCCAAAATAGGGAGGGAATCTTGGAATTTATGTTTGCTAGAGCTGTTCGAAACATAACTCACAGCGATAAAATCAAGCCCAGTACTTTAACTCAATTACCGACTTTCCCAAAAACGATCAGCCTAAAGCGTTTGTTCTCACAAGCGTGAAATAGCGCTCCCTATGTTGGAGATAATAGCTGCCTCTATTCATTCGATTCATTGGATTCATTGGCGACGCCTCCACAGGGGTAAGCGTAAATGGAACTGCGCTTGTTTACCGAAATTCCCAGGCAATTCCAAGTTTAACTAGTCTTTGTTGGTAGTCGTAAATTTCGATATTGGATTGATTGTTCATATAGCTCAAGCTGGCATTGATATTCCACTCTTTGGAGAATTTCCACTTTGCCTGCAAGCTGGCTTTGTAGCGTTGGTCGTCGCGATTGACTCGCAAACCGCTGAGATAAAGGTTGTGGTCTTGATACTCGCTGTCACGATATTCCAGTGTCATATTCAAGCGCCATTGTTGTTGTTCGTATAACCATGTCCCTAAGAGGCTATGACGATCAGGTGAGAAGCTTCGATAACTCGCCAGTGACTCAGCATCCTGGCGACGATCCTGCTCGAACCGATAATTCAACTCCCAGCTATGATGGCTGTCAATATGACTGCCAATGGTCAGTTTTAGTTGTTCACTATGGCCCGAATTCGGGTCGTAGAAAGTATTTAAACTGTCTACTTCACGAAAGCGATAGTTCACGCCCCAATGTCCCAGCTTTCTAAAACGTTGGATTAACCCCACCTCGGCACTAATATTTTGTAGATAACCTTCATCATCAAGTTGGCTTGTGTCAAAGTTTACCCCAGCGAACCAATACCCATCTATTATTTCCGTATATTTTCGGACACCCAATTTGGCAAAATTAGCGTCATAGCGTGTGGTTTTTTCGTACTTTGAGCTATACAAAATCCCATCGACTAACCATTTATTCATTCGATTGCCATTGGTCTGCCAACGAAAATACGCCTGCGACTCGATTAGATTGTCGCTAGTACCGGTGTTTTGCTCTTGAGATGGAGTCAACAAATTATCGTAGTTCCCCGTTTCAATCTTTGTACCTAGGATCCAGCTTCCTTGCTTATCGCTGTCGCGCTCTGGGTTACTGCGGGCCATCCTTATAAGCTGGCGATGTGCCAGGGCTATCATGCTGTCGTTTTCAGAGTGTTGAATCATTGTCTCGAAATGAATTTTGGCTGCCTGGAAATTACCGAGTTTTTTCTCCGTAATGGCGAGATTATAGTTTATCAAATCTTCACTGGGATTAGCTTCCTGCAGCTGAGAAAATAACTCTCTGGCCTCGATCCAGTGCTTGAGTTTGAAATGACAAATGGCCAAGTTATAAATAACTTCGGCACTATCATCGGTTTTCGCAAGGTGGGAAAATAGCTCAATTGCTCTGCTGATATCCCCGTTGGTAAAGGCGTCTGACGCCTCGGTGAATCGACTGTCTGCTAAAGCTGCAGACGATAGATAGAGGCCAAATACGAAAATGAATTTGTACACGCGTAGGCATTCCTTATATAGGTCGACCGATGAGATGCTTTATCGTCGAAGTCTTGATCGTTGAACGAAACTGTTATTTTGTGTGGGTTATTGATCGAGTTCTATTGCCATTCCGTTGGGATCTGGAGCGTCTGAGGGTCCCGGTAAATCATCGGGTCCCGGTAGATCATTGCCACCAGGTCCCGTAGAGATTAGAGTATCGTTAATCTCGTCTATTTCTAGATTCTCGGGCTGCAATAGTTCAGGCGTTTTTTGGGATGACTTTAACTCTTTCGCCAATTTCAAACGCAATAAGGCTTTGTCCGGACCGGTGATTTTTTTTACAGCTAGATCACCCCTTCCGACCAGCTTTATTTTTACATCATCCATATCAATTTTATTCATTTCTGCCATTGAGGCGACGGATGTGAAAAGCAGTGCGTTCAATAATACGGATGAAAATAGTAATCTCTTCATTGGACTAATAACCTAAATTAAAGTTTTCGTTTGCTGCGGATGCGGTCGCTGTGTAGTAATGTTCACGGGTAGTTGAAAATGCTTTGTGCTTTTTTGATATTTCAAACTGCCGGATATAATTAAGGGTTTCTTGTTCTCTAGCTGAGAGGTTAAAGTTACGGGTAGCTCTAGTACATTGACGCCTTTTTCCAAGTTCACCGGCCACTCGATGCGTTGCATTTCTTCAAGGCCACGCCAGCGAAGCTGATCGGGAAACTCCAAAGCAAGGTTAGCCTGTAACATATCTGCAGGTACCTCTATCATAAGAGATATGTTTGAAGCGTTTAGCACTTGCTGTGCGAAAACGGTTTCTTTGATATCGGCCGACGAAGATGGCTGTAGAGACGTCTGGGAGAAAAAACCCAGCGTAAATACTAGGAGAATTCCGCAGGCAATGGCCAAACCTTGTCCGAGCCAGGAAGAGGGGGACGATCTTTCGCCTGCTGTCAATTGTTGATGTGTTGTACGTGCAGTGCGTAAAAAGAACTCGACACGTTCAGGTGCCAATGTCGAAGTTGAAGTTCTTTCTAATGTTTTCAAATAGTGCCTAACACTGTTGTAAGAGTCTTGGCAATTTTCACAGCGCTTTATATGGTGCAACATTAATCCATCGTGAGGCAGATCAAGTTCATCAAGGCTGCGACTATAAAGAAATTCGTCAATAGTTTTACAGTTCATCTTATCAACCTCGGTGGGCTAGACTTGTTTCCAGCATTTCAGGTGTTAGTCTTAGGCGTTTTTCTAGCTGTTTGCGACCGCGGTGCAAGTGTGACTTTAGTGTACCAACAGGCATATCGATCATGCTGCTAATCTCCGGTAAACTATAGCCATTCAAATCGTGGAGATTAATCACCGCGCGTTGTTCGGAGCTTAATTTTTCCAGCCCGCGATGTAATTGGACCTTGAAGTACTGGTCTTCAGAAAGAGACTCACTTGGCAATTGTGCTTCTAACTCATGATTGTTGACGTCCTCAAACTCTGGTTGTCGCCGATATGCTCGATGACGATCCACAAAGCGATAGTACATGCAGCGGTTTAACCACGCGGGCAGGTTTTTTACTTGTTTGAGCTCTTGCTGCTTTCGAAAAGTCTTCAAAAGTACATCTTGCAACAAGTCATCAGCATCGTAATTGTTGCCAGTGTAGTGATATGCCTGTTTATACAAACCGTCGATATGTGGTCGTAACAAAGCTTCAAACTTCTCTTGGCGCGAATTCGGGGAGAAAATTTTCAAAAAACTCTTCATAATAGTACTGACGAATACGGGGAAAAAAGGGTTGCAATTATTTTATCTAGCATACGTTATGAACCGTTTTGATTTGTAAAAATTCGTTACGAAATTGTTGTGATTTGTCGCGTTGTTCCGAAACGAAAAAACAAGACTTTGTTTGGTAAATAGATCGTAAAGGGTCGAAAAAAAGCACAGCCATTAAATGGCTGTGCAAACGCCTCATAGGGTCGCAGGGGCTCCAATTCCGGTGAAATAGAGCCTCTGCAATGATCCTGTAGATATTTTACTCACACACCGGAAATCAGTGAGAAAAGCTAAGGTTCGGCGCGACGACAGCGAACTACTGCTGTACCTCTTTTAACTTAAGCAAATTTGCCGACCCGGTTAGCATAAGGCCGTCTAACACGTGAGCGTCGCTGTCATCCATTGACTCGTGCAGATTAGGGAACTCTGATAAAGTTTCCATCGCGTTGTCCAGCTCTGAACCCATTCCGCTTTGAGCTGATACATCGGCGAGTTCTGTAGGAATATTAGCCAAACCCCCTTGCGCTGAGACGTCAGCGATGGCTGTTGGTAGTTCAGTCATTCCACCTTGGGCTGAAATATCAGCGATATCTGTCGGTAGCTCTGCTAAGTCACCTTGCGCAGAAACATCGGATAGCTCTATCGGTACATCACCGAAATCGCCTGCGACAGAAACATCATCGCGTTCTTCAGTGGGTAAATCGGCCATTGCCACGCTACAAAAAAATATCGTGGCAAGCATCGAGAGTGATTTAAAAGTAATGTTCATAATTCAACCTAATTTGTTGTTGGTCCAAAATTGTTTTCCTGTTTGGAGCAGGAAAACCCTAGTAGAGGCGTTAGTATTCGTCCTTTTCATGCCGAGATTTCAATCTGTGGATAGACATGAATCCAAGCTCCATTTTTTACCGACTCTTTATTGTCACTTCCTGCGTGAGCCTTAATCCGTCCTTGTACTGTAATTGACGCCAGATGAGTCATATCGGTTGCAGATGTTTTTGATAATGAGGAAAAGAAGAAGAGGTAGGACCGAAAATGCAAGCCAATTTGGAAGAGGTTGGTTCTGTTAATAATTCAGCTTGTGTGAAAACCCAAAGGGTACTGTTTCACATTAAAGAGTTGCCATTAAATCGAGCAGGAGATCCTCCTCATGGCCGATTGCTATTTACGCTTCATAAGCGCAAATTTACGAACTTCCCCGTATTAATTATTTCTTACAGGATTAGTTTCGACCCAATCTCGGCCGTAAGCCGGGAGTGTAAAGCAGCTCATCAAATGAAAGATTGAGATGATAATGGCGTAGCTACCGGGATCTTAGGTGGAAGGTAAAAGAAGCGCTATTTGTCGAGATTGGGCGACCAAGTGACCATCTTCGTCCCAGAGATTACCCGATTCGATAATTCTTCCATCTTGCAGGTCTTCGGTCAAAAACTCCCCTAAGACCCACCCTGATACGGGTGCTCTTCTAACGTGGATGGTTAGTTCTACCGTGGGTACCCAGCCGATATTGCCAAACAAACCAAATACGGAGGGGGGGAAAGCGTCGCTGAACATCAGTAGTGCTAAGCAATCCGGTGGAGACAGGTCTTTAAAGCGAATCCAACCGGAAATCTTTGCCTCACCGGCCTGGGCTGCTAGTGCCTGGTCGGGGTGGAGTCGGGTATCAAGGCGAGCGCGAATGGGTAGTTCTACGCCCTGTTGATCCCCTGAGCGTTGAATGCATTTATCGGGAGAAGGAATATGTGGAGCGGTACGCGTTAACGGTGGGTCAGTTAATACACCGTCTCCTGCTAGGCCGAATACAGCAATCACAGTAAGTCTCGTTTTGCCATCTTGAATTAAGCGTGCGCTCGCTGTGCCCATAGTCCTTCCACGGCGAATAAGTTCAACGTCTACACGGCATGCTTTATTGGAAAGGCCCGGGCGCAGGTAGTGACCAGTTACGCTAACGGGTATCGGAAATTCTGGAAACAGCTGCGCGATAGCACGCACAGTTAACGCTAGCAGGTAACCACCATTGGGGTTGTTGCCAATATTCCATTGGTCGCTCAACATGCCTTCCCATTCCAAATCATCAACTTGTCGGAGGGTAGTTTCGATATCAAAATCGCTCATTGTGTGTCTCTAGGTAGTTATAGGTGATTTAAGGGAAAACGCAGTTACCGAGTTGCGCCAAGTCAGTTTTCGGGTTCCTCAATCGTGCTAGTGGCCAAGCCACCATGAAGATTCCGTGGGCAGAAAAAGGTTCTCCATTTTTGGTATTTATAGTGAATTATGTGTTGTTGAAAAGCAACTTTCAACACACGAATGACGACGCGCTGGCTAATGTTTTCGATTCACTCGCTAGATCTGAATTCTCTTTACCGACTGGATCAGGCAAATAAAATCACTTCATCCTTAGACACTTGCACTACTGATCAGCCGTGTACCTGTGGCCTGCTCTGCTTGTGGTATCGGCGTATCGTCTTTCTTTTGGCGTGCCACCCGCGCGGGACCTGAATTTGAAATTAACTGAATACAACCCAAGAGGTTTCGCCCTTCACCAAGGAAGATTTAGTCTTTAGCGTTGAATTTGCGACGTAATATTTTGCGTCACAGAAACTGTAAATTTCCATAAATCAAGATGAACGCTGGCCTAACGAGCAATGGCCCAGTCGGTGCTGCTAGAAATATATGTCTTAGCGACGTTTGTTTTTTAACAGTCTTTAGATAGTAGTTGACGTAATGTTTTGCGTCGTAGACTATAGATGACTGTAAGCGTTTGATTGCGAAGTGTTTTCTTCGTTGGATTAAGAAAAATTAAGACTATCACGTCGTCGGGACGTAAAACTTTACGTCTCGGGGACATTGAATATAATGTTATGCTCCTTTTACAAAATGGCACTTACTAAGATGAGGATACATGAAGACATCTCCGTTATTTAAGCCGGTTTCACTTCGAGTAGATGAAGGCCATCGACAGACTACATGGTTAGAACTTTTTTTTGATTTGGCTTTTGTCGTTTCCATTGCATCTCTTACCACGATGCTTGTGCACAACCCCACACTTGAGGGGCTCGCTATCTATGTGTCTCTATTTTTTCCTGTTTTTTGGGCGTGGAATCAACTCACGTGGTATGCCACCCATTTTGACAATAACGACGTTTTTTTTAGAGTCATGTACCTATGCGCTATCTTATCGGTTCTAATTCTTGCCGCTTCAATAGAAAAAATACCCAAGGGAGAGACTACACTCTTTGTACTTTCCTATGCGCTCATCCAACTCTGCTTGGCTGCCGGCTGGATTCGTGTTTATTTTAACAATCAGGATTTCAAATCATTTTCGCTGAAAATTCTCATTGGCCCTGTCATCGGAGGTATCGTATGGATTGCATCATTAGTGCTACCCGTTCCCGAGCAATACTATGCCTGGCTTGTTGCAATAGTCATTCAGGTGGCTGCACCATACATCGCATGGAAAACTAAGAACTTTGATATTCCAATCCATATTAACCATGTCATCGAGCGCTATTGCCTGCTCACCATCATTGTTTTGGGAGAATCCCTAGTCGCTGTTTCGGCTGGTATTGATGCAACACCAGGTTCAGGTGTATTTCTCACGGCAATTTTTGGATATGTTGCCGTTGCATGTATATGGTGGACCTACTTTAACTGGGACTTTGATAATGTAAGTACATTCAAAGGCATATCCAATCTGTTTGCATTTGGATATGGACATTTTGTTATTTTTCTTCTTATTGCCGCTTTTGGAGCAGGAGTTGAGATCGCAATCCATTCACAAGAACATGGTGGCCATTCAACACTTATAGAAAGGTTGCTGATTGTATTCACACCACCTCTTTACCTGATATCCCTTTCAATATTAAACAGATTTAGCTGGGGCATGCTCTTTGATAAAAAAATGGTAGCCCGAATAGTCATTGCTGTACTGTCTTTTATCTTAGCTTTTTTAGCGGGTCATGCATCTTCTGTCGTTCTTACTGGAGGAGTCGCACTTTTGATGGTCTGTTTAGTAACTTATGAAGTAATGTTTTGTGCCGAGCCACAAGATTAAGATAGCATAACAAATAGGTGCAGTCGGACATTTTCGGCAAAGCTTAAATCACGCCAGGACAAGCCTAGCACAATTTAATCTTCACCAAAAATGCCGCTGACCTAGGCGTTAGCATTACAAAAAACGGAGTTCTATCGAATGAAGGGTCTACAAAAATCAGCCGGGATTTCGGCAATTTCTGAGGGGCTTATCTATATTGTAGCTTTTGTATACTTCGGTGCTTTTTGGTCATACCCTGTCGATGGTAGTCCGGCAGAAAAAATGACTCACTTAGCAGAAAATCAGTTTCTATTTTCAATGATCTATTTCCTGATGTACGTGGTGTTTGGTGTTCTTTTAGCCGTACTCGTTATTGGCATCCATGAAAGACTCAAACATACAAACAGTCCAGTAGTTACAATTGGATCTTTATTTGGTGTCATTTGGGTTGGTCTGGTGATAGCAAGTGGAATGATCTCAAATATCGGGCTTGCTCATGCTATCGATCTGATGGATGCAGATCCGGTAAAAGCTCTTGATATGTGGATAATCGTCTCAGTGATAACAGAAAGTATAGGCGGAGGAAATGAATTAGTGGGTGGACTTTGGGTTCTATTAATTAGTGTAGCAGCTATAAAAGCGGGCTGGTTACCCCGGACGCTTAATTATCTTGGATTTCTTGTAGGTATAGCGGGCATTGCAACGATTTATCCTTACGAACTATTTACTGAAGTATTTGGTTTATCACAAATTGTTTGGTTTATTTGGTTGGGTATATATTTGCTAACCCAAGAAAATTCTAACAAATCAATCCAGTCGACCGTTAACGCGACGGCTGATTAAGACGTTAAACATCACTGGAGCATTGCATGGAGTCGATTGATTCTGCTGACCTATTGGAGCTTGTTCTCCTTCACAGGGAAGCGCTAAGTTCACAGACGCAGTTTTGGCTCACTTCCTCGTTTGCGGTAATTGTGGCCTCGTTCGTAGCAGGACCAAGGCTTACTGGACGCTATCGTATTTTTATAGGCTTACTCTATTTGCTGGTGACAGTTTATGTATTCGGTGGTCTGGTTATTGTTTCGCGAGAACTTGTGCCAATCTTCGAAGAGCTGCAATCTCGGGGAATATCTGCCCAAATTCCAATTATTGCAGCGTCATCTCGAGTATTGCTTTTATTGTTCGGCACCTTTCTCACATTGGTATTCCTCTATCAGGATCAAAAAAGGAGCGGGAAAGGTGATGCTTAACCAGTTTGGCAAGCAGGACAAATTAGAGCGTGGCTTCGCCACAATGTTCCCCTTCCAAAGACTTTAAGTAGTAGAGGCATACAGGTCAAAAGAGAATCATATATTTATGAAAAATGAAGTAGAGTTACACTTATTTTGTGGTAAAGCTGCCGCAGGGAAGTCCACTTTATCGAAGCAAATCGCTTTGGAAAAGAATGCAATTCTTCTCGGTGAGGATTTATGGCTTTCTAAGCTATATCCCGAAGAAATAGATGAATTAGCAGACTACAGGAAGTATTCAAAGCGGTTAAAATCAGCGCTTGCTCAGCATGTTGTAGTGTTGCTTAATAAGGGGGTGTCGGTAGTGCTCGACTTCCCAGGTAACACTATAGAGCAGCGCTCTTGGTTTATGGAAAATCCTCGTTGGTTTCCCCATTGGAATGCTGCTTAGATGATTGAAATAAATAGAAGGTTGGATAGGAAGAGCCGTATGAAGCGAGAGTTTCACGTACGGTTCTGTGAGAGGCTAAGGGGGCGCTTCCCTTGGCCTACTCGACCTGACGGCAAATTATGGCGGCGTTAGGCCTACATCGAGGACTGTACAATTTCAGATTTTGAACTCAACACCGTAATTATCTCGATTCTGATCGCATTCGCGCTCTCGGAGATTCTCTCGTCTTGGGGCCGCATCGTCGAGTCGCGCGATCGCGTCGTAAGGCCCGGTCTTTATTTGGCTGGCTCCGGCTGGTTGTTCTTAAGCCTTATTCTTCACTGGCTGGGCGTCTCGGCGTATCGGGATTTGGAGTTCGAACGAATCTACCAGAGTCTCCTTTTCTTCTTTCCATCGATACTTGCGGCGGCAGCGGCTTTCATATTGACCCCGACCCTGCCTGCGGATGGCCGAATCGACCTTGAAGAGCACTACTTCTCGGTTGCACCCTGGGCATTCGGGTGCGCGGCGGCATACACGGCAATTTCGTACGTCTCCGATTTTCTGGTGCCTGGGGAGCAAACGACGCCTGCTTTCATTTCGCTGGCGCTGACTACGGGTCTTCTTGTGTTGGCTATTACCAAGCGACCCAAGTTGCACCTATTGGTTCTGTCAGTCTTAGGCGCCATTCTTTTCGCGAGCGTAGTCTTTGGGACCACGTAGGCGTTCGCACCTGGCTAATGTTTATATAGGAGTGATTGAAAGTGCCTAACGAAGTTGTCAAAAGGACGTTTTTTGTTCCGCTCCGTTTTACGGTGGCTGCGCCACGTTACCGCAAAACTCTACTACGCAAAAACGCCTCTTTCAGCGGCGTTAGGCCCCCGAGGGATTTTCGTGTTCTCGATTGAAACTGAAAATTTGATTCTGCGCGATATGCGCCAAGAAGATGAAGATACATTTGTAGCTTTATCTCAAGACGGAAAGTATCAACGATTTTATAGTGAAGAGGATTGCGATCCGGATAAGTATAAGGAGCTTGCTGAATTATTTATTAGTCAAGCTCTAGAGGTTCCCAGGGCTGCGTATCAATTAGCAATAGAGCTAAAAGAAACCGGAGATCTTATTGGTACGATTTGCTTGCGACTTGAGGTAGACAATCAAGCATCAATGGGTTGCGGCTTAGCTAGGCAGCATCAAGGTCGGAACTTAATGCAGGAGGCCGCTATTGCATTAGCTGGCTTTGGCTTCAGTGAGCTTAATGTGCATAGAATTTACGCCGAGACTATTAGCCGTAACCATGCAGCAGTGATTCTATGTGAGCAGTTAGGCATGCGTAAAGAAGCTCTATTCAAAGAAAATCGCTACTTCAAGGGTCGGTGGTGGGATACAGTGGTTTTAGCCATGCTTCGTTCTGAGTGGAGCACAAGTGCCTAACAAGTGCAGTCAATCGCCCTTTGGGCTGGACCACTAAAACCGCTGCTTCGACCAGCAACGCGGCCTGTGCTTTAAGTGTTATGACCCACACTGTTGACATACCATAAATGGTATATATACTATTTATGGTATGTGGCAAATATACGAACACAAGCGAGTCCCCAGGCAGCTAGGCCGAATACCTTTGGAAGTGATCCAACGGTATGAAAAATGGAAAGATATTGTTGCGATATCAGGGCCTGATGGTCTAAAACGCATTCGAGGGTTTAACGACGAGTCACTTAAAGGAGAATGGAAAGGATTTCGATCGTCCAGGTTAAATCTTCAATATCGAGTGATATATAAGGTTGAAAAAGACCGTGTTTTAGTCGAGGTGGTCAATGTCACTGGACACGATTACCGGAGAAAATAGCATGAGTGATTATAGAAAAGCCAAAAAACGAGTCGACGTATCTGTTGGTGATTCAGTTAAGATAATTAGAGAACTCCAAGAGCTAAGCCAAAATGAACTTGCTGAGCTAACAGGTATTCCTCAGTCTACCCTGTCGGCAATCGAAAATAATCGGGTCAATCTTGGCGTCGAGCGTGCAAAAATTCTGGGTAGAGCGCTCAACTGCCATCCATCGGTTCTGGTCTTTCCCGGCTGGGACATTAACCAAGAGTCCGCAGCATAACAAACGCAGTCACGTCGACGGCTTTTTCGTTGCGGCTTCGCCTCCACTACAAAGCCGCGCGTGCTGCGGGCGTTAAGACTTTCCATTACTATCAAACCCCCGATGTTTACAAATTTGCTTGTTACATCAGCAGATAATGAATTTTGGACTTCAGCAACAAACTCATCAAAAAATATTCACCACTGGCTGAAAGTATAGTGCAGCTGGATGGCAGCATGGTAAAGTGTAAATATCACACGACAGGCTTCGTCATTGACAGTTTCCCTGAAGCTACACTTGGTTGGACATATGACAATAGGCAAATCTAACAAAGCAATTAATTTGCCACTATGTCGATGGGGCGCTTCACCTTTGGCTCCGCGCCCATTGTGGGGCAGTTATACCAATATTGAAATTGGGAGTGGATTGTCTTGAAGAATAATAGCTATAGTGATGAATTAGAATCACTGCTAATTAAAGAATTTATTCCTGCCGGCTACAGCATCACTAAAAAAATTGAATTAGACGCCGTTCCTGAAAGCTCAAAATATGAAGCATTAGTCTTTGGTCTAGACGAAAAAAATGTTGTCTATCGAAAAGGAAAAGTCACACCAGATAGGCCGGGAGCCTATTTAGCGGTTTGGCAGCGCCCGTCGTCACCAACTCTAAATGGAAATAAACCTATTCCTTTAAAATCCAATGAACTCGACTACTTGTTTGTACGAGTACAGGAACAATCCAGTGTCACAAGTACAGAAGCATCTATGAATAATCCTCAGTATGGAATATTCATTTTCCCTGTTTCACTTTTGATTGAAAAAGGAATTGTTTCTTCAGTAAATAGCAAAGGAAAAACCGGGTTTCGAGTTTTTCCACCGTGGAGTCACGATAGAGGCGTGGTAGGAACGAAGGTCTTTTCAGAGTCAGGTAAAAGAACTCAGCGTTGGCAGTTGCCATACTTTATAGAAATTAACGAAAATGGTTTAATCGACCCTTGCAAGCTCAATAAAGTGCTCAGCCATAGAGTTGAGAGATAGAATATTCATAGACTTAGCGTATTGATAACGGTCATTGTGCATAATCAGGTGCAGCATTTGACCTTCGACCATTGTCGTCTTTTTTGCAAAAGCTCCGCACAAGAGTCGCCAATAGTCTACGGCAAATGAACACAGCGTAGATGGGCAACAAATCTGATTACTTGGCACGCAGTTATCGATGTCGATACAAATAATTAGTGATAAGAATCTGGCATCTGCTGTACTCAAAAGCAGCTTTGAGGAACCGAAATTGAAATACGTACTGTTAATCATAGACATGCAACAAGCTACCTTCGGACGGCCTGCGCCAATTTTTGATGCTGCGGGTCTTGTTGAACGAATTAACTCCCTTGCCAACCGAGTACGTGCTGATGCCGGTCGAGTCATCCTCGTACAGTTTAGCGGGCCTCCTGGAACGCCGTACGATCGTAGCCAGGACGGCTGGAAGCTAGTTCCGGAGCTTAATGTAGAGTCCAGTGATCTTAGATTTAGTAAGACGGCGAGTGACGCTTTCCAGTCGACAGATCTCGAAACCATGCTGGGAGTTCCAAGTGAGAGTAGGTTGATAGTCACCGGTTGCGATACGGAGTTCTGTGTTGATTCAACAATTCGAAGTGCGCTGGCAAGAGATTACGACGTCACAGTTCCCGACGATGGTCATTCCCTAAGCGATAGATCTCATTTGAATGCAGAAAAGGTCATCGAACATCATAATATTATTTGGGCCGCAGGTGCGCTAGCTAGGCCAATAAGGGTTTGCAAATGTGCAGAAATTTTGTAATGGCACGGGTCTTTGCTGCGTATCTATGGCCCGACTCCCAGATTTCCCAGCATGGATTTAGTTGTCCGTCGTCTAACAATCACAGGCAGGCGACGCCCAAAAACGACGCGCTTGCTGCAAGCGTTAAGTTGTAGGGAAGCATCGTGCAAGAATCAAGAAAGCTTAAAGACTATTTGATAGAGAGACCAAGCCCGAAAGGATTAGATGTTCTTTGTGGCCTAAAGAACTTTGCAATTATCACTTACGCAGTGCCAGCAAGCAGATTTAAAGGAGTTTTTCCTGACAGATTTGAACTAGATAAAATCGTGCTTGGGGGACAAACTATGGGGCTCATATCTGTAGTCCCATTTATCGATGTCGATTTTACTTCTGCTGTTTTTCCTTTTCCCAATTTCACCATGGGGCAGACAAATTATCGGATTTACATCATCGACAAAGAAACAAAAGAGCGTTGTGTTTGGTTCCTCGGTACAACATTAGACTCATGGACTCTAGCAGTCCCTAGATTCTTGTGGAATCTTCCATGGTACGCAGGGAAAGTTTGCTTTGATTGTAGGTTTAATGAATCAAGCGGGTTGTATGAAAAATATAAAATGGAAACCAAATCAAACTGGGCGGAAGCGTCTGTTGAGCTTGAGCAATCGCCAGAAGACACACTTAGTTTTCCCGGCTTCCCCGATACGGAGTCTGCACTTGTCTACCTGACCCATCCGCTCGCTGGATTTTACTACCGAAGAGATCGAAAATTGGGGACATATCGAGTTTGGCATAAGGCGTTAGAAGTTAAACCAGCGACATTAAAAACGGCTAGCTTTAAGCTCTTGGTCGAGCTTGATATTGTCAACGAGTCGGAACAGCAGAACCCCTATAGTGTTTTAATAGAGCCACTTAATGAGTTTACAATTTATTTACCGCCAACGATTATTGGCGAATAATCTAGCAAGCAAAGACTACATCGCTCTGTCGGCAGGAAGCCCTAACGCGCTGTTCTTTTGAGGCTTAAACGACCGCTTTCGAATGTAGTGCAGTTCAATATACTTTAGCCGTCATGACACTGCTGACATACCGCTGTCAGCAGTGTGAAGATATAATCTGCCTTCTATTCAGTAGGAGATATTAGGTTATGAAAATGAGCTATTGCGTTCTTGGCACAAACAACATGGAAGCTTCGATCAAATTCTATGATTCACTTTTCGAACAAACAGAACTTAAGCAAGTTTTATCAACTGAAAGAATGACCTTCTGGCAGGGTGAAGATTTTGCATTTGCAATAGCCAGACCTTTTGACGAGGAACCCGCAAGTAATGGAAATGGAACAATGATTGGTTTTAGCGTAGGTTCTACCGAAGAAGTAAAAAGGCTTCATAAAAAGGCTCTTGAATTGGGCGGCCTCTGCGAGGGCGAGCCAAATCAACGAGGGCCTCGTTTTTCTGCCTATGTGAGAGATTTGGATAAAAACAAACTCTGTTTTTTCGAGTAAAGCACTTAACAAGCGTAGACAATACGACGCAAAAGACGCGCGTCTGCTGCGGGGTTTAAATGCCACTAATCAGGAAGTCTATTGCTTCAACAAGTTCATCCTTGTTATCGAGCATTGTCCCCTCTTGTTTCTTTAGAAAGTTCGTTGAAACACTAGTGATCTGATGAGTTAGTAAAGCGAATTTTTTGCTCATTATTTCGATAACAGGACAAAGATTATCTGGGTAGTTTTTATTTGGTTTACCCATTGGCGTTAACGGTATTACTACTCTGCTATTTAAAGAATCGAGCATGCTGTTTTGTACATCAACAAAATAAGGGTATGTCTTATTGGTATCCTTATTGGTGTTCACATACACATCAAATTGTTTCATCAAAATATCCTATGCTTGTCAGCAAAAAGGCCATTCTCTTCGGCTAGCTCATTACAGGTAACGATGGCTTTTTGGTTGTCCTCCAGCCACTGCTTGCGCCTTTCTGAGCGCACTTTTTTAATAAGGGCCTGCTCCAGTGTCGCAGAAAGGTTAATGTTTAGTTTTCTGGCCTCAGCTAGTAACTCTTTGTTTATGCTAAGGTTTGTTGCTTTCTTCGGGGCACTGCTATCAATTAAGGGTTGCATTACAATCTCTCACGCTATAATTTATACGCATAACCAATGCGCATTATCGTAGGTGGGCGCAATTAGCAAGTCAAGTCAGTCGACGGATAAATGTGCAGCCGCATTTTGCGTTGAGACCCATAAGGAACGAACAATTGAGTAAGTGTGTCAGAGATCTTCTTCACGAGTTTGAATCCCAAGTAGATATTGCGGATGACTTTCAGCTTCATGTCCTTAAAGTACTCGTTGATGAATCGGGTGAGGTCGAGCAGTCGGGTAGTGCTCAGCCAGTCACTAAAATTGAAATTGATTCCGAGAGTAAGGAATGTCTCCTCCACTTCGAAGAGAGCACGTCAAATTATGTAACAGTATCAGACGCCAAGACTGCATTTGTATGTGCTGTCCTAGACTATGAAGTGTGTGCGGCCCAAGAAAAAGAAACTGACGACGCACACATAAGACTAGACACCCCATTAATAGGGTTTGGTGAGAATGCGGAGATAAAGTGTTTCTTTGCAGTCTGCCAGGCTTAAAAAGTATTCAACGGACCACTGGGTGTGATATGCACAATGTTATGTTTCTACAAGGGCCCCGTATATGCCGAAATCTGTTGCAATTACAATTGGCGATGCATTTTCGAGAGTTAAGTTTCTCGAAAACAGGGCTCCTGAGACAACTGATGAAGAAGCAAAAGATGCTTTCGCTTTATTATCAGAATACAGAGATGGTGGGATTTACATTGCTCACTACGCTGGTTTTAGTGAATGGGAAAGACACCCTAATGGTGACGAGTTTGTTCAGGTTTTGGATGGCGAGACGACGTTGATTTTATTGTGTAATAATCAAGAGCAACGTAACAGATTGACATCGGATCAAATTCTGGTAGTCCCAAAAGGTATGTGGCATCGTTTTGAATCACCTAAGGGCGTCAAGGTAATGACCATTACTCCACAACCAACAGAACATAGTGTCGAGCTCCCAAGCAGTAGATAAAAAGATCTTTGCGGCACTTGGTATTTACTTTGTTTTTCACCAGGAGATGGCGGCGTCAGTAGAGGCTCTAGGTTTTGCCTCATGGTTTCGCTCCTTTGTAATAAGGTGTGTTCTTCTGGCTGTAGGTGCCCATTTTGTAAGAGGCACTGCTCATCGTCCCGATCTCCAGTGAAAATTACAGGACGACGAACTCCCTCCGGAAGTGGTACAGAGTTGGTGGGCCGGAGATCCCCGGGACAACCGATCAAGAGCGAGGTGCGACACATACAAGCCAACAAACAACGCGTACCAAAAGCGTGCGCTCGAAGCCTAGGCGGCAATCGTTGGTTTAAAACGATAGGCTTTCCTAGGATCAAAAACATCAATGAAATCATCAATGACTAGATACAAAACATACGCAGATAAACTACGGCTTGACCTTAAAGCAATAAGTACTGATGAGAAGGCTGAAGCAAGTCGCCGCTACTTCCCGGGTGGCGTCAATTGTATTGGCGCTTCAGCTTCAGATATTAAATCTATAGTTTCCAATTTTATATCCCGCCATTCTGAGCTTACCGCAAGTGGAGCCCTTTCTATTGCCGAGTACCTTCTGCAAAATTCTCAGTACAATGAAGAGAATCTAGTTGCTTTCGCGATGATCAATAAATTTGTGAAACATAATTACGAGGACAATTTGCTGGATAGATTTGAGTTCTGGTTAGAGCACTATGCCGACAACTGGTCTCAAGTCGACGATCTTTGCATAAAAACTATTTATCTGTTTCTTATGGCTCGTCCTCACCTAATCGAAAAAACACAACACTGGGCTTATTCGGAGGTTTCGTGGTGTCGGCGAGCGAGCAATGTTGTGTGGGTGAAGTTTATAAAGCGAAAAATTGGCAAGTCTACCTACTGTCTGGATACCAGACTTGTCTTTAAAAATTGCGATGTACTTCTCGATGATAAAGATGTGTTTGTTCAAAAAAGTATCGGTTGGCTGTTAAAGGTAACATCGCAACAGCATGAGCGGGAAGTTATTGAGTACATTAGTAATAACTTTGCTAAAATGACCAGGCCGACTATCAGGTATGCAATCGAAAAAATGGACAAGAAAACCAGAAAGAGCTTGCTGGCTAGAACACGAGTAAACTCGGAATCGCTCATAACAAGCTAACGCTTTCGGTTTATTTGGAAGCCCGTTGCTTGAAACCTTAACTTTAGATAGGTCGTTCGTAGATGGAAAAGATTATCACTGGGCTGTTGGTTTTAGTAGCCATTATTCATTTGTTGCCACTTTCTGGAGTTCTAGGGGTCGAGCGTCTCGCAGCCTTGTACGGCAATTCAATTAGTGAACCCAACCTAGAAATTCTTATGCGGCACCGCGCTGTGCTGTTTGGATTGCTAGGTCTGTTTCTGCTATATGCTGCATTTACTCCATCTCTACAGTGGTTAGCAATAGTTGCAGGATTTGTGAGTGTTGTGTCATTTATGGTCATAGCATGGTCCGTCGGGGGTTATAACGACTCAATTCACAAAGTTGTAATTGCAGACATCATTGCGGTGATTGCTCTTGTTATCGCTGGAATAATCAATGCCACGAGGTAAAAAATTAAACACGCTGTTTTGGAGGGTGGAGCTAGCAATAAACGAGAGGATATCCACACCAGATCGATTTTATGGTAAGGGGTATAGAAGAATCTATATCCATTTTTTATCTAGTGCTTCCGCGCCTTGTATTTCGCCGAGAAGATCTAAATGAGCGAGATGTGCCAATTTGGTGTTGGAAAGATGAATTGTAAGTTATTTTGGAATTGGCATGCATCAAGCGGGAAACCAAAATGAACACGACAGGTAAACAGTAGGGTTACCCCAGCTTGCATTTCATGTCGAGAATAGAGATGACGTTGGTGATTTCCATCAACTTTTTCTCGAAAATCAAATTGAAATATTGGATGGGCTAGAAGAATATGCAGTTACACTAGGGTATTGCGCAGTTTTACGCTGATATTTACATAACGAGAACTCATGGAATACACACTTTTATTTGCGTCTATCCCCGCGTTAGTTGGTAGCATATTTCTTATGCAAATCGCCAATGTTAGCCCGTTAGTATGGACGCAGCAATTGGTGCTGGCTTTTCTGTCTTTACTGATTTGTGGCTTCGCAATTAGGAAATCGCGAGGACCAATTGCAAAAAAATCCAATCTCTGGATTGTGCTTGTTTCGCTTTTCCTTTTGTTAATACCCTCTTTTTTGGGCAGCGCTGAAGGCCCACAGCGGTGGCTAGACATAGCTGGTTTTCGGCTGTACATTTCCGCTTTCATTCTGCCGTCACTTTTAGTACTTCTCGCTTCTGCGGAACAACGATCAGCTTCTTCATGGAATTGGATTTACTTTGCATATGTCGCAGTGGCTCTGTCCCTTGCGCTCCAACCTGATGCCTCGCAGGTAACCGCATTTTCCGTAGCGGCAGGGGCTACTTTTTATATAAATAAATCTCCCTCGATTACTAGGATAATAACCCTGCTGGGACTTATTGTTTGTACGTTGTGGGCGTGGCGACAGCCAGATCCGTTAGATCCAGTTCTCCATGTTGAAGGTGTTATAGATCTGGCTTTGGGCATCGGCCATATTGCTGTAGTTGCGGCGATTCTTGGATTAGCCATGCCAATTCTTGGGCTGATATATTGTGGCGTTTCTACTCGCCAAAGCGAATTTTTCATCGTTGCGCTTTATTATGTTTCGATCTACATTTTGGCTGCGGCGACACAATTAACGCCTATGCCGTTACTAGGATTTGGTGCAGGTCCAATTTTTGGTTACTTTACCTTAATTTACATTATCACTCGTTTACGGGGCGCCGATACCGTCTAACAAAGCCACCAATTTGACCGCCTTACGCTGTGTTCCAGACGGAAGAATATGGCAGCGTTAGACATGAAGTAATTGTAATTCAATATGGAGGTAAAATATGAAAGAGAAGAAATTAGATAGCTATTATATTGATATCCCAGAGCGAGTGACTAAAAAAATTTGATGCCGTTGGTAGAGAAAGCTGCCGAGTCGGCGGGACTTTACATATCGCAAATAAGGGGATATCTAGCTCATGAGAACCCGGGTTCAGTTCACTTGCATTTCAAACGAGACAAGAAAGAAATTAGTTGCTTAGATGCTACTTTCTTTGACGTTGAATCATTATTTTGGCACCGTAATCCTCAATGGGTAGCTGATTGTAAAAACCGCACATTGCGTCGTTATAGCTCAAGTCACCCCCGCTCGTGATTAGGATTTGTAGATATGTTGTTATGGCTGATTGTTGCTTGCGAAATTGGATTCTGGATTGTTCTGCTACTTGGTTTGATTGCTCGCTATTTGTTTCAATGGCGTAAAACTGGTTCTGCCCTTCTTCTTTGTGTGCCGCTGTCGGATATCATTCTTTTGATCGCCACCGGAGTAGACCTATATAGGGGGACGATCGCAGACTTTTCTCATGGTCTTGCTGCTGCCTATCTTGGGTTTACGATTGCGTTCGGAAAAAGTATGATCCGATGGGCTGACCAGAAATTCGCCTATAGATTTGCAAGTGGCCCGGTGCCCTGGCGGCCACCGACTCACGGATGGGCGTATACGCTGTATGAGTGGAAATTATGGGCGAGAGCATTGGTTGCATGTAGTATTACCTGCGGCATATTGATCTCTGCAATCTTGATCGTGAATAAGGCGGAACAAACAGAGTCTTTGATTTACTGGTTTTTGATACTTGGTTGGACTCTAGGTGTTTGGCTTGTTTTTGGCCCATTGTGGTACACGGTGTTTCCCAAGAAAGAGAATGAAGGCGCTTCCACGTGAATACAAAATACACTAGCAATTCAAGCTCGACTTCATTATTGCAAGGCCATGACAATCGGATATTTTTTTTGCTCGTGCCACGTTACAGAAATACTGCTGCTACACGCGGTATATTTCCCTATGAACATAGTCCTTCAAGAAGAAACGACCGGATGTGGTTTTGCCGCAGTCGCTATGATATCTGCCAGCAGCTATTCGAGAATAAAGGAACTGAAAACTACCAGCCGTACAATGCGTCTGTGGGTTCGGTGACAGGGTACCGGTCGATCACAGATTGGATTGAGACAGAAGGTCAGGTGACCCGCACCTTCTACAAATATAAGAGCGAGAATAGGACCCGGATAGTTGGGACAGGCTCTATTTGAAGGAGCCTAATATGTGGTGATTTGTAATGCTGCTAGATAAATGAGTTAGGTTGATGGGGAAGAAATTTATAGAATGGCTTCAAGAGCACACTGCCTGATAGCAATTTTGATAAATTCCAGCCAAGACTAATGCTCCAGGTGAGCCAGGAAGATTATTTACGGGATATTTTGTGGTGGCGCTAAGCGATTTTCCTAAATCGCCGATGAACAACAGCTTCAAACT
>CAJVZD010000047.1 GCA_913019905.1 uncultured Cellvibrionales bacterium
GTTTATCTACTCCAATTTTTTTTATCGGTTGCAGTTTCCCAAATTTCTGACCGGCCAAGTCTTCGTGTTTCATTAGTTATGCTCCTTGCAATCAATATCACTTAACTCTATAGCTTGAGAGCAGCAACTGCAGGAGGCGATCGATTGATTTTTTGGGTTAATTGAATCAACGCAAAATTTTCGATCACAAAGAACTGTCCACAAAATTAATCGATGTCGAATCTCGCCGTCTTGCGTTATCGGAATGCGCTTTCTAAATTTTTTACACCTCGAATGTTCAGTCGGCGTTACCGTTGCCTTAAATTTAATGTCTGTGGCAGTGGATATTCCCCCCAACGACGGCCCCGCTTTATCGCCGTGGTCAATACGGCTGGCGAGGGCGAAACCCACGCATTTTTTTGTCAAATTGAGTATTTCTGAGTTCGTGTTGGCATCAGCTGCCGTATACATTGGGGGTAATTTGGAGTTTTTCATCGTTTTCTCCTGCTGATTGAAAGAGCAGGACAAACACAGCGCCAAGGGCGAAGAATCACTCGTTGAGTGATAAAGGAGGGGATTGATCTGACTACCCATATTTTTATACCTCTAACACGTGCTGTTACCGCACATGCTCGGACATTATGTTTCGTCCCGGAGGCTAATGGTTAGCCTATACCGCGACCCGTAAAGTGATTGCAATTAGCAACCACAGTACCCAGGTCTCCGTATAGGGTTTCGTCATTTTCAAATTTACTTTACTCTACTAAAATGCTCCTGTAAATAACTTTAAATATGTAACTCATTGATTTGACAAACTAAAACGGAAAATAATAATTTTCTAGCAATTGTTTTTATGACTTTACAATGGGTATAATGACCCCATCATTTAACGAGCAACTAAGGAGACCGGCTCAACGAAGGAACTGGTCTTGTGCATCAACCTCAGCAACTCTTTACCTACAAACAAGCTTCTGAAATCTTGAACTGTTCTTACCATACGGTCATCCGTTTGGCTGACTGTGGACGTCTGGATCGCATATTCCTCACACCACGATCGCCTAGGATTACAGAAGCCTCGCTTTACCAGCTGACTCATTTATCCGATAATCGTTTCTGCACAGCGGCCAGCGCCAATCCATTAGGAGAAAGCGTATGGCAACAATCTATAAAAGAAAAGGCTCCCCGTACTGGTGGGCCAGATGCAAAGGGCCAAACGGTGGCCCTGTTAGACGATCTCTTAGCATCCCGGCACAAAAGGCATTGAAAGCAAATGCACAAGTAGCGGCAAATAAGCTAGAGATAGACTTATGGAGTGACCACAATCCGTTAAAAACCCGATGGTTGTTTGAGGACTTGATGACTCGCTATATTGTTGAACGCCAGCCAGGAATCGCTGATATGCGCTGTATACGCAATCTTCGGCAATTTTTTGTCGGTGCGTTATTGGCTGATATGGCACCAGAGGATGTTGCGCACTATAAGCAAGAACGTCGAATCTTGGTTAAGGACTCGACCATTCGGCGTGAGTTGGCAACATTTAGTGCCGCAATTAACTTCGCGAGGAGGGAATGGGGTTGGCCCATCCCGAATGTCATTGAAGGCCGCAAGCCGCCACAAGGTAAAGGGCGTATTCGCTGGATTGATCGAGAGGAGGCGACACGCTTGATACACGTGGCACACAGCGAAGCACCTTACCTGGGGGATTTCATTGAAATTGCCTTGCATACCGGCATGCGTAAACAGGAAATTTTGGGGCTGGAATGTTCCCGTGTCGATCTACACCACGGCGTCATTCATCTCAATCCGAATGATCAAAAGAGTGGTGAGTACAGCACGGTGCCGTTAAATGCAGTCGCCAGACAGGCTATTTTGAGACGCCTGAGTGTTGCTGCTGAACAGTATCCTGGCTCTCCCTGGCTATTTCCTGGACGCAAAGGAAGAATCACAGATATTAAGCGATCGTTTACAAGTGCCTGCAAAAAGGTCGGGATCAAAGACTTTCGTATCCACGATCTGAGACACACTTGTGCCAGTTGGCTCGTCCAAGACGGCGTTTCACTAATGAAAGTGAAGGCGCTATTGCGACATAGTTCTGTAACAACAACGGAGAAGTATGCGCACCTTGCACCGCAGGATACTAAGGAGGCTGTGGATAGGTTGGCACACTATACGACACACTCGTCCCATAACGTTGTTCAAATAAACAACGTGGACGGAAAAGGTGTATAGATTACAACGAGTTATATGGTGGAGCCTAGGAGGATCGAACTCCTGACCTCAACACTGCCAGTGTTGCGCTCTCCCAGCTGAGCTAAGGCCCCGAAAATCGAGAAGGTGCGCATCATAAAGTCGGGAATGCTTCTTGTCAACAAAAAAGGGAAAATACGCAGTGAATCAACGGCTTATCAAGCCACTAAACGCTACTTATCTCCGTCTGCTTCTCGTAACTTAGCAATGTACTGCAAGGTTACCGCTAACCGCGAATCGGTTTTGGCGTCAGACATTTCACTATCGACCGCTTGTTGCGACTGTTCAGCGTGCAATAATGCCTCCGCGACATCGAAAGCACCACGATTGGCTGCGGCAATTGCATCTGAAATAACATCATCTACACTGTATGGTTCTGGAAGATCCAGGTCAAACTCTTCCATTTCAGGTGGTGTATAGTCGAGAGTTTTTTCCAGAATGCTCTTTTTCACGATTTCATCAGAACGACGAATCTCCGGCTTTGCAGCTGCACCGATGTTCGATCCTGTATTCCTATTCGCGCCCGCAGCTGTTTTCGTTTTAGTAGGCGCATCAATTCCTGCATTTCCAATTTTATTAAATGCTTCAAATGTATCGGCAACAACGGTAGCATCCGTAACAGGTTCTTTGTACGCCGAATTATCAACACGGCTTCGCGAGGCTATAATTTTGTCGAGCTCTTCCAATAGGCCCTTGTCATCAGACCGGCTACCTGCTTGGTCAGAACTCTTTAGCTGTTCTCTGTTTCGCCAGCGATAAAAGAAATAAACGGCTCCAACCAACGCTATTATCAACAAACCTAGGATCCAAAGACGTTGACCTGCTCCTTCGGACACCATCGGTTTTTTCTCACTGTCCTGTTCAAGTTCTTTTGCTGTTGAGACGTCAGTTTGCTGTTCTTCGTCACGGTTATCTAACTTAGTCCGAAGTTCGTTTGCCTCTTCTTCTTTCAGTAACACCAAACGTTCAAGCGAAGTAACGTAATCGGACTTTTCGATAGCGAGCATACGTTCCCGCATCGCCTGATTTTCCCGACGAAGCCTTTCGACAATGTCATTAGTAACAGCCACTTGCCCCTGTAGTTCAATGATTCGAGCAGCTTCAGATGCATCAACCGTCGCACCCCCCAGCCCTGTTCCCGGCGTCACAATACTCAAGCGCTCTTTAGCTTCATCGCCGGCAGGCTCAGAAACATCGACCGCCTGAGTTTCAGTCTTTTTACTCGTCACAAGTTTATTATTGGCCGCAGAGCTACGCTGAACAGTCTGTCTCGGGGTTGCAGCTAGACTCGCGGGATCAATACCATCACCAGCGGGTAACGACAACAACGCACCGGCTTTTAAGCGATTCATATCACCGCTAACAAAGGCTTTAGGATTATTCTGAACCAACCACTTCATCATGCCTTGACGAGAGTTGTTACTCCCGCTTAACAAGCTCGCAGCAATTTTGGACAAACTATCACCGGAGCGAACCCGATAGCTTTCATCACTAGGATTTAGAGAAGCCTCTCCAATCTCAGAGCTTGCGTTAATCGGTGAAACACGACGGGATTTTTCTGGTGATGGCGGCTCCGAAGTCACCAGTACCGGGTCTAGCAGCAGCGTATACTCTCGATAGACTTTACCGGTAACCCAGGTCAATTCGACCAGAAAATTAAGAAACGGCTCATTGACGGGCTTCCTACTGGTTACTTCAACAATCAATTTACCGTCTTTATCAACCAGCTTAAAAAGATAACTTTTATAGATACCAGCCAATTCGATGCCAAGATTTTTTGCTTGCTTTGTATCGAGTTGCCGAATGCGGAGCTCATCCGCACCGAACTGATCGGGATCCGATGTGATTTCAATGGTTGCCTGCAACGGACGACCTAAGGGCGAAGAAGAACTAATATCACCCAGGCCCATAGCCATCAATGGAGACGCCGTCAAAAAACAGCAGATCAACGTAATGGCACAGCAACTAAAAAAGGTAAAATACGCTCCATGGCCCGCAAACAAATTCCAATCATTGTATCGAGTATTCATATTTCACGTGAGTCCGTCATAGTACGTTCCTTTACTACCTATCTTAGTCCAAAAAAGCTGGTTGCTGCATAGAGTTTATAACAGTTTTACACCTAATCAATGCTAATACGCCAATTAGTCAGCGTTCTGAATCCCGAAGCACTGGCGATAGTTCGGCATTTCGGCCCCGAGCTGTCGATATCGACCTACCGCTAGCCGTTAATCGATCAAATGCACTGGAGAATATCTATCGCCGTTAGTGAAACGGCAATGGGCTAAAACGCTATTTCTCTTAGTTACCTAGCGCCAGATAGGCTTTTTCCAGGGCTTTCTGTTTCTTTTTTCCAACCCCACCGAGCACATCTATTGCATGGCGAATTCTCGCTCTACTCATATCCGGCCCCAGAATATCCATGGAATCTATCACTGAGATAGATGCCGCAGTGCCTGATATAGCGATAAAGAGCGGCGCAAAAAAATCCTTTACCTTTAGATCTAAACCATCGGACACTGTTTTCATTGCCGCGAAAATCTCATCGCGGTCCCATGTCCGCAAATTCTCCAGTTTCCACAACGCAAACTGCAGTGCGCGAATTAAGTCATCACCCTGTAATTTTTCGCCCTCAAAGCTTTTATTGGTGATGGGTAATATACCCGACGCAAAAAATCCCGCCAACGGCGCAAAATCACTCAAGGTTTCCATACGTTTTTGAGCGTGTGGGAGAATTTTCATCAGATTCTCGCTATTGAATGCCCACTCTTGTAAACGGGTGGCTAATTCCTGTTCCGATAAATCTTCCCGGATCCATAGTCCGTTGAGCCAACTCAATTTCTCCACATCAAAAATAGGTCCTCCAAGGCTGACGCGCTGAATATCAAAATTATCAAGCATCTGTTGCAAGCTGAACTTTTCGCTTTCATCTGGCATAGACCAGCCCATCCGGCCAAGATAATTTGTTAGAGCTTCCGGCAAATAACCCATACGCTGGTAATACAGTATGGAGGTAGGGTTTTTACGTTTACTCAGTTTGGATTTATCCGGATTTCGAAGCAATGGTAAGTGACACAATTCGGGCATATCCCACCCAAAATACTGATACAGTAATTTATGTTTGGGCGCAGAGTTTATCCACTCTTCTCCTCGCAATACGTGGGTAATTTGCATTAGATGATCATCGACCACATTGGCCAGGTGATACGTGGGCATACCGTCAGATTTCAGTAGTATTTGCGCATCGACGAGTGCCCAATCAAGCTCCATTGTGCCTCGTAACATGTCATCTATGTCAACTTTTCCTTCTTCGGGAACATTCATACGAATGACAAAAGGTGCGCCCTGTGCTTTGCGCTCGGCCACAATATCGGCGGGCAGTTCCAAATCAAATGGTTTTAATGCTCTGTTATAGCCCTGTTCTTTTAACCCGGCGCGTAATTCAGTCAGTTCTTCAGGCGTCCGATAGCAGCGAAAAGCATGCCCCTTATCAATTAGCAGTTCCGCGTATTGACGGTAATCGTCTTTTCTTTCACTTTGGCGGTAGGGGCCAAAATCGCCACCCACATCTGGACCTTCATCCCATTCCAAACCCATCCAACGCAAGGAATCAAAAATCACCTGCTCAGACTCAACCGTTGATCTAGTCTGATCAGTATCCTCAATTCGCAGAATAAATTTGCCTCCGTGCTTGCGGGCGAAGCACAAATTAAATAAGGCAATATAGGCTGTCCCAACATGTGGGTCACCCGTGGGCGAAGGGGCAATTCTAGTGCGAACGGTCATAAACATCCTGCGGATCTGGTTCTGATAAGAAATATTCAGGCGCGATTATACGGTGTCGGCCAATTTTTCACATCCCCCGCTCTCGCTTTTATTCTATTGGCCCGGCTAAAAGAACAAGCGCAGATAACCACGACATTAATCATCTTCCATGCCCATAAAAAAACACATTCACCTCTATTCAAGTTGACGTTAACGTAAAGGTTAACTATTATATTGGCCAACTGGAGATCATCGATGGGGAAACAGCAAACATTTTCGATTTCTGAGCTAGCCTCAGAGTTTGACATCACGACGCGCTCAATTAGATTTTATGAAGAAAAAGACCTGTTATCGCCACTACGACAAGGCAGCAATCGAGTATTCAGCCTATCGGACAGAGTAAAACTTCGATTGATATTGAGAGGCAAGCGCCTGGGACTTACCCTGGAAGAAAGTCGTGACATTATTGACATGTATGATCCCGCCCATGGCAACGTTGAACAACTGACAAAACTCATTAATAAATTTCGGGACAAGCGACAGCAGCTTGAGCAGCAACTCCATGACTTACAAACGATGATTGGTGATTTACATGACGCCGAGCAAAAAAGCCTGCAGGCTCTAGCGGAAGCGGAACCATTAAGAGACCGACAATCTGGCCAGCAATGAACGGTTAGCGACTGGTTTTCAAATCCTCTAGCACTCTGCTTCAGCGAGAAGCGCCTGCACACACTTTAGCCAAACTATTTAAGGATTACAGCATGAACACCCTATATCCCACGCTCAACTTTGATCTAGGCGAAGAAATCGACATGCTTCGCGACACGGTCAATCATTTTTCCAGTAATGAAATAGCACCGCGGGCAGCCCAGCTGGATATCGACAATGAATTTCCAATGGACTTATGGCGAAAATTGGGCGATTTGGGTTTACTGGGAATGACCGTAAGTGAAGAGTATGGTGGCACTGGCATGGGTTATCTGGCACATACTGTAGCCATGGAAGAGATCAGCCGGGCCTCTGCGTCGGTCGGCTTGTCGTATGGCGCGCATTCAAACCTGTGTGTGAATCAAATATTTAAAAACGGCAACGAGGCGCAACGGCAAAAGTATTTACCAAAACTCTGCTCCGGGGAACATGTTGGCGCTCTAGCCATGTCAGAACCCAACGCAGGGTCCGACGTTGTTAGTATGAAATTACGCGCGGAAAAAAGAGGCGATAGTTACTTATTAAATGGCAACAAAATGTGGATCACCAATGGTCCCGACGCCAATACTTATGTTATTTACGCAAAGACTGATACCGACGCAGGGCCGAAAGGCATCACAGCGTTTATAGTTGAGCGTGACTTCCCTGGTTTCAGCCGTGCACAGAAACTCGATAAACTGGGTATGCGTGGATCGAACACCTGTGAGCTCGTTTTTCAAGATTGCGAAGTTCCAGCCGAAAATATTCTAGGACGAGAAGGTGAAGGCGTTCGCGTATTAATGTCTGGACTAGATTACGAACGTACCGTTTTGTCGGGTGGCCCCGTAGGTATTATGCAGGCCTGCCTGGATTTAGTATTGCCCTATATTCACGACCGCAAACAATTTGGCCAGAGCATCGGTGAATTTCAACTAATGCAAGGAAAAATTGCCGATATGTATACCGAATTAAATGCATCGCGCGCTTATTTATACACGGTTGCAAAAGCCTGTGATCGCGGTAGCGAAAGTCGCAAAGACGCAGCCGGTGTTATTTTATTTACTGCAGAAAAAGCCACCCAGATGGCATTGCAGGCAATTCAGGCCTTGGGGGGGAACGGTTATATTAACGAATTTCCCGCTGGTCGACTTTTGAGGGATGCCAAACTTTACGAAATCGGTGCGGGAACTTCTGAAATCAGGCGTATGCTAATCGGTCGCGAATTGTTTAAAGAGTCAGCATAAACAAAGCGATCGTATCACCCTATACTTTCACCGAATGGCCTCTAAAAAGACACTACGGATGCACACAATGACTATTCTTAAAACCGCAGCCAATCCGCGCTCCGACGAATTCCTTCAAAACAGCGAGAAAATGCAGGCCCAGGTCGACGATCTGCACAGTAAATTAGCCGTTATTAAGCTCGGCGGCGGTAAAAAATATCAGGACCGACACACAGCGCGCGGAAAACTTTTAGCCCGTGAACGTATTAATGCACTGCTGGATCCTGGCTCGCCATTTCTGGAACTGTCTCAACTGGCCGCCTATAAAGTCTATGCTGAAGAAGTCAACGCTGCTGGCATCATTACAGGCATTGGTAGAGTGATGGGCCAGGAATGCATGATTGTCGTGAACGATGCGACGGTAAAAGCCGGATCCTATTATCCGTTGAGCGTTAAAAAACACCTTCGCGCGCAGACTATTGCCGAACAAAATCACCTGCCGTGTATTTATTTGGTTGACTCAGGCGGTGCAAATCTTCCGCAACAGGACGAGGTCTTCCCTGACAGAGAACATTTTGGCCGAATTTTTTTTAATCAAGCTAATATGTCAGCCAAGAACATCCCACAAATAGCGGTGGTGATGGGATCGTGTACGGCCGGGGGCGCGTATGTTCCGGCCATGGCTGATGAGTCGATTATTGTCAAAGAACAGGGAACGATATTCCTGGCCGGACCGCCGTTAGTTAAAGCAGCGACAGGAGAAATTGTTAGTGCTGAAGAACTCGGCGGCGCCGAACTGCATAGTCGAACGTCGGGCGTTACCGACCATTTTGCGCAGAATGACCATCACGCATTAGAGTTAGCGAGGCAGTCAATTGGCAATTTGAACCGAGTAAAGCCAGCGTCACTAAGCCTACAAGAGTCGAAAGAACCACTTTACGACAGTCGGGAAATTTACGGTATCATTCCCAAAGATACGCGCCAGCCTTATGACGTTAGAGAAGTAATTTCCCGAATCGTCGACGGTTCGGAGTTTAACGAATTCAAAGCGTTATACGGCACCACGCTGGTCTGTGGATTTGCGCATTTATATGGCTATCCCGTGGGTATTGTCGCAAATAACGGTATTCTATTTTCTGAATCCGCTCAAAAAGGCGCTCACTTTATCGAGCTTTGTGCACAAAGAAAAATCCCGCTAATTTTCTTACAAAATATCACCGGCTTTATGGTTGGACAACAATACGAAGCGGGCGGCATTGCAAAACACGGCGCCAAAATGGTGACTGCTGTTGCCTGTGCCCAGGTACCAAAACTAACGGTACTCATTGGCGGCTCGTTCGGTGCTGGAAATTACGGCATGTGTGGGCGCGCCTACGACCCTCGCTTTATGTTTATGTGGCCTAATGCTCGAATATCTGTCATGGGCGGAGAGCAGGCCGCCGGCGTAATGGCTCAACTAAAACGCGATCAACTTGAATCGCGAGAGCAAGAATGGAGCGCACAGGAAGAGACCGAATTTAAGCAACCTATTCTCGACACCTACGAACATCAAGGTCACCCTTACTACGCCTCTGCTCGTCTTTGGGACGACGGTATCATCGATCCAGCAGAAACACGGATGGTGCTGGGCTTATCGCTATCAGCCAGCTTGAACAAACCTATAGAAGACACTAAGTTTGGCGTTTTCAGGATGTAACTATTTCCTTTGCAGCATTGGATTCAATGATAGAGATTCAACGATAAAGATTCGACAACAAGGATTCAATGGCTGGGATTATTAGACAAGAATGACCAATGCTTACCTATGTGTGTGAGAAAACTGACAACTGGATTAGATACAGAAACTTGTATAAATGAGGCATAACGTGTTCCATAAAATTCTTATAGCTAACAGAGGCGAAATCGCCTGTCGCGTCATCAAAACGGCCCGACGAATGGGCATATTGACCGTCGCCGTGTATTCAGATGCCGATCGGGATTCCCTGCATGTATCCATGGCTGACGAAGCAATTCATATTGGGGCTTCACCTTCGCGAGAATCCTATCTGCAATCAGCACGTATTATCGATGCTGCTAAGCTAACCGGTGCACAAGCAATTCACCCTGGATATGGATTTTTAAGCGAAAATGCCGCTTTTGCACAAGATTGCTTAGATAACGATATCGTTTTTATTGGCCCTCCAATCGATGCCATCAACAAAATGGGATCTAAGGCCGCTGCCAAGTCGATCATGGAACTTGCCGGTGTCCCCCTCGTTCCGGGTTATCACGGTGATAATCAGGAGCCAGCTCTACTGAAACAATCTTCCACTGATATGGGTTATCCTGTGCTGCTAAAAGCGAGTGCCGGTGGTGGTGGCAAAGGCATGCGGCAGGTTTGGTACGAAGAAGATTTTGACGAGGCACTGACCGCCGCCAAGCGTGAGTCACTAAACTCATTTAACGACGATAAAATGTTAGTCGAAAAATACATAACTGAACCGCGGCACGTCGAAATTCAAGTATTTTTCGACCAACAGGGAAATGGCGTTTATCTCGCGGAACGCGACTGTTCGATCCAACGTCGCCATCAAAAAGTCATAGAAGAGGCCCCCGCTCCCAACATGACAGACAGCCTCCGGGAAAAAATGGGACAGGCGGCGATCAGTGCTGCCGAAGCTATTAACTATCAGGGCGCTGGCACCGTCGAGTTTTTGCTGGACAAAGAAGGTGCATTCTACTTTATGGAAATGAATACCCGCCTACAAGTCGAACACCCGGTTACCGAAATGATTACCGGTCAAGATCTCGTGGAGTGGCAACTACGGGTTGCTTCGGGTGAAAATTTGCCCCTAAAACAAAGCGACATTACGATTCAAGGACATGCCTTTGAAGCTCGCATTTATGCCGAAGATCCCGACAATGATTTTTTGCCGGTTACCGGTAAACTTTCTTATTTGTCCACTCCCGATGAAGACCGACACACTCGAATAGACACCGGTATACGCCAGGGAGACGACGTAAGCGTGTATTACGACCCGATGATCGCCAAGCTCATCGTATGGGACGAGAATCGCGAGAAAGCGTTGCAACGACTAACCAAAACTCTCTCAGAATACCGAATCAGTGGATTAAAAACCAATATCGATTTTTTGTACAACATCAGCAACAGCGAACCATTCTCCGCCGCGGAGCTCGACACCAGTTTTATCGAAAAAAATCATGCGGCCATTTTCCACGATAGCGAACAAGATATTAATCGTGATATACCTTTGGCGGCGCTATATTTATTGTTGCAGCAACAGCGATCCGCAATCCAAAGTACACGCAATTCCAGCGATCCGTACTCACCGTGGAACCGGACTAATACATGGCGTTTGAACGAAGCTTATACTCAACAGTTAAAATTGCTGTGCCATCAACAGGAAATTACTGTGGACGTTGAGCAAATTGATCATCGAGACTCCAATCGCTATCGAATTTGTTTCAACGGTTTAGTCGTTGAAGCCAGAGGAGAATTGTCCGGCGACTTAATCGCAGGACACCACTTGAAAATCGATATCAACGGCTACCAAACTCACGCTACGATCTCCCAACATGACGATATCTATAGTCTTTATCAACAACAGTCCGTATTCCAATTCAGCTTGTTAAAACCTCAGCTTGGTGAACAAGATACCGCTGCGGATAAAAATGCACTAACGGCTCCGATGAATGGTACTATTATCGAAATTTTGGTAACTACCGGCAATAGTGTGACCAAAGGTCAACCCTTAATCGTGATGGAGGCCATGAAAATGGAGCATACTATCCGAGCGCCGATCGATGGCATTATCCAGGAGCACTACTACCACAGTGGTGATTTGGTTGAAGGTGGCGCAGAACTCCTGAAATTAGAGGAAAGTGGGTTAGATAAACCCGGTAAAGAATAATTAACACTGGTGAGCGTTATTATGACTAGTTCCATTGAAAATATACCTCAAAAAGTTAGACTTGTTGAAGTAGGTCCTCGCGATGGTTTACAAAACGAAAAAGTCACGATTGGTACTGCCACAAAAGTCGAACTCATCGAAAGTTTAGTAGACGCAGGATTGCGATATATTGAGGCCGGTAGTTTTGTCAATCCCAAAGCAATACCACAAATGGCAGGAAGCGAAGCTGTCTTCGAGCAAATCAAACGGCGCGAGGGAGTCAGCTACGCGGCTTTGGCACCCAATTTAAGAGGTTATGAACGAGCGATGTCTGCCCAGGCGACCGAGGTCGCAATTTTTGCGGCGGCCTCAGAGCGCTTTAGTCAAACCAATATTAACTGCTCTATTGAAGAAAGTTTACAACGTTTTACACCAGTGATTGCAGCGGCTAAATCCGATAACATTCCGATCCGTGGATACGTATCCTGTGTTCTCGGCTGTCCTTACCAGGGAGATGTCGATGCCGATATAGTAAAAGAGATATCGATGAAACTGATGGATATGGGCTGTTATGAAATATCCTTAGGTGACACCATTGGCGTCGGCACCGCAGGAAGTGTCGCACAGCTATTGGATGTGGTTTGCAAGGAAATTCCCGCAGACAATCTAGCCGTTCATTTTCACGACACTTACGGCCAGGCGTTAGCTAACATATATGCGGCTCTACAATATGGCATTGCTGTGATTGATAGCTCTGTTGCCGGCCTTGGTGGCTGTCCGTTCGCGAAAGGTGCCACCGGTAATGTCGCGACGGAAGATGTTGTCTATATGCTCAACGGCATGAATATAGAAACAGGAATTGATTTGGAAAAGCTGATTAATGTTGGCCAATCTATATCTAATGCGTTAGGCAGAAGTAATGCATCGAGAGTAGCAAGCGCTTTAATTAAGAAACGACAAAGCGCTTAAAAGCCGACATCATATATCGTCGTCATATAGTCGCAACTCTTCTTTGAGTCTGCGCTGCTCGTCACGCTCCTCTATTTTTCTTCGCCTTTCGCAAAGTTTACGGTTGATGTCACTTTCGCTGACAATTTCTTCATCGTTAACATCTGTAACATTTTCCTCAAAAAGATCAAGGTCTGTGTCATTACTCTCTTCAATATCGGTAAAATTCCCCATCACATCACCTCGTTAAAATAAGAGTTCTCTTCGGAGAAATATGCAATTTCTAAAGCAAGGTCTAAAAATTCATCCTTACTGAAGGTTCATAGTTTGACACGACAATAGCTTACACGGAGTCGGCTAAAACAAATTCTCAAACTATATAAACTATCGTAGCAGATTAAGTATAACTCGCTATAGTTGAAGGGTTCAAAAATCCTATAATTTGCGAAGAACGAAAAAACAGGATGATGTTACAATCCCCAAACAATGAATGGGAAAACTGCCTACACTATTGAAACCGCGCGTTTCCGTTGTTTTTACGGCATTGGCGGCCATTAGAATCCAACGATTAACAGGCCTTAAATTCGTTTCGGCGTTGTGCAGGTGGAATTTTTATCGACTGGATACCCCACTATTTTTGGGTCCGTAGCCTGTCCTTCCCACTAAACACAAGAGCGTACACAAATTCTCATCGTATTCATGTATAATTTTGCGATTATAAGTTAAATGACCAACCCTGACCCGAATGCCAGACGACATTTCGCAACAAGCTTGCCATTGACCCTTGATGGAACAACCTCGACTCAAATAGTACTTGTTGGAATAAAATGGATTCTCAGTCAAAAGCTGAAATCACAGACCATCCAAAAGCGTCATAGGCCTGTAAAGAGACCAATTTAAATTTATAGATATCAATATGTTAAGTAGAAAATTTTGTGTCGCCCCCATGATGGACTGGTCTGATCGTCACTGCAGAATGTTTTGGCGGCAGTTAACCCAGCGCGCCGTCTTATACACTGAAATGGTCACGACAGGAGCGATCATCCACGCGGGACCGGAAAGATTTCTAACGTTTCACAACGAAGAACATCCTGTCGCTTTGCAATTGGGAGGAAGCAACCCTGCCGAATTGGCCCAATGTGCAAAAATTGCTGAAGAATGGGGTTACGATGAGATAAATCTCAATTGTGGATGCCCCTCAGATCGCGTGCAAAGCGGTATGTTTGGTGCCTGTTTAATGGCGCATCCGCAGCGTGTAGCTGATTGTATAAAGGCCATGCAAGATGCATGTAATATTCCTGTGACGATAAAACACCGCATCGGCATCGATGCGATGGAGAGTTATGATGAAATGCTGGCATTTATCGAACCGGTACAGGCTACCGGTTGCAATACATTTATTGTGCATGCAAGGAAAGCCTGGTTGCAAGGATTAAGTCCAAAACAGAATCGTGAAATTCCGCCACTGAATTACCCGATGGTTTACCAATTGAAGAAAGATTTTCCCGAATTGGAAATCATTATCAACGGCGGTATCACCACTGTGCAGGACAGTATTGAACATCTCAGTGCTGTTGACGGCGTTATGTTAGGAAGAGCTGCCTACCACAACCCCTACCTGTTAACGGAGGTAGACGCATTTATTTATGACACTGTTGAAAGCAGTACTAGAGCCAATACAAGTGTTGAACCAGATAGCAGTGCCGACAAAAATGGCAATAGCACGATAGGCAAAAGCCGGGACCAGGTATTGCTCGACTTTATTCCTTACATTGAAGAACAACTGGCTGAGGGAGCGCAGCTGAATCATATTACTCGGCATATCTTAGGTCTATTTCAAAGTGTGCCAGGAGCAAAACTATTTCGTCGTCACATCAGTCAGAACGCCCATAAGCGTGGGGCCGGCATTGAAGTGGTCTACCAAGCGAGGGAATTGGTAAAGGAAGCTCAGTACCAAGCTGGAAATTATCGTGACGCTATTCTTTGAGACTACCGAAGGCCGTGGTAGTGTTATACGAATACGCTTAATATTCATGGCAATATTAGCTGCCGCTGAAATTATCCGGTAAGCCGCTAGATCGAAACAATCTAAAACTAAGACCAGGAAAAGCAATGACAAGCAAATTAGATCAATTAAAGGCTATGACTGATGTTGTTGCCGATACCGGCGATATTCAAGCCATTGAACGATTTAAACCGATGGATGCGACAACGAACCCGTCTCTTTTACTAAAAGCGGCGCAACTTCCTCAATACGCAAATCTCGTCGCAGCCGCATTGAAAGAGGCCGAACAACAGGGGGGAACGAACGCCTATCAGTTGGCCAACTGTAGTGACTTATTGGCCGTTGCCATTGGATGCGAAATACTGAAAATAATACCCGGCCGAATTTCAACAGAAGTCGACGCCCGCCTATCTTTTGATACCCAAGCCACTATCGACAAAGCGCGCCGATTAATCAGCCTATACTCGCAAGCGGGTATTGGCACCGAACGCGTGCTTATTAAGATAGCGTCAACTTGGGAGGGGATAAAAGCAGCAGAAATCCTCGAAAAAGAAGGTATTAACTGTAACCTCACCTTACTGTTTGGTTTTTCTCAAGCTGCAGCGTGCGCCGATGCGGGCGTATTTCTAATTTCACCCTTTGTTGGTCGTATTCTCGACTGGTATAAAGCAAAAACCGGACTGGAGTATGGTCCAGAGACTGATCCCGGTGTACAGTCCGTGAGTCAAATTTTTAACTACTACAAACAATACAACTACAAAACGGTCGTCATGGGTGCAAGCTTTCGTAATGTCGGAGAAATAGAGCAGCTCGCCGGCTGCGACCGCCTAACAATTAGCCCGCAATTATTAGAAGCATTGGATAATGATGATAATGTGTTAGTGCAAAAACTACGTGGAGATCGCACGGGAGATAAAATTAACAAACCCAGCAATACCGAACAAGTATTTCGCTGGTCAATGAACGAAGACGCGATGGCGACTGAAAAACTGGCGGAGGGTATACGTAACTTTACCATTGACCAGATTAAGTTGGAAAAATTATTATCGGTCAAAAACTAAGCGAAACACTCCATTTCTCAACTAACGATAGGACACACCAGTGTTAACGAAAATAAAACTATTTTTCTCACAGGAACTTGCTCTGAACGATTCCAGTAACACGGATGCTGGAGAGCAAGATAGTGCCCTACAATTAGCGGCGGCTGCCCTGCTGATAGAACTGAGTCGCGCCGATTACAAACAGGATAAAAGTGAACAAATCTCAATTGAAAATGCGCTTCAAGATTGCTTTAAATTGGAACCGGCCCAACTCGAGCAACTCATTGCCTTAGCAGAAGAGGAGAATAAGGATGCCACCTCACTCTATCAGTTCACCAGTTTAATCAAAGACAACTATTCATCTGATCAACGCTTTAAATTAGTTAAAATGCTGTGGGAAGTAGCTGTTGCAGATGGTGAAATCAGCAAATATGAAGATCATCTAATTAGGAAGGTAGCCGATTTAATTTACTTATCACACAGCCAATTTATCAAGGCAAAACTAGACGTTATAGGACGGGGTTAAAACTAGAGTATGTTGACATGAAAATATAGAATAAAAATCCTGAACACTCTCTAGGTAACGGCTTCCAGAGTCGCAACCAAATCAGAAAATTCATTTCTATTTTTTTCGTTCATATCCATCAAAACACGATGCGCTTCGATAATTTTCGCCCGCACACATTCCTCATCAGCACAAACAACAGGTAATTCGCCGAGCTTGTTAGCGGTATGAATAGTGACAGTATTACTCGTGTGAATGGCAAATACTCGGCCAAATCCCATACTGTTCAACAGGCGAGTAATATTCGGATTGGGAGAAATAATCATCGGAACCAGTTGATAAAGCTCTTTTGACTGGTTTGCCAGTTTTGCCAACAAACCTAAAGAGGTACTATCGATCCCCTCAGCTTCGGACAGATCGATAACAACGCCGACAAAACCTGGCGTCGCGAACATCCGGATAAAAAATTCATCTATAGTGGTACAAAGCGTTAATCGTACATCGCCGACCAGCTTAATCACGAAAGTACCTTCATGCTGTGCTACAAGTATTCGACCGGATTGCATCAATCCACACCTTTTTCATACTATCTACAATTAATGAACAAATTTCCCTAGCTATAGCCTAAACCTAGAGCTCAAATTCCTTGAACCTTTTGGCGGCTAACAAAGTAATACAAATACGATCATCGTTAAAGTGAATATTTTGCAATAAAAAAACGACCACAGACTTCAACAATCATCAGGTATTTCTACTAATCATTAAAATGGCTATATCGTCCGGCGCATCGACCAATTTTTGAAGACCTAAAGCTTTAGTCACTTCGTCTACCGATGAATAACCAGGTGATAGCTGTTTCAATAAAAACGCCTCTTGTGCCAAAACCCCCTCTGCTGGCAACACCTCCAATATACCGTCCGTAAATAGCATCAGTACGAAACTTTCGGGCAGCGAGCAAGCTTCCTCTCCATATTCCGCTGCGGAAAACAAACCAACAGGCATACCTTGAGTTTCCAAATACTGGCTTTTTCCATTTGCAACCAAGATAGGCAGCGGCAGGTGACCTGCCACACTATATTTGAGGGTATTTTCTTTTAGATCGATAACGCCTACACATAGCGTTGCGTGTTTACCAATTTCGGTATCCAGTAGCTCCCTATTAGCGACTTGTAACATTTTTGACGGCGACAGGATGGTACCATCGGATAGATGATGAAAATCGCTTCGTTTTCGAGCAAATAGATTTTTCAACAATACGGTAACAAAAGCCGAAGACGCACCGTGCCCGGAAACATCGGCGATAAAAAATGTCACGTGGTCATCACCGACCTTAAAATAATCGACAAAATCGCCACTCAGGTAAAGCGAGGGAACCACTTGGTGGTTAAACTCATAACTTCCAAATTCTTTAGGCGTATCGGGTAACATCTTAAACTGGACATGGCGCCCTGCCTGCTGGTCTTGCTCTAATAGCAGCAAACTCTCCTTCAAACCAAGATTCACTTCTTCGAGCTGCTTTCGGTAAGTTTTATTCTGCCTCAGCAGCCTGCCCTGTTCCAAACATTTGGAAACGGCATGTTCCAAAACTTCCATATCATTGACAGGCTTCATTAAGTAATCGCTAGCACCGTAGCGCAGGGCTTCAACGACATCATTCATAACGCCGTCAGCTGAAATAACGATGATAGGAGTATCTGAAGGGTGGGAACTCAGTTCCTGCAGAAGCGCTAAACCATCAACGTCTGGAATTTTAAGGTCTAGAAGCACGACATCCGGGCTATGTTTATCAATACTGACAGCACCGGGCTCAGTGGCCGCGATAGCAATTACGAAGTATCCGGCGTTGGAAAGATAAGCGGAAATGTTTTCTCGACTACTGTCCTGATGATCAATTACAAGTAAACGTTGAACGCCTGAAGACATGATTAACCCTGATAAAAAGTGCGCGTGTGCCTTAAACAGTTGAATGATGGCTATATATCGCGCGCAACATTACTCCGATAATGGAAGTACTGCAAGTGAGAATATTAGCCGATTAAATATGTGGACCGGTTCATGATATCAACCAGAACTAAAATTAATTTTTACAACATAGTTTGACTGTAGAAAGCTACCATACTATAAAGGGCATAGACCAATTATTAATAGACCTTCTTTTCAGTATATTCAATAAGAAGACAGACCTAAAAAAGGTGGGAATCTAGCTATGTTGATAGAAAAAAACTTTGCTGAGAAGCGTGATTTCATCCGAATGCAAATCAATTCACCCGCTATCCTCAATCACGACGGGGTCGAGTATAAAGGCATTTGCAGAGATCTTAGCAGTACCGGAATGCTAATAGAAATTAATCACAACTTTGAAGTGGGCATTGAATTAAAGGTTTCGTTTGCACCTCGAAGCGAGGCTCAGCCGGCTTTTAACGCGGTTGCCGAAGTATTACGTTCGGATATCAATAGCGAGGAATCAACCGAAGAAATAAAATCCTACATTCTCGCCCTATCAATAAAGCAAATAATCTGAATTCAATACGGGAGCTCGCTAGCTTTATTGAATCACAATAAGACCTTTGATCAGGCTAGCGACTTGATGGATTACTTAAGGTGAACAAGTACTTCAGATCTCGTAAGACCTCTAAAGGTTTCATAAAGGTCTCATAAAGGCCTCATAAAGAGCTCTATAAGGTCTCACAAAAACTTTTTTGATTCACTCGTCTTCGTCATCCCACTCTTCAAATTCTTCGTCGCCAAAATCGTCTTCAATAACAAACCCGTCAAGCGCTAAAAACTCCCGATGCTGTACGTATGCGTCACGAATAAACGTATACCTGTCACCGCTAATTAAGTCTTCCGCTCCGAACAAACCCGCTCTCTTATCGACAATACTGCCTGCCCAAAGTTGATTACGTGTAGGGATGTGCTCAATGTGACCGATGCCGCCCGTCTGGACATCCCCAAAGGCCCCAAAACCACTGCGAACAGTGTAGGGACCAAAAAATGGTGCCATCACATAGGGTCCAGCTGGCATGCCCCAGTAACCCAAAGTCTGACCAAAATCTTCTTCATGTTTTTCAAGGCCAATACCACTTGCCACATCGAAGATTCCCACTATCCCCAAAGTGCTGTTAATTACAAAACGACCGGTATCAGACAGGGCCTGAGAAAATTTACCCTGTAAAAGATCGTTAATAACCGTGGTAACTTCGAGAACATTCGACAGCATATTGCCAAATCCCTGCTGGACAATACTCGGGGTGAAATTCTGATAACCTTTAGCAACAGGAACAAGCAAATGTTGGTCGGCAACATCATTGAAGGACAATATTTTACGATTAATTGACTCAATCGGATCGGGTTCTTTAATTTTTGTTATGGTTTTTTGTAAAGTTTCTTCCAAAGGAATATAACGTTCAGCGAATTTCCGCCAGGTTTTCCAAAAAGTATTATCGGCGCCCATTGCTTCGTCGCTATTTTTAGCCAACGCGGACGATGGCGCAATGGAAACCACAATCAACAATGCGGCGAATAATTTTAATCCCCGTATATCCATGGAGAATGTTCCTGTCGTTATAGATTAAGAACTGCGGTTATTGTGAATTAAGGCTCGGTATAGGTAACCGCCGGAAACCCCTTAGCAAATCGGGCCACAATAATCGAAAATCAAAAAAAATTCCAGAGCATATTTTCCGTACAGGCTTTTCTTTCCAGTTTCAAAACAGTTAAAGCACGTTTTCAAAGCGACTAAAGCGCAGTTTCAATGCTATTGAGCCGATAGAGCACTCTAACTTCTACAGGCAACAAGCAATTTCTCTTAGATAGGAATTAGCGGCTTTTTAACCAACTCAAAAGTATTGGAAAATGATCGCCGTCTGCGTCTTTGTGACTAACCATTTCGAGGTGACTATAATCTCTCATATTTCCATCTCGACGACTTAACACCATCATCCGGGCGTCATGCGCACCTAATTCCTTCATAAACATTCGTACATTTTCTGGATGCCCACAGAGACTATCGGCGGTGGAAGCGAAGTAAAAGCTGGGAGGCCATTGTCGCTGTTCCGCAGCAGCAGAGTAAGAAAACCCGTCGTTTGCATCGAACCATTCAGCACTATTTGTCCACTGAACATAATCCCGATAACTTCCGGCAGACTCATTACAGCTTCCCATAAGAAATGTTTTTGCCGGGAGGTAGCCATTAATTGCAATGAGCACCGATGACAAAGAACGTTGAAGAGAGTCAAGCAGGCTTTTTACTATGACGTCTAATCTCTGCCTATAACGCCTGACTCCAAAATGAGCCATCTTCGCAACAGGCGCTAATGTGTTCCCATAGCGAGCATAATAGCTACACAGTAGAACCCCACCCAGCCCGTGACCTATCCAGATCTGTGGAACCGGGCCCCGTTTTTTGACAATCTTTTTCACAATGGCGGGTATGTCTTCATTAACCATGTGATGAACGCCAAAATCAGTATGACCATTTACCGACGGCCAACTTTTCCCTTTACCGCGAAGGTCTGCGACAAAAACATCATATCCTTGCTGCGCTAAATAGCAGGCTAAACCGGTGCCATCGGTCGCATAAAAACAAGTACTGTCTTGCATAAATGTATGCAGCAGGAAAACCGGCGCCCCAAGATTGTCCTTATCTCGGTAAAACCGCCTCATATGTATCTGATCCGTAGAGGGTAGCGGGATCATAATCGACTCGTATTTAAGCGTTCGGGGCATAAGGTTTATACTACAATTTTTCTATTTTGATTTGATGTTAAACGAATCTTGTGAGAGGTGTGCAATTTCTATTCGAGAGTCATTAGCTCGCTACTGACGACAGAGACTTTTTTACCACCTTCCATTGTTCGCGTAAACGCTTCTCCGACACAGGTTGGCGAGTACCCAACTTCTGAGCAAATAGCGAAACTCTATACTCCTCTAACAACCAGCGAAATTCCGTCAATAACTGAGCGTTTTTACCCACCGCGTCAACGTTCCATGCCTTAAATAGTGGCTCGGACAAAGCGCTCAGCCCTGTAGACAATTGTTTGTCGCGCTGAAAATGCCCTCGTAGCTTTTCTATTCGAAGACCAATTGCCTGCAAATATCGGGGATACTGCTGGAGCTGTTCGTAGGGCGTATTGGCGATAAAACCCGGGAAAAATAACATTGAGAGCTGTTGGTTAATATCGGCGACGGCAAATGCCCATGCCAACTCATTGGCCTTCTTTAACAATTTTCGGGCTTTATGGTACTGGTCTGTAATTTCAGTTAACAATGCCGCCAGTTCAGTCGCCTCTTTCACCAGCTTGTTTTTGCCCGCCATTAACTGCTGCTGAAACTCAGCATCACTTCTGGTGATTGAAACCCCTTCAACAAAAACCCTGAAAAAAACAGCGTACAGTAGATCATCTAACCATTTTTCACGTTGCTGCGTTGTACCATTTTGAGAAATCGCGGCTAGCTGTAAATTTATGGTATTTCCCCGCAATAGATCTTTCCGAAGCAGTTTAATTTGCTGAGGCAACTGCAACATATATAATCGCACCAAACCACGCTGGGTTTCGCGCTCGGCTTCCTCGGGATAATCCTTTAGTTCTATCGCGACGCTGTCCTTACAATCGACGAGCGCAGGATAGCTGGTAATCGTTACGCCCGCTTGCTTAAATTGATGATTTACCGGTAACGCACCAAAGTCCCATTGTTTAATGTTTTCGGCTTTAAATCGTGTTTGTTTTTGTTGTTGCAGAGTATTGTTTACATGCCCTTTAAAATTATCGAGAATCTTCCGAAGATTTCTACCCTGGCCTAAAAGCTTGGCGTTTTCATCGACTATACGAAAATTTACACGATAAAAGTCATCTAACTGGTCCGGGCTCCACATGTCCAAATCAATAGATACACCCACCAGTGTTTTCAATTGACGCGATAGCACTTCAAGTAATGGGACATCATCAGCTTTTACATTGGCTAGAATTTTATCGACGTACTCCGGCACCGGTACCATCTGCTTACGCAACGATTTAGGTAGCATTTTGATCAAAGCGATACATTTATCGCGCAGTAGACCAGGCACTAACCATTCAAACCGGTGCTGAGGAACACGGTTTAACAGACCAATCGGAATAGTCGCCGACAAGCCATCGGCAGCATGGCCGGGCTCAAAACGATAACTCAGTGAATAGTTGATATCACCGCAGTGCAGTACCGCTGGAAACTGAGCTTCACTAATATGATCAGCACTGTGCTGCATCAGACGTTCACGATTAATAAAAAGCAGCTTTGGCTGCTCTCGCTCGATATCCTTACGCCACTTATCAAAATGCTTGATCGTGGTAAGATCCTCAGTAATGCGCTCGTTATAAAACTCATAAAACTGTTGATCATCGGCCAGAATATCACGCCTTCGTGATTTAGCTTCTAGCGCTTCTAGATCTTTAACCACTTTTTGATTATGCAGGAAAAAGGGTGCACGGACAGACTGAGAATGTGAGGGCATATGGCCGTCGACCAACGCTCCTCGAATAAACAACTCGCGAGACAATACTCGGTCAATGGGGCCATAATGCACGCGCTTTCGATCACTAATAATCAAGCCATAAAGCGTTAAACGCTCGAAGGCCATGACTTGCCCACTTCGTTGGTACCAATGAGGTTCACTATAATGCTGCTTTATAAGATCATCATTAATACCCATAATCCATTCGGGTTGGATCATCGCTACATTTCGCGCATAAACCTGGGAAGTTTCAGCTATTTCAGCGGCCATGATCCACTTGGGAGAATGTTTAAATAAACTGGACCCAGGGAAAATCCTTAATTTTCGATTTCGTGCGCCAAGATAAATACGGTCTTCTTCCAATTTGCCAATATGGCTTAGTAAACCCGCCAATAGTGCACGATGAATAGCTTCATACTGTTTTGGTTCGATAGCAGGAATAGCGTTTGGCAATTGGGTTTTGTTATCTGAGTTTGTTAATTTTAGATCAACAGGTTTAGATTTCGGAGTTTTAGAAGCAATACTTTTAAAACCCAACTCTTTACACGTTAGCAACAGTTGCCGATGGATATCTCTCCATTCCCTCATTCGCAATACAGACAAAAATTCTCGTTTACACAATTTCCGCAGCTGATTCTGGCTTAACTCCTGGCGTTGTTGCTCGTAATAGTTCCAGAGATTAACAATGCTCACAAAATCAGAATTTTTGTCCCAAAAACGCCGATGCTGTTCGTCGGAGGCTTGCTGTTTATCCGCTGGCCGTTCGCGAGGGTCTTGTATACTCAAGGCACTGACAATGATTAAAATTTCATTCAAACAGCCCTGTTGATTCGCGGCGATGATCATTCGCGCCAACCGCGGATCGACAGGAAAACGTGCCAGATTTTTTCCAATAGCCGTTAAATCTCGTTTTTTATCGACAGCCCCCAACTCTTCCAGAAGTTTAAAACCGTCACTAATCATCCGGTGGTCTGGCGGGTCAACAAACGGGAAAAGTTCTACTGCGCCCATTCGCATACCCAACATTTGCAGTATGACCGACGCAAGATTTGTCCGTTTTATTTCCGGGTCGGTAAATTCCGGGCGATTATCAAAATCAGCCTCCTCATATAAGCGAACACAAATGCCCTCGGCGACACGACCACAACGGCCTTTCCGTTGATTTGCACTCGCCTGTGAGATTGCCTCTATCGGAAGTCTCTGCACTTTAGTGCGGTAACTGTAACGACTAATGCGCGCGTAACCGGGATCAATAACATAACGAATGCCTGGAACTGTCAACGAAGTTTCGGCAACATTAGTTGCCAATATAATCCGCCTTCCGCGGCGAGAACCAACCGTAAACACCTTGTTTTGTTCAGCGTTACTCAACCGAGCATATAAGGGCAGCACCTCACAATGCGGCCAATCATTCTTCCTCAACTGGCGGGCCACATCTCTAATTTCTCCCTCACCACTGAGGAAAACGAGGATATCCCCCATCGACCTGCTCTTCACTGCTGAGCTCTCGGTACGAATTAACTCATCAATTGCCGCTTCTATACCGCCGGCCAAATCGCCATCTTCCGACAGATTTTCCAGTGGCCGATAGACTGTCTCTACGGGAAACGTTCGACCCGACACCTCGATGATTGGCGCATTGTCGAAATGAGCCGAGAATCGCTGTAGGTCAATGGTGGCCGACGTGATGATTAGTTTAAGATCGGGACGCTTAGGAAGTAATTGCTTTAAATAACCCAGCAAAAAATCGATATTAAGACTGCGCTCATGCGCTTCGTCAATAATGATGGTGTCGTAACGATTTAGATATTTATCTTTTTGAATCTCCGCCAACAATATCCCGTCGGTCATTAACTTAATATGGGATTTTTCGCTAAGCTGATCAGTAAATCGAACCTGATACCCTACACCTTCCCCTAACGGTGTTTCCAATTCATCTGCAATTCGTTGCGCTACCGTGCGCGCAGCCATACGGCGCGGCTGCGTATGGCCGATGAGGCCACTAACGCCTCGACCGATATCCAAGCATATTTTAGGTAGCTGCGTCGTTTTCCCTGAACCGGTTTCTCCGGCTATCACGACCACTTGGTGCTTATTAATCGTTTCCGCAATGAGCTCGCGTTTATCGGCAATAGGTAAGTCGGGGAAATTCAATTTTGGTACACTGGCTCGACGCTGATCAACCAATGCCATCGAGCGCTCAATCCGTTTTTGAAGATCGGCAAACGCCTGTTCTGACGGTTTCTTTTGAGCGAGCATTTTGCTCAATCGTCTTAATTTTTGCCGGAACCCATGGCGATCAGGCAACATACAATGCTGTATGGCATGGGTTAATTGCGCTACAGATAATGCAACAGGTAGCGGAACAGACTCAGTTTTAGAAATTGGATTCACGGGGCTTCTTTATACTTAAAACGATATTCAGTGGGCAGATAGACAATAGTTAGGCCGATTATACAGTGAAATCAGGAATAAGCCCTGAGAAATCTACTGCTATAATGCTGATAAAGACAGGATATTGGGACTTTGAGCCGAAAGCGAGAAAATAGTGCTCTATGCTGGTACAATCCCGACCATTTAATAGCTAAAAGATGTACCGTTGAGACGACAAACCGAGTTTGAAAATAGGCGATACAACACTAAAAATCGCAATAAAACGACTATCCTACCTTGCAGAGCTAGAAATTTTGGGCCGGCCCGTTGAAATAATATTCTATAATGAAAATCAATATTCCCTACTGATTCTAAGGCATGAGTACTTATGTTTCGTCTGCTATTTAATATTCTGTTATTAATAACTGTCTCTACTATTTCGGGAGAATGGGCAGTTGCGCAACCAGAACAAACTGCCGGCCCGAACAAAGGAAAGCAAGTACAAAACATTGAGGGTTTGCAAACACAAAAACAGGAAATCCAAAATCAACTTAATGAGAAAGAAAACGAATTAGCGACGCTATTAACTCGGCATGCCTTCGAATGGGAACAATTGGAATCAGTTCAACAAGGTCTGGAAAGTGCGACGGTCGCTTTTGCCAACGACAATTCAAAAACTAATGAATCGAAATTACACAACGCACGATTTAAGTCTGTCTTGGCAAAACGAAAATTTAACAAAATCACTGGCTTCAAAAACGAGCTAAGCCAGCAAACAACAGCATTGCGAGAGAAACTACGGTCGACAGAACTGGCATTCAGTCAATTAAGTACGTCAAAGATACCCCCTGAAATAGGGAAGAACATCGTAACAATACCCGAAGCGAAGGAAGTAAAGCGCGCCGACCCGGTAATTGCAGTGCCGTTAAATGCAGAACCGGTAATTACTGACTCGGTAATTGACAGCAAAAAAGTGATGATTAAAGAACCGACAATCAATGAGAAAAAGCGCTTAGCGGCGGAAAAAAAGGCTGAAATATCGCGGCTAAGCGCGTTGTTAAAACAACAAAATGAATCCGAAATCCAGCTAAAATTGAAGCAAAAGAAAGACAAGAAAACGGTCGGCTTGGTAACTACCCAGAAAACAACTAAAACCACTGCAACTGCTGGAAATCTCACTAAAAGCCAAAACGGAACAACTCCCGCTTCCTCAAACTCAGAGCCGGCAATTGAATCTTCCTACTCGACCCTGACATCTGACTCAAAATCCTATCCATCCAAAAAAGCAGTCGTACTTCTTCATACAAGAGCGCAAGTTAGGTCGGAAGAATTACGCCTACAAAGGTTGCAATCAACAAAAAACGGAAGTTACGCGAATTACAACAAAATGATTATTGTGAAACACACCGGTGACGGTAACTCACTCAGCGAATCGAGCTCCTATACTTTGCGAACCCTCGGTCATAATCAATATAGAGCGAAGGTTGATTTATTTACCGGCAGGAATCAATTGGTCATAGGTTTTAACCGATGGAGCATTATGATTCCGGAAAAAGAGCAAGACAAAAAATTCGTTGTTATCTTAAATAATTCTGAAAGCAGCAACCCCCGTCTGACTTATTTCCGTCAAACATTATCCTCAAAGTGATTACCTAGTGCTCCTACAAAAATATCATTTCAGGTTTGTGTTTCTGTTGTAGCTCATTCCGAACGGACACCAGCTAGACAACATAATTTTTTTATTTCACTATTGTTTGGAAAATCAATTAGTCTTGAGTGGCATTAATGCAAGATCCAAAAACACCTTACTACCTCAAAACTGCCGACATTAAATGGGACAATGACAATGTGCCGACTGCCGCAGATTTCCAGGACATATATTTTCAAAAATTGCTGGGGCTGCAAGAAACAGATTATGTTTTTTTACAACAAAATAAGCTCGCTGCCCGCTGGGTAAAAGATCTTACCAACGCAGAAGACCAACACTTCACAATAGCGGAAACCGGGTTCGGCACCGGTCTAAATTTTCTGGCAACTTGGAAACTCTGGCGTGAAATTGCACCAAAGAGCTGGCACCTACACTTTATAAGCGCCGAAAAACATCCCCTACAACCTCAGGACTTAAAGAGGTCACTTCAAATTTGGCCCGAGCTGCAGACTTTTAGTCAGCAGCTCATTGCGCAATACCCGGTTTTAATCCCAGGTCACCATCTGCTGGATTTCGATAGCGACAACGTTCACTTACATCTGTTGTTTGGCGATGCGATCGAGTGTTTCGAGCAAATACGCAGTAGTGATCACCCACTATTTGGGACGGCATCACAGCATAAAGTCGACGCCTGGTTCCTCGACGGTTTCGCGCCGGTAAAAAACCCATCACTGTGGAATGATTCACTCTACCTATTAATGGCTCAACTCAGTAAAACCGGTTCGACAGTATCAACTTTCACAGCGGTCAGCGCTGTGCGCAAAGGGTTAATCAAGTATGGCTTTGCGGTAGAGAAGATACCTGGATTTAGGAAAAGAGATATGTTGCGTGGTACCTATTGCGAACCAGCAATTGAGAGCGACAAATCTGCCATACAAAGCCAAACGCATTACAACAAAGGTGTAAAAGCACCGTGGTATATTTCGAACCCTGAAACGAACAAGCCTTCGCCAAAAAAACATGTGGCCATCATCGGCGCCGGTTTAGCGGGATCAATGTCGGCATACGCACTGGCAAAACGTGGATGGCAAGTGACTTTAGTTGAAAGGGAGGACGCTATCGCAAGCGGGGCTTCGGGAAACTCTCAAGGCATGTTATACACAAGTTTTTCTCCTTTACCGGGGATTGTAAACACCTTCACATTGAGTAGCTATTTGTACGCTTTACGATTTTACCGGAACTTGGTAAAAGAAGAAGTCCTCGACCGTAAATACCTTGATTTTTGTGGGATGTTACAACTTGCGACGACGAGCAAACAACAAAATTTATACAAATCGTTAAAAAAATCGTTACACAATCACTCCGATTTAGTGCAATTTGTGAACGCTGATCAGGCATCGAAAATTGCCGGCATTGAAATCGCGCACCCCGCCTGGTTTTCGCCCGGCTCCGGTTGGGTTTCTCCCGTTAATCTTTGTCATGCATTGACACAACACCCCCATATAACAGTACTCCGTAATAATAAAATATTATCCTTAGAATACGATGGTAAATGGCAGCTAAATACACGGGATGACAGCTCTACAACATCTCGGCCAGTTGTTTCCAGCGATACCGTAATTATCGCCAATAGCATTGACGCAACGATGTTTAGTCAATCCCAATCATTGCCAGTTAAGGCCATCAGAGGGCAGATCACTCGCCTTAGTTCACAAGGTGAGCTGAATAGTTTAAAGACCGTCATTTGTCATGAAGGTTATATTACTCCCGCAATGGAAGGCTCACATCACCTTGGTGCAACATTTGACCTCGGTGATATCGATACTGGAATACGGCTCAGCGACCACCAGCGTAATCTTGACAGCCTCTACACAGCAATACCGTCAGCCAAAAACTCATCAAATGTCATTAACGGTGGCAGGGTCGGTGTGCGCTGTACAACACCCGACTACCTCCCAATCACCGGTCAACTACACGATCAACAATCGTTTATTCATGACTACCAAGCCCTTCGCAAAAATTCTAACGAAAAGATTGATGTCGCTGGAAAACATTACCCGGGGCTTTTTATCAATATTGCGCATGGTTCGCGAGGTTTGACATCAACGCCCCTGTGTAGCGAGCTATTAGCGGCTCAAATCAACCAGCACTGCCCTCCTATAGGTAGAAATCTAATTAAGGCCCTTAGTCCGGGACGATTCACCATTCGCGATCTCATAAGAAATAAACGTTAACCATTTCTCTCACATGTTAATGACGGACAGCCTTTTTTCCGCAATCAAATAGCACAAGATTACAGACATAAGTGATAACAGTAGTAATAGTCATAGACACACCTCTCCTATTGGTTAACGACATGATTTCGCTATGCTATCAAGTAGAGCAATAATATAAAGCATGCTAGAGTGACAGATTTACTCACAGGGAGACATACATGCCAATTTCAATGACAAAAGAATCAATCGATTTGGGAATTATTACCAAAGATGCAAGCGCTCTATTAGCATTTTACCGCGATACGCTAGGACTCGAACAAGAAGGCGAAATGGATATGCCCGGCGGCGGTCATATGACTCGCTTAAAATGCGGCACCACCACACTAAAAATTGTGGTGAACGGGAAAGACCCAAAAGCAGAGGCCGCTCCCGGCGGATTAAGAGGCGCTACAGGGTATCGATATTTCACCATTTCAGTCAGTAATTTACACGAAGCTACCGATGAATGTTCAGCAGCAGGGTACAATGTTCCGGTTCCTCCAACAGAGATCAGCCCGGGAGTTACGATTTCGATGATTGAAGATCCCGACGGTAATTGGGTTGAACTATTACAAATTGGCAGCAAATAGGTTTTTGAAAGAATTCGATAGAAACAGAATAGTTTTCTAGACGATCCTTTTAAGCAACCGAAGCGTACCTAAAAGCTCTAAACAGAGCGTCCACGGTGCTACAACAAGACTTCAACGGCTCTATGGGTAATCTTTAATGAATGAACATAGAGTGGTTGTCCAATCGATGGCTAGAAATAGCCGTCGACGTAAATTAAGTAATATGAATTCTAAAAAATAGTTAACTCACCCGCCGCGTCTAGTTACTGTACTATTTATTAGAGACGAAAAGTTATTAGAGACGAAAAGTTATTAGAGACGAAAAAGTACGTGATCTTTGAGTGTATGGTCTTGTATACGTAGATTTTCATACCATTCATTGCCGGACATAACGACAATTACCCCTTGAAATAGCATTCGAATGTGGTAGTTACCAAAAGACTTAAGCACCTTCAGAACTGTTCATAACTTCAGTGAAATCAATAAACACAATAATTTATAGAGTGATTCATTTATGAAAAATAAAACGACTGCCAGCTTGCTTTTAACCCTATTAGTATTACTTTCTCCTTTTGGAAATGCCGATGTAAAAGCAAAAATAAGTGATCTTGCATGGATGACCGGTTCATGGTCGGGTCCTCTCGGCCCAATGACTCTCGAAGAGAATTGGATAGTACCAACCGATGGCTCATTAGCGTCTTTAGTTAGAATGACAGGGAACGGTAAAACCAATATGATCGAACTGATTGTTATTGAGGAAAAGGGCGACTCTCTTGTGCTACATGTACAGCAATGGGATACCGGATTTTTACCCCGAACCCCAAAGGCGCAAACAATGAAACTTGCTGAAATCGGAGAAAATCAAGTTGGTTTTAAGGCCACAGAACCGGGCGGCATGAATACACTTGCTTATAGCCGGCCCACTCCGACGACTTTCAACATTGATATTGAAAATAGCATTGGCGCGAAAATGCAAATCAACTTAAGCGCAAAATAGAACATCAAACCCAGACCTTATCCGATAACAGTTTTTCTCGGATAAGGTCACTTTTCTTACCATATCCTATTTATTCTGCAGTTTCTCTGACCTTGTCCAAGGAATCACTGCGCTGCGACCACGACTTCTCCTAACGACTGCACTAAATGCCCACGAAAATTATTAGCAAATTATTGTAGTAATATAAACACGCACAGCCTAATTTCATCGATTTTTCAAGGCCGCAGCCAACATATTCAGGAAAATTCCACCAACACTGTCTATTCTTTTGAACAACGCCTCCTTATAACATAGATAAAATGTTAGGTTAAAAAAACCAGTGCCGACCCAGAAATAGTGTCATCGCGAGAAGCGTCGAACCGTACCGCTCGCAACGACTACATTTTACCCGTTTCAGGATGGGCGCCAACTATAAAAAGAGATCATATAAATCCCATCACCATACCTTTATCATGTAATATATCAGTCATATTTCCTTTCCGATCGATAGTTTCGACGTCTAAATTCTAAATCAAGGTAATCGCACAATGAACGATCCGGAGTTATTCTTTGTCCAGGCAAATAGTGAGAAAATTGCCGTCTACGAATGGGGAAAAGAGTATCGAGACATTGATGAAACACTGGTGCTGATTCACGCCACCGGATTTCATGCGAGATGCTGGGATCAGGTGATAGCACATTTGGGTAACAGACATATTTTCGCTATTGATCAGAGGGGACATGGACAAAGCAGTGGCATTGATTACCTTAGCTGGAAAGATTTTTGTCATGATCTAACCGCCGTACTAAACGAACTGAAAGTCGATAATGTTATTGCAGTCGGGCACTCAATGGGTGGTTATGTTGCTGCCTCTGCAGCTGCGGAGGCAGCGACAGAAAAACCGCAACTATTTAAAAAACTGATTTTAATTGACCCAGTTATTGTCGATCCTGAACGGTATAAATTACCCGCTCCGACCGCAGATGAAAAAGCAGACGGTATTGCAGCGATGGGCCGCCGACGAAATAACTTCAACTCTGTTGACGAAATGATTGAGCGATTTAAGGATCGAGAGCCCTACTCCATTTTTCAGCCAGAAGCACTACACGATTACTGCCAACACGGTCTATTGCCATCTTCCGATGGAGAGAGCCTGGTTCTGGCGTGTGATCCGTTTTTCGAAGCGAGTATTTACGTCACTATGTCCAGCGACATTGGTATTCTCAATGATGTCGGTAAAGTCGACATTCCCGTCACTGTGGTTCGAGCCATGCGACCTGAAGATTCAGATACCAAAGCAGGTTTCAAATTTTCACCCACCTGGCCCGCGCTCGCTGAGCATTTTCCGAACGCAACAGATATTCATTTTCAAGAATATACACACTTCCTACCGATGGAAGTACCCAATCTGGTTGCAGAGCTAATTTTGGGTAATTACATACAATCTTAAGATATTCGATAATTGCCAATAGCAACCTAGACTAAGAACAGGATTTGACGTAAGGAGATAATGATTTATAGTCTAGGAAACCAAAGCGCACAGATAAAGGCTAAAAATCTGAAATGAAACAATTCTCAGTCGATTATATTCCCAATAAATATCGTACCTTTATTCGGGAAAAGGCTATTCAAGCGGCAAAGACGCGGATTATTATCGCCGGGCGCAACCCTGAAGATTTTGAACCTGAGGATCTAGAGATTGTCGTGAGGGAGGAAGAGGATAAAATAAAAACCTCTTTTAAAGAAAAAGGATTATTGGCTATGTTAGCTCTATTTGGCCTTAACTTTTTTTAGCTATGTTTAGCCAACTATTAAAAATTCTCGCAGCATCCTTTATTTGGAAGAAATACAAATCAACCATACTGCCCGCCGCTTGTTTATTTTTATATTTATGGCTGGTGGGGATTATCCATGAAGATTACCTGTCCTATCGAGAAATTGATGGTGCCGCTGGCGGCCTCGGCTTATCCTTCATCATAAAATGGTTTGCCTGGATAATGGGCATTGCTATTTTCTTTTTTTACGATAATTTTGAAAGAAATAAAGTCAAAAATCCGTCCCGAAAAAGTGAAAAAAAACAGAGCACTGCCAGCGAAAACCTGTCAAAGAATCCAAATGAGAAACCCAAGACCGACCCGTTCGCGGCAATTAGAGATAAGAAAACGCTTCGATCAAAAGCAGATATTGCCATTGACAAAAAATCTATTAGGAACACGCCTCCGGATTAATATCGGTTAACGATCGATAGTAGTAAAATCGTTAGTGCTCAAGGCTCAAATAAATTGACACAGTCAAACCCATACCGCTTGAAATTTTGAGTGCAGTCGCCGGTGTTTTTCGACAGATCAGTTAACAAAACAATATTGCTAGGATAATCCAGCTTAAGGTGACTACGCCTGGAAGCACCTTTCTGCAATAAGGCTGTTACTCTTTGTGCAATAGCGCTGCCCGAGTCAACCCAGTTTTTTATTTCTGGCGCTGCAAGCGACAACTTCGATTTCGCCAGTGGGAAATGCGTACAGGCTAACACGATCGTATCCATCTCAGCCCATCGAGGGTGATCGGTAAAGGGAGTCAAGATTTCTCTATAAATATTCTGATCAAATTGCTCGCCCAACATATTTTGTTCGACCACTTCGACAAGTTTATTGGAGCCTACTCGAACAACTTGGCATTCTTGAGCAAAATCTCTAATTAACTCATCGGTGTATTCACGCCTGATAGTTCCGGGGGTTGCAAGTAGACCAATAATTTTGTTTTTACTCAATTTCACAGCAGGCTTAATGGCAGGAACAACACCAACAACAGGAATATCCAAAGTCGCCCGTAAAATAGGTAAAACAAGGGTACTCGCCGTATTACAAGCAATAACGATGATATCGATATGATATTCACTCAAGACTCGGGTCAAGAGCGAACTAACGCGATCAGTTAGCTCTTGCTCGGATAATAAGCCATAGGGAAAGAAACGGTTGTCCGCCAGATAAGTGATATCAGAGCTAGGTAGCCGTTTCCTAATATGGCCAACAATGCTTAGGCCTCCGACACCTGAATCAAAAACCAGAATATTAGCAATAATATCTGAGTTGGTACTTTCATCCATATAAATTTGTCTTAAATAACATGCATACTGGCGTACGGCTCCCCAAATAGAGCGACACAGACTATTCAGGGAGTGCAGGCAGGGGCCTAAATTACCCTACCTTAACGCGGTTGCATGCGAATAGCACCATCCAAACGAATACTTTCACCATTCAAATATTCATTTTCTGCCATCATCACCGACAAGTGTGCGATTTCTTCAGGACGCCCCAATCGCTGAGGGTTAACCACCGATGTCTCCAGTGCTTTTTTGGCGTTTTCAGGTAATCGCTCCAATAATGGCGTCAGTATTAATCCCGGCACGATGGTATTGACACGAATGCCGACAGACGCCAGATCTCGAGCCATCGGCAGTGTCATACTAACAATACCCCCTTTTGAGGAACTATAGGCCACTTGACCAATTTGGCCTTCGTAGGCCGCCACTGAGGCCGTGTGAATAATAACTCCTCGCGCACCGTACTCGTCATAAGGTTCGTTTTTAGCTATTTGTTCGGCAGCTAAGCGAGCCACATTAAAAGACCCTATTAAATTAACTTCCAAAACCTTTTTGTACCGATCGAGCGAATGCACACCTTTTTTCCCGTATGTTTTCTCAGGATTCCCTACACCGGCAAAGTTGTTACAAATATGTAAAGCACCGTATTTTTCCATCATTGAACTGATAGCTGCAGCAACAGAGTCTTCATCGCTCACATTAACTTTGTAAAAGGTAACTTTATCGGCACCTAATTCGTTGACGAGGCTGTCACCTCGCTCTTCATTTAAATCAAAAATGGCCACTCTTGCACCTTTAGCAACATAAGCTCTTACCGTAGCTTCTCCAAGGCCGGAAGCCCCACCGGTTACTAAAGCAATTTTTCCAGATATATCCATGGTAAATCTCTCTTTAAGATGTTTTTGTTTAGTACATTTCATTCAGGTTTCATAGACAAGTCGCCGATGCCTTAGCCACCTAATAACTTTCGCCCAATGATCAATTTCATTATTTCGCTGGTACCACCGTAAATACGTTGTACCCTTGCATCGGCATAGGCACGCGCAACAGGGTATTCCCACATAAACCCATAACCTCCATGCAACTGCAAACATTCATCTATTACCTGGGCCTGTAGCTCCGTAGTCAGCAGCTTGGCTTTAGCGGCAGTGACGGCATCGAGATCATTGTGTAAATGTAATTCCAAACACTTATCCAGAAAAACCCGCATAACTGTGAGCTGTGCGTCTAATTCTGCCAGTTTAAATTGCGTGTTTTGAAAGGTCGCGACAGGTTTACCAAATGCCTTTCTTTCTTGTACATAAGTGACGGTCTGATTCAATATTGACTCAGCATTGGCGATAGCACCAACCGCAATACTCAGTCGCTCTTGAGGTAATTCCTGCATTAAATAGGCAAAACCCATGCCCTCCTTACCTAATAAGTTTTCTTTTGGTACACGTACATCCTGAAAAAACAATTCGGAAGTATCCTGAGCTTTCATACCGAGTTTTTCCAGATTTTTTCCTTTATCAAATCCGGGGGTACCGGCTTCAACTAAAAGGAGGCTGGTACCCTTTGCACCCATAGAAGGATCGGTTTTACAAACGACAATCACTAAGTCGGCCTGCTGACCGTTCGTGATAAACGTTTTAGATCCATTGATAACATAGTCGTCACCATCGAGAAGAGCGGTTGTTTTGATACCCTGAAGATCTGAACCGGTGCCGGGCTCGGTCATGGCAATCGCTGTCACAATTTCACCACTCAGGCAACCGGGAATATATTTCTGCTTTTGCTCTTCAGAGCCATTATTAACGATGTAAGGAACAGCGATATCCGAGTGCAGACTAAAACCGATACCGGACAATCCCATACGGGCAACCTCCTCATCGACAATCGCATTATATCGAAAATCTACGCCAACTCCGCCAAGCTCAACAGGAACGGTGGGGCACAAGATGCCCTGTTCCCCCGCTTTATTCCACAGAGACCGGTCAATCTGGCTGTCTTTTTCCCATTGCAAATAGTATGGAACCGCTTCCGCCTCCAAGAAACGTCGTACACTTTCGCGGAACTGATCGTGCTCAGATTCATAGATAGTTCTTGGTATCACATTTTGTCCCTCATTTTAATTTTCGAATGTTAAACTTTATAAACACTGTAATTGCTAACCGGGTTATCGATTGGTCGGTATGTCTTTGAACGCTAAACCTTTGTCAGCTCTTATGTCGCCAGGTAAACCGAGCACTCGTTCTGCGATAATATTTCTCAAAATTTCGTCGGTACCACCTTCGACACGAGTTGCGGGTGAACGCAGCAAGATTGACTGAAATCGCGCTGACAATTCAGCTTGTTCGGGGTCAACCATCAAGCCGGAGAGATCTTGCAAGTCTAAAGCAGCCATGGCTATTTCCTGCATCATGGCCCCTGCAACGAGCTTGCCGATCGACGCTTCCGGGCCCGGTGTGTCACCTCTGGACAAAGCGCTGGTCAAACGTGCACTGGTATATTTAAGTCCACTAGCACGACAATGCCAATCGGCGAGTTTCTCTCTCACCGCCCTATCCTTTATTGCCAAACCCTCTACTGTTGACAGCGTTTTAACCATCGCCAGCATTTCAGGAAAACCGGTAGGCATTGAACCGCCGATAGATAAACGTTCGTTCATCAAAGTTGTAAGGGCTACCTTCCAACCATCGCCCACTTGGCCGAGACGCTGCGCATCAGGAATGCGAACGTCGGTAAAATACACTTCATTAAAACCGCTCTGACCGTTTGCTTGTTTGATAGGGCGAATTTCAATACCCGCTGATTTCATGTTAAGAAAAAACATGGTTAAACCTTGGTGCTTAGCTACCGTGGGATCTGTTCGGGTTATCAAAAGACCAAAGTCAGAATTTTGCGCGCCGGAGGTCCAGATTTTTTGACCGTTTATGACCCAGTCGTCGCCATCAGAAATCGCCTTGGTGGTCAATCCAGCTAAGTCTGATCCACTAGCAGGCTCGGAGAATAATTGGCACCAAACCTCTTCACCCGAGGCAAGTTTAGGTAAATAGCGTTTTTTCTGATCTTCATCAGCAAAAGCCATAACCGTGGGACCACACATACCTTCGCCGATCGTAAAGAGACCACCCAAAGCCGCATAATATCCTTCTTCCTGCCCCCAGATTACCCGTTCGATCGGGCTAGCACCCAAACCACCATATTCTTTAGGCCAGGAAATGCACGACCATCCCGCGTCAAACTTTTTCTTACGCCAGGCTCGGGATTCAGCCAGCACATCATAATCGCCTAATTCCAAAGTAGCGAAACTCGCTTTTTGTAAATAGGGCAATAGGTACTGCGGCGCGTTTTCTTCAATCCAGCTGCGGACTTTTTTACGAAATTCCGCTTCTTGTGGGGTATCATCAAAATTCATTGTGTTATCTCCTTAAGCGACTTCGAGAGTTTCTAATTGATCGACCAACTTATCTTTCCAAACCGATGGTCCGCCCAAAATAAGCGCAAGCGTATTGGAACGACGGTAATGTAAATGACAGTCGAATTCCCAAGTGAAGCCCATACCACCATGAGCCTGGATATTGTTTTTTGCACAATGCTGGTAGGCATTGGTGGCGCTGACTCTCGCAGTAGCAGCCGCTAGGGGCAGCTCCGCAGCGTCCGTTGATAGAGCCCAGGCGCCGTAATAGCAATTTGATCGCGCCAGTTCCAAATCAACGTACATATTGGCGAGCATATGTTTTACCGCTTGAAACGAGCCAATAGGGCGTCCGAATGCAAAGCGCTCCTGAGCGTAGGCAACAGCCATATCCAAGGCTTTTTGAGCGCCACCGAGCTGCTCAAAAGCGACGAGTACAGCGGCTCGATCCATCACTTTGTTTAACAATGCCCACCCTTCTCCGGCACTACCTAAACGTGTAGCCACGACATCAGAAAATTCTATAGAGGAAAAATTCCTACTGGGGTCGATCGTATCCATTGTTTTACGAGTCACACCTACCTGAGATAAATTAACATGGAATAAGGAGAAATCCTCACCCTCTTTGGCAATAAGGACAATCGAATCGGCGATGTCTCCGTCGGGCACCAAGATTTTTTCACCTGTTAAGAGACCATCGATATAACTCATATTGACATTGCCGGCATGAAGAGGCCCATTGATCTCCCAGGCACCCAAGGTAGCGATTTTGGAACCATCGGCCAGATCAGGTAATAGCTGTGCTTGTTGCTGTTCTGTTCCGGCGAGTTTAATCACCTCTATCGCTAAAAAAACCGATGAGAAGAATGGTACGGGCGCCAGAGCGCGGCCCAATTCTTCTGCGACCATA
>CAJVZD010000048.1 GCA_913019905.1 uncultured Cellvibrionales bacterium
AATTCCTGTTGCGGTTCCCTATGCTCAATGTCTGGTTGAGTGGAGACGGTGTCTGAGGACCGGCTTGTTGTTACCAATGGTGCTGTGCCTAACGAATAAGTGCGGAGCAATTGGTCCTGACTTTGCCATCTATCCGGTAGTGATAACGCGTCCCATAAGTGAGCGTGCATCTCGGGAACAGCCAGTTTTTCGCGGTTGGTTTCGAAGGCTGGCACTTGAAATTGAAGGTGGTCACCCGCGCTAAATTGCAAAGGTGCATCCGGTCGCAGGCGTATTTCTTTGAGCATTGGTGTTAACCAACGACTTGAAATGACTTCGCCCCATTGCAGCGTATCGTGAAAAGCGCTATCGGGGATCAGAATATCGTCGCCATCGCGAGGATAGTGCTGGCAAGCCAGCCGTACGCCATTGGCCAAATCAGTTTTGCTAAGCCGCTCGCGATCGACAGCCGTATCAGTCGGGGGCGCTTTTTGGTAGCGCAGCTTACATAGCCCGCAGCTACCTGATCCATCACAGTTGGACGCTAATGTGATACCGACTTGTGACAAACCTGCATAATAAGACAGAGAGGCATGGACGCTGGTATCCCGTACGCTATGGCTGGAAGAACTGACTGCCACGGTGACTTGTACACCGCCAGCGTTTATACCCGGCAACCACAGAAAATCGGCGCGAGAAAAGCTACCAAAAACCAGTAACAAACCTGACATGGATAACCACAAAGTAGCAAAGCCGACGGCAATGACCTGCGGGTTATTGAAGCTATCGTCACGCGAATAGTCCATGAAGTGCAGCATCAACAAAAAGTCTACGATCTGCCATTGATCATTACGGTGTGCCACCACGTGTCCATCGGCGACGGATATATAGACCCGGGTTGCAACATCATCGTCAAAATCCAACCGCCACAACGCAGTCGTTATTCCCCTTATTTCTTCGGAACCTTTTCCTAGTTGCTCTGTGTTTATCAAACTACCTGACCCGCTATAACTGTTGAGCGCAATTTGTTCGGCGAGTTGTCGATCGATAATAAATTGCTCGCCAGTGATGGCGTTAAATATCGTCTTCTGGTGGTTTTGTACCACGCGATAAATCGGGCTTAGCAGAAAGCTCTCCAAGCTTATGGAGTCTACTTTTGACAGATCAACCGGCAATTTTGAGGGTGGCAAAATCTTATCGTAGAGTGTGAGAGGTGGACCGGTACCTAAGGTCTGCTTAGCATGGCGACCAGAGACAATACTGCTGTCAAATAAACTGATCAACATACCGCTGACTAGCCAAACCAACAGTTGAAGCCCGATAAGCAGCCCTAACCATTTATGCAGCTTGCGGAAGAAAATCAAATCGTTTTCTCTATTGGCCGACTGTTTTTGAAACTGTAAAACAGCAGCCAAATGCCACTGCTGGCAAATAATACTCCAGCTACTGAAAAGATTTGAAGTAGCGTGTTGTTCACATTGTCTCTTTCGTCATAATCCATTATATGCAGCATCCATAAAAAATCAAAAATGTGCCACAGGGTATGGCGGCGTTTTATAAATTGCCCGCTACTGGGATCTATATAAAAGCTACTATTCCATCCGTCATCAAAATCTATCCGCCACTTGGACCTGGGTTCACGGTGAAGTTCAGTATCAGGATGGCCATCCATTTGTTCAGCTAGGCGAATTTGGCCTTCTCCTGCATAGTGATAGCGAGCGATTTTTAAAATGGTTTCCCGGCTCAGTGGCGATAATTGTTCACCGGTTTCGGCATCCAGCAGGTCAGTATTTGATTGGCTCTTTATCAGATAGACAGGGTTGCCCAGAAGGGATTTTAGAGTGATGGTGTGAGTCTTGGGATAACGTTGCGCAATTTGATTCATTGATAAACTTAGCGCGACTTTTTTTCCGGTAACGTTCCCCACAGTTTGGCGCATATTTTTCACCAGCATGTCACCATGGATGATGTCGATATGGACCGCCACCATATAAAAACCACTCAATGCCCACAAAAACAACTGAATACCGACAATCAAGGCCATCCATTTATGAATCTTCCGGGATAGTCTTACTGCTTTCATTATCTCTGTATCCTCTGCAACGTCGACTCTTTATAAAACCGATATCGCCGCAATCACTGTTTGATGTCTCTGTTCGTCCAGCTGGAGAAAATAGACGGCTTACCAGCGCCTTCTTCACTATTGATTACTTGGGAAAGTACTAGCTGCTGAAGAATTCCCGGAGAATATTATTCACCTGTTCGGGGTCTTCAAGCATCGGTGAGTGCCCAAGCCCCGGCAACCGGCGAACCTGTAAATCCGAAACAAAAAGAGGCAGGTCGTCGATGAAGGAGGGCACAAAAGTGTCGTCTCTTTCTCCCCAGATGAGCAGCCCAGGTACGTCGGTACTAGCCGTTCGGGATGGCCAAAAGTGTTTATCGTTAATCTGATCGAGTTCAGGGATATTGGCGCGGTACCAATTAATTCCACCATCAACCGTGCCCGGTTGTGCTAACCCCTGACGGAATATTTCATCGTGCTCTGCCGTAAAGTGCGGTAATTTACGTAGACTGCTGTAGGCGTTTTTCCAGAGTAAATTTGCGCCGTTCTCAGTGATTTTTCGGTGTTGCTTACCGCTTCGCATACTGAACATGTACGATGAACGAGTCTGTTGATCTGGGTTATTTTCAAGTAAGCCAAGAAGCTGGTTAGTGGGTGGAGCGTTAATTCCAACAACCTTATGAAGGCGTTGTGGATACTGCTGGGCGTATGACCAGGCAAGCGCGCCGCCCCAGTCATGACCAACCAGATAGAATTTCTCATCGCCTATCAGGTGCTTGGCAAGTTCATCTAATTGGTAAGTAAGATTGGGTAGTTTATATAAAGACAGGTCCTCTGGCTTTGAAGAGAGATTTATCCCCGGACCATCCACTGCAACCACTCGAAAATGATCTTTGAGAGCAGTCATCTGATGATGAAAGGAAAACCAGAACAGCGGAAATCCATGATAGAAAATAATGAGGGGACCTGAGCCTGCCTCAACATAATGTAAGTTAACGCCCGCGATTTCCAGATAACCATCTTTAAAATCAGTCATGAGTGTTCGAGCCAGATTTTTTCAATACAATATCGAAACATAGGATTTGCGCTGTGGTTCCCGATGCGTTTAAGTTAGATTGTACTATTTTTATTGATTCGTAATAAGCTCATCGTGGATTTTACTGGGTTAGCGGACTTCGCTCGATCACGTTCAAAAAGTACCGCTCGTATATACCAAACCAGTAATCACAATGGAATGTCCAGTCCTACTTTGACATTCTCCATGACGACGGTGGATTGAAATTTTTGTATTGTTGAATCAGCGAAAAAAAGCTCTCGGGTTAGCTTCTCGTATTCCAGCATATTTTCCGCTATAGCGACTAATAGAAAATCTCTGTCGCCGGTGACGTAATAACATTGTTGAACTTGAGGGTGGCTCAGGACTCGCTTCTTAAAGTTGTCGATATTATTAGCTGAGCCCTGTTTTAATGTTACCTCCACTATCACGGTGACATAGTTGCCGACGTGAATTCCATCGAGGATAGCGACTTCCTTAGTGATCTTCCCAGATTCTTTCAGCTTTTTTATTCGTCGTTGACAGGCTGTCGCAGAAAGGCCAATTTGACTACCCAGTTCGTCAGTCGATAAGCGGCAGTTATTTTGTAGCGATCTAAGGATTTGACGATCAAATGTATCCATTGCGCAGAAAATACTCTTATAAGAACTAAAATTGCAGTATAGCATACCTCGGTGAGTATTTTTTGCAGCGTTTCGTTATCAATACGTGATTAAGATGTCCTCCGTTAAAACACTAATCACAATCAACATTAGAAGGGTTTAAAATGTCTCGCATCTTATATTCAGGTACTCGGAACGCATCCAGTTGGGCATTCAGAGCGTGGCTCGCATTGAAAGAACAGGGGGTTGAGTTTGAGGAGGTCGATGTTGACATCCGTCGGCCACAACGGTGGGCAAACTTGGCTAAAATTGCAGAAATATCCCCCGCGGCAGCCGTGCCGGTATTCGTTGATAATGGATTTGTGATTTACGATTCCTCTGCGATCATGGAATACGCCAATGAGCTCGGCACGTCATCGTTATTGCCGAAAGACATCAAATTGCGGGCTAGAGCTCGTTCGATGATAGCCTGGCAACATTCCACCTTTGGAAACATTTGTTCTGGTCTTTCTTTTGAAAGCTCTTTTTATCCCAATAAGAAACAGCTCAGTGCCGATGAAAAAGCCAGTGCAGAACGTATCTATTCAATGTGGGAAACGGAACTGGCAGATCACGGTGGACCTTATTTAGTCGGTGATTATTCACTGGCTGACATTGCGTTTGTTCCCTCTGTGTTACGACTGAAGTTGCATCACCCTGTGACCAATGATTGGCCGTTGACCGCTGAATGGATGAGGCAACTATTAAATAGACCGCTCGTTCAAGAGTGGTTAATGGATGCCAATAAACTACCGCCGATCTATCATGAGGGGTATCACAGAGGATAACAGCCCGCAGTACTATCGCGGACGACCATTAACTTCTGGTAGCGACTAAGCTTGCATTACCGCTTGCTGTTCAAGCGTAAGCCGTTTGGGTGTTGGCTTCCGCGGCAGTGGTGGGGTTATTCGCGACGTATTACTGGGAGAGATTCCGCTGATTTTGCGGGCGAACTTCTATGCTATCCCCTCTCTTCTGGGGGGGGGGCTATGCTATTAGCCGACCATTTTCCTATTAGCGAGCAGTGGCAAATCGTTATAGTTGCTTCAGTGGCAATCGCCCCCCGATTTATCGCGATGCGCTATCAATTGTCTTTACCTAAGGTCGTTTCATAGGATAATCGGGAATAGATTTACGCTGTTTATCGGAATTAATTTACTTCGAAGTCAAAAAAATCTTTTTATCTAAAGCCTGTAACTTGCCTGAATTAGAAAACATCTATAATTGGGGTTTCTTTAACTTATTGAATATTAGCAATAAATTTTTGTTGTTGCTGTCGGTTCACTATAAATCGCTTGAAAGATCACCTCAGGCTAAAAGCTTTTGACACAGTTAAAATCAAACTAATTAATATTGAGGTTGACTTTTTTTGCATTCGAAGTACAAAATGCAATTCGATATTATGGAAAAAGCTGATTAATTCAATCAGAACGACATTAAGCATCACAATCAATAATTACTTGGGAGACTAATATGGGTTCAATGTTCACAGCTAAAAGTTCTGTGCTAGCATCTTCGATCGCGGCTGTTCTCGCAGCAAATTCAGCAATGGCACAATCTACGCTGGTATTGGAAGAGGTTATTGTCACGGCCACAAAGCGTGCAGTTAATCTTCAGGATGTTCCGCTTTCTGTGACGTCTGTTCAAGGTGATACGCTCATTGCTCTGGGTGTTGAATCGGTGGTTACTATGGAAAAAACCACGCCGGGTATGAAAATCCGGGTGGTGGGTAATACGCCGAGTATTGTTATGCGAGGTGCTGGTTCTGCGGGTACTACTGATGTGGCTGTGCCTATCTATAACGATGGTCTGTATCGTCCTCGTTCTGCACAGGGGCTTGCCAGTTTTATTGATATAGACCGTGTAGAGATTCTGCGAGGTCCTCAGGGAACCCTGTTTGGTCGTAATACGCTAGGTGGCTTGGTCAATGTCATTACCGTCAAACCAGATACTGAGGAAATGTCTTATGGTGGTGCATTCACTGCTGGAGATTACGGTCTGCGAAAATTTGAAGGTTTTGTTAATGTGCCTTTAACCGATAAGGTTGCTTTGCGTATTGTCGGCACTGATACCGAGCGCGACCCTTATGTTGAAAATACCTATGATAGCGGCGGTGGCTTGAAAGATGCCGATTCGTCATATTTTCGCGGTCAATTAAATTTTGATATTTCCGATACTATGAACCTAAACCTGACGGCAGGTTATTGGAAAGATACGGCTAACGGTGCGGGTGACTTTGGTCACAAAGTTATGGGTATTCCCGTCAACCCAACCACGCGACAAACCAATGGCCTCAGCGGCGTATTGGATATCCGTCAAGGCTTGAGAGATGATTGGGGTGGAGGTAAAAACACCACGGGTAGTATTTCTGATGGTGACCTTAGCGCCTTCATTTCTTCAGACCCTCGCGAAGTGGCATTTGATTTCCGCCCGAATCGTGATCTTGAAGAAGATTCTTTTAGCGCCTTGTTTAAGTGGGATCTAGGCTTTGCTGAATTGAAAGCCAACATTGGTTACGCCGATTATGAGTCAACAACCATGATCGATGGTGATTTTTCTATCGCTGGCGCCTATCGCTCTGATAATGTGCCCAAAGGCTACGTGTCAGGAGAGTGGGGAACTTCCGAGTCTTTGCAGGTTGATATCAACCTGACCTCCCTGAGTGATGGCCCCCTACGTTGGACGGCGGGTTATTACAATTTTGATGAGGAATCAAGTTACGCTTGGATTTGGGGTGAGACCACCAACCAGAATAATCCACAGGATATGACTTGGGCTCACTGGATACATGGTTCAGAAAGTACAGTTGAATCTCAAGCGTTGTATGGGCAAGCAGAATACGATTTCACCGAAGATCTAACAGTGACTGTGGGCCTTCGCTATAGCGAAGATGAGCGAACTTCAGAAGGGCTTTCCCCTGTCGCAGCTACACTAGGGAACAATAGCGGTCCGAGTTTTTCTACAGAGCCATACCCGCACTGGCGTTCGCCTTATTTCAACGAAGGTGACGATGACACTGTTGATTACCGTGTGGCGGCCCAGTACAACATATCGGATGATGTGATGGTTTTTGCTTCTGCTTCGACCGGTTATATTTCCGGCAAAACTCAATCTACAACAGGTAATCTGTTAGATGGGACTGAAGTAGACTCCTACGAGATTGGCGTAAAGAGTACGCTGCTCGATGGCGCCATGACTCTGAATGCGACCTATTATCAGGCTGATTATAAAGGCTTGACTACGTCGCTGTTGGTTTTGGTAAATAATGTATTTACCTCTGATTCAGTACCGGGGGGTGATATGGACTCTTCAGGTGTTGAAGTTGACATGGTTTGGCAGCCAATAGAAAACCTGAAAGTGACAGGTGGTTTGGCTCTGGATAACTCTGAATTTGGTAAATTCCGGAAACAGAATCCTTATACCGAAGATGATGGTTTGGCCAGTGATGGTTTCTACGATTTGAAGGGTGAAGATACACCTTATTCACCTGATATGACTCTGAATCTGGGTGTGTCTTATCAGATCAGTTTGGACCGTGCCGGTACTATCGTCCCTGGTATTTTTGTTTACTACTCGGATGATTACAAAACGACGCCAGTGGATTACTTCTGGTCGAAACAGGATAGCTACACTACTGTTGATCTGAGTGTTAAATGGTATTCTGCCGATGACATGTTTACTGTTCAGGCTTACGTCAATAATGCGACAGATGAAGATGTTATCACGGGTACCGATTCCTATAGTGGTGCTCGCGCTGTTGCTGACTTCAACGACCCGCGTGTTTGGGGTATTCGTGCCGCATATGATTTCTAGTCTTGCCTAAGGCTGGCATTTTACTCTAATGTGAAGCCTCGCAATTGCGAGGCTTTTTTGTTTCTGATTTATGGAGATGGTAAAACGTTGAGTACGGTATTAGAGCAGTTAAAACATGGGCACCAATTACAGCAGCGAGGGGACTTATCTTCTGCTGAAAAAATCTACCGTACTGTTCTGGACGCGGAGCCTGAGAATATACATGCTCTGAATTTAGTGGCTGCTATCTGCGTGAACTCAAACCGTTTTAAGGACGCAGTGAAATTCATTGAAAAGGCATTGGGTATTCGCAGTAACGATCCGCAGGCGCTTGTTAATTATGCGCTCGGCTTGAAAGGTCTGGGGAGAGCGGGTGAGGCTTTAAAGGCAGCTCGACAATCGCTTGAATTAAACCCGGGTAATCCGTTGGCGCTTAACGTTACAGGTAGTCTATTGCTCGATGACAAGAAGGCAGAAGAAGCAGCCACTTATTTCAAAAAAGCTGTTGAGCTAGATAGTGGCTATTTTGAGGCGTGGAGTAATCTGTCATCGGCACTGAAAAAGGTCAGAAATTTTCAGGCTGCGATGGCTGCTGCGGAGCGAGCTTTGAAATTAAACCCTTCTTCTTCAAAAGCAGAAATTAATATCGCTGAAATATACGTGGAGCAGGGGCGGTTTGATAAGGCGGCGACTCACTACAAAAGGGCGCTGTCGCTTCAGCCGGACGACATTTCCTTAATGATAAAATTGGCGCATAGCTATCGGGAAATAGAAAAATCTGTAGAGGCAATGGCGCTGTTCACTAGGGTCATCGAATTGGATAAAAACAATGCCGACGCCTATGAGGCAATAGGTTTGCTTAAAGAGCAAATGGGTGATCTGCAATCTGCAGAAGAGTTACTATTGAAGTCAATTCAAATTAAGCCGAACAATGCAACGGCACATTATCAATTGGCGCAGTTAAAAGGAAGGCAGTCCACACAGGAAGAAGTTGCTGCAATGGAGTCAGTGCTGGCGCAAGGGAGTCTGAAAAATAAAGACAAACGTTATTTGTTGTTTGGGTTGGCACATGCGAGTGATCAGCTGGAAGATCGAGAAAAGGCGTTTGCTATGTGGTCAGCAGCCAATGCGATTAAAGCGGTTTCAAACCCTTATGATAAAGAAGGCCGGGAAAATTATTATCGAACCTTGTTGACAGAAATTCCAAAAGCAATGGGTTGTATGATACCGGAAGATCAGATGGATAGGCGGCCAGTATTTGTTGTGGGTATGCCTCGGTCCGGAAATACCCTGACAGGTCAGATTTTGGCCTCCCACCCTGATGTCTGTAATTTGGGGGAAGTTAGCTATGGCTACGATGTGGCGCAGAGTGTTTATGAGTTAACGGGAGTTCATTACCCCGAAGGCTTAGAGAAATTGTCGGGGCAACAGTTGGCATTCTTAGGTGAGGAATACCTGAGACGTTACCCAGATCCTGAGCGTGATAAGTTGAGGTTGGTAGATAATACGCCGCTTAATTTTCAGCATGTGGGTTTGTTGGCGACAATTCTTCCTGGGGCCAGATTTATTAATTGTGTGAGGAACCCCGTCGATACTTGCTTTTCGATTTACAAACTTCCCTTTGGTGGAGAACAAAGCTATTCCCACTCTCTCGAAGCACTGGCCCATCAGTACAATGAGTATTGCCAGTTACTTTCCGAATGGAAGCGTTTGTTCCCGAAAAGAATTCTGGATGTTTGCTATGAAGATACTGTTGCTGACCTTGAGGGTCAGTGCCGAAGGGTTCTGGAGTTTCTCGATTTGCCTTACGATGATGCAGTGCTGGAATTCCATCACTCGAAACGCATGATTAGAACGCCCAGCGCCAGCCAAGTACGCCAACCTATTTATAAAGATTCGGTAATGGCTTGGAAAAAATACGAAAGATATCTCGGTCCGCTGATTGAAAATCTAAAATTCTGATCCTGTAAATATATTCGTACGTAGGTAATGATTATGGCTTTTTTGAGTACCGGTAAAACCTAACAGATATACTATTGCATTCGAAGTCAGCAAAGTGTCAAATAGCTATTCTATGGTGGGTATGAGAAGCGTCGTGCAATGATTTAAGGTCACGGAGGAGGGGAGTCGGTTACTGAGAGTATTTCGGGTTTTTCAACCTAGTTATCGAAGCTTAGTTATATTGATAAGTCCTTTAGACGATACTCAAAGCCAACTACAAATTAATGATAATAAAATTATTGCTACAGGTTTGATTATGAGGTCGGCTTTAAAAATATTGATGGTGGCGTTTGTCGCTAATGTATCTCTAATAGTGGGATGCAGTTTAAAAATTGACAAACAAAGCGACTCCTTATCACAATGCACTTGTGTTGGCTGATCAGCTCACTCGACATCACAAGTTGTTTAATTTTTTTAGTTATCAAAGTGATGAACACTTATTTACGAACGGTGATTTTCAACAAGCTGTAAAACGCGACCTTAATTGGTTTAAATCTCATGGCGTAACAGAAATAGAAAAACAGACATTAAGTCGTGCAGGAGACAAATGATGGTTGATGTGGCTAGACATAACAAAGATCTTGTTAAGGTTTTAAGTAACGCTTTGTACGACTATGACCCGGAAAATGTTAAGTGTGTAATACGTGAGCTATTTTCTACCGATGCCAAGATTCAACTGTGTTTTCCTTTTGAAACCCTAAGCAATGCTGATGCTCTTTATCAGCAGGCTTATGCGCCATTACAAAATGCCATTCCGGATTTAGAGCGACGCGATACTATTGTGGTCGCCGGTAATGACGGCAAAGGTAACTGGGTGGGCTGCTGTGGTTATTACACCGGGGGCTTTGTTAAGCCTTGGTTGGATATCCTCCCTACAGGTCACCAAGTCAGCATGCGGTTTCATGAGTTTTATAAAATTGAAGGTGATAAAATAGTCGAAATGCAGGCGCTGTGGGACATACCCGAAGTGATGATGCAAGCTAACGCTTGGCCTATGTCTCCAAGCTTGGGGCGAGAGTGGCATGTGCCTGGCCCCGCGAGTCAGGATGGCCTAAATGATGAACGACGAACCCTAGATAAGGCCGAAAAAAGCTTAAAGCTAGTGGGCGATATGTGTGATCACCTGGGCCACTATGCGACGGGTGGTGTGGCAGCCATGAAGCTAGATCATTTTTGGCATCCCAAATGTAGTTGGTACGGCCCGTCCGGCATTGGTACTTGCCGTGGTATCGAAGGCTTTCGAAACTGGCATCAAATTCCCTTCTTAAACGGTATGCCGAATCGAGTGGGAGATGCCCAGGGAGGACATTTTTTTAGTGACGGTGAATACGTAGGGTTTACCGCTTGGCCAGGAATGACAGCCACCATTTCTGAAAATGGTTGGATGGGTATCGCGCCAGCAGGCCAAGAAATCACCATGCGTAGTTTAGATTTTTGGCGCTGTGAAAAAGGACTGATCAGGGAGAACTGGGTACTGGTCGATTTACTGAGTGTTTACGATCAGATTGGTGTCGATGTGCTAGGACGAATGAGAGAATTTAATAAGTCCCGCTATCCCTATGGGAAAATGGATAGATAATCATGGACTTGCTTACCGCTTTAGATTTGTTTGGCGTTTTTGTCTTTGCTCTATCCGGCGGATTTGATGCTGCTAGATATAAGCTGGATATCCTTGGGATATTTGTCCTCGCGGTCGCTTCAGGCGTTGGCGGAGGTATTATTCGTGATGTGTTATTGGGTGTCACACCGCCAGCGGTGTTTATAAATGAGACCTATCTAATGACTTGTTTATTGGCAGGTCTTAGCGTCATTACGTTTGCCAGCCGGGTTAAGCGTTATTTTGATTGGGTAAGAATAGCGGATGCTATTGGGCTCGGGGTTTTTGCCGCAATAGGTGCGAGCAAAGCGATCGATCATGATTTAGGTTGGGTAGGGGTGTTAATGATCAGCACTTTGTCCGCTGTTGGGGGCGGCGTGATACGTGATGTACTGCTGGGGGAAATTCCTCTGGTATTGCGGGCGGACTTTTATGCGGTAGCTGCGATGATGGGAGGAGGCACTTTTCTAATCGGTTATGAGTTGGGCCTAGGGGAGCAGGTTAATATGATTTTGTCTGCATCGGTAGCAATCAGCGCCCGCTTTGCGGCAATAAAATTTGGTCTTTCTTTGCCCAAAGTTAGAGGCGCAGCTTAGGTCCGTTTCTAGTTTATACGCTGATTAAGTCGTTTGATCCACCGCCTCAAGCTATATTGGTAGTGCATCCATCACTCTACCTAATCGGTACGTTCCCAATACAGCCTAGAAAATGTTCGAGCCGGTAAAGATACTGGAGTGCCTGTCCGGAGGTCTGTATTCGCTACGCGTTTACCTGTGCAAACGCCTCTAACGCTCGATCAATGTCGTCATGACTCAGTGCTGCAGACATCTGCGTGCGAATGCGCGCCTGGCCTTTGGGCACCACCGGAAAGGAAAAAGCCACCACGTAAACGCCTAATTTCAACATCTCCTGCGCAAAACGCACGGCCTTTTGAGCATCGTACATCATGACCGGGACAATCGGATGCTCTCCCGGTAAAAGATCGAAGCCAAGTGTTTCTAAGCCCGAGCGAAAACGCTGGGTATTGCTTGCCAAGGTTTCGCGTAGGTCGTTGGATTCACGCACCAGTTCAATTGCCTTTAAGGCGCCCGCTACGATCGGTGGTGCTAAGGTATTTGAAAAGAGATAAGGGCGCGAGCGCTGACGCAGTAGCGCAACCACTTCTTTAGTGGCTGCGGTATAACCGCCACTGCCTCCACCAAGTGCTTTCCCCAAGGTGCCTGTGATGATATCTACTCTATCCATACAGCCCCGATACTCATGGGTGCCGCGGCCTTCTTTACCGATAAAACCCGTCGCGTGGCAGTCATCAAAGTGAACTAAGGCATTGTAGCGTTCAGCTAAATCACAAATCTCATCGAGGCGCGCGATGGTGCCGTCCATCGAAAATACGCCGTCAGTTGTGATCAACTTAAAGCGCGCCCCAGCCTTGTCGGCTGCTAGCAACTGTGTTTCCAAGTCCGCCATATCATTATTGCCGTAACGGTAACGCTGAGCCTTACACAAGCGCACGCCATCGATGATGCTGGCGTGGTTGAGGGCATCTGAAATCACCGCGTCCTCGGGGCCCAACAAGGTTTCAAATAGCCCGCCATTGGCATCAAAGCACGAGGGATAAACGATCGTGTCCTCGGTTCCCAAAAAATCACTCAACACTGCTTCTAATTGTTTGTGGGGCGTTTGCGTACCACAGATGAATCGGACTGACGCCATGCCATATCCCCACTCATCCAAACCCTTGTGGGCCGCCTCCGTCACCGCGGGGTGTTGAGCGAGTCCTAAATAGTTATTCGCGCACAGGTTCAATACTTGCCCACCGTCAATAACGCCAACGGAAGCCCCTTGAGCTGTCGTAATCACTCGCTCGCTCTTAAACAAACCGGCCGCTTCTATCTCCGACAACTCATTGGCTAGATGTTCTTGAAATCGATCGTTCATGCTTTTGTCCTCAGTTTATGCATTTGCCCAGTTTAAAATCACTTTACCCGCATTGCCTGAATTCATCGCGTCAAAGCCCTTTTGGAAATCTTCGTAACCAAGACGATGCGTAATTACCGGTTCGATGTTTAAACCGCTATCGATCATTACTGACATTTTGTACCACGTTTCATACATCTCACGACCATAAATCCCTTTAATGGTGAGCATGTTAAAAATCACGAGATTCCAATCGATGGTCGTCTCGGCACTGGGAATACCGAGCATAGAGATCTTGCCGCCATGGCACATGGCCGACAACATCTGCCGAAAAGCGAGAGGGCTACCTGACATTTCTAATCCTATATCGAAACCTTCGCTCATACCCAGCGCTTTTTGGACATCCTCAAGGCGTTCCTTGGTCACGTTGACGGTGTGGGTCGCGCCCAGTTGTTTGGCCAGTGACAATCGATGGTCATTAAGGTCGGTGATCACCACATGGCGTGCGCCAGCGTGTCGGCACACAGCCGCCGCCATTGCGCCGATGGGCCCTGCGCCGGTGATCAATACGTCTTCACCCAACAAATCGTATTGCAGCGCAGTGTGTACAGCGTTGCCAAAAGGATCGAACATGGCCGCAACATCTAAGTCGATACCTGGGCGATGTTCCCATACATTGGACATGGGTAAGGAAAGATATTCAGCAAACGCGCCGGCACGATCAACGCCAACACCACTGGTGCGAGGACACAGGTGACGTCGGCCCGCCATGCAGTTACGACAGCGACCGCACACCACATGCCCTTCACCGGACACAATCTGGCCCGCTCTAAAATCGATGACATTGGAGCCCACATCAACAATTTCACCCACAAACTCGTGCCCCACAACCATGGGCACCGGAATGGTTTTTTGGGCCCAATCGTCCCAGTTATAGATATGGAGGTCTGTGCCGCAGATAGCAGTCCGATCCACTTTAATCAAAACATCGTTGATACCCACCTCAGGCATCGGCACCTCTTGTAGCCATAAACCGGGCCCGGCTTCACGTTTAACGAGTGCTTTCATTGCAGTGTCCTTTTTAATAATGAGTAAATGCGCCACATATCGCGCCTGATCAACCAGGCACTTTTTCAACTAGGCAAGTCAGGCTAATAGCGCTAACATGACTTCGCCACGATAGTGGAATTAATTACAGGATAGTAGATATCGCGAAGATTACGCCGCGAGTTTCCGTAATACAAGATTTTTTTCTTATATATTAGAAATAATTGAAAATAAGGTGGCATTCTATGAGCAGTGAAAACGACCCAACCGGGCAGGTCTTGTGTCAACGTGTGGCTGAATTGCGAAAACAACATGGGCTTACGCTCGATCAATTGGCCAGTACATCCGGCGTCAGTCGCTCGATGTTAAGCCAGATCGAACGCGGTCAAGCCAATCCTACGTTGACGGTCACCTTCAGAATTGCCCAAGCCTTCGGCATTACAATTGGTGAACTGGTTGATCAACCTTGGTCAGCGCCCAGTATTGAAGTGGTACACGGCGACGATGGCAACAACCTTTTTCGATCGGACGACAAATGTACCATACGCACTTTGTCGCCTTTGCAGTTTGAGCGTTCAGTGGAGTTTTATGAGATTGAGTTGGCACCGGGCGAGTCACTGTCGAGTGGCGCTCATTATGACGGTACGCGGGAATTACTCACCGTTGCCAAAGGTGAAGCAGAAGTTGAATCGGGGGAAACATGCAGACACTTGCTCGAAAACGACACCGCTAGTTACCGCGCTGATCTGAACCATTGCATTCGCAATATCGGCAAGGAACGGTTGATTTGTTACCTTGTGGTTACTGCCCGCTAGAAATTTGACCGTAGCTTTGGTTTGCGGCAAATAGATACGGTTATCTACGGGTTTTAAAAATAGCTAAGATGCGTAGCCCTCGGGAAAATTGTATCTGACCCTACTTTTTCCTTTTTGTGGATAAATAATGATGGACTGGCTTACGGCTTTAGATTTATTCGGCGTTTTTGTCTTTGCTTTATCGGGCGGATTTTTATGCGGTCGCGGCAATGATGGGGGGAGGGAGTTTCCTAATCGGTTATGAGGTGGGGTTGGGGGAGCAGGTTAATATAATTATGTCTGCATCGGTGGCGATCAGCGCCAGCTTATTCGCAATAAAATTTAATCTGTCTTTGCCAAGAGTGAGAGGAACCTCCTAAAGGGGCTGTTAGTCGCTATACCGACGTAACAGTGCCAACAAAACATCATAGATTGGAAGAGTTGATCGCGCTCACCAATCCTTTCTAGCGTGTTCGTAAAATTGTGTGCCTGGTTCAGTGGGTGCTGAAATAGTTAAAGCTGCGTAAACAGTACCTATTCTGCCGAAGGTCGAATGGAAATCAACGACATACGACCCATTCGTTTCGGGTTTTCTGTTGCTTGTTATCCACTTTTCAGGGCTTTATCGAATCTGCTGTTGGCTTCGAAGTACAAGAGAATTGTCAATAATGTATTGTCTAGATTAATCTCGATCTGTATCCAGGTTTTGGCTGCAATTGATCGATAACAAGTTGATATATATGGTTTTAAATTAAATCTTGTTAATAAATGTTAGCTCTCTACTAAATATTCTACAGGGCTAACACTATTAACTTTTACGTGTGAATAACTTATTTGTTGCATTCGAAGTCATTTAATTCTAGTATCACTGCTACCCTTTTGGGGAAGGCTCTGGTGTCGCGCTTATTATGCGATACATATCAGGACGTTTAGCGTAGATAACTATTAAATAAACTAACTAATCGGGCAATTGTTATGACTACTCAGCTATCAACTATCAAACAAACCGCCATCGCTACTGGTATATCGGCATTAATGGCAGGCAGCGTTCATGCAGCAGGGACATCTTTGCTGTTGGAAGAAGTGCTTGTAACTGCTGAAAAACGCGAAGAAAGCCTTCAGGATATATCTGCGTCCGTTTCTGTTGTTGGTGAAGCGATGATGGCACGGGCAGGCATTACTGATGTGACGCGACTGGAGCATATTGTCCCTGGCATGCGACTGGGCATGTCTGGCAACGAAGCGAGGATCGCGATCCGCGGCTCTCGTACAAACAATGTGGGTACCGAAGCCGAGCAGGTAGTTGGTATATTTGTTGACGATGTTTACGTGCCTACAACTACCCAGGCTCTCAACGCCTACGTTGATTTGAAACGAATAGAAGTACTACGCGGGCCACAAGGCACCCTCTACGGACGAAATACTTTCGGGGGCGCAATCAATGTGATCAGCAATGAGCCAGATTTCGAAGCGTTTTCCGGCTCGATTCAGGGCTTGGTGGGTGACTACAATCGCACGCGCTTCCAGACTATTCTTAATGTACCAGTGTCCGAGACATTTGCACTAAGGTTTGCTCACGTATCCGATGTTCACAACGGATATATCAAAAACAGTTACCACCCAAGCACTTCAGACGACCTGGATGATAATGACAGCCAATTTTCACGAATAACAGCAAAGTGGTTAGTCACTGATTCTCTGGATATCACGCTGCGCTACGCGCAAAGTGATAAGGACTCGAATTCCACGGCTATCTGGGGCTACCAGTTTACGGCAGGTTATGTCGATGGCGAATATATTCCAGGGCATCCTGCGCTTGAGGAAGGCGCGACCCAGGATAAAGGCCCGTGGGATGTTTCGCGAAACTTTCCCAGTGCGGCAAAACTAGACGATACTTCTATTACGCTGGCAATCAACTGGGATCTGGACTTTGCTACTGTGAAACTTACCTATAACGACTCAGAGTTTGAGGGTATTCAATTTTCCGACTTCGATTACAGTGATGGCGGCCCCTCTTGGGGAGAGCAGGGCGATTGGGCTTTCCTCGGCTGGAACTCGAGCCAGACATCTGACTCTTTGGAGCTACAACTGATATCAAACGGCGACGGCGATCTTCAGTGGGTCGCAGGCTATTATCAGTTTGAACAGGACGCTGACTGGGGCTGGATATCATCTTTCGATGGCGTGCTAAGTAACTATGGTTATGGTCACAACCTGTTCGTCTCGGAATCAGAAGCTTTTTATGTTAACGCCACCTACGCTATCGCCGACAACATCAGAGTCATCGGCGGATTACGTACCAATGAGGACACCAAAAACTCAGGTTCAAAGAAAGCCTCATGGGATGACAATTTGTGGAAGTTTGCCTTGGAGCATGACCTGGGTGACGATGGAGGCACCATGGTATACGCCTCTGCGTCCACTGGTTTCCGGGCTGGCGGCTTTAATGGTGGCGCCGTAATTGACTATATTCAGGATTCACAAGGCAGGGATGTTTCTCTGTATGATCCAGAGGAGGTTAAGGCCTACGAGGTTGGTATCAAGACAACCCTGGACGAAGGTCGGATGACGCTCAATGTGGCTGCGTTTGTGAACGAGTATACCTCCATGCATGCCCAGTCATTCATACTGATTCCTGGTGAAACTGCCGTTTCAGAGTATACAGAAAACGGTGGTGAAGTTGACGCATCGGGCCTTGAGATAGAAATGCAGTGGGCGCCGACCGATCAGTGGTACATCTCGGCCAACATAGCGTATCTGGATGCTGAGTTTGGCACCTACAATGTTGCAGCCCTTAGTGCGCTAGGTGATCTGGGCGGCCGACAGGACGACACTGTACTGTCCCTAAAAGGCTATGAACCTGCAAACTCGCCGGAATTCTCTTTTGGTGGGCAAATCAGCTATGACTTTAACCTGGGTAATTTGGGCACGCTGACTCCAATGTTGCAAACCACATACACCAGTGAATATTACACCTACGACATCAATGTTAAAGGTACCGATCAGGAATCTCATACCAAATCTGACCTCCGTCTAATCTGGACGAACGCAGAAGATAACTTCAAAATTGAAGGTTATATTCTGAACCTTGAGGACGAGCCGGTAATGAATCGCTCGGTTATTTCCCAGAGCGGCGATGTTGCAAGAGTTCAAGTCAACTGGAACCGCCCACGGACCTGGGGCGTTTCAGCAACTTATACTTTTTAATAATACAGCTAGAAGTTCGTTCTACAAAAAAAAGCCCTTCTCATAGAGCTTTTTTTTGTAGTTAAGCTAATAAAATACGTGTTAGCAAAACTGGCTGCAATTGGTCGGCTGATGCACGACTTACCTGAATGAGTTGCCTAATGTTTTCGTGGCTATGCAAAAGAAAATTTCTTGGACCGTTATGTTGCTCGCTTTTTCTATTCAATGCTTGATGTCGGCAGGATAGCGTAAAGTATCGGCTAATGATCCTGGTGCGCTTACTTCTTCATCCCGCTGCTAAAAAATGATTCGCCAGAAGGGAGTTGCTTTATTACTGCGCAGTCCAGCCACCGTCAACTTTTAAACTATCCCCGTTTACCATGTTCGAGGCTGAGCTAGCAAGATAGAGAACTGCCGCCGCCACATCTTCCACTTTACCGATTCGGTTTAGGGGAATTTTCTCCAAAACCTCCCGCTTAAAATCATCATTTTCCAACATGGGTTTAGTCATCGGCGTTTCAATAAATGTTGGCGCGACACAATTAACGCGCACATTGAATTGTGCCAGCTCTACGGCCATGGCTTTGCTTAAGCCTTCGATTGCATGTTTGGTCATACAGTAAACCGTGCGGTTAGCGGCGCCGATATGGCCCATCTGTGACGTCATATGAATAATCGAGCCCGATCCTTGCTTAACCATAATGCGGGCTGCTGCCTGCGCGGTTAAAAATGCAGAACGGACGTTTAGCGACAGCATTAAGTCCAATGCATCCAACTCAGCATCAATGAACGGCTGGGGTTTGTTGGTGCCGACGTTGTTAACCAATATATCTAATTGGGGTAATTGTGCGATGCGGGCCAAAAAACGGTCACTGCTGACGTCTTCCGCCCAGGTTTCGATCTGCTCGCAGTATTGTTTTTGGAGTGAATCCAGATCTGCCTGTGTCCTGGCAACAGCGATGACCTTGGCGCCGGCTTCGACTAACAAGGCACTACTGGCTCTGCCGATCCCTTTTCCTGCTCCGGTCACTAGCGCTACTTTTCCCTTCAGTGAAAAAATATTTTGCAGAGTTGTGGGCGAAGTTGAATCAATCATGATTTGAACCTTGTCGATAGATAGCTAATAGTGGCAGTGTTTAAGGGTGTTTTATTCGTTTTGGGTCTTCCCCGGAAAACAATAATAAGTCTCGTTTGAGAGCAGATGAGAAGCCTTCATGCGTTCCTATAGGAGAGAACCAGCGATGTTTACTGAGTTTTAGGGAGTGGGTATTGCCTGGATAGATAAACGCGGTAGCTTCTCCACCTTTGAGATTAATGCGCTTGGTCAAGTTGGTATTCCAGACCGGAAATGAATAGTAGTCACGGTCAGAGAAGTGTAGCGATAGGGGTTCAGTAAGAAATTCCGTCGCAAAAAAACCGCCGATGGCACGCATTTGTTGAGCGATCTTCATCGGGTGTTTGATCTGGATTTTTCCCTGTGGATCGACGCTTAGATTGAAGTTGGCATTTTCTATATCTCTAACAAAGTGATTTAGCGTGGCGTACATCGTGTTGTACTGTTTGCGTACTGCCGCTTCTACCGTTGGGATGTTCCAGGTTTCTTGTTGCCAGCTCCAGTCTTTGGACTGGGTGTCCAAGGTGCCAATCCAGTCTGCAGGCCAGGCAAAGATAAAATTGGGATTGATCGACCCATCTTGACCGACGGCGCTGCCAGTCCACTTTCCATCTCCGGACATAAATGCCTGTAATGATGAGGCCATTGGTCCAAAAGTTTCTGCCTGAGTAAAGCGGTCGGGGATATTTCCTGACCAAATGGAAGCAGATTTGATGGTGTTGTTGATGCTGGATCCTTCGCCGGATATAGCTAATGCGGTCAGGGCTACGTCACCTCCTTGAGAATGGGCGGATAGGTTAATCGCGCTCAGGTTTAGTTTAGGTGTCTTCGGTGCAGCGTGGCCCCATTGAACCCAGTCGTTATTGTTTAAATGATCGAGGCCTTCCAATAAATTTAGCAGGTCAATGGCGTAGAAACTAGGCATCAGATAGCTGCTATTATCCCATCGCTGCATAAACTCAATACCTGCCGCCGGTTGATTGTCGATCGTGCCGTGGCCTCGGTGGCCCGGTGTTACTACGACAAAACCGGCATCGACATAGGCGTCGACAATTTTTCCGGTAAAGGATTGCGTGTCATAACCAAAGCCATAATCGGGGGCGTTTTCTTTGCCGACCCAGCCGTGGGCAAATAGCACCACCGGAAAACCCTCGACTGGCATGACTGTAGCGGGGATATCCACCCGTGCGTAATTGAGCAAGCCGTCGCTGTGATAGCTGGCAACAAAAGTGGAGTAGGGGGGCGAGCCATCCTGTGAATAATGGCGGGTGTAGTCATTGGGCGTTTTAGGGCTGCCTAGTTGTTTGATTAACTTGGGGTAGGAGCTATAGCTACGTTGCCGTAAGGTGGTGATGCTAATCGAATCCAAAGAATCCAGGCATAATACGTCAGTCCGACTGCAGGGGGGCTCTGGTGCTTTACTACTGGCTTCAAGGCTGCTGGCTTCAAGCGCTAGCGCTGTCAGCGCCAGATACAGGCACAGCTTGTGCGGTGATAATAGTGTTAGCATCGTTATCCCAATGGCATGTGGTGTTGTTGTGGCTCTGACCTCGTCCAGACTCCTTTCCGATAGATTAATGAATGAATCCGCCGTGACTTCGTGGGTTTCGAAAGCGGTGATTCGCACTTCAGTAAAGCTAACAGGCCTTGATCGGCGTCTGGTACTGGTCCCGAGATGGTTGATGATTCGAGCAGCTGAGCATTGTTGAAGGCTATTAGAGAATAATTTGCATTCGAAGTCAAAAATATTTAGGATGGCACCAATCTTAGTTTAGTTCGATGGAGTAACAAAGCATGGCAACATACCTTAAGAACGGTATTTCGGTTGAAGTCGCAGAAAAGCAGGACGCAAAAGTCAGGGCAGTGGTAGAAAACGTGCTCGCTCAGATTGAGGAGCGTGGCGATGCTGCCGTTCGCGATTACTCCGAACAGTTTGACAAATGGTCACCGGACAGCTTTCGCTTGAACCGGGCGCAAATCGACGCATGCTACGGTGCGCTTGATGAGCAAGTAATCAAAGATATAGACTTCGCCCAGCAGCAAGTAGGCAATTTTGCGCGTATACAGCGTGCTTCGATGCGGGATGTCGAAGAAGAAACCTTGCCGGGCGTGGTATTAGGTCACAAGCATATCCCGATGAATAGTGTGGGTTGTTATGTGCCTGGAGGTAAGTATCCGCTGGTAGCGTCTGCGCACATGAGCGTCGTGACGGCAAAGGTGGCAGGTGTTAAACGCGTGATTGCCTGCGCGCCGCCGTTTAATGGTGAACCTCACCCAGCCATCGTGGTGGCAATGGATATGGCGGGTGCCGACGAAATTTATTGCTTGGGTGGTGTTCAGGCCGTCGGTGCGATGGCCATAGGGACCGAAACCATCGCGCCGGTGGATATGATTGTAGGCCCGGGAAACGCTTTTGTGGCGGAAGCTAAGCGTCAGTTATTTGGGCGAGTGGGCATCGATTTGTTTGCCGGCCCAACGGAGACACTGGTGATTGCGGACGACTCTGTCGATGGTGAGCTGTGTGCGGCTGATCTATTGGGTCAGGCGGAACATGGACCTAACTCCCCCGCAGTATTATTGACTAACTCCGAGCAGCTAGCGAAAGACACCATGGCCGAAGTTGAGCGCCAGTTAACCGTATTGCCAACGGCTGAAGTCGCCGGTCAGGCATGGGCAGAATACGGACAGGTCATTCTCTGCGAGAGTTATGAAGAGATGGTTGCGGTCGCTGACGAGTTAGCGTCAGAGCATGTGCAGGTGATGACGAAAGACCCGAATTATTTTTTGGATAACATGAGTAACTATGGTGCGTTGTTTTTAGGCCCGGAAACCAATGTTTCTTACGGTGATAAGGTGATCGGTACGAATCATACTTTGCCAACTAAGAAGGCCGCACGCTATACTGGCGGGCTATGGGTAGGTAAATTTATTAAAACCTGCACCTATCAACGGGTTACCCCGGAAGCATCAGTCATGGTGGGTGAATATTGTTCACGCCTTTGTGCGGTGGAAGGCTTCGCGGGGCATAAAGAACAAGCAGATATTCGTGTGAGACGTTATGGCGGCAAGACCGGAGAAAAATCCTAGTTCAGACAGTTCCCATACTGGTAGACGTCAGGCAACATCCTATGATGTTGCGCGTCATGCAGGTGTTTCACAGTCGGCGGTTTCTCGTTGTTTTAAAGATGGCGCCAGTGTGTCTAAAAAGATGCGCGACCGGGTCATGAAGTCGGTCAAAGAACTGGGCTATCAACCCAATGCTATTGCCCGTGGCCTAATTACCCGCCGTTCTAATATGGTGGGCGTGATTGTTTCGAACCTGAATTTCTATCCCGAAGTTCTTTCCGAGTTATCTGCGCGTTTTACTGATCGTGGCGTTCACGTTTTGTTATTTACTATTGATCACGAAAGTGATGTCGGGCGTATTATTGACCAGCTATGGCAATATCAGGTCGATGGTGTAGTCGTGGCTGCGCACCTTGAACAAGATCAAGTGGCCTTGTTTGAAGAGCGCAATGTACCGGTGGTATTTTACAATCGATCCTATCAGGATGTTCCGGTTAGCTCTGTCTGTTGTGATCAAGTGGAAGGTGAGCGGAAATTAGTTAATTTGTTAGTTGAAGGTCAACATCATTCCTTTGCGGTGATTGGTGGTCCTAAAGATTCCGTAGTGAGTATGCAGCGTACCCAGGGGGCGATTGATCGTTTACACAGCTTAGGCATCAGCGATATTGTCCAAGCTGATGGCGACTACACCTACCAATCTGGTCGGGTAGCATTGCAGGAAGTGGTTAAGCAGCGGGGTACTGTCCCCGATGCGATTATCTGCGCGAATGACATTATGGCGATTGGTTGTATGGATGAAGCGCGTTACCACCTTAACCTTGACGTACCCGGTGATGTGTCAGTGGTGGGGTTCGATGGCGTGCGTTCAGCGAGTTGGTCTAGTTATGATTTAACCACTATCCAGCAACCTGTTGAAAGCATGGCTGAAGCGGCAGTGTCGATGCTGTTAGACAGAGTTGATAATGAGCAATTGCCACCCGAAAAACGCAGTTTTTCCGGTGTGTTGCGCAGAGGCTCCTCCGTTAGAGAGTGAGAGCTGAGAGGGGCATTTTTTTTATGGTCGATTGCATTCGAAGTACAGATCTGTTGTTGATTCCGGGCATGATGTGCGATGAGCGTTTATGGCAACCTCAAGTTGACGCCTTGTCGTCGAAATACCGGGTACAAGTCTGTTCGATAGCCGGCGCTGATTCGATAGAAGAGCTTGCCCGGCACATTTTGGCCAAAGCTCCGCCGACATTTGCTTTGGCAGGTTTATCGATGGGAGCCATTGTGGCTTTCGAAATGTGGCGGCAAGCGCCAGAACGCATTGAACGTTTGGCGTTACTAGATACTAATCACCGTGCCGATGCTCCGGAACGTTTTGCCATAAGGAATCGGCAGATAGAGCAAGCCCAGAGCGGGCAGCTGAAACAGATACTCAGTGATGAATTAAAGCCTAACTATTTAGCTGAGGTGAATAAATCCAATGCAGCCATGCTTGAGCAAGTATTAATGATGGGGTTGGATTTAGGCGAAGCAGTTTTCGTACAGCAGTCCGTCGCCCTAAGGGATCGCTGTGATAGTACTGCAACACTTGCCAGCATTCATTGCCCGGTGGTTATCGTCTGTGGTTCTGAAGATCAGCTATGCCCGGTTTCTTTGCATCAAACGATGGCGCAGGGGATTCGTCATGCCAAATTACATATCGTACAAAACTGTGGTCATCTTTCAACAATAGAGCAGCCTGAAGCGGTTAACACGATACTGCATCAATGGTTGCAAGCAGCCTGAGGAAAAATAATGAAAACAAGCATTAATAGGATTTTAACGACCCATGTAGGCAGTTTGCCACGATCCAAAGCTGTGACCGATGGTGTGTTTGCGAAAGAAAACGAACAACCGTACAACGAGGCTGATTTGGCACTCACGATTAATGGTGCTGTTGATGACGTTGTTGCTAAACAAGTGGCCGTTGGTGTTGATATTGTCAGTGATGGCGAGATGAGCAAAATCAGTTACGCCACTTATATCAAAGATCGTATTACTGGATTTGAAGGTGATAGTGAGCGTAACCCTCCTTCTGATCTTCAAGAATTTCCCGGCTTTTTGAAACGGCAATCCAGCTCCGGTGGCACGCCATCCTATAAACGTCCTTGTTGTGTTGCGGAAATTAAAGTGAAAGATATGCAGCCGCTACAAGAAGATCTAAATAATTTATCAGCGGCAGTTAATAAACATCAACCCGTTGAAGGTTTTATGAATGCCGCTTCACCGGGCGTGATTGCTTTATTTCAGCCCAACCACCATTACGATAGCCATGAAGCTTATCTTGAGGCATTGGCTGTGGCGATGCGTGCAGAATATGAAGCGATTGTCGCAGCGGGATTTATTTTACAATTAGATTCTCCTGATTTGGGTTTAGGCCGTCACATGTTGTTTAAGGGAAAGCCCGATGCCGAATATCAGCGCTTGGCTAACTTACACGTTGATATGCTTAACGAAGCCTTAACAAATATTCCTTCTGAAAAAGTACGCCTACATGTTTGTTGGGGTAACTATGAAGGTCCTCATCATCATGACGCGCCAATGGAAGTTGTGCTGCCTATTGCTTTAAGAGCTAAGCCGCAGGCCTTGTTATTTGAATCTTCTAATCCCCGTCACGCTCATGAGTGGGAAGTGTTTGCACAGGCGGATATTCCAGAAGACAAAATTTTAGTGCCGGGTGTGATTGATTCTACGACCAACTTTATTGAGCATCCTCGTTTGGTGGCACAACGTATTACCCGCTTCGCAGATATCGTAGGTCGTGAGCGTATTATGGCCGGTACCGATTGTGGTTTTTCTACCTTTGCTGGTTTTGGTGCGGTTGACGAGGATATTGTCTATGCCAAATTGGGTGCGATGGTTGAAGGTGCGGCCATCGCGAGTAAAACACTATGGAGTTAAGTATGAGTGAAACCTTTAAAAACAGATTGCTGGCAAAAGAACTATTAATTGGCACGTTTGTAAAAACACCATCGCCTATGTTGTGTGAAGTACTGGCGGGTACCGAGCTGAATATGGTCTGTCTAGATGCCGAACACTCGCCTTTTGATCGTTTAGTACAGGACCAGTGTCTATATGCTTTGCGTAGTCAGCAAATGCCATCACTCGTTAGAGTGCCTTCGGCAGCGCCAGAATACACCTTAAATGCGTTGGATTGCGGCGCTACAGGTATTGTCATTCCTCATGTGAAAACGGCAGAAATGGCCATCTCGGTAGCCGCTGCCGCACACTTTGGGGCGGGTGGCCGAGGTTATGCTGGATCAACTCGCGCAGCGGCTTACACCACAAAAAAAATGCCTGACCATCTGGCAGATAGTGCTAAGCAAACAACGGTTATAGCTCAAATTGAAGATGTGGAAGCTTTGGATGTTATCGATGAAATAGCGGCGATAGAAGGTATTGATTGCTTATTTATTGGTATGATCGATTTGACGGTGGCGCTGGGTGCGGCTAGCCCGAAAGCACCGGAAGTGATCGCCGCGGCGGAAAAAATATGTACTGCTGCTAGAGCGTTTAATCGTCGCCTGGGTATTTTTGTTCCTAGTGTTGCGGATATCCCGTTTTGGCAAGAGCGTGGTGTTAGTTTATTTTTACTTGCATCCGACCACGCATTCTTACGTCAGGGCGCAGCTGATTTGCTTAGCAGGGTTCGCGACCAGTAATTGATACCGTGATGGCAACCAATAACTGATACAGAGATGGCAACAGGGATGGTAACAATAAAGACAGGACCAACAAAAAAGAAAGCGACTTCCTACTTGGTAGCCGAGGAGGCGGGGGTATCCCAGTCCGCTGTTTCGCGCGCTTACAAAGAGGGTGGTAGCGTTTCCAAAGCCACCCGCGAAAAAATTAACGCGGCGGCCAAAAAATTAGGTTACCGCCCGAACGCTATTGCGCGTAGCCTGATCAGCAAACGTTCCAATATGATCGGTATTGTTATGGCGGATATTACCAATCCCTTTTATCCCGCAGTGTTAGAAATTTTCCTCAATAAATTACAGGATGCCGGTCAGCGGGCAATGGTATTGATGGCGAGTCGCGATCAGCAGGTTGACGATTTATTGCCACAATTGCTCGAATATCAGATCGATGGTTTGGTGATTACTTCCGCAACCCTGTCGTCAGAAATGGCCTTACGCTGTTCGGAAATGGGTGTGCCGGTGGTGTTATTTAATCGCTCCGTACCTAACAGTCACTGTAGTTCTATCTGTTGTGATAACCAGGGCGCAGCGCGCCAAGTAGCGGAGCTGTTTATTCGGCAAGGTTTTAAATCAATTGCCTATATCGCGGGGCTGGAAAATACGTCCACAAACCGCGAGCGTGAAAGTGGTTTTTATAGTCGCTTGGCGGAAGCGGGGTTAGAGCCGGTGCAAGTAGTGGGCGATTTTACCCATGACGGTGGTTATCGAGCCGCATTGGAATTAGCGGAGGGCGGCTCTTATCCTCAGGCGATTTTTTGCGCCAACGATATTATGGCCATGGGTGCGATGGAGGCGATTCGCTATAAATTAAATCTATCTATCCCGGAAGATGTCTCTATTGTTGGATTCGACGATATTGCCAATTCCAGTTGGCCCGCTTACAACCTGACCACTGTGCGGCCCCCCGTCGAGCGTATGGTGCAACGAACGATTGATAATTTGTTGGAGAGTCAGAATAGTGATTCGCCGATACTGGTTACCGAAATTGTTTCTGCAGAGTTAGTCGTGCGGGGATCAACGGCTTAAATACCAGCGCATAATCGCCGGCTGGGTATTTTTATTGCCAGCGTTGCCGATGTTACCTTTTGGCAAGAACGTGGTGTCAGTTTGTTTTTGGTAGCTTCAGATCACGTTTTTTTACGACAGGGCGCGACAAATCGAATCAGTCAGATAAAGTAGGGTGGATGGACAATAGGGGTGCAGAATGGAATAAAATCCACCCTCGCCATTCTACTACAAGCAATAAAAATCAGTTGCAGTCTGATTGAACATTTGCTGCTTTTCGTGAATAGAACAGCCTTCAGTGATATCGGAATAAGCCTGCCAGTAATTATCATAACTGCGATAAAGTTTATCGACGGGAAAATTCGAGCCGAACATTACTCGGTTGCAGCCGAAAATGTCTAAAACGTCTTCAATTATGGGGCGCAATTGTTCGGTATCCCAATGCGGATTAAACATGCCAAGGCCAGAGACTTTACAGCTGACGTTCGCTAGCTCAGCTAATTGCTGTAGGCCATTCTTCCAGCTGGCCAACCCTTCAATGGTTTGATCCCATGGTGACCCGCAGTGACAAAGCGCCACCTTCAGATCTGGGACTTGTTTTAGCAGTGCCAATACGGCTGGCATTTGTGGCGGAATCATTTGCAGATCAAATGACAGACCTCGTGCTGCTAGTAGTTTTAAACCGCTTAACCAGTCCGGATTATCTAGCAACTCGTTGGTTCCATGCCGGACGTCTTCCGTAAGGTGCCGACCAATGATTTGACGAATCCCCCGCAACTTGCTAAAGGCTTGTTGTCTATCGAGCTGTTGTGCCAGATCTACAGCACTTAAATCAGTAAATGCGACAACGGCGTGGGGAAAGTCACTGTGTTGCTCTAGCCACTGGCTCTCTTTAACGGAGTCTTGTTCGGCAACGCCTACTTGAATATGTACCGATTTACTGGGTATAAAACGGGCTGATTCGGAGAGGAAGTCATCGCTTAAATAGTTTTTTTGAATGGGGCTGGGGTCACCAAAAAACCGCTTTTCCCCCCGTGCCATTAGCCAGGGATAACGGCAGACGGAGAGATCCCAGAGGTGATGGTGGGCATCGATGAAGGTGAGTTCAGTCATATCATTTGCACTGGCCACTGCCTGCAGCTGCTTGAGCATCTAGAGTCGGTAATTGGGTAGGTGACTATAGCAATTTTTGAATCCGAATTCATGTCAATACAGCAGAATAAACTCCTAAATATCAGTTGGATCTCGGTTTATGAAAAATTAAATTATTATTTCTTGATTAATTTTTGCATTCGAAGTACATTTTCATTCAATAATACCGAAACGGTCGAATTACTGCTGGTGATAGCATCACTATTGCGTCTTACACTTTAGGAGATTTAACGGATGTCAGCCTCATGGACACCTGAGAAAATGGCTGAACGGCTAGTGCGCTATAATGATTTGCGCCCTTGCCTGAATGCCTTTGTCGATACCTATACACCGGGTAGCGACAAGAAAGAGAACTTTACAATAATTGGCCCCGGTGTCGCCGAAAATCCCGATCAGCATGTGCATATTTCCGAAGCCCATGGTTTTAATATTGGTGGAGCGAGGCAGCCACCGGCTTGCTTGAATTCACAGCACAGTCATGAAACCGAAGAAGTCTTTATTGTTCATGCGGGCCGTTGGGCCTTTCGCTGGGGTGAGAAGGGAGAGCAGGGCGAGGCGGTTCTAGGTCCAGGCGATTGCATTAGCATTCCGGTTAATGTTTTCCGGGGTTTTGAGAATGTCGGTGATGATGTTGGTTATCTGTTTGCCGTATTGGGGCAGGATGATGCCGGGCATGTGACTTGGGCTCCGGACGTATTTGATAAGGCGGAAGATTACGGTTTGGTGTTGTTGGAAAACGGTCAACTGATTGACACAACAAAGGGCGATTCCGTTCCCGAAGGTGTTAATCCTATGACTCCAACAACAGTAGAACAAGTAGCAGCCCACCGTTCTATGTCGGTAGATGAAATGCTAGATTGTGTTTTCCCGGAAGCAGCCCAGCGTGCTAACACTGGCTCTAAGCTAGGCGATGGCAGTCATGGTGTAATAGAAAGCCCCATTATTGGTGGCGCTAATAGTGTTGAAGCGATCGGGGCCGGAAAGATGGCCTGGACGCACGGTTTTAACCTCCGGCGTTTTGATTTTGCGACGGACAGTGAACTACCTTCTCACGCCCGTAGCGAGCAGGAAGTGGTTTATGTGTATCGCGGTAGTATCACTTTTGAATGGGAGGGAGGTGAGCTAACGCTTAGTGAAGGTGATGTCCTGACGGTACCTATTAACCTAATACACAGTTATCGCAATGGCAGTGACAATACTGCCATTGTCTATGTGGTTCGGGGGGGCGATGTGCCTGCAGCGGCCACGCTGAAACCAACTGTATCAGTCGCATAAATGATAAGAGTCTCCTCTTCCGGAGCTTGGGGTGTTGTGCCTTAGGCTCCGGTTTTTTTTATCCCGTAAAGTAGATGTAGTATGAATTTTGGTTGTTTAATTGAGCGATTCTATCTTGAGCTGACGCGTGCGGGCGTTGGTGGTATCAATAGTGTTGCAGAACAGTATTTGGCTGCCGATGTAAAGTGGTGTGTCGCTCACCCTGTGAATGATTTAAGTGGGCGTGCACAGGTGATTGAGCAATTTCTAAAGCCGTTGTTAAACGCATTACCCGATTTAGAAAGAAACCCCATCATTGCGTTGTCGGACCGGCACGAGTGTTCCACGTCCGAAGAGAATGTCACCGAAAATGATGAAGGAAAATACTGGGTGGATGGCACAGGTTATTTTGTTGGTACCTTTGCTAATTGCTTGTTTGATATTCCCGCTACAAAGCGCAGCCTTTATTTACGTTATACCGAAATGGTGCGCATAGAAAACGGAAAGATTAAGGAGTGTTATCTGATCCCCGATTTTATTGATGCTATGAATCAGGCGGGCGTTAATCCCTTACGTGATAGTCTTGGCCATGCAGGGCAAATTTTGCCGCCCGCTACTCAGGATGGCCTGCGTCGGTGCATGAATAGCGCTCCAGAAAGTAACAAAAGCCGCCAGCTAGTTTTAGATATGTTGGATTGCCTGGGTCGTTATGATGGCAAAGACCTGAAGAGTATGGATCTGGAAAACTACTGGCACAGCAATTTTATGTGGTACGGTCCCGGTGGTATTGGTACGACACGCGGTATAGACGGTTTTCGTGCTCATCATCAGGGCCCGTTTGTGCATTCCTTTCCCGATCGCAGTGTGGATACCAAAATCAATTTTATCGCCAATGATAATTATGCCGCTACCGGTGGTTGGCCGCATATGTCGGGCACTCATAGCGTGGGTGGATGGCTGGGGTTGCCGCCGTCTGGTAAAGAATTGAGTTTGCGGGTGATGGATATCTGGCGGCGCGAAGATGATTTGCTAAAAGAAAACTGGGTCGCTATCGATATTATCGATATGTTGATGCAGATGGGTCTCGATGTGTTTGCGCAAATGCGTGAGCTTAATGAATAAACGGCATTAGTCGGAAATAATAGTATGAATGATTTCGGTACGCTTAATTGGTCTATTTTAAGCATCTACATCGTCGCCAACCTACTCTTGGGTTTTTATCTCGGTAAAAAAATCTCCTCCACTAAAGATTTCTTTTTAGGGGATAAAAGTATTCCGTGGTGGGCGATAGGTATCTCGGTTATTTCAACCTATGTCAGTGCGCTCACTTTTCTAGGCGGCCCGGCCTGGGCCTATACCGATGGCTTATCGGTGATTGCTATTCATTTGAATTACCCGATCGTGATTTTCTTTGTAGTGACTTTCTTCTTGCCGTTTTTCTTCAACAGTGGCGTTGCTTCCATCTATGAGTATCAGGAAAAGCGATTCGGTCCTACTTCCCGCAGCGTTATGTCTTGTATTTTTTTGATGACTCAAGGATTGACCTCCGCGGCTGTCCTCTATGCCACCTCCTTGGTTTTGGAATTTATTACGGGTTTACCCGTTAATTACTGCATTGTTATTGTTACGGTGGTGGCATTGATCTACACCATGATGGGAGGTATTGCCGCCGTAATCTGGACCGATGTTATCCAGGCGAGTATTTTATTCGTGGGCGCCTTTATTATTCTTTATGCGCTGATTTCAGAAATGCCCATACCCATTTCGGAGGCCTTATCCAATCTGAAAGCGATAGGAAAAACCAATGCGCTTGATTTTGATTTGGATTTCACCAAGGTCACAACGGTTTGGTCTGGTGTGATTGCCATGACGCTTTTTCATGTGACGGTCTATGGTGCCAATCAAATGATGGTGCAGCGTACTTTGGCGGCGAAAAATATTGGCGATGCTAAAAAATCCTTTTTACTGATGGGCTTCGCCGCCTTCCTTATCTATTTTCTATTTATTCTGCTCGGTGTATTGTTTTATGCCTATTACGGCGGCCGCGAGTTCGAAAACGGTAATACCATTATTCTGGAATTTGCCAATGACTATGGTATGCCCGGATTAATGGGTGTTGTTGCAGCTGCGGTCTTGGCGGCTAGTATGTCCAGTCTTGATTCAGCCTTTAATTCCATGTCAACAGTGACAACCATCGATTTTTATCAGCGTTATTTTCGTAAAGACGCCTCCGATCAGCATTACTTAAACGCCTCAAGAGCCTTTACCATTTTTTGGGCTATTCTGATCATTGTCCCAGCCCTATTTTTTGCCAGTAGCGAGGGTTCCGTGTTAGAGACTCTCAGTAAGGTAGGTTCTTATTTTGTTGGTGCAAAACTCAGTATGTTTGGTCTTGGTTTCTTTACCAAGCAAACAACAGAAAAGGGTCTGTTAGTTGGCGTGGCGGCAGGCTTTATCATGGTTTGGTACTTGGCAACTCAAACGGATATAAGTTGGCCTTGGTTTTGTGCCTTTGGTGGTGGTATCAATGTTATTGTCTCCTTGCTGGCGAGCAGATTGATAGATGGTAAGCAAACGGTCTATTCTGAATATACTGTACGAGGCCAAAAAGCGCTTTTTGCGCAGCAGAATAAGACGGAAAAAGAAAACGGCTGGTTTTTAGTGCCGGGAAAAGTCGATAAAGTTAGCTGGTATTTGCCGATCTTTTTTTTGGCGACAGTCATTTTTCTCTACGCTTTTAATGCGTTGATTGCGTAAGTGTAACTAGGTAAAACAATGACAGAAAGTTCTCAGACAGAAACGCAAACGAATAAAGCATTGATTCAAGCTTATTATCGCGAGCTGGAATCTGCCACCGTCGATAACATCGGCGATATTCTTGGCTGTTATATAGGTGCTGACTTCCATTGGTACGGCGTACACCCCTTTGACGAGCAAACGAATGCTGAAGGCGTTGCGGACGCCTTTTGGAGACCCTTATTAAGTTCCTGGTCACCACTACAGCGTCGTGAAGATATTTTTATGGCCGGTGTTAGCGAGATTGATGGCAGCCAGTGGGTGACCAGTATGGGGCACTTTATGGGTCTGCTAGACAAGCCGTGGATGGGCATTCCTGCCACGGGAAAAATGGTGTTTTTACGCTATGCCGATTTTAATTGTGTTAAAGATGGAAAAATAGTTCGCAGTGGTTTTTTCTGTGACATTATCGGTGTGATGCAGCAGGTGGGTATTAACCCACTGCCTATACAAACGGGGGCATCTTTTATTTACCCTGGCCCACGCACCCATGACGGGATTCAATTGCAACCTCAGGTCGAAGCCGAGTCAGTAAAAACCATGTCGCTAGTCAATCAAATGATTGATGATTTAAATCAGCTAAATCTTAACGGCAATGACCGTTACCCACCCGAAGTTCTGGCACGTACCTGGCATGACGATATGGTTTGGTACGGCCCTGCCGGTATTGGCGCTACCTATACGATTCCGCGCTATCAGCAGCAGCACTCTTATCCTTTTCGTGAAGGCTTAAGCGACAAAGTTTATAACGGCCACTTGTGCCGTTACGCCGAAGGTAATTACGCCTGTTTTTTTGGTTGGCCTAATTTATCCCATACCCCCACGGGTGGTTTTATGGGCTTGCCGGGTGGTGTCCGGGCGGACATGCGCGTGGTTGATGTTTATCGCCGCGACGGAGACAAACTGGCCGAAAACTGGGTGCTGATTGATTTACCTTGGTGGTTGAAACAGCAGGGCCTAGATGTCATCGAAAGGACGCGTCAAATAGTTGCTGGTTATTAGTATTTGATTCCCGTACAGCTAAGCGAATAATTGGGCTATGCTAATGCGATTGTTCTGACCTTTTTAATACTTAGATTGCCGGGCTATTTTTACGACATTGAATTATTCCATGTTAACTATTGATGCCGTATTACCATCACAAAAACGCATGGGCAATACTGTTCGCTAACCATTTTTGGAAGTCAGGAATAAAGTAGCCCGCAAAAGAGGGCGAGCAATTTGGAAGCGCCCCCGCGGCGTGCACTATTCGGCCTTGTAGATGATTTCCTGTGATCAAAATAGGTTGGTAGCGATCAATAACTAATAGATAAGATCAAAAATTTCTCATTATCAACCTGGGGAAACCCTAGCTTAAAAGAGGATTGTTTTATGACTCCATTTAATGTTGCAACAGAGTTTTTTCATGCTTGTGAAAGCCTAAAAGGCTGGACTGGTTGCCAGCAGTTCGTGGCTAGTGGTGCAGTATTTTCAGCGCAATGTGAGCCCCTGGTCGACGTTAATACCGTCGAGGGCTATTGTGAATGGATGGCGGGTTTGGGCGGCGGCCCACTAAAAGGCTGTCATTATGATTTGCAGTCTAGCGCCTACGATGAATCAACGTCGACGGCTCTTTTCTTCGGTGTCTTTCATGGCACTCATGTGGGAGAGGGTGGGCCAATCCCAGCGACGAATAAAACCACTGCCAGTGATTATGTGTATGCCATAACTATGGACAAAGATAATAAAGTTTCACGGATGACAAAAATATGGAATGCGCCTTGGGCACTAGGCGAGTTGGGTTGGGTTTAAAGATAGCTACAAATAACTATAAATTGATACAGATATAAATTGATACAGATAACACTACACAACGATATAACTACAGGGTTCTGATTGTTCCTGTAGTTATATCGTTCTCGTTTATTGTTGTGCCGCTAGCTGTAATCTCGCTCGTTCAACTTGCGTCATGACCGCCAGTTCATCAAATACCAGCCATTCTTCTACCACTTTACCATCAACCACTCGATATTGACTTTCACCTAATATCAGCAACGGTGCGCCAGTGGCTTGGCCCCATAGGGAAGCTCCATTATGGGTGCCCGCTAACGTCCAGCGCACGGCAATATGTTGGTCAGTTTTAATCATTGAATTACTACAAACATAATCAAATGTAACTTTGGCATCGGCAATGCTCCCGAGAATTTCGATATAAAACTGGGTGATATCCGCCACGCCTTCGAGATCGCTGCGTGCGGAGGCATGCAGGCGAGCATTTTCAGTGTAGAGGAGGTTGGTGTCGCCAAGCAGCCGAGCGTTCCAGATATTTTGCAAGGCTGCCGTGATGAAGGCTTCGGAATTTCCCTGTTGCGGGTACTCGGCACGCTGGCGGTTTTGTTGGCTGACCCGTTGGTGTTCGCTGCTTAGCCATTGGGCAAAAGCGCCGTCTTCATCCAGCGGTTTTTTGGCCATCTCGATGGCGTAGGCTTTGGGGTCGATGCCCAGTTGCTCGGCTAGAGAGTAGTTGTCTCTCACTAACCACTCTTCAATAATGCGATTATCTTTGCAAACGCAGTGGGCGATAACCTGAATTTGTGCACGTTTACCTGTCGCATCGCCAAACTCGCTGGGCCCCAGGTTAGTCATATTGGTACAGATTAAATGGGAAGTGTGATACCCCTCTTCGTCATTGCCGCCCCAGATTATATTGTCGGCATGCAGTGTGCGATCGGGAAAACCCGCAAGGGTTTTGATGGTGTTTTGAGTGACGATTTCAGCCCCTTCGCAGTAACCGGCGAGCGTATAAACCGGGCAGTCGTCGGAGTAGTAGTCCTGGCATAAGCCAACTTGTTTACCTTCCCAGATTCGATAGGTAATACGCAATATGTAATCGATAATATCCCTAAACTCGGGATCAAAGCCTATCATTGTACCGGTTCGTGTTGAGGCGGGAGCGTTATCAAAGTGCTGTGGCTTTGTCATGGTGCTGGGGCCTTATAGGTTTAGCGCTGATGGCGCTTATTAAGGGGGTATAAGCGTAGAAAGCCATTGTAACGCTGACTGACTTCGAAGTCATAAAATATAAGCCATTTTTTGCAATTGGTCTATTAAAAACGAAAACTGCTCGTTATTTAGCAATTTTCGTTGACTGCAAGGAAAATAACCCGGTTCCACTGCGTGCATCCGAATGCAAGAATGTTCAAATATATCGTCGCTGCCGTTAGTTTTTGCGAGATTATTAATTTCTGCGCTACACAAGAATATTCGACCGACAGTGGGAAGGCAATCAAGATTATTAGTCGGTTTATATTTTTGGACTTAGTAGACAGGGTTTGTCAAAATCGTCGGAGGCCTAACCCTTGATTTTGAGGTTGTAGTGTTTCCTGCAGCTTCGTCGTGATTTGGGATTTCTCCTAATGCTACAGTCTCTCGGAAAAAAAGGACTAAGATTTGCCTGGAAGAAGCGATTAACGAAATTTTATCGTAAGAATTGATGTAAGCTTGAAGTCAGTATCCTGGCATAGGAGGAATGAATGCACTTTCGCGTCTGTCCAATCCGCTGATTGACCATCTCACAACTATGAGTTATCGAATATGGTAAGTCTCAGAAGTTTCAATGATAAAGATATTGAAGATCTAGTTGAGTATTTGAATGACAGTGACGTCACCCGATACCTCACTTCAAAGATCCCACAACCTTACACTCTGGAAGATGCTGAATGGTGGATTTCCGCCGGCAGTAAAGCGGGTATTGTGCGTGCGATTGTCGCCGATGGTAATTTTGTTGGTTGCATTGGCGTCGCTGAAGGCGAATTTGAAAATGAACGTTCTGCCGAAATCGGCTATTGGCTGGCAAAAGCGTATTGGGGTAGAGGTATCGCAACCACTTCAGTGCTGGAAATGACTAACTATGTTTTTTCTAATACAGACATAATCCGGCTGTTTGCGCCGGTATTTTCACCGAATGGCGGTTCAATGCGAGTGTTAGAAAAATCCGGTTATCAGTTAGAGGCTATTTTGAAAAAGGCAATATACAAAAATGATACCTACTATGACAGCCATGTTTTCGCGAAACTAAATCAATAAAACCGACTTGAATAGCGCTAGCTGGAAGTAACAGTCAGCCGACACTCCTGGCAATTACCAACAGTGGCGAATCAGCTGCTATTTTGTGTACTGGTTTTACATACTGCTTAATTTAGTTATACATAGTGGCTCGATAATTCGCTGTCAGCCAAAACTCCGTTGAGCAGGTCGAGAATCTGGATCTTCTCTTCGGTACCAACGCTAGAATAATAACTGTTAGACAAAATCCCTGCTTTCGCCCCTGAAATGAGTTTGCCGGTGTCGATCGAAGTGTCCTTTGCCTCCGAAATGATCGCAACCAACGCTAGTTCATAAATGCTCTTAAGGTCTGACATTTTGATTTCCCAATTTCAAGTAATACATGCTGATCTAATAAAGTAATAGATGGCGGGATCAATTTGGACTTCGATCATCGGGAATAAAATAATGTAGGATCTTTCTTCAGACTTTTGAGAGGTCCGATCGCGTTCTTAGGAGCAAGCAAGCGATGAAAAAGCCATAGTTATTTTTATTCTAAATTCCATCGCCGTTGATCATAGTTCAATATCTAGGGAATTCAAGGACATAGGGATAATTTTCCACGGTTTTAGGATAAAGCCCCAAGATAAGTAGTGAAATAGGTGTTTTTTTGATATTTCCGGATAAAAAAGCCCGATTGAATGCTTGACCGACAGCCGTGAAATTTCAAGCTGATCTTTGGAGTCTTTCCCGTCGATGTGAGCGAAGTGCGCCTTACATGCCGCTATTGAACGTCGTTAAGTCGGTTGCTCCGCTAGCCCTGATTTGGCGAAAAGCCGATCCATACTCTTTTAGCATTGTCAGGCAATAACTCAAACGCTGGTCGAAATAAGGCTGTGCAGTCTCGTTGTTGTCATTGGCGTCAGGGTTAAATACAGTATTGACGTTGCGAATAATCAAGTGTTCGGGAAGATAACAAATGCGGTTATTTTTGTAGCTGCTCATGCGTAGCTCTGCAATGGGGTAGGAGCCGCCATCGGCTGCAGAAACGGCAACGATTAGTGCGGGTTTATGGGCAAGTTCACCCTTACCCCACATCAGGAAAAAG
>CAJVZD010000049.1 GCA_913019905.1 uncultured Cellvibrionales bacterium
CTCTTAAATTGACATGCTATATAGCGGAATCTATCTGCTAATTAAAATATAGTACAATTTTAACAAAGCGAAGGGTTGATGACCAACCATGCCTATTACAACAAGTCGATAATATGCTTAGCGGCGCGATACGGAGTAATTTCTGAAGAGACAACTTTCTTTTCAAGCTCGGGCATTTGTTGCTTTATGTCACTATTCTTCATTAACTTTGATTCCAGCATTTCGAACAGAAGCTTTCTCATCCAATTTTTATTCTGAAGAGAGCGATTACTTGATAAATAACCACATTTTGCTGCTTCGGCATTAAACGTGAAAATAAGGTCCCAAACTTCGGCTATATTCATCTTTTCCTGAGCAGAACAGGTCATAACCTTTGGGCTCCAGATAGAGCGTAGACTTAATAGATGCAGGGCATTTTCGTAATATCGCTTGGTTTGCTGCGCCATATTAATCGAATCACCGTCAGCTTTGTTTACAACCAAGGCATCTGCCAGCTCTAAAATTCCTTTCTTAATTCCCTGCAGTTCATCGCCAGCATTGGGTAACATTAGCACCATGAAGAAATCAACCATACTAGCTACTTCATATTCGCTCTGTCCAACACCAACAGTTTCAACGAGAATAACATCGTAGCCTGCGGCTTCGCATAACAGCATGGTTTCACGAGTTTTATGTGCGACACCACCGAGAGCCCCTTCTGACGGCGAAGGACGTATGAAAGCATCATTACTTCGCGAAAGCTTTTCCATTCGAGTCTTATCTCCTAGAATAGACCCACCCGCAATGGGTGAGCTGGGGTCAACGGCAAGGACGGCGACTCTTTTTCCGAGAGATATAAGAAACAAACCAAACGTTTCTATGAAAGTGGATTTCCCAACGCCTGGAATTCCTGAAATACCAATGCGAATACTGTTACCCGTTAACGGCAGTACTGATTCAAGAATTTGCTGAGATTCTTCCCTGTGACTAGCGAGTTTACTTTCGATCAACGTTATCGCCTTTGCTAAGGACCGTCTCTCTCCTTTTAGTAATTTGGCGATATCAATCAAAGGCATAGATTATTCATTTCTTGAAAATTGTGAAAGTTTCTGGATAGTCTATTCGGTCCAATCAGGTCAAATAGACGCGCAAACATACGCTGCTTTAACATGACTGCTAAAATGGTACTCCTAGACGGTAACACTTACGATTAGTATAGTTTCTTAGGAAGAATACAATTATAACCTCGGTTACTCTCCCCTACTGGCTTTTATAGCGCCGAGGACTCCCCTCGCAGCAAGAGGTATCTTTGTACCTGGGCCGAAAATGCCCTTTACTCCGGCTTCGTACAAAAACTCATAGTCCTGTTTGGGGATAACTCCACCCGCAATAACAACTATATCACTTGCGCCTTGGTCATTGAGCTCCTTCAATAACGCAGGTATCAATGTTTTGTGCCCAGCTGCTTGCGACGAAACCCCCACGACATGTACATCATTCTCGATAGCTTGTTTCGCAACTTCCTCCGGCGTAGAAAACATGGGAGATAAGTCGATATCAAACCCAACATCAGCAAAAGCCGTAGCGATAACTTTGGCACCGCGATCATGTCCATCTTGCCCCATTTTACAAACCAACATCCGTGGGCGGCGACCTTCGGTTTCAACAAACTTATCGATATCAATACTGATATTTTTCCAGCTCTCATCATCCTTGTAAACAGCCCCATAAACCCCTGATACGGTCTGAGAATTTGCTGTATAGCGGCCAAATTCCCGCTCCATCGCATAGGAAATCTCACCCACAGTGGCGCGTGCTCGCGTAGCTCTCACTGCGAGATCTAACAGATTCCCCTGACCACTTTTCGCGCATTGATATATCGCTTCTAAAGCGATTTTAACCTTTTCTTCATCACGGGAAGAGCGAATCGAGTTCAAACGATTAATCTGGGAAGTTCGCACTGCATCATTATCAATTTCTAGAATATCGACTTCGTCTTGTTCGTCGCTCGTATACTTATTCACGCCAACAATTACGTCTTCTCCACGGTCTATCCGTGCCTGTTTTTTTGCCGCTGACTCTTCAATTCTCAATTTCGGCATACCGGTTTCTATCGCCTTAGCCATGCCACCTTTTTCTTCGACTTCTTGTATTAATAACCTGGCTTTATCTGCAATCTCACTGGTTAGGCTTTCCATCATGTAGGAACCGCCCCAAGGATCGATAACTTTTGTTATGCCGGTTTCCTCCTGAATAATTAACTGGGTGTTGCGTGCGATTTTTGAAGAAAACTCTGTTGGCAATGCAATGGCTTCGTCCAGAGCATTAGTATGCAACGATTGCGTGCCTCCAAACACAGACGCCATCGCTTCAATGGTTGTTCGAACCACATTGTTATACGGGTCTTGTTCCGTTAATGACCAACCGGATGTTTGACTGTGTGTTCTCAACATCGAGGATTTTGGATTTTTCGGGCTGAACTCGTGAACTATCTCGGCCCACAACAACCGTGCGGCTCGCAACTTCGCTATTTCCATATAGAAGTTCATACCGATACCCCAAAAGAACGATAATCGCGGCGCGAATTGATCGATATCGAGTCCTGCAGCAATAGCCGTTCGAATGTACTCCTTACCATCTGCCAACGTGTAGGCCAGCTCAAGCGACGCGTCTGCGCCAGCTTCCTGAATATGATATCCCGATATCGAAATGGTGTTGAACTTGGGCATATTTTCGGTAGCGAATGAAATAATATCGCCAATAATCTTCATTGAGGGTGCAGGCGGGTAAATATAGGTATTACGCACCATGAACTCTTTCAAAATATCATTTTGAATCGTGCCAGCCAATTGATCGTGGCTCACCCCTTGTTCTTCCGCGGCAACAATATAGCCCGCTAGCACTGGAAGCACGGCACCATTCATAGTCATCGAAACGGAAACTTTATCTAAAGGGATGCCATCGAACAATAGCTTCATATCTTCAATTGAGTCAATAGCAACACCGGCCTTCCCCACGTCACCGGCAACCCGGGGATGATCGGAGTCGTAACCTCGGTGCGTGGCTAAGTCAAAAGCCACCGATACGCCCTGAGCTCCCGACGCCAATGCATTGCGATAGAAGGCGTTTGATTCTTCGGCAGTAGAAAATCCTGCGTATTGACGAATAGTCCATGGCCTTCCGGCATACATCGTAGCCTGCGGTCCCCGTATGTACGGAGCGATACCGGGCATTGTGTCGGTAAATTCCAAATCAGCGATATCTTCCTGAGTATAAAGACATTTTATATCGATACCTTCTGCGGTTTCCCACGTTAAAGAGTCGATACTCGTACCTTTCATCTGTTGAGTGGCAAATTCCCGCCATTGATCGACACTGACTTGTTCCGGTTTGTATTCAGACATTGTTAAGACCTATCATTGTTACAGTAATCATTGTTACAGCAATCGTTGTTACAGCAATCACATCGGTTGTGCAGATACGTTCTTTCAAACATTTCTTTGAGAAGAATAGACTCTATCAAGTACCTAATGTTCTTCGGCAGGTTGATTCAATTCAATCAACACGCCGTCACAAGACTTCGGATGTATAAATATGACCATTGAGTTATGTGCACCTTTGGAGGGAGCATCTGATAAAAACTGGTATCCTTTGTCCTTAAGCATAGCCACATCTGCGTTTATGTCATCAGACCGAAAACACAAATGATGGATACCCCCTCCTTTTTTCTCCAAATATCCGGCAATCGGGCCTTCACCATTCAGCGGGTGCACCAATTCAATACTTGTGGGCGGCAGCGGAAAAAATGCTGTCGATGTTTTTGCTGAGGCGACATCTTCTTTACCTTCGAATTTCAGACCGAAATCTTCCATAAATCGCTTGATACTGGCGTCTAAATCCGGCACTGCGATCGCGATATGGTCTAATGCAGTTATCATAAATACTCCACAATTAATTCACTTGTCTAACTTGTCTAACTTGTGTCTGTTCCGCTCGTGCGACCAAACTCATACAGAAAACGTTAACAAGTTTGTCTCAAAAACTCTTCCGTACACTGCTGCTTACGCTCTCTAACTCGTTCCGGCGTTTCCATGACAATGATTTCATCAGGTTCGATTTTAAAAATCGGCTGGCCTTTTTTCACAATAACACCATCACCATCGATTAATATTTGTTTAATAGTTCCCGAAAAAGGTGCATAAACTTTATTAAACATTTTCATCACCTCTATAATATATAAAGGATCACCTTCATCAAAATGTTCTCCTTCCCGTAAAAAAACGTCCATTCCAGGAGCCTCGCGCGGATAAAACATTCCGCCGCTTTCAGATAATATTTCGTCAGACGCTGCAACTGGCGGCGGTGCTAGAATTTTAGCCATTTCCTCCTGTAGCTCAGTGTTTGACAACGCTTCCGGAATTGAAATAGTTAGATCATCGTTGACACATAAATCAAAGAATTTTGTTTTTTCTGCCACAAAAAGTAATACAGAAAGCAGCTCTGTCCCGGTTTGATATCCTTTGTGAGCAGACTGTATGGCGGACCAATTCTCATCGGTAAAACCTGACGGGGTATTTCCGGCTATGGCGGTATTCACATCGGAAAAACTGAATATACCAAGTCTATCCTTTAAGCTACTATAGAAACTGTTTGCTGTTTGTAGCAATTCATCGTCGTGTTTCCAAATCATATTTGCAGCGGGCTTTCCGGCAACATAATCCATATTTAGAAAACGATACAGATCAGCCAGCACTTCGACGGGATTTTTAAGCCATGAAATTTTACCGGCCACTTTGGTAAAATTATTTCTGTTAATACTTAACCAGCCCGATAATTGATGCGGATTATCAAACAGGATTTCTAGTGGCCGCAGAATAAGCCCTGCCTTACGATCTAACACTTTAATAAATGCAGGCTTTAAGTCACTGGCGGATTCGAGATATTTTCCACGAATCCGGTTATAAGACAATTTTAAATCTATATCGTTTGAGCAATTCTTAAGTTGCCCGACGGCCGTCAGATAGGGAACGATAAATCGTGTACTGGGACGCGCATTAATATTTTGACCAACAATCCAGTTTATTAAACCATAGTGAAACTCTAGGTTAGTCGAAAGGTCTTTGCCTCTCAAATTGGTGGTACGAATAACTTCAGCAAGCCGTTGAAAGCTCTCTAATCGCGTCTCTCCTACCGTCAACAATAGCGCGATATTTGAATCGTAAGCACCGGCTAAATGGTATTTCATAAACACATCGGTATCAGGGTTCCTCATACTAATACCCTGATCGTCGCGCACTTCACCTTCTATACAGTTGGACCATCGTTCGATAACTCCACCAGCATGCGGCTGTAAAGCTTGATTCGTAGCATTTAGGCGCGCTTCAACTGAAGCAACTTCACGAGGCAAACGGTCTGGTTTTGGCAATTCCTTTTTGTGCCTCGCTAAAAGCACCATGGCCTCGACCAGTGACTCGACCACAAAAAATTCGCTTGAGTTATCAGGATTACAAAACTTCAGTTTATAACACAGTTCGGTAACGCGATGTTCAACTTGAATTCGCGTATTCATTTCCATGAAAAAATGACTGCTTCCATCAACGATGCACTCAAAAGTCGACACCGAATCCAAACCAACTGCCAGACCAAAACGGGAAGCTTCCTCTTCCATTTTTTCGAGAATAATGAGATCTTTACGTAGGGTCTCAAGCTCCGATTCTCTTCCTTCTTTTTCGGCTTTTTGAATCGCACCCACTAGTTCTTCAGTTGTAACCGATATCTCTAATAATTTCTGCTCGTGCATTTGTAACGAGCAATCACGACCACCCATTGTAATACACCAGTCTCCGTTTCCGACAACCTGAATTTCCTGGTGTCTGGTCGACTCGATATTTAATTCTGCTAGGACATTTTTATTGTCACCGACACCATTACACTTCACCTCGTTAAGGATTTCAAGCACGAGCTCAGGAACTTTACTGACGGCCAATTTGATTTTTTCAGCGGCAGAGCCCTGATAACTTTCTGGCGCCTGGAGAATACGCTGCCCCTTACCGCCCCCGCCAGAGATCGCTTTTAGCCGAATGCGATTGCTTGGCCACCCTTCATAAAGTTTGGAAATCGTTTCCGCCAAAACCAGCCCCAACTCTTCAATTGTAAAAAGGTCGACACCCTTATGCAGCGAAGCATTGAGAACTTCTTCGGCTTTTTGCTCCAAACTAAGTTCAGAGTTTCCAAATATCGTCTCGTCAATTTCTAGATCATTCTCCTTACAAACCTGAGACAGTGACGCCAAATCTGGGTATTTTGAAAGAACCGTCAGTGTCGTCGCATTATCAACTCCAGGCGTTACACTCACTCCAACCTTTAGCGCTGTTCGTTTAGCTTCATCTTTAAGACCCGCATCGTGAACCGTTTTCGAGCAGGGACCAATGAAATTTAGTCCGGCCATCTCCATAGACCTAACCATTTCTTCATCTTCCGCCATAAAACCATAACCGGTAAAAATGGAGTTATATCCGTTATCTTTGGCGATTTGAATAATCTGCTGGATTCTTTGCTGACGCTCTTCTTTATCAGATCCTGAATAATCAGGAACACGGTGAACACGCGAAGGATCTGTCAAACTACGCAACTCAGGTGCTAAGGCGTTGGTGTAGGTAATAGAATCTTTTTCAGATAACAAAATACCATATCCAACTATTCCCATCTCATCAAAAACATCCATAGCCTCTTTTCGAATAGGACCACGACAAATGATTAGCGGCTTTACGTCATGACAACTGAAACTTCGAACCCATTCAGATGCAGCTGTTTTTAAATTGCGATCTCTATGAATTAAAGGATTATTCAGGTAATAATTATCGGGTGCCTGCGACACAAATAAATCTCCTAGACTTCTTTTTAAATTTAACGGTTAGTAATCAAAAAATATTATTCGGTTAGAAAAATTCACGTTGTACAGCATTTAGTGGAGCTGCGGTATAATGTTCTAAGTGCAATGCCATATTTTCAGCTAATACTTTTCTTAATTCGCTAGGCATAACTATTTGAGAAATCGATCCTAGGCTTAGCGCTTCATTCGGATTCATTAACTCTTTCTCGTAGCGTTTTATTAACAGCCCTTCTTGTTCTTTAACCCAATTCCCAACCGCAACTTCCGCCGTCTCTTTCGCGTCGGCCACATTCATGCCGTTGCTTTGATTTTCTTCAGTAGATGCTGCCACTCGTTTAACGACAGACCCGCGAATGGCTCTGAGCTCCCCTTTATAGACAAATTCAACTCCGGCTGATGGTCCCATAACGGCTAACCGAGTCGTGGGTAGTGCAATGACCAGATCAGCCCCAGTTGGGTAGTTATTATAGGAAGCGTAGGCGCCACCAAAAGCATTTCTTACTAAAAGTAAAAATCGAGGTGTCCGCAAGTCGACAATCGAGTCCAGCATCGCTCTACCGGCTTGCACAATCCCGTTACTTTCCTGTTCACGACCGGGTAAAAACCCGGTTGTATCTTCCATGAATATCACTGGAATATTGTAAAGATTACAGAACCGTATAAATCGGGCATTTTTGTAGGCAGCGTCAATATCAATTTGTCCCGAACCGACGGCAGAATTGTTTGCTACAAAACCAATCACATTGCCACCCATTCGACCTAACGCACAGATAGTATTGCGGGCCCGCTCAGGTTGAATTTCAAAATAGTCGCCATGATCGCAAAGCTGTTGAATTAAAATGCTTATATCCAGCGGAGTATTAAATCCCGTTGGAGAATTAAAGGCTTTTTTAAGCAGGATATCAATATCCCATGTCTTACGATCTATCGGGTCGGAAGTTGGGCGAAAAGGAGCCAGCTCGCTATTGTTCGATGGTAAATAGTCCAACAGCTCTTTTACTTTTTGTAGCGCTGACACCTCATCGGGAACAACGAAATCCGTTACCCCGGTTTGGCTATGTACATTAGGTCCGCCCAATTCATCCGGAGTAACATCCTCTCCCAACACTGATTTAACAACGCCGGGGCCGGTCAGACCGAAAAAGGTGTCGTTGGGCTGAATAACAAAACTTCCCTGTCTGGGCAAATACGAGCCACCTCCAGCATTGAACCCAAACATACACATGATTGACGGGACGACACCGCTTATACGACGTAAGCCGGTAAATGCCTCAGCATATCCATCCAAGCCACCTACTCCCGCGGGAACGAAAGCTCCAGCGCTATCATTCATACCGACAAGAGGTATTTTCAATTTACCCGCCATTTCGAATAAGCGAGCCAGTTTCTTACCGTTTGTCGCATCCATAGAACCAGCACGAACAGTAAAATCATGCCCATAAACGGCTACATCACGACCACTGATCTTCACAATAGCAGTAACAAGGGAGGCACCATCAAGATTTGGACCCCAGTTCTGAAACAGAACCGTGGGCTCAGAGCCCGTATCAGCTAATACTTCTAATCGCTCCCACACGGTCATGCGATTTTTTTGGTGTTGCTTTTCTATACTAACAACACCAGCAGCGGTTTGAGGGCGTTCAATAAGTGCCTGGCCAGCGTGTAGTGACTCCTCATAAAGCCCGGGATCATAATTAATTTGTCCCGGAACAACGAACTCCACGTTGACCGCTTCTTCAAAAGGATTATTAAGCGAAGGTTCTACAAGTGAATCGGTAGTCATTTATCTGGTCTCAACAAATTAAAGAGCAAAAATCTATTTTTACTCAAAGGGTTAATACGTAATAGAAATCTCGAGTTTACAAAAGCAAGATTTGGTATGAAACACCACTAAATAGACAGAAAACGAAAGATGGGTACGTGGCGCCCATCCAAATCACACCCGAATTATGGCAAACGAGAAAAAAAAATGACAAGTAGATCATTGCCCAGTTATGTTCTAGCTTGTACTAAATGCATATAATAATAGATTGCGCCTTTTAAATTGGAAATATTCTTTAATATTGAATGGGTATAATGATACGCAGAGAATCAAGCGACAAACTCAAAACCCAAACCTTGCGCTGTATTAAATTCATCTCTTTTTTGAGGTAGACTTTTTTCGTTCAGCCAGCCGAGTATTAACTGCAACTTATTGATCTCATTCACCATAATCGCAGAGTATGATCATGTCAATGACACAAACGGTCAAAGAAATCTGTCAATATCACTACCCCGCGAAGAAATAACCGAGATATAATCAGTGACTACATATTCTCAATTCAAACTAGTGACTACTGTTCAAAGATCTCGCCGACGCATCAAATAACGCCTATCAATACAATCTACCCCTGAGATCACAATATAATGAGCTCATTGCTTATTGAAGAATTGCCATATTCCATCGATAGTAGCCATTTATTTTCCCGATTTTTGGACTGGGAGCTACCCGTCTACCTCGACAGCACCGCTTCTTGTTCATCTCGCGGCCGCTACGACATTTTTAGTGCTCAACCTGTTCATAAAGTACAAAATGATAACATATTTTCTTTAAATACAAATAGTTACAACCCAAACGCAAACTACTTCCAGGATGTCAGAACAGCCATTGAGGAATTCACACCAACTATTGAGAACGACTTCCACCTACCTTTTACCGGCGGTGCAATCGGGTATTTTGGCTACGATCTCGGCCATCAGTTAGAAAAATTTAAGACTAAATCGCTTAAAGACATTGATGCGCCAACAGCTGTTGTTGGAATATACAGTTGGGCAGTCATTGTAGATCATCGACAAAAAAGAAGCTTACTTGCCTGCCACCCACTCGCGAACAAAGAGTTAGTTCGAGAAGTACGTACCAAGCTATTAGAACAACCGGCTTTGAAAGTGCATATTGAGAATTTCCGATTGCAAGCGAAGTTTCAATCCAACCTCTCATACGAACAGTATTCAAACGCTTTTGAGAAAATTCAAAACTACATTCAGGCCGGAGACTGTTATCAGGTCAACCTTGCACAACGATTTAGTGCCGATTTTGAAGGAGATCCATGGCAAGCCTACCAAGCTCTGAGGACGGTTGCTGCCGCGCCTTTTTCTGCTTATTTAGGTAACGGAAAGAATGCCATTTTGAGTTTATCCCCTGAGCGCTTTATTCAATCAAAATATCAGAGAGTTTCTACAGCACCCATTAAAGGTACTATAGGTCGAGGAACGACCCGTAAAGAGGACGAATTACTCGCCAAGAAATTGTTGAACAGCGCCAAAGACCGAGCAGAAAATCTGATGATTGTAGATTTACTACGAAATGACCTCGGGAAAAATTGCCTTCCTGGAAGCATTCAAGTCGATGACCTGTTTGAGCTACAAAGCTTCGAAACAGTGCATCATTTAGTCAGCACGATAAGCGGCCAATTAATGCCAGACATTGACTCTCTAACTTTACTGGCCAATTGCTTCCCGGGAGGGTCGATAACCGGCGCCCCTAAAATAAGAGCAATGGAAATCATTGAGGAACTGGAACCCAACAGACGATCGGCCTATTGTGGTTCGATCGGCTATATTAGTTGTGACGGCCAAATGGATACCAACATAGCGATCCGATCTTTAGTATGTGAAAACAATAAAATATATTGCTGGGCCGGAGGTGGAATTGTTGCCGACTCGACTTGCGAAGCTGAATATCAGGAATGTTTCACGAAAGTCGAAAAACTATTAGCGGCGCTTTAAGCCACCACACCACGTAACTACACCACGCAACTACGGCAAGTAGCTAAAAAAAAACCGGCTGATAAACCTCCAAGAGCCACTTTACTTATAGGCTAAGGTCCCGATTACTCGCTTTAATAAACTCCTTCTTTAAATCTTCGTAACTATGTACTGCAGGGAATTGAGGGAATTCTGCAATAACATTATCCGGGGCCTTAAATAAGATACCCGCATTGGCTTCTGCTAGCATTGTCGTATCATTGTAAGAATCACCAGCGGCAATCGTACGATAATACATAGAGTGAAATCCAATCACTGCCTGTCTTTTGGGATTAACTTGCCGCAGCTTGTAATCGACCACCTTACCGTCATCGTTCACTTCCAGCCCGTGACAAAGTAACATCGGGTAACCGAGTTGTTTCATAAAAGGCATACCAAACTCATAGAAGGTATCTGAAAGAATCACGACCTGAAATCGCTCTCGCAGCCACTCTAGAAAGCCAAGCGCTCCTTCCATCGGTTCTAACTCACTAATGACGGATTGAATGTCCGGCAAGCCAAAACCATTTTCGTCAAGAATCCGTAAGCGTTGCTTCATCAACACATCGTAATCCGGTATATCTCGAGTCGTCGCTTTTAGGGCTTCGATACCCGTTTTCTCGGCAAAATTAATCCATATTTCAGGTATCAATACCCCTTCTAAATCAAGGCAGGCGATTTCCACAATGTGACTCCACTATAATTAAGATACAATTCAAACAAGCAAAAAGGGTTGATTTCATGCTGCTCGCTCAATAGATATTTACCCAAAAGACTCTACCAAACACAGATACTTACCTAGTTCGTTTCCAAGCAATACAGGCTCGATTTATTGCGAGACAATGTACAGAAAGCATGAACACCAAGCAAGCTCATCCCTCAATACGTTGATCACCGATAAACTTTTGCGCACTAGCACTTTCGTGATGTGCGCTCTCCGGTTCCACCAAACCAATCCCATAAGCTGTAATAACACCAAGCACCAGAGCAAGTGTCAGCTTGCCTCGATCATGGCTATGAAATTGAATTTCGGGAAGTAAATCGCTCAATGAAATACAGATGAAAACACCCGCAGAAAAAGCTAAAGCACTGCCAATAACCATATTTTGCGAATCCCCTAAAGAATCCGCCCCAAAGAGGAAAAGGTAGGCACCGATAGGACACATAGTCGCAAAAACAAGGTTAACGACTGTTTGAGACTTCAGGCTCCAGCCACTCGCATGCATGATCGAAGAAATAGAGATTGCGTCGAGAGGTTTATGTAGGACAATAGCAAGAAATACGCCGAAGCCTAACAGACCTAGTGGCGCGTGCTCTGCCGAATCCGCTTGAACCGCAGCACCGAGAGCAATACCATCAATCAAGGTGTGCAAAGCTAAACCGAACGCGACACCTAGCCAGCTCATATTACTCGCCAACTGAGTACGAGCAGTTTTTTCATCGTGGTTATGAGCTGTTTTGAGATTGTGACTATGGCCATGATCGTGCTCATGGTCTGACTCAACCGGACCATGCTGATGAAAATGAAATAGTCTCAGCAAAACAAACATGAGCAGTAAACCAACCATTAACCACCAGACTGCATGATCAACACCACCGTGTCCGGCTAACTTGCTGACAGCGTGTGGCAACAAATGGTAAAAAGCTACCCCCAACATAAATCCGGCAACATAACTCATCATAATCTGAGTCCGGGTATGTCCCAGCTTCATTTTAGACGGCAGCCAACCACCGATTAGGGATGCAAAAAGAATCGCGATCGAATAAACGAATATAAGGGATGTCACTGTCATAGAGCGCGGATTGTAGTTATGTTTACGAAGTAAACAAGGAAAAGTTTAACTAAGTCGTCAAAGCGGCTTTTTTAATTTATTTTTGTACAGGAAACAACCAGAGCTTACCTTCGGCAACGCCTGAAACCTGTCCAGAACCTAATAGACAGGTAGCTCGATAAGTTCAAACAGGTCATCTAACTCTAGTTTTGTATGACGCTGATAAGCTTCTTCCACCACTGATTTGGTAAGATGAGGTGCAAACTCTTCAATAAAATCAAACATAAACCCACGTAAGAACGTTCCGCGCCTAAAACCGATTTTGGTAACGCTTGCTTTAAACAAATGACTTGCATCGAGAGCGACAAGATCACTATCGAGTTTTTCGTCGTAGGCCATTCGCGCAACAATGCCAATCCCTAAGCCTAACCTAACATAGGTTTTTATCACATCGGCATCAGCGGCAGTAAACACAACTTTCGGAGCCAAACCTTTCTCAATAAAGGCTTCATCGAGCTTCGACCGGCCAGTAAACCCGAATACGTAAGTCACTATCGGATGAAGTGCAATGTCTTCTAACGTTAACTCTGACAATTGAGCTAATGCATGATCTTTTGGAACAATAATCGCCCTGTTCCACTTGTAACAAGGCATCATAATTAAGTCACTGAATAGCTCTAAAGCCTCAGTCGCGATTGCAAAATCTACCGTTCCATCGGCAGCGAGCTCCGAAATTTGCATCGGTGTCCCTTGGTGCATATGTAGAGAAACATCCGGATATCGATTAATGAAAGATTTAATCGTCGGAGGCAATGCATAACGCGCCTGTGTATGGGTAGTAGCAATCGACAAACTACCCTTTTTTTCATTACAGTACTCTTGAGCGACCTGTTTAATGCTCTCGACCTTCCGCAATACTTCGCCGGCAGTTTTCAATATTGCTTCGCCACCTGGAGTGACTCTCGTTAAGTGCTTACCGCTCCTCGAAAAGATCTCAACGCCCAGTTCGTCTTCCAACAAGCGGATTTGCTTACTAATTCCCGGCTGTGACGTGTACAGGCTTTGCGCCGTCGCAGATACATTTAGGTCGTGATGAGCAACTTCCCAGATATAGCGCAATTGCTGTAGTTTCATACGACTCTCCACTATTATTTTCTATTAATAGTCCAAATGAATCAGTTGCTCGCGTAACGTGCAAATTGAAATGTAACCCAGTCTTGAACCATGAGCTTATAAAAATAATAGCTCATATAACAAATTTAGCCTAATTTCGGAAAATAATAATAAAAAGGTTCTAGAAGAAGACTCGTTTGCTCTGGCAGGCCCCATTTGGCTTGAAGAAACCGAACACTTCCGACATCTTTCTGGCGTTTAGATAGCTATTCATTCTCTCGCGTTCGACTGTTTTTCTAGTTATTTGAAACGCCATGTGGCACATGTCCCGTGGCTACATGTTGACTAGCAGAGTCACAATGCGACTGCTGATCGTCAAAAAACACATCTGCACCATAAGCATTGAGGAAATCCCCCTTATCTAAACCACCAAGAAACAGTGATTCGTCTATACGAATATTCCATGCCCGCAGGGTTCGAATAACTCGCTCGTGGGCAGGGGCAGACCGTGCAGTTACCAAGGCTGTACGAATGGGTGAATTACTGGAAGGAAATTCCGACTGTAAACCGTGTAATGCAGACAAGAATGCCTTGAAAGGTCCGCCGCTTAACGGCTGTTTTGCCGTTTCGATTTCATTTTTGGTAAAAGCTTCCAACCCTTCCTCTTTGTATATCTGCTCGGATTCATCGGAAAATAATACTGCATCCCCGTCAAAGGCAAATTTTAGCTCCGAATCACTGTCTTGGTTGTTAGGTTCCGAAGACATCAAAGTCGCTGCGGCCACCCCATTGTCTAGTGCCCGTCTGACATCTAAGGCATCGGTCGATAGAAACAAATGGCAACCAAACGCCGACACGTATCGATAGGGACTAGCTCCTCCAGTAAAAGCAGCACGTGTGATATTCAAGCCATAATGCTTAATGGAATTAAATATCCGTAAACCTGTGTCTGCACTATTTCGTGACAACAATAGCACTTCAACTCTTGGCTCTCCCCCCAGTCGTTCGTTTATGCGCAACAACTTATTTACCATGGGGAATGCAACACCGGGCTCCAACACCTCATCTTCGTGCTGAATTTGATATTGCTGATAGACTTCAAGACCTTTATCTTCAAATACACGATGACCTTCATCTAGATTAAACAGGGCTCTTGATGAGATCGCTATGACTAATTTATTTCCAAAATTACTTGGCATGTTGAATCTCTACTAATCTACCGAAAATGGATTTTATGTCGACATTGCCCAGAACACCGGACCCAGCGCCATACGCTGGCTGACAATAGGTTCTTATTGATCAGTGAATAGATTCAATAATTAACAGCGGTTGATCGGCTAAAATGAAATTTGCTCGCGCTGAGGAAACAAGCCAAAAATACCGCCGGTATGGATAAACACAATATCACCGGCATCATCAAATTGACCCTGCTCAATTCGGTCGATCAAGCCATGGAATGCCTTTCCGGTGTAGACAGGATCAAGAATGACGCCCTCGAGACGAGCAAGCAATTTAATCGTTTCAAAAACGTCGCTCGATGCCTTAGCATATCCAGATCCGACGTAACCATCAATGACATTAATGGCTAGACTCTCAACATCCAAGGACTGTGAATACCATTTAGCCCACTGGCGCAAATCGTGCCTCACTTTTTGCAAAAAATAGGATTCATCGTCGCAAACATTTATTCCCCATACCTTCGAACCTAAACCAAACAATTCATTCCCAGCAATTAAACCAGCCTGAGTACCACCTGAGCCCGTGGCGGAAATGATATGTGATGGATTTATACTATTAGCGGTGAAATCGACCGACAACTCTTCGCACGCGGCTATATACCCCCAAAGGCCAGTACCATCGCTAGCCCCAATGGGTATCGTAAATGGCTTATTTCCCGAACTTTTATAATACTGCTCCCATTCAGTGAGGATTTGATCACTACGTGCCTGATAATCTCTATTGGAATAGAAACTTGTTTTAGCGCCGGCCAAGTAATCCAGTAATAAATTACCATCGGCGGCTACGTCCTTTGGTGTTTCCTCTCCTCGCAAAATAAGGTGGCATTTTAAGCCGAGACTAGCGCACAAAATAGCCGTGGTTCTACAATGATTGGACTGCACCCCACCACATGTAATGACTGTATCGCATCCCTCTTCAAGTGCTTTCGCAAGAGAAAATTCGAGCTTCCGGATTTTGTTTCCACTTACCGCCGATCCGGTTTGGTCATCCCGTTTTATCCAGATTCGAGGTCCTCCCAACCGTTTTGAGAGACGGTCGGCAGGCACCAATGGAGTCGGAAGTTGCGCTAAAGACAAACGAGGGGGATACAACACTTTCATGGTTATACCTCGAATCAGAGACATTCTTTGCTTAGGTACATGAAAACTAAGGGACGTCGGACTTTTAGAGAATCAAAACCAAACAGCGAACATGTGGAATGAGACTTTTACCGGCTGCTAATCCTAAATTGACTTCAAAGTGCCTTTTGGTAGTACGGCATTTATGGCCGCGCGCTGAAATTTCAGATCAACTTTCTCTGCAACATTCAGAACAACATAACCTTCTTCAATTTTTATTATTTTCCCAAGGATCCCACTATTAGTCAGTACCTCGTCACCTTTCTGAAGATTTCCAATCAGCTCTGTATGCTCTTTCTGTCTTTTGCGTTGTGGGCGAATGGCAATAAAATAAAACATAACAAATAGTCCCACCATGAGGACCAACTGCATAACGCCTGACTCCGGTGCTTGACCTTCAGCTTGTGCGTGTGCCTGAGAAATAAAATTCATCGAAATAACCTTTCCTTTGTGGTGTAAAACAGAATTTGAATATCGGTAAAAATCGGACGCAACTGTACCCTGAAAACACTAGCCAAGCAAACATAATGGGCGCGTACGACACCGTGTCATCCGCATCAATAATCGATCGAATAGTCCATAATAAGGGGCGCGTGATCAGAAAAGCGTTCTTCTTTGTAAACCTCTTCCGCCTCAACTTTGTCTTTGAGGCCCGGAGTAACAACTTGGTAGTCTAGGCGCCACCCGACATTCTTGGCCCAGGCTTGCCCTCTATTAGACCACCACGTGTACTGATCTTCTAATTGATTAATTTCCCGAAACGCGTCGACATAACCAAACTCGTCATATAACTTAGTCAACCACTCTCTCTCATGCGGCAAAAATCCCGAATTTTTTCTATTGGGTTTCCAATTTTTCAAATCTATTTCTTTGTGGCAAATATTCCAGTCAGCGCAAATAATATACTCTCGGCGTTTGCGGCGAAGTGATTTGAAATAGGCTTCAACATTCTCCATAAAGCCTTCCTTCTTAATCTGCACAGTTTCGCTGCTAGACCCGGACGGTAAATACATACTAATTACACTAACGCCGTCGAAATCCGCTTGAATAAAGCGGCCTTCAGAATCAGCAGGATCCCATCCGAGTCCTCTTGTCACCTTCTTTGGCTTCTTTTTACAATAAAGAGCAGTTCCACTGTATCCTTTTTTTTCAGCATCGAAATAGTAACAATGATAACCCTCGGGGTGAAACATGGCGTCCTCTAGTTGATGAACCTGTGCTTTGGTTTCTTGTATACAAACCACATCGGCATCCTTGGTTTTTAGCCATTGGAAAAAACCTTTACGGGCTGCTGCTCTAATGCCATTCGTGTTTACAGTGATTACTCTCATCAATAATGCTCAATATTTAGCCAAATAGGATTTTCGAACACCGAAGCTATAAATAGGCACCCATGTATCAAAAAACATGCGAGTGACGCCAACATAGTCGGGGATGTTATTACTCGGAATTGTAATGTGTTTAGTTAATTAATAATACTGCAGACTGGCAACAGAGTGCGCTCTGAATCACGCAACTACTTACCATCGCTGACGACCGGCTTAGTTGTAAAGTACTTTTTGATGATTATCATATGTTATCGATGAGTTATCGTAAGGAAACAGCAAAGACTTTGTCAGAAACAAATACAAGCCTCAAACTCAAACCACTAATACCTAAGCAATAGCAATGCGATTGAAGTGAAACCAAAATCCATGAATGTTTTACTCGGCAAGAGTTTCTTTGACCGCAAAACAGAGTCTTTCGGCCAAATCACGCAGTTGGTCGGGATCACCTGCTGACTTGGAATGTAAACCAACATTATGACCAAGTGTTTGCGGGATCATGTGAACATGGTAGTGAAAGACAGTTTGACCCGCTGCTTTTCTATTTAGTTGATGAACACCTAATCCATCCGGATTAATCACCGATTGAATAACATTGGCGATCATGGCTGAGTTCTGCGCAATACGAGCAAGAACGGCTGGATTTGCCGAGAAGATATCACGAAAGTGTTCTTTCGGTATTATCAGTAAATGCCCTTTACTCGCAGGAAACACGTCGAGAAACACCAAGGTCAGTTCATCTTCAAAAACTTTATAACAGGGCGCTAACCCCTGTACAATATTACAAAAAATGCAGTTATCTTGATGTTTCATATACTACCTTGGCGAGTCATTTCAGTAGGAAGGGTTTTCGTTTTCTTAAAACAAACGAGTATCCGATAAGAAGGCAGCTATTACCAGAGCGAGAATTGCGCACAAAGACACAATTAGCAGCGTTTTCCCACTTCCCTTCTTCTCACTGACCATTTGACCGCTCTCGCCACCTTCAGTCCCAACACCGGGAACTCCTTTTATCTCAGGTGACGCGCCCGCTGTTGAAAGCAGACCCACCTTGTCCGCGCTTACCGCTATCAGGGTAGCATTATTGTCTTTGCGATCGCTTTCCGCTTTAATGCGCCGAATTTCTGCATCGATATCCATGGCCGGTCGAATCATTGTTTGATTCACGGATTCCGTTTCTGCGGCCTTTTTACGCTCCTTTTTCAACTCATCCGTCGCCCGCTGCTCTACCATAAACTCTACGTTAGCGAATGTTAGGGTATCCCCTTTGTTAACTTCCGCTCGACTAATTTTGACGCCGTTATGATAAATGCTATTTGCCGAATCTAAGTCGGTAACAATAAACTTTCCGTTTTCAATTTTTAGCTCTGCATGCTCTCGAGACAATAATTTGTTAGGGATGCTGATTTTACATTGATCAGATCGCCCCAAAATGGATGCACCCACCACCAAAAACTCCCCAATTTTGGATTCTTCGCTTTTAGGGACTAAGAACCAGGACTTTGGCTTTTCTTCATCATTTGTTGATTTGACCGCGGGAATCTCAGCGGGAGTTTCTGTCGTTAACATAACCGAATCAACAATTTGCATGGTATCTTTACCAATGCGAAGTACATCATCTGCTTTTAGTACATGTTCGGCTTCGGCCAATAAGCCATTGACGTAACAACTGCCCTGCTTGCTAACCAAACGTAGTCCGTTTGCAGTAATGACTATTTCCGCGTGGAATTCTTCGCTTCCCAAGCTGCCCAGAATCATCTCATTATCCTTATGACTTCCCAGGGCTATCTTTTCTCCGACCAGCCAAATACTTCGCGCGGGATTGTCTAGAATTTGCAATTTGAACATATTTTAATATTGCCTCATCAAATGGAGGTCCATTGATACCGGACTTCGTCAATGCCACGTGGTTTCCTAAGAAGGAAAACCTAAATTGAAGCTGGACATCAACCCAATTCGCGAACCGACCTTATCGTCTCATTTTTTTGTTACATTCGACAACAGTCAATGTTTGTATCCTATATAGCCTAATAGTAACGGTCGGAATTATTGTCAAACAATGTTACTGCTGCTTCAACGAAAATGCAGTGTTATCTATGGCTACAATAAAGATTCTAGCTTATCTGACCGATTCTACGAATGAAAAAAGCAAAGTTCTAAAAACGGGCTTCGTCACAGTTAGACCGGCCATTGTTCCCAACTAGTTAGTGGCCCAACTGAAATAGGGACCCCCCACGCATGACAAATATTGTAAAAGACCGTGCCAGTACAATAGCTCCTAAGAAACACAGAGATTAACTGAAAATGATATAGCAGATTGTTTCTATAGGTCGGGAAAATGAAAATTTAATTTCTTCGTTTCGAGCAGAAATCCTCCAATCCCTAATCGACACAGTTAGAACAAAGCCCTAGTGCTGACTGACTCGTGAAAGCTGGCGAAATTAACTGCTTTCTGATCGCCTCAGAAAATCCAGAAGTTGCATCGTTTACATAGGCTCGAATGAGCCTGTATATGACGGCATCGCAATTCTTTGCCACGCGACAACGAACACATGTTGGATGGGAAATTCGAAGGGCAAGATACCAGACCCTACACTGCGGATTTCAAGTTTTTGCGCTGGCCGATAAAAATAGAACACTAAGCTCATAGAGAATGGCGAACGATCAATACGCCTAAAAAAGTGTTTGAGCTTTCTGAAGAGTATCGGTCGACTAATCCCATAATTATGAGAGTCGCATTTAGTTACCCACAAACCCGAAAATACTATTTGTTCGTTGCGTCTATAGGTGAAATAAACCGACCATGCTGGTAGCCTTCTGGTGTTATGTTATTCCCGCGATCCTCTTGAGCCCGTTTCATTTCGTTTTTCGCTACCGCCCGATAATGCACTTCATCGGGGCCGTCTAGAATTTGTAGTGCTCGCCCCCAACTCCATAGGTAAGCTAGCGGAGTATCTGGTGACAGGCCCATCGCACCGAATACCTGAATTGCACGGTTTAATATCCTTGTCTGCAGAGGCGGAACTAAAGCTGTAATCATCGAAATCTCATTACTCGCTGCCTTATTTCCATTCTTGTCTATCAGCCAAGCCGTCTTTAAGACCAACAGCCGAGCTTGCTCGATTTCGATTCTCGCTTTTGCGATCCACTCCCCAATATTGCCGTATTCATGTAAATATTTTCCAAACGCCCGTCGCTCCAACGCCCGTTGACACATCAAATCGAGAGCAACTTCACATTGCCCGATTGAACGCATGCAATGATGAATACGACCCGGACCCAGTCGTGCTTGAGCTAACGCGAAACCCGCCCCCTCTTCTCCCAAAAGATTTTCAACAGGCACTCTAACGTTTCTATAAATTACCTCACAGGTGCCTTCAGGCGCTAAATGATTCATATAGGAAATGTTTCTTTCGATGATCAGACCGGGACTATCCATTGGCACGATTATCTGACTATGGCGCTTATGAGCAACAGCGTCGGGGTCGGTAATACCAATTACAATTGCAACCTCGGCACGGGGGTCCATTGCTCCTGTTATGAACCATTTTCTCCCGTTTAGCACGTATTCATCGCCGTCTCTACGAATCGACAGCTGAATATTAGTGGCGTCTGAGGAGGCTACATCTGGCTCCGTCATCATAAAACAGGAGCGAATTTCCCCTTCAAACAAAGGAGTTAACCAACGCTCTTTTTGCTTAGGTGTTGCAAACATATGAAGCAGTTCCATATTTCCTGTATCCGGTGCACTGCAATTAAACACTTCGGAGGCCCAATATACTCTCCCCATAATTTCTGCAAGCGGCGCGTACTCCAGGTTACTGAGTTTAATCCCCGGTGCACTTTCCGGTAGGGTCGGTAGAAAGAAATTCCAGAGCCCTTCGTCTTTCGCTAAAGCTTTTAAATCTTCCAATACCGGCGGCGGATAAACGCCTTCGGATATATCCTTATGGTAACTATTTTCATGAGGAACCACATACTCCGTCATAAAGTGGCTGACTCGTCGTTGCAGGTCCGAAGTTTGATCAGAAAAAGCGAAGTCCATAAAGAAATATCCAAAGAAATAGAAGGTTTTTACCCAGCAATTAGTCAAAAAACGAACAATCCGGCTCAAACACAATGAAAATTCTAAGAACCGTTTACGCAGAAAAAGTTAAGCATTGTTTTCACCGCTACCAAACAAGTTGCTGGAGGTCAAAAGGAGAACTTTACTGGTTGAACTCGAAAACGACGATATTGATATTGTTAGAGCAACTACAGCAAGGTTAACCTAGCCAGATAATTAGGGTATGGTTTACCATATAGCGAAATAAGCACTACTTTCTACGTGTCCAGATCAATAAAACGTTAAATAGACTGTTTACCTGATAAATTCGCTAACAACATTTAAAAAAGGAAGCAAAATTCTACTTTTATTGTCCAAACAGTATTTTCAAACAATATTGCACAAACTATAAGGATAAAAAATGACTACTCCCGCCCGCGTTATTGTGTTGCCCAAAGAACCTGGTCCACTCGAGATTATTGACGTTGAACTACCGGATCCCGGCCCGTTTCAGGTCGTCGTAAAACAATTCGCAAGCGGCATCTGTCATAGCCAACTTCACCAAATGAGCTCTCCCCGTGACCAGCCTGTTCTGCTGGGACATGAATCTACCGGTGAAGTTATCCAGTGCGGACAGGAAGTTAGTCATGTGGCTGTTGGTGATACCGTTATAATCACTTGGGTGCCCCGCGATATTCAAGGCACCGAAAGAGTTCCTGAATCTGCGACCTTGTTGCTCCCAGATGGATCCACAGCAAGTTGTCAGAGTGTTTTTACATGGGCAGATTTCACGATTGCCGACGAACAATATGTTGTCAAAGTTGACGATGATATTGAAAAAGAAGTCACTTCGATAATCGGTTGCGCCGTTATGACCGGCGCCGGAGCTGTCGGAAACACGGCGGGAGTAAAAAAGGGAAGTAGTGTTGCCATTTTCGGCGCGGGGGGGGTCGGACTTTCCGCCGTTGTTGCAGCGAAAGACATCGGCGCCGACCCGATAATCGTTGTAGACCTCGATGAGGAAAAACTCAAATTTGCCAAGCTTTTTGGAGCGTCCCATACGATTAATGCCAGTGAAAATGACCCAGTACAAGCTATTAAGGACCTTACGCGGATTGATTCTAAAAGAAACATTTCGCAAGCCCCCGTTGAAGGAGCAGATTACGTATTCGATTGTATCGGTATTAAAACGACCATGGAGCAAATTGTTCCGGCCACGCGAAGCGGTCATTTCGGCGCCGAAGCTGGCGGCACCGCTGTTCTCGTCGGTGTACCTACAACAAGTGTTGAATTGAACGCCATTGATCTTTTAGTTAATGAAAAAAAATTCATTGGCAGTATTGGAGGATCTTGCCATCCTGATCAAGATTTTCCGAAATTCCTCGACTGGCATAAGACTGGAAAACTTGATCTTGAAGCGTTAGTCACTAAAAGATATACAATAGAACAGATAAATGAAGCGACTACAGCACTCAAGTCAGGTGAAATAACCGGGCGTTCGATTATTGTATTTTGACGGTGATAGTTTGACGATGGTAGATTGTAATCTAGGACTAAAAGAGGAAACTCCAAGTTACGCCTTGATCCCAATCGGCTGGCCAGTTGGGAAACACAAAAAAACGCCAAGAAGATCTATCGATGACTCGCTCTATTTCGAAGAGAACGCTAAATAGAGGTTTTTGCTGTAACTGAAAATAACTGACCACTTGTTTGCCACTCCACACTTTTGAGGAGCGGCAAACAATGGCAATCGCACTACTCTTGCGACCCTAATATTCTCTCCTGGAATCGACCCATACCTTTGATCCAGCGGTCGTAATCTGAAGTTTTTCGCTGCATGTATTCCAGTACTTCTGGGTGAGGCAATATCAAGAACGATTCGTTTTTGAGCCCCTCTATAACACTATCAGCGAGCTGTGATGTTTCCATCATACCGTCAGCCGCTGCGATTTTCGTGCCGGCACCATCGTTGTCGGTCATTGCCGTGCGAACGGCTTGCGGGCATAACATCGATACCTTAATTCCTTGGTGCCCATAGGTTATCGCAAGCCATTCTCCAAAACCGACGGCAGCGTGTTTGGTTACACCATAAGCTGCACCGCCAATTTGGTTTAGAAGTCCCGCTGCTGAGGCGGTATTTAGCAAATATCCCTGACCTCGTTCAATCATTTTTGGAACAACATAACGTGCGGCGAATACATGCCCCATTACGTTAACATTCCAGCTCAACAGCCATTCATCGTTTGCAGAGTCGATCCCCGACCCTACGGCTACTCCAGCATTAGAACAGAACAAATCAATTGGCCCGACTTCCTTTTCCGTTTTTTCAACGAGATTCTTAACATCATCTTCTAGTGCTACGTTCGCAGCAATCGCGACACAACCGAGCTCTTCCGCTACAAGATTTAGCCCTTCTTCATTCACATCTGATATAACAACCTTTGCTGCTCCTTCAGACAAAAATCTCTTCGCGAGTTCTTTGCCTATACCACTTGCGCCACCTGTTACAACGACTATTTTTCCAGCTACTTCCACGATGCACTCCAATCACTAATAAATAGGACGGCAATTAAACCAAATCTCGCAGCAACAGTCACGCGGTACAATCAACGTAAAAAGACCGACATTTGAGCACTTCTGACTCTTAAAATTGCGACTTTTCGCGCCGAAACAGCGTAAAAGTCCCTTTCAATTTTGCCGCCCTAGAATAAGCTCTTAACCTGGGACCTTGCCTCAAAAAATTTCGACAGGACGACGAAGAACATGCGCAAAGTTCCGTACAATGTTACTCTTGTAGATTAATCCGCACGATGATAGATAGATTGTTGCTGTGAACTTGCCGATAGTCAAAGAGGCAGATAGCCGACTAAATTGGGTAACTCCGCGATGGCAGCATCAACTTTCAAAAAGTAAAACTTATTTTCTAATCACGATTCTATGAGAGAAAAATATGTCTAACCTTGAACAATTTCGCGCTGAGACACGCTCTTGGCTGCAGGAGAACTGTCCCGAATCCATGCGACAGCCAATACTTGATGAGTCTGACACCGTTGGAGGTGGTCGCAAACCGACGTTTAAGCATCCTGATCAAAAAATCTGGCTCGACCTTATGGGCGAAAAAGGCTGGACCGTTCCCGCATGGCCAAAAGAATACGGTGGTGGCGGACTAGGGAAAGAAGAAGTGAAAATACTTCGTCAGGAAATGACCGCCCTGCATTGTCGCCTCCCGTTACAAGGCATGGGAATTTCTATGCTCGGGCCTGCACTATTAGAATACGGCACCGAAGAACAAAAGAAAGAGCATCTGCCTAAAATTGCCAAAGGGACTATATGGTGGTGTCAGGGTTATAGTGAACCCGGTGCGGGTTCAGATTTAGCCAGCTTGCAAACAAAGGCCGAAGACTTAGGAGATCACTATTTGGTCAACGGTTCTAAAATATGGACATCCGGCGCCGATAAAGCAGACTGGATATTCTGTCTGGTCAGAACGGATAATACGGGGACGAAACATCACGGAATAAGCTTCCTGCTTTTTGACATGACTACACCCGGTGTTAGCGTCAAACCGATATTGTTAATCAGTGGTCGCTCACCATTTTGTGAGACCTTTTTTGATGATGTTAAGGTACCGAAAGAAAATCTCATGGGTGAACAAGACAAAGGTTGGACCATTGCCAAATATCTATTAACCCACGAGCGCGAAATGATAAGCGGTATAGGCGGAAGAGCCAGGAAAAAGTTCTGCGAGACAGCCGTCGACAGCATCGGTTTGGAAAATGGTCGCCTCGCCGACCCTGTATTACGTACTGAGATAGCCAAGTTCGAGCTCAATGTACTGGCTTTTGCGAAAACAATGGAGCGAGTTACAGATGAAACCAAATCAGGAAAAGGCCTCGGTCCTGCATCCTCTATTTTCAAATATTACGGAACCGAGCTCAACAAGACGCGTTGCGAACTAATGATCAACGTCCAGGGCGAAAAAGCTATGGGCTGGGAGGGCGAAGACTATCATGGTGGATTAGTACCTCGTACTTGGCTACGCAGCAAGGGCAATTCAATTGAAGGTGGCACTTCCGAAGTGCAATTGAACATCATCGCCAAACGCGTATTAGGTTTGAAGTAAGCTGATTAAACCTTTGATAGTCGCAAACAGCGACTCGTTCACAAAAACGAATATAGTAGGTAATGAAACATGTCATTAGTACTTAATGAAGACGAACAAATGTTAAAAGACGCAGCCGCAGGATTTCTTGCCGATAAAGCGCCCGTTTCAGCGTTGCGCAAACTTCGAGATGAACACGACGCAGAAGGATACTCAAAAACCTTATGGAAAGAGATGGCTGAAATGGGGTGGACCGGCATTGCTATTCCCGAAGCTTACGGCGGTTTAGGTTACGGTTATGTTGGATTAGGCTTGGTCATAGAACAGATGGGCCGCAATTTGAGCGTTTCCCCTCTTATGTCTTCAATTGCTACCGCGGCCAGCTTGGTTAATATCGCCGGAAGCGAAGAGCAAAAACAGGACTTACTTCCACGCATTGCGAGCGGGAATTTACTCCTTGCTTTGGCTTTGCAAGAAGGCAGGCACCATGCCCCTGAGAAAACGTCTCTTAGGGCAACTTCTAACGATAATGGTTACTCGCTATCGGGTAAAAAGGTAGCTGTGTTAGATGCACATGTTGCCGACACATTTATTGTTGCTGCACGTACCGACCAACAAGATAACGGCGAGCAGGGAATAAGCCTTTTTTTAATCGACGCTAATACTGCAGGTTTAAGTACAGAGCGGGTAACGATGGTCGACAGTCGCAACTCAGGGAATGTCATTCTTGAAAACGTGCAGGTTTCAGATAATCAGCTTATTGGTAATTTGCACGGCGGGATGATCGTCCTTGAAAAATCTCTGAGTATAGCAAATATTTGTCTGGCAGCAGAAATGCTAGGCATTTCCCTACAAGCTTACGAGACCACGATTGAATATTTGAAACAGCGAACACAATTTGATGCAGTCATTGGTAGTTTTCAAGCATTGCAGCACCGAGCTGCGGATATGTTTGCGGAACTCGAACTGTGCAAGTCGATTGTGTTGGCGGCATTGCAAGCCATTGACGAAGACGCAGAAAACCTCAACTTGATGGCTGCCGGTGCAAAAGCAAAACTGTGTGAAGTCACAGAACGGGTTACAAACGAGGCAATTCAAATGCATGGAGGCATTGGAATGACTGACGAATTTGATATGGGGTTCTATATCAAACGCGCTCGCGTAGCCCAACAAACCTTTGGCGGCTATAGCTACCAGCTTGATCGCTTCGCCTTGCTCAACGGCTTTTAACCGTATAACCGCGAAATAGCTTGTTCAGCGCTGAATGAATCAGCGCTGAACAATGTCTTTTCGGTGTGTCATCATGTTCATTAAAAATGCTTATGCAAATTTACGGCTGCATTACATTTTAATCAATTAGAGAGCCATTAAGACTCTTCACATGACGTATTATCAATACACAAATCCTTCAAGATTCCGTTCTTAATGCTATAAACCCAACCGTGGATTGATAGTTCTGCACCGTTCTTTCTCGCATTTTTAACGATTGTGGTATTAGAGACATTTCTTACCTGTTCAAGGACATTTAATTCACACAGCAAATCTTGCTTTTCCTGACCGTCCAAAACAGCAAGTTTTTCCGCATGAAAACGGCCGACATCTTTGATATGCCGAAGCCAATTGTCTATCAAGCCCAATTCCATATCTTCCATTGCAGCTCTGATCCCGCCGCAATCGTAGTGACCGCAAATAATAATATGCTTAACCTTCAAAACATCAACCGCAAAATGAATCACAGATAGGCAATTAAGGTCAGTATGAACAACCACATTTGCAATATTTCGATGGACAAACACTTCGCCCGGAGGCAGATCTATAATCTGGTTTGCGGGAACACGGCTATCAGAACAGCCAATCCATAGGATTTCAGGTGCTTGCTGTTTAGACAAATCGGAGAAAAACTCGGGATCTCTTTCTTTAATTGAAGCAGCCCAAACTCGGTTTTTTTCGAACAAATGACTCAAATTTTTCAAAACGGCGATTCCCCCACTAACGACAACTATAATTTAGCCAGTCCGACGACTGAATACGTACACCTTTCGAGACACTGAGTTTAACAAAACTCGCATGACATGCCGATGAAAATACGTTTCCCAAACTCTGCGCGATCACGAAAAACTATCATACAGCAATAGAATGCCTAGCACGCGTCCATATTATTAGTCACTGTATGTATTAAAGGTTTGCAGGGATAGAATATCGTGTGATCGCTTTATGGGAAAAACCAGCGACATAAAGGGACTTTTGGTTGAAAGCAACGTCGATAGCGAATCCGCACCTGAAATTACTCCCGTTTGTCTCGCAAGCTTTCACGTAAGCGATCCACAAACCCCACCTAACACGCAGGCTTATAAAACCTTACCCTGTCTTCCAATCATCAACTTGGAGGCATCACATGACCAAAACAGATATCTGGCAGCAGCATATAAAATCGTGGCAAGAAAGCGGATTAACTCAAACCGCATTCTGCGAACAGCAAAATGTAAAATTGCACACCTTCCAATACTGGCGCAAGCGTCTATCTAGCCAGAGCGAACAAGCCGGCGTATTCGTCCCCGTTACTGTTTCTCGTTCGGCTCCTGCTCGTTTAGTACTCGGGCCTCACGTTGCTATCGAACTACCCTGCGAAAGCTTGCCCGATGTATTGCTGGCGCTGCGTGATCGGGGGCTGCTACATGCTTCGGCCTGAAGCGAATGTCCCAGTCTACCTCTATACAGGTATTGTCGACATGCGTAAATCTATTAATGGATTAGCCGCAATCGTTGAGCAAGAGCTAGAGTTAAACCCCATGACCGAGACACTATTTGTATTTTGTAATCGCGGCCGAGACAAAATAAAAATGCTGTATTGGGAGCGCAACGGATTTGTATTGTGGTACAAGCGACTAGAAAAACAACGTTTCAAATGGTTACAGCAAGCCAACCGGGACCCCGTGGTCCTCACTGGTTACCAGCTCAACCTGCTACTGGATGGGCTGGATATTTTTAACAATAAACCCCACGAATCACTCATTTATTCCTCAATAAGTTAACGGTTTTGGTATAATCCAATCCTATGAATACAGGGTTGGACAACACACTGCCAGACACTATTGACGCGCTAAAACAGTTGGTTTTGTCGCAGCAAGAGTCATTGCAGGATAACCAGCATCAGTTGGAGCAAAAACAGGCGCGCATTCAGTTTCTTGAAGAACAAGTGATCCTGTTCAAGCATCGTCAGTTTGGTAAAAGCAGTGAAAAGAGTATTCTCCAGGTTGAGTTGTTTGATGAAGTTGAAACCCATGCCGAGCTTACAGCCCCCGGCAGTGTCTCCCCCGTTGAGGCTGCGTTTGATCAACCCGCACCCAAATTAGCGAAGTCCGGACGCAAACCGCTCCCTAAAACATTACCTCGGGTTCGTATTGAACATGACCTACCTGAAGCGGAAAAGCGCTGCCAGTGTGGCTGTCAAAAAACCTGTATCGGTGAAGACACCAGTGAACAGCTGGATATAATCCCCGCCGTCGTGCAGGTTCTAGTTCATGTCCGCAAGAAATACGCCTGCAAAGACTGCGAATCAGGCATTACTGTCGCAGACCTACCCAAACAACCGATTGCCAAAAGCAATGCTAGCCCTGGCTTGTTGGCGCATATAGCGGTGGCCAAATACCATGACGGATTGCCGCTGTATCGAATGGAAACTGTCTTCAAACGGTTGGGGCTACACTTGCCCCGCAACACCCAGGCGAACTGGATGATTCAGTGTGGTAAGTTGTTGCAACCCCTTTATAATTTACTCAACGACCAATTGCTAGACAGCGGTTACATCCACATGGATGAAACGCGGGTTCAGGTACTGAAAGAACCTGACAAGCTGCCGGAAAGCCTCAGTTATATGTGGGTTCGACGAACCGGAGACCTTGAGCACCCCATTATCTTGTTCGATTATGCATCGAGTCGGAAGGCTTCGGTGGTTGACTCACTATTGGGTGACTATCGAGGTTACCTGCAAACCGATGATTATGCGGGCTATCATGCCACGGGAAACCGTGAAGGCGTAATCGCATTGGGGTGTATGGCTCACGCACGCCGAAAGTTTATCGATGCGCAGAAAGTGACAGCGACTAAAAAAGACAAAGTCAGCAAAGCCGATGTAGCAGTGGGTATGATAAAAGCACTTTATGCTATCGAGGCCAGTATCAAGGAGAAAACGCCCGGCGAGAAGTACATTATCCGGCAACAGAAAAGTCAGGATCAACTCACCAAGATGAAACTTTGGCTTGATAAGGCATTGCAACAGACGCTGCCGAAAGGAAAAGCAGGAGAGGCCATTGCCTACGCGCATAAAAACTGGGAAAAGCTTACCGCCTACGTACACGATGGCCGGCTCAATATCGACAATAATCCTGTCGAAAATGCGATACGCCCCTTTGCGATAGGGCGAAAAAACTGGATGTTTAGCAACAGCCAGCAAGGCGCAAAAGCGAGCGCCATGCTTTACAGTATTATTGAGACAGCAAAGGCCAACAGGTTAGAGCCCTACGCGTATTTGCGCACCTTATTTACTCGTCTACCCAGTTGCGAAACTGTTGATGACTTCGAGGCTTTATTGCCTGGGAACGTCAGAATTGCGCCCCTAACATAAAGCTATATGGGGTTTGTGGATCGCTTACGCTTTCACACCGTAATAATCAATCACAAAAAATATATAGAATACTTTTTAGAAATGAAACAAATACAAACAAGAGAAAAATATAACCATGGTATATATACAATACTAATTAATGCCGTGGTATTATCGTCTTCTCCTATGATCCGATCAAGAAGCCGAATTATGACCACGCCGAGTCGACCGCAATATTCAGCCTTCGAAGAATCCTCTCGATATTCATCTGGCACATTACAGCAAGTAGCAATCGAATTGAAAAAGCGTATCGAGTCAGGAGTACAGGAGTCGATAGTAGTATTTGACGATACAAACAGTAAAGTTATTGATCTCAACCTTAGCGGTTCAATTGCCGACGTTGAACAGAGGTATCAAGAGCAAGTCATTGAAGAAGCTCCTGACAAGCCCCGAGGGCGCGGAAGGCCAAAACTGGGGGTGGTGGGTCATGAAGTCACTTTACTGCCGCGCCACTGGGAATGGTTACGGGACCAACCGGGCGGTGCCTCAGTAGTCTTGCGAAAGCTTGTTGAACAGGCTCGGCATGACAATAAGGAAATCGATCAGACTCGTTTTTCACGTAATGCAGTCAGCCGCTTTATTACCACTATGGCGGGAAACCTGCCAGGGTATGAAGAGGCGAATCGGGCGTTGTTTGCGAATGATAAGCGCCGCTTCGATTTTGAAATCGAGCTTTGGCCCACTGATTTTAAATCTTACATTTATAAATTAGCAGTGAACGCTTTCCCGGACGCCACAGAGCCGTGATTAAGACTGACACAACTCAGTTTTCGTTTAGGAAAATTTAACATTGCTAGATCAGCAGAAGTAGAAACCTTCTAGACAACACTTTCGGAAAATCTTTCAGCGACGGAAAAACTCTCAATTGCTTGCAGTTACCAGCCAAACAGCTCCGTCCATTTTAACTTGGTCGTCGGCAACATAAGCTTCCAACGCAACCGTCATACTATCAATCACGGACTGCCGAACATCCTCTGCCGCAGATGCAATGATTCGACCAACAGGTCCAGTTTCAGCAAACTGCTGACCTAATGACTTATTTTTTGAAATTGCAAAACACATCGGTAAATTTTTTGCCTCCATCACCACATCTGAAAACCCTGCACTTTCAAGAATCGACGAAGTATATTCTTTATCTCCAAAGGCAAAAGGTCCGGGGCTATTAGGATTGACTTGCTCAGGAAGTGAAACGTATTGTAGCGCCGCCTTGGTTGGCACCATCGTCCATTCATTTTCCGGAGCTGGACGCCAACAAACGAAACTTAATTTACCACCAGGGGCTAGACTATGACGAATGTTGCTAAATGCGGCAACTGGATCGTCAAAGAACATCACGCCAAAACGAGAGAATACTCTATCAAAAGTTTGCGGAGTAAACGATTTTACCGCTGCATCTGCATTGTCGAAACGTACATTCTCAATGCCCAAACCTAGCCTTAGTTCCTCGGCATGAGCAAGCATAGGTTCCGAAATATCGACGCCTTCGACGCTGCCATTGATTACTTTTTCAGCCAAACTAAAACTAGTATCCCCGCACCCGCACCCAACATCTAGGACTCGACTGTTAGCTGATAACGCCAAGGCATCAATGGCAAGCTGTCCGAAAGCAGAAAGTGTTTTATCCATACTTTCCCGGCCTTTCACCCATTGCGCACCCGCTTGAGAGTTCCAATATTTAATTTGATCAGCATTTGACCCGTTTTCATTCATAATTTCACCTAATTAATTATCTGCGCCCCAGTAAAAGACAAAAGATTTTCTGTTCCAAACTTATTCACGATGAGGCAACTAAAACAACAACGTTCAGCTATTTTTTTCTAAACCACAAAAGACTATCCTCGCGAAACTACAACACTGGTCCCGTAAACGATTCGCGCTCCTATGTTCCTATGTTCCTTTGTTCCTTATATTTCCGTTGCCGATTCATCAGCGTGGCAGAGATTGGAAACGACTGTAAGAATAACGTATTCCCACTGTATAGAAATCGAGGACAATACGGTACACAAAAATTTTACGTTCACTCGCACTGGAACTCAGATGGGAGAATACTACCGTTGAAACGATTTCTTGTTCGTAATAACGCACAAAAAGTGAACCTTCTTCTACCAAGAAAGCCTCTAAACTGACAGTTCATCCAGTACTTCTAATAAAGTCTCATGATGGGTTTTAGTTTTAAACTTATTCATTATTTTTAGCAAACGTCCATTCTTGCCAATAATGAAAGTGGTTCTAACGGTCCCCATATTCTCTTTACCCATAAACTTTTTTAGCTGCCAGCAGTCATACTTATCAATAATGGCATGGCCTTCGTCGGACAGCAGAGGGAAATTTAGTTCGTACTTATCATGAAATTTTTTGATCTTAGGGACCGGATCAAAACTCACACCCAGAACCACAAAGTCCCGTTTCTCAAGCTCTACCTGGATATCTTTAAGTCCATTTGCCTGCATCGTGCACCCTGGTGTGCTTGCCCGGGGATAGAAATACAGAACAACATTCTTTTCTCCTCTGAAGTCCTTTAATCCTACAGGGTTTCCGTTCTGATCAGGCAACGAAAAGGAGGGAGCCAAATTGCCTACTTTCGGATGAGCCATTACTATGTCTCCATTAGATAGTTAAAATTGACTGTTCAATAGTTGGTTTGTCAGTGAATATACTCGTAAGGGTAAAAGTATAAATTACTTATCAGGCAGTATGGTATCGACCGCATCATTTACTAAGGTTTCTTCATTTCCACTTGTATCTATACTATCCTCCAATCCCGTCAAAGTAAGCTTGTCTCTATTTATAGATGGGTCAGGCTCAGATTTTTCGTCAAGTAATCTGGCTGGCACAGCCTTCTTCACTTTAGCGCCGAGTATCTCCAATCTCTGGGTACTGTTGACTAAATTGCCCTTACCGGTCGACAATTTATTCATTGCATTTTCATGCGCAACGTTCGCTTTGATCAAGTGTTCTGAGATTTTATCGAGGTCGGAAATAAAGCTAACAAATTTATCATGCATTGCCCCAGCCTGGCGTGCAATCTCTTCTGAATTTTTGTTCTGCCTCTCATATCGCCAAATACTTTGGACCGTTCGTAACGTAGCAAGTAAGGTCGTGGGTCCGACTACAATAATGTTCTTTTCATAGGCTTCTCCAAATAGTTTTTGGTCATTTTCGAAAGCGGCCATGAACGCCGATTCAATCGGTATGAAGACGAACACAAAATCTAGGGAATTCACTCCGTCGAGATTTTCGTAATCCTTAAAGCTCAGCCCGTTGACATGTCCCCGGACAGAGGCTATATGTTGTTTTAGTGCTTGCTGCCGTTCGATTTCATTTTCGTTATTACAGTATCTTTCGTAATGTACTAATGACACTTTGGAGTCGATAATAATGTCTTTGTTTTCCGGCAAACGTAAAATGACATCGGGACTCCTTCGCCCTCCTCCGTCGACTTTAAGGCTCACTTGAGTATTATATTCCCGGCCTTTATGTAAACCGGACTCCTCTAACACGCGCTCAAGTATGATCTCTCCCCAGTTACCCTGTACTTTATTATCCCCCTTTAAAGCTTTCGTTAGATTTAGAGCCTCATCAGTCATTTTTTGATTGAGGTCCTTGAGCTGTGAAAGCTCTACGCCAAGCTTAACCCGGTCTTTGCTGTCTTTGTCATAGACGTCTTCTACCTTCTTTTTGAAGTTTGTCAGTTGCTCGCGCAAAGGATTAAGTGCGGAGTCCAGAGTCGATTTGCTACTTTTATCGAATCGTTCAGTTTTCTCATCAAAAATACGGTTTGCCAGTAATTCGAAATCGTTGCCTAATTGGTCTTTTACCTGTTGGAAGTCGCGTAGTTTTTCAGCCGTAGCGGTACGCTGCTCTTCCAAACGAGTCTGTAATGTAGCGACTTGTGCAATATAGTTACCTTTTACCGCCTGACTCTCAAGTAGCTTTTCCTCAAAGGCCTTCAAGCGTAAATGTAATGCGTCATTCTCGTCACTTAATGCCTTTTTTTCCGCAGTAAATCGCGTATCCAAAACCAAATTCTTCCCATTGAGCGCAATCATTTGATCTTGTAGGTCAGACATCTTTTCGTGACAGTCGCGATACTTTACCTCTGTTTCGATATTGCGCGCGTTTACTTTAGCGATTATTGCCTGGGAGAAGCTGTTACATAAAAGAAAAGCCAAACCAGCTGTACAAAAAACAACCTGAAAAAAGAAGACGTCGAATAATTCCAATGAGTAATCCTTATTGACTTGGTAGTAGAGAAAAACCAATACGCGAATAGGTTTCTATTTTATACTTCACTATTGTAGGCTGCAAAGCAGCTACAACCAAGCAGGGTGAAAAATTCTTTTCTGCTCGCATCGTTAGCGTTAAACTAACTAAAACGATAAGGATTTTAAGCTAATGACTGGCAAACCTAATTCAGACGACCCAAACATTACACCACAAACGCTTAAGCCTAGCATTGCCGAAAAAGTACTACAATTGTGCAAACATGGTTATGTATTTTACGATCAAGGTGATATAAAAAGCGCTTTGCGCCAGTTCTACATGGCGTGGAACTTATTGCCAAAACCCCAAACCGACTGGCAGGAATCTGGCTGGGTTTTAACCGCTTTGGGCGATTCTTATTTTGCAAAAGGCGACTATAAGAACGGCAAACAAGCGCTTATTTCAGCCTTGCATTGCCCCTTGGCAAACGGCAATCCTATTATCCATCTTCGACTGGGGCAATGCCATTTCGAGTTACAAGAACTATCGGCAGCTAAACAACAATTTCGGGAAGTCATTGCTCACGGGAGCCTCGATTTACTGAACAAGGAAGATCCCAAATATTTAGATCTAATGAATAGCTAAAAATACGTCTAGTTCTGGTACAATTCCTCGAATAGCAAAATTTTGCGATAGCCGACTGCCTGACACGCATTTTGAGTGTACTCCGTCATTAGGAGTGCAATTTACCGGAGAGTCCATACGGATTTAATCAACACGCAACAACCGCCATCAAGTAATTTCGTAACGAACGTCTCGGAGCTTTTACATGTTCATTGAAGTTAAGAAACACCCAAAAATCTATGTTCAACATAAAGCGATGGACGCCCAATACCTGGCGCCAGTTACCAGTAATTTCCGCATTAACCTCAACCTAATCGCGGAGGTTTCAATGTATAGCATTAAGGAAGTTAAACTAAAGAAAACACTGGATGGCTTAAACTTCGAAGTACCGATCAATTCACATATAATACATTTAGAAATGAGTTATACCCACTCTACTCACGATGCCGGTAAAGGCACTATAAATGAGCATTCTGTCAACGAACGGTACTTTTACAAATTGGTCTATTTGCCGGAAGCAGGAGATGAATACTTACGTTTTAGAAATATTCTTGATCGACAAACACTTTCTTAATAGACGTATGTTAGATCAATGAAATAGAAATAAGCGCTCTCTGAAGCGTTTTTTTGCTTATTCGGGTTGCTGTTTTGGCCCTTTCCTTTGCCAAACGGGGTCCACTTCTGAAATGCGAACGGGAAACTCATTCTTCCTCGTATCGTCGAAATGTTCATGCAGTATTTCTGTAACAATGGGAAAAGCGATCTCGCTCCAGGGGATTTGATCCTCCGAGAATAACTGTACATCAAGACTTTCTGGTCCCGCTGAATACTTTCCGTCCAGCAATTTAGCTCTGTAAAAAATATAGACTTGATTGATGTACGGTAATTCAAACATACGGTACAACGTTGGCGAATCTACCTTGGCGTAGGCTTCCTCCCAGGTCTCCCTGATTGCGCCCGCCATCGTCGTTTCACCATTTTCCATAAATCCCGCGGGTAAAGTCCAAAAACCTTTTCGAGGCTCTATTGCCCTTCGACACATTAAGACTTTATGTTCTTGTGAGGCCACAATACCAACAACCATCTTAGGATTTTGATAATGCACGACGTCACAGCCATTGCAGACATAACGAGGCCGATCATCCCCGTCAGGGATACGCTTAGCTACGTCTTCACCACAACTACTGCAATATTTCATGTAATCACCTGAAGCATTAATGGTTGATTATAATGGCGGGATCAAATTGGCCTACGGTGCCGATACCTTGATGGGCCCTCGGATAAACATCAACACCGACCTTTAACGCAGCTCTCTATATTGACCGGAATTAAATAGAAGCGGTGTCTTATTGGCATTGGTTTCAATTGCCGTAACTTCACCGACAAAAATCAGGTGATCACCGCCCGGGTACTTTGCCCAGGTATTACATTCGAAACTCGCGACCGACCCTCGTATTACCGGCTGCCCAGATTTACCAAGCCTGCAATGCTCAGCTGCCAATATATGATTGCCCTTCGAAGCGTATATCGTTGACATATTTTGTTGATCTGCAGCAAGAATATTGATTACAAATTTCTTTGCTCGGTCAAAAACCGGTATACAATCAGAATCATTCTGTAGGCTCCAAAGCACCAAGGCAGGATCCAGTGATACCGACGCAAATGAATTAACGGTAAGACCATAGGGCGTGCTTCCCTCGAAGTTCGCGGTTACCACGCAAACACCGGTCGTAAAGTGCCCTAACGCACTTCGCAAATCACAACTTTCCAAACTCATAAGCTACACCTAACACCAAAAACCAACATCTATTATTCTAAATTCAACAATATTATACACATTGAACGACTAAAAAGTATGTTTGTATTACCGTGGAAAACTCAGTCGAACATCGATAAACGATAGGTCTGTGCATCGATACGCGGTCTAGTTACCTTCTCGAACTTAATGCCGTTCCGCTGACAGCTCGTTCAGAAAAAAGACAGCTATAGAAACCCAGAATTTTTCTACAACACACCAAACCATTATTTCTTCCAACGCTTAGCCGCTTCGAG
>CAJVZD010000050.1 GCA_913019905.1 uncultured Cellvibrionales bacterium
CGCACACGTTCGCGCAGCTTGACCACCTTCACCGAAGTTCTTTGACTGACCACCGAAGGGACGCTGATAAATTCGACCTTCCTCAGTACGAGAAAACGGCATCCCCATATGATCGAGCTCATACACGGCTTCCGGACCTACTTTGCACATATATTCAATAGCGTCCTGATCACCAATGTAATCAGATCCTTTTACCGTGTCATACATATGCCAGCGCCAATCATCATTGGGATCGGCCGATGCTATTGCACAAGTGATTCCGCCCTGCGCAGACACTGTATGTGATCGTGTTGGAAAGACTTTTGTAATTACGGCCGTTTTATAGCCAGACTGAGATAATTGCAGTGCAGCACGCATTCCAGCGCCGCCGCCACCAATAATTACACCGTCAAAAGAGATAGTTCTAATAGTAGTCATTCTTGCTTAACCCCACAAAATCTGGATTCCCCAGACAACGTATGTGAACAGAACAATCGCGCTGGCAGCCAGAAACGATAATCGTAAAATATTAGCCTTGGCTCCGAAAAAAGGCCCCAACTTCAAATTCAAAACATAGCTAGTCAAATAGTCGGTTGCAACGCACCAAATACCGATCCATGCATGCATCGCCAGTGACAATAACGCGGCTAAACTAAAAATTCGCACCCAGGTTTGACTAAAAAGTGACTTCCACTCGGCATACTGGAAATCACCAGAACCAATTACAACCGTTAGGAAAATCACGTACGCAACCAGAATTACAGCTGTGGTCCGCTGAATAAGCCAATCGGATAAGCCGCTACGACCCAAATTTGTTACTGTGGTTACCATATCCACACCCCTACCAGTAAAGTTAATATCGCAGATATAATGAAAACTAATTTAGCGGCAGCAATACCGCCTTCGAGCGTTTCACCAATCCCCATATCCAATATCAAATGCTTTACACCGGCCACCGAGTGATAAATAAGTCCGGCTAAGACTGCGAGAAGGATGAGCTTAAACATTACAGAGCTGGTCAACATTTTTACATCATTAAATTGTTGTTCGCTAGCCAGAGACTCGTCTAGCAGATAGATGAGAACAGCCATTCCAGCAACGAGAAATACGCCAGTTATTCGATGCAAAATCGAGGCAATTGACGGTATCGTTATAATGGCGCCGAAATCCAAGTTTACAGGTCGTTTATCATTCACGGTTTTATCACACTTGTTAGGCACTCATCCAAAAAAAGGGAATCACGCAGTTATTGTTCAAGGAAAGGTATGCACTTTACATCAGTCTATCTCGGGAATCATATACAGACTTATTAAGAAAAAACCCAAGCCAGTAAATGACTTACCTCACCTTCCAAGTCGCGCAGAATTATAGGCACTTCGACCCATAAATACAATATTGAATAGACGCCTATACAGATTTTACCGCAATTCCCAAGCTAGTTTGGTCGCTAATTGGACGAAAAGCGCCTATATCTTCTCCATTAGTAAACTCTATATTGAAACACGTTCTCTATGCGACATATTATAAAGTTCATCTAATTTATTATGGGCCTGCTGCCACTCGAACTCGGCATATGCGAAATGCACCCGCATGGCGCAACGAAAACTATACAAGTACGTTAGATATGCAACTGAAATCTGTGTTATATCAAACACTTCCTTATCACGAACCAATAACAAAATTCGATCGAGAAACACACAATAAGTTGATCTTGAACATGAATCTACCATTGACAAAAATGGCCAAAACTCTATAGTAGTGGACCCGTCTCAATTGTCAAAATCACGAAATACGCGATGATAGTTATAGCATTGAGCATTTGAAAAGATAGACGAGTTAGGAGTTATGCATGTCTGATAAGAAAGCGACACTGGGTCTTGAAGGTAAAGAAGCCATAGATCTCCCTATATATTCAGGAACTTTGGGTCCCGATGTAGTTGATGTAGGCGCCTTAACTGCGCAAGGCTTGTTCACCTACGACCCTGGATTTGTTTCCACGGCTTCCTGTGAGTCTAAAATCACTTTTATTGACGGTGGCAAGGGAATATTGTTGCACGCTGGCTACCCAATCGATCAATTAGCTGAGAAGTCGGACTTTTTGGAAGTCTGCTGGCTACTTTGGAACGGCGAATTGCCCGCAGAGGAAGAAAAAGAAGCCTTTGTTCAGCGAGTGACCAAACACACGATGGTTCACGACCAGATGAACAACTTCTTCCAAGGATTTCGTCGCGACGCACATCCGATGGCTATTATGTGTGGCGTGGTTGGTGCTCTGTCTGCGTTCTACCACGACTCTCTGGATATCACCAATGAAAAAGCTCGCGACATATCAGCTGTTCGCCTTATCGCAAAAATGCCCACCCTAGCAGCAATGGCTTACAAGTACTCCATCGGCGAACCATTTGTTTATCCAAGAAACGAATTAGGTTACGCAGAAAATTTCCTACACATGATGTTCAGTACCCCCTGCGAGGATTACAAAGTTAGTCCAACTCTTGCAAAAGCAATGGATACCATCTTTCTCTTACATGCCGATCACGAACAAAATGCCTCGACCTCTACAGTACGTTTAGCTGGGTCGACAGGATCCAATCCGTTTGGATGTATTTCGGCGGGCATTACTGCACTGTGGGGTCCATCCCATGGAGGAGCCAATGAAGCTGTCTTGGATATGCTTGCTGAAATTGGTGACGTTTCAAGAATCGACGAATTTGTTGCAAAAGCGAAGGATAAAAATGACCCCTTCCGGTTAATGGGCTTTGGCCATCGCGTTTACAAAAACTTCGACCCCAGAGCGAAAGTCATGAAAGAAAAAGCCGATGAAGTTCTCGGTGAATTAGGGCTTACCAATGACCCTCTTCTCGCTATTGCCAAACGGCTTGAACAAATCGCGCTCGAAGACGAGTATTTCATAGAGAAAAAACTCTATCCAAATGTCGATTTTTATTCTGGTATTATCCTGAAAGCGATGGGTATTCCGACCAGCATGTTCACAGTCATTTTTGCTGTCGGTCGCACGCCGGGCTGGATAGCTCACTGGAACGAAATGATAAGCAACCCCTATAAAATCGGTCGCCCAAGACAACTTTATACAGGACCAACACAACGGGACTTTCCATCTTCGGAAGATCAAGGGTAGTTAAAAACCTAGAAGAGACCGCGCATTGCGCGGTTTTTTTTTGTCCGCTAACGCAATTTAGTCATAACGCTTGCGATTATTAATAAATGCGAGCTCCTTCCAGGAGGAATTCTAATGAAACGACGCTCACTCCAAACCATGTTTTTCTTAAGTTTTTCTCTCTTTAGCGCTATAAAAGCCTCAGCCTTTGGAGTAAGCAACATTGAAATACAGTCAGATTTGGGCGACCCGCTAAAGGCTACAGTTAAAATACTATATCGCGAAGATTTAAGTGCAGATCAAATTCATGTCAAACATGCAGATATTTCTGTTTATAAACAGCAAGGCGTCGAATATAACGCGAACTACAATTCTTTACGCTTTATTATTGAAAGAGACGCAATAATCATAAAGACCACCCGACCTATCAAAGAGCCATATATGAATTTTATACTTGAGTTCACCTGGCCCGATGGACGTTTCTACAAAACTTTTGAAGTATTTCTGGACCCTGCCCAATAAATCGCCTCGTGAAAATAATAAAGATTGTTAGGCGAGCATTTGATTGGTAATAATTCCCAGTGACGATTCGCACAGCAAATAATCCCGGTGTAACCCAAAAGATCAAATACACTAGTACTACATGGTCAAGGCAGGACTCGACCAAGCCTTAAACACCTACACACATCAAACACCAAGAAAAGCACGATAAACTCAAACGACTGAAAATTCACATAGGACAAATATAATGGGTAGACTGGAAGGGAAAATTGCTATTGTTACTGGCGCCGGAAGCGGCATAGGCAGAGCTAGCGCTGCGCTGTTCGCCGCAGAGGGCGCAAAAGTTGTTGCGGTAGATTTATCGACCGACGGCCTGCAGGAAACGGCTGAAATAATCGAAAAAGCAGGTAACACATGTCAAACCATTAGTGCCGACATAAGTAGTGCGGATGCCGTGGAAGAGATGGTATCAAGCACAGTATCGAGCCTGGGTGGGCTGGATATCGTCTATGCAAATGCCGGTATTTCAGGTGGCGCAGTCCCCCTCCTGGAACAAGACGTCGATTTATGGCAAAAGGTGTTGGCGGTTAATCTCATCGGTCCTTTTCTCGCCATCAAATATGCGACACCCCATATGCTGAAACAAGGCAAAGGGTCTATTATTTGTACCGCTTCCGTAGCGGGATTAAGGGCCAATGCAGGAGGTGCCGCCTATAGTGCAAGCAAAGCTGGCGTTATTAGCCTCGTTCAAAACGCGGCGAACCAATTCTTCGGCTCAGGCATTCGTTTTAATGCAATATGCCCCGGCTTAATTGAAACAGGCATGACTCAACCCATATTTGACGGAGCGAGAAGCCGAGGAAGAGAAGATCGGATTGGACAACTTAATCCCACCGGACGCTATGGCAATCCGATCGAAATCGCCAATGCCGCTTTGTTTTTGGCTAGCGATGAAGCGTCATATGTCAATGGCCAGGCATTGCCTGTAGACGGAGGTCTATCCAGCACACTGCCGTTCGTCCCCAAAAAGCCATAGAGTGGAGGTACAAACCACGCCCGTATTTCTAGCTGATCTGAAAGAAAAAGGCTTATTGAGATCGTTTTCTCAACGATCTCAATAAAATTTAAAAACGTCATCGTTTCTACCGGCGAATAAACTCAATTCTAGCCAGATATGCTAAATGACCAACACAAAAACACTGGGCATCTTCTAAATGATGACCCAATAGACCACATCGATGACACCGCTGACAAATAAGAAGCTATGTTTTAGCACCATCGCTTTTTTGACGCTAAGAAACTCGCCACAAAAACTCTCTCAGACCTGTTAAAATCAATAGAAAAAGACGTAAAATAAATCATTGCTAGTTAATCTTTAAGCTTAAGCAATGGCTAACATCGAAGGGTTTATTATGATTTATAGTAACGTACTACTCACTGTTAACGATGACTCTGATATAGACACGGTTCACGACTTGCTCATTGAACAAGCCCGACACTCCCACGATGAGCCTGGCTGCAGCCGGTTTGAAGTCTACCACTCAAACGCTGAACCTCGCTTCTTTTTGCTTGTTGAACAATGGGCATGCCAGGATGATTTAGACCGACATCGTGAAGCGGAAGCATTCATAGAAATTTACATACCCAAAGTACTACCTCTCGTCACGCGAATACCCCATCCATCAAACCGAATTTGGCCCTAAAATAGCCAGAGATAAATCCTTTTTAGTAAAAATCAGCGCCATTTCCGCAAAGGGTAAACCAAGGGAAGAGTATGTGATTTTAAATGACAATGGTGGTTCGCGTTATTAAAGTTCGCTGTCGCTATTTATTGAGAAAATTCAAAGCGAGTCCTTGCGTTTCCCATTCTAACGAAACCAGTTTCCCAGTGCTAGACAGGCACACGTAAGCAGTTCTAAGGTCTTTCCCACCAAAACAAATATTAGTGGTTAGAACGTCAGGAAAGGATATCTGTTTTGTGTTGCCTTGTGGCGATATGATCGTAATGCCTCCATTCATCAACGTGGCAACGCAAATGTTTCCTTCGGCATCAACGGCCAAGCTGTCAAACATATTAATAGTGTTATCTTTATCTTCAAGTCCACACAACAAGCGACCGGGAAATGCACCTGGCGTCCGAGCTATTTTCCCGGCCCCCTCTAAATCAAAAGCCCATAATCGTCCGGTAATTGTTTCTGCGACATAAAGAGTCTGTTCGTCCGGAGACAAACCAATGCCATTAGGGCTGTCCAGAGGAAATACAACTTCCTTGATCATAGAACCATCATTAGCGGCGTAGTATACACCACCTCTGTCCCTGCTTCGCACTCGTGTCTTGCCGTGATCACTAAAATAAAATCCTCCGTCTCGATCAAAAACCAAGTCATTGGGACCACGCAAAGGATTGCCGTCGCATTCGGTATATAAGGTTTCAATAGCTCCCGTTTTTAAATCAACGGCTTCGATGCGACCGCCAGAGTAGTTTTCTGGTTCGTGGCCAGGGAAGAGCAACCCATTTGATTCGCCCCACTCAAATCCGCCATTATTGCAAATATAGACTCTTCCATCGGGTCCCATTGCCGCACCATTCGGACCACCGCCCAGAACAGCAATGACAGTCACGCGGCCGCTTTCAGAAACCCGACTTAAGGTACCGCGTTCTATCTCAACCAAAAGTATGGAACCGTCATCCATTGCTATCGGTCCTTCCGGAAATCTTAATCCCGAGGCCACTTCTTTGAATTCGAGCATACTTATTTCCATTATATTGATTGAGTATTGTCACTTGGCGCTTGGTAACGGAGAATCTCCCGGCAAACCAGTGCTAAATGAAGTCCATTATTCATAAGCTTACGTCCGCGTTCCGGAAATGAGCACCTATTTACCAAATAATTGCGAGTAAGATATCACAATATAGCCAATGCTATTTAAAATCTCTTGGATACGCCCAAAAAAACTAGGATGATATTTGATAATTTTGGTATTCTAAAAAGGCGCAACATATAAGCGTGAACCGAAATGTCAGTTCAAAATTTGAGCACACATTATATGAGCATCGGATGCATAAAATTAAACCGAATAAAGGCGATTCAAGGAATCTTTCTTATGTTCCTATTGGTTGTCTTATTCTCCTGTGGAGGAGGTGGAGGTAGTTCTGGGGGGAGTAATGCCCCAACCATTAAGAAAACCAACTTATCGTTGTCGTGGAATTTTCCAACTGAAAGAGAAAACCAACAACCATTGTCGCCAGAGGATATTCAAGGTTGTGTCATCGTCTATTTACGCGGTTCCGATCTGCAAGGCCAACCGACGGTTTTTCCAGGCCACATTAACTCCCTGGAAGATTTTACAGACAAAAATTCTCAGATCGGACACTTTATTTCGGGTGCTGAAATTCCTGAAATAATCAGTGAAGGCTCTGTTAATGCAATTTTAATCTTATCTTCAGAAATTTCAAATTATACTTTCCTAGACGTTGACCCGGACACCTATTATTTTTCAGTGAGCTGCTCAGACTGGGACGATCTTTACAGCGAACTTTCGACGACTGTTTCAGTAAATGTTCCCTAGCTCTTTGGCTTTCTCACGTTCACGCGATGTTTATTTTCATAATGGACGCTTCTTTTTCTATTGAGAAGAACACAACTTGTGTTACATTTTTCCGCACAGGAATTCAATGTGGTAGTGGCAAAAAAAACGTTACCGCTCTCTCGCTTTGAACAGCAACTCTCATATCGCCTACGGCAGGTAATAAAATGATCACTCATGCAAATTGTTGGAACGATGAAAATAACTATAACTTTCAGGCCATTGTTGACGATCTGGTAAAATACCTGCGGCTCAAAGCACTTCCTGTGGGCATGAAACGATTTAAGTCTGTTGAAGAAATGGAAGCGATACGCAATATAAAACGCCCAGACCCACTGGAGAAACTTAACACAGACCAAATTGTCGGACAGTCACGCTGGATTGGTTACACTATCGGCGTCACGATGGAGAACTTAATGGGAGCGCAATGCGGTGCCGTTGTCGGTCTTCATCCACGAGACGAAGAATTCTTAAGCGGAAATCAGTTTAACGGTGTCTGGTACAGTTCTTTAAAAGACAGCGCCAAACATCAAGCAGAAATGGATTGTGCCAGCGATGGAAACTACAAAGCTCTGGCCGTCTCTCCGCTAACATCAGAACGGTTGGGCAATCCTGATATTTGTCTTATTTACGCAACTCCAGGCCAAATGATCACCTTGATAAACGGGTTGCAGTGGTCCGGTTACAAGAAGCTTGAATTTAGCTGTGTGGGCGAAAGCGCTTGCGCCGATTCATGGGGAAGAGCATTAAAGACCGGCGAACCATCACTATCAATACCCTGTTATGCCGAAAGAAAATTTGGCGGTGTTTTAGATGACGAATTGTTACTCGCAATTCCGCCGAGCTTTTTACCGAAAGCATTAGAGGGATTAAAAGCATTAAGCGCAAATGGCTTGCGTTATCCTATTCCTAATCACGGACTTAACATGTCTCCGATTGCCTCAATGAAACAAAGCTACGGATAACTACAAAGCTGCTACTAATAAACAGGAAGCGGCAACCGACTTCATCACCTATTTCCAACGAGTCCTTAAATCGGCTATATCTAGTGTTATTTAGAGTGCTATGCTATAAAATTTACACTTTATTTAACTGGCGAAAAAATCGGATAATCGTTTCCAAACAACAGCAAGTCGTCATTTGACGCCGATCTTCTCGTTCGACAAGCAATTTCTAAATAATCGTATGCAAGAGACAAAAACAATCAATAATACTGCGCCTGCTTCCGGGACTGATGCATCTGGCGAAGACCGATTTCATAGCATCAAACAACTTCTGAACAATCTATCGGCTCTTGTGCTATCCGTTGATAAAAACCTGAAATTGACCTACTTAAATTTGACCGCAGCTAAACTTCTGCAAGCTCAAGAAATGGTTGTTGTTGAACCAGGTACTACGCTCAATTCTCCGGATGTTATTTCTTGCCCGGAATTAGCCGATATTGTTCAAACAGTCATAAACGACCCACGAGTGCATACATCCAATATCCAGCTGGTAATGCCTTTGCATAAGCTTTCCCTGCACGTCGAAGCGTCTCCGGTCTTTGGCGAACAAAACGAACTAACAGAAGTTGCGCTGCTAGGGCAAGAAGTCGACAACACAGCACCGATGATCGAGCATGTATCGGAAACCTTAAATACCTGGCAAACTCTATTTTCAAATATGGGTTTTTATGTCTGGACCTACTATTTCGACTCCGATTCAGTTGCACTGACCTCTTTATGCCAAAAGGATCTTTATCTACCAGAAGATATTAATAATCTAATAGGCTTCGATACCCTCCTCGAAATTATTCACCCCGATGATAAGAAAATAGTCTCCGAGAACTACCGAGGTTTTCTTAAAAACCCCAAGGGCCTTTTCCTCGAGCAAGAATATCGGATTCGGCACAGAAAAGGTCACTACTTATGGGTAAGGGATAAAGTTTCAATACAGTTTAACAGCGATAATACGCCGGTTTACGCCGTCGGACTCTTTGAAGACATAACCGATGATATTGAAAGAATTCAAACCGTAGAAAGAAATTCGAGTCGCTTGCGACTTGCTCTGGATATTATTGGCGGAGGACTATGGGATTATAATGTAAAAGAGGAAATTTTCCATATTGACGAACGCCACCGTCAGATTTTAGGGTTGGAAGGTCAGGATACTTTCTCAATGGAGTTTTGGTTCTCTCGTATTCACCCAGATGACAAAAAACATGTTTACCGGGTTCTTACGAGCATATCTGCAGAAAACCCGCAGTTTCGATATCAATATAGAATAAAAGGAGCGAACGATAGATATTTAACTCTAATGACCCTAGGGAGAATCACTACATGCGACGAAAAAGGAAGCCCTCTGTTTACGACGGGCGTAATCTACGATTATTCTCCGGATGTCGCGGCTCAGGAAAGTTTGAGATTGAGCGAAGAACGCCTAAATTTAGCCTTTGAAACAGCTAAAGAAGGTGTCTGGGAAATGTATCCGCAGGAAAAGAGATCTTTTCGCAGCCAGAGCTATTTTCAGCTATTGGGATACCCCCCCTCCTCCGACTCAACTGCTTTCAAATTTACCGATAATGTTCACCCCGACGATCGCAAACACCTGATCAAAACCTTAAAAGGACTCATCACTGGCGATGAAAACAGCGACGTTGTTCGCCTAAGAATGATCCATAATGATGGCCACGAATTGCATATCGAGATGCGTGGCCGGGTCATTGATCGAAATGAAGATGGTAAAGCCACTCGAATTGTTGGAGTCGCTGAAGACATTTCCGAACGCCTTCACCATTTGAGCGAAATTGAAGCATTAGCTTTTTATGACCCACTCACCCAATTGCCGAATCGCAGACTAGTGCTCGAACGAGCCAACCAGGCCCTGAAATTGGAGGCCCGTAACAAAAATTCTGTCACGCTGATGCTTCTCGACTTGGACAAGTTTAAGGAAATCAATGACACAATGGGCCACGATGCGGGAGATTGTGTCCTTCAAGAGCTATCTACCCGTTTTCTCACTTGCATGCGATCGATGGACACCCTCGGAAGACAAGGCGGAGATGAATTTATTGTTGTTTTGCCGGAATGCAATAAAAAGCATGCCTATAATGTCGCCGCTCGGCTCATCGAACAAGTTTCCGACCCCCTCAACGTCAAAGGTCGTATGATAAAGTGCGGCGTAAGTATCGGTATAGCCAGCGCTCCGGAGAATGGCACAACAATTGATGAGCTACTCCGAAATGCAGATATCGCGATGTATCGGGCCAAAAATAATAACGACAATATTGCCTGGTTTGATCCCGAGTACGCTGAACAGATGGAGCGTCGCATAAAACTGGAACAAGATCTCCGTAATGTAGTGAACGACCACGCGCTATCCATTAACTACCAACCGAGAATTAGCCTCGAAACCGGCGAAATAATGAGCCTTGAAGCGCTTGTTCGCTGGCAACACGACGAGCTGGGCTTCGTTTCTCCGGCGGAATTCATACCCATTGCTGAAGAAGCGGATCTTATTTGCGACATCGGTCAATATATTATTCAGGAGGTTTGTAAACAATTGCGGTTATGGAAGGAAACTGGCATTGAAACCGTTATTTCCATCAACGCCTCTCCCGATGAATTACTAAAAGAGGATTATACTCAGAGATTACTAGAGACCCTGAACAAGTACGAACTAACCCGCGAATCGGTCGAGGTAGAATTGACTGAAACCGCCGCGATCGGCAACTGGGAAAAGGTAATCAGTACGCTCAATAAGTTGCATGGGGAAGGGATTATTATTTCACTCGATGATTGGGGAACCGGTTATTCGTCTTTGAGCTATTTAACTCAACTGCCCGCTCATTATGTCAAACTTGATCGCTCTTTTATCGAAGACCTGCATCACTCAGACCCCAAGAAAAACACCCAACTACTATTAAAAGGCATGACTGGACTGACCCAAAGTCTGGGTTTTGAGTTAGTCGCCGAAGGAATTGAGACGCTGGAGCAAGCTCGCTCCGTGAAAGATTTAGGCTGTCTTCAGGGTCAAGGGTATCTATTCAGCCGGCCATTACCGGCGTCGGACTTGACAGAACTGCTAAGGACTAAGGTCATTCCCCTGCAATTTTGACAGGTCCGGTGAGAGTCAATTTAAACTAAAGGTCCTTCTGTCAGCATTTCTATTTCGAACTAATTGGACTTAGGAAAAACTAACCTCGACAAAAAAATCGCCGACGTCGGACGTAAACGGAATGATAATGGTGGGCGCTTTAGATACGTGAACTATTTCATGTTTTTCGCCACTGACAACAACCGGAGTCGCAAGCTCGAAATCGTAGTCGTTTTCGGCAAGCCGTTTTTTCGCCCCACCGGTAGCAATGTTAGTCAACTCTCCGACCAAGTCCACCACAGTTGAATCAATAGACGTCACTTTTTCTCCCAGCATCCTTTCGGTAACCGCAAGAATGACCGATTTTGAAAAAGAGATCGCAAAGGAGCCTTTTACTTTTTCTCCAGACATGCCGATGATCCCGGAGACGTCGCCAAAAGACACAGAGTCCTTCTTTACTGCGGGCTTACCGGGCTTACACTCAGTTTGAGCCATTGTTAACAAGACTTCAGCTATTGCCTCTAGAAAGGGATTAACAAATTCTACGTTCATAAGTTAAAATTCAATTTAAAATAATGGTTAATCAACCAAATTGGCAATGGAAAGCGCCTACATCGACAAAGTTTCGGTTAACACTGGAAAGCAAAAAAGAATGACGTACGGCAATCAAAAACCGTGATCCATGCCTAGAGTATACCCATCCATACGAACACGGTACAGTATTATACTGCTAAGTCGATCATCGGTCATTATTCGTCAACTACCTCTACTAAATTAGCATAAAAACCACAAAGTGCTAGTAATGTTTCGTGGTTTCCTTGTTCGATAATTCTACCTTGATCTAATACAAGAATTTGGTCCGAATGTTGTATAGTACTTAATCTGTGAGCAATAGCGATCACCGTTTTTTCAGCAAAAACATGATTGATTGCCCGCTGAATCATGTGTTCGGTTATCGAATCGACGGAGCTGGTTGCTTCATCGAGCAATACAACATCACTGCCTCCTGCAATAGCTCTTGCAAACGCTACGAGTTGCGCTTGGCCAGCCGATAGATTGCCGCCGTTTTGAACAAGCTCAAAATCATAAGACATTGGCAGTTTTTCGATAAACTCGTCCGCATAGACATAACGAGCAGCAGCCTGCGTTGCTGCGCGATCAATTCCCGGCCGATCTAGACTAATGTTGAAATCGATGCTTTTGTTGAAGAGATAGGTTTCCTGCTGCATTAAGGAAAAAAACTGGGCAACCAGCGGCTTCGGTATGCCGCTCAACTCCATGCCATTAAGCGTGATACTTCCCTCATAATTATCATAGGTCTTGGTCAAAAGGCGCAATATTGTCGACTTCCCAGATCCAGTACTACCGACAAGAGCAATCTTTTGACCTCGACGCAAGGTAAAAGAAACATCATCTAAAACGTAAGGACTGTGACTGTTATAGCGAAACCGAACGTGTTTAAATTCCAGCGATTCGAATGCTTCCAACTCTCCTTTAAGAAGAGAGCTTTCGATATTTGCAATGAGCTCCGGATCATTTTCGTTTTCTACTGGCTCGCGAAAGATGACTTCAATATGAGCAAGAGCGGCTAGCGCACGCTGTATCGAAGCAATTTGTGAGGTGACATCTCTGATGGGCACAAAGATCTTGTCAAGCGTTTGTATAAATGCAATTAACACCCCAAGAGTGATGGTCGCCGCTAGAATCTCAGTGGCTCCATACCATATGATCAACCCCATACTAATCGTGGTAATACCTTCAATTACGGCAAACAATCCTGCATCGTAAAAATTCGATCGCGACTGTGTTTGAAAAAACGCTTCGGTATACTGCTGGTAACGCGACTGCACTTCTTTTTCAGCAGAATACAACTGAATGGTTTTCATACCCTGTAAACATTCCTGCAAATACCCTGTTCCTTGCGACAAAATATAACGTGATTGTAAATAAGCCTGATGTAGTCGGCGGCGTAATAGCCTAATTACGATATAAATTGGAGGAGCTACAACCAAAGTCACAAGTGTTAGTTGCCAGCTTATCGATGTGAGGAATATGAGTAACGCTACCGTAATGAGCAGATCGCGCATCATAGACAACAAACCAGAAGCGAGCGATTCATTGATGGCTTCTAAATCACTGGTAAGCCGCGTAAGCGTAACGCCCATCGGCGTGCTATCAAAATATCGTCGTGGAAAATGCAATACGCGGTCGAACATATCCTTTCGTAAATCACGAATCGCCTGTTGTGCTGCTTTTTGTAAGAAATAGCTATAACAGGTATTAGCCAGATAATTGCTCACCAGCACGACACTCAACAGAAATATCCAAAAAGGCATGCCCTCCCAAAGCCGAGTGATTAATTGCGTATCAATGATTTGAATAATCAGCCAGGGGAATGCAATGCTACAAGTCACCGATATAGGAATCGGGAGCAAGCCGATAATGAGCTCTTTACGATATGGACGAAGATATCGTGAAAACTGCTTAAGTAATTTCACATCAATCCAACTTTCGCGCTGACGGGAATTGGCGGGTTCTGGGCTTTCCTGCGCAGGGTTTTGTTTTAGCGTAACCTCTGAATTCTTTCTCTCATGAACAGGTTCAGCTGAAGAGGAGTTTGCCATTATTGAACGACCTCTTGTTGTTTGGCGTTTGGATTCACCACCGGATCAGGATCAGGATCAATCCCATTCCCTCCTTTTTGAAGAAGACTCCAGGTTTCACGGTATGCAGCAGACGTTTTAAGCAATTCCTGATGATTGCCGCGTGCAACGATCTCTCCATCCTCCATCATTAAAATCGAATCGACTCGTTCTAAAACTTCCGGTCGATGGGAAACAATAAGAGTACTCTGGCTACGGACATTCTCGAAAATTTGGGTCAACAAAAAACGTTCCGTTTCATTGTCGACCGCCGACAACATATTATCCAGAACAATAAGTTTACACGGCGTGAACAGACCGCGAGCCAAACTTAATCGCTGTTTTTGTCCGCCGGACAGCAAAATACCTTTTTCGCCAACAAGGGTTTCCTCTGCAAGAGGGAATTGCTTTACCTCATCTAACATATCACTTTGGTAAAGAGCCTCATTGATAGTTATAACGTCGCTGGCATTACTGGAACCAAACTCAATATTATTGTGAATTGTATCGGAAAACAGAAATGGCTCTTGAGTAATAGTTCTTACCGAACTCCGCAAATCCGCCCTAGACAGTTCCGCAATATCATAGTCGTCGACAAAAACCTGACCTGGTGCTACTTTTAAGTAGCCGTTTAAACAATTGACGAGTGTCGTCTTGCCACTACCCACCTTACCGAGAATGGCTATCTTTTCCCCGGGTTTAATATCGAAAGTAATATCCTTCAGGACCGGCTCACTTGGTTCTCCATTGTCCATTGGCTCATACGCGAACCTAAGATTCTTTACTCTCAGCCCTTTGCTAAACAATGCAGTTTGATCTAAACCGCTGAACGACGGTAAATCAGTCGAATCAGCAAGAAGAATTCGGCGGATACTTTTCACACTTACCATACCCATTTGAAATACCGAAATAATTCGTCCAAAGGATATAAACGGCATTGCCAATAACGTAGCGTAGGTAAGGAACGCTGTAAGTTGCCCCAAAGACATCGACTCTTCTATTAAGTACAGCCCCCCAACAGCCAGTATGAGAATTTTCAATACGCCATCTGTATATTCCAGTATGGGCAGAAAGAAGGTGCGAATTCTCAACTGTTTTAAAGAACACTCCAACAAGTTTTGATTATCTTTTTCAAATTCTGTGACCGCCCATGGTTGAATATGATGGTTTTTTATCACTTCCACACCATTTAGAAAATTTACCGTGCTGGTGGAGAGCGTTTGCAAATCCAGCATTCTTCTACGCATTAGTTCACGCATTATCGAGATCGAATAATTCACTACGATGAAAGCGACAATAATAGGCACGATACAATACATCATCAATACAGGAGATATTTGCCACATCTTTATCGGCGTCAAAGACAAGGCAAAACCAATATTAAATATCTGCATCATGCCGATGCCTGCCATTGCTCTAACACCACTAATATCGTTATTAGTAATCGAAATTAGGGCTCCCACCTCATGCTGACTATAGAACTCTCTTTGCAACCGGGTCAATTGCGTAAACGTATCGTCTTTTAGCTCTCGCTCTAGATCTCGACCTGGATTGAAGAACAGCATTCGCGATAGGGTGCGAGTAAACATCATTAAAACTGCAAAGCCGATTACCGTATAAATGTGGGTGAGTAACTCTGCATAATTTTCTTCGACAGACGAGCTCAATAAATCAATACTTTTACCAATATGCAAAGGTATGTTGACGACAAGCCAATTGGTCAAGAATAAGGCACAAATACCCAGAAAATAGGAGTTTTTATGGCGGAGCGCGTACTGAAGGAAAAAGCGAATATCACTCAATGGTAAAGGGGTCACTGTTTAGTAGGTTGATGATGAACTCGAAGGGAAACAAAGCCCAAAAAGCTGTTTGCAACTTAAGCGGCAACGCCAAGGCCTTGGAAGAATAAAAGTCCTCACCATAAAAGTCCAGCTTTAAGCCAACTTACATCGCGAGATGTTCAATCATCGGATTTTTTGTATGTATGCGTACGCCAGTCGCGTGGAATAATGATGAAAGTGATAAAGGAAATCGGTTGCATTTTTTTTGCACTGTATTAATATACAGTATTAATGCTAGCAATTAAAAAGGAGAAAGAAAATGGCCGTTGTAGCAATGTGGAAATGTGACCGGGATGATTCAATGTTTGAAGACAAAAAAGAAGCAGACGCCTATGACAAAATGCTCGAATTGGGCGAGCAGTTCACAGCATTACTTGAAAGCCAAATTGCCGGGGTAGACGAAAAAGCCGCGGAAGCGTTTGGACTGTTGTTGGCCAAAAATAAAGAGCTATTAGTACAGGCGTGCAAGGGCCGTCCAGACGCTCTCAACGAGCTCGTAAATCCCTCAGCAGAAATGGCGACCGATATAAATACAGCGAAAATTTCAGCCGTTTCTGGATAGCGATATAGAGCAAAACCCTTTCCTAATTGAAGCGCTATATTCATCAACTATGGCGCACCCGTTGTAGGCGCACCAATTGTAGGCTTACGAGATGTCGGTGTGCCAGAGCACGATGCATTTGATCGGGGTGAACCCCTGTTCAAGTGTAGCCAATATAGGTAAAGACGGTCACTAGAGTTCTACGGTTTAAAGAACTTAGAAGCCAGCCTAATCCGTGGTGACGCAATCTTCAGTTATTTCAGTTATTTCAGTTATTTCAGTTATTTCAGTTATTTCAGTTATTTCAGTTATTTCAGTTATTTCAGTTATTTACGCCACTTTGCAGGGTGGTCTGAAATAACGACACTAAATACTTAACGCTACGCTCGTTATTCCCACTGGGTTTGGGTAAAATGCCCCATTTCCTCACTAGCGCTAAAAACACATGCCACTGCAACAGCCCCTAACTTTGATCGAGAACGCCAATCTGTATGACCCAGAACCGGTAGGTACGAAATCACTCTTAATCGGCGGCGGCAAAATTTTGGCCATCAGCGATACTCGCATGCAGTTTCCTCCAGAATTGGCTGTCGATAGTGTAGATTTTGCCGGGAAAACAGTTATTCCCGGTTTTATCGATTGTCATTCACACATTACCGGTGGCGGTGGTGAAGCGGGATTTTCTACCCGCGTACCCCCGGTACCCCTTAGTAAATTTACTTCTGCCGGTGTCACAACGGTCGTTGGCTTATTGGGGACTGACGACACGGCCCGTACCACAGGAGAGTTGGTATCAACCGTTTATGCTTTGCGAGAACAAGGCCTGTCGGCGTTTTGTTGGACCGGCGGATACCATTTACCACTAACGACGCTTACCGGCAGTGCGCGAAGTGATATCGTTTTTATTGAGCCAGTCATTGGGATTGGAGAGTTTGCAATAAGCGACCATCGATCGAGCCAACCGCAATTCGATGAAATAATACGCCTGGCCAGTGAAGCTCACGTTGCGGGACTGATGACAGGTAAAGCTGGAATTATTCATTTTCATCTTGGAGATGGAGACCGAAAACTCGCCTTGATCGAGCGGGCTATTGCAGAGACCGAAATTCCGCCACGAGTTTTTCATCCTACCCATGTTAATCGCAATAAACCGCTGTTTCAGCACGCTTGTAATCTGCTCAGCAGCGGTTGCTACATTGATTTAACCGCTTTCCCAAAGAATGCAGTCGAACCTGGTATTAGCGCCGCACAAGCGCTGGTCGATATCATTGAGCTGGGACTACCGCTCGAGCAAGTCACCGTCAGTTCAGACGGTGGAGGTTGCATGCCGTTTTTCTCCGAACAGGGAGAACTGACGCACATGGATTTCGGAGACCCCAATACTCTCTCTCAGACTCTCAAAGACGCAATAGAATCAGGTTTGGACCTTGAACAAATATTGCCCGTTTTTACCCGCAATGTCGCAAAACTCTTGCGAATGGAAAACAAAGGTCAAATTAGTGTCGGCTGCGATGCGGATTTGCTTGCGATTGATCATCATTTTTCCATCACGGATGTTATGGCAATGGGACAGTGGCACAGGTATGACAACAAAAGAGTAAAAAAAGGATTTTTCGAGCAGGAATAAGCAGAGGGCGGTTTTAATCAGCACAACATTCTACTACATTATTGTTACTATCAGTCAAGAGGTCATATATGTGTCCAGCAAAAATTGCTGAAGGCGAAACACGCGGTTACGTGATTCCCATCGGTGGCGCTGAAGAGAAAATTCAGAACCCGGTAATTTTGAAAAAATTTGTTGAACTCTGCGGCGGCGAAAAAGCCCGTATTGTCATCATACCTACAGCGTCTCAATTGGACGATACTGGCGCAACTTACGAAGAGTTATTTCGAGCGTTAGGCGTTGGTAATGCCGTATCTTTGCCGATAGAAGGCAGAGACGATGCGCTTAACGAAGTTAATATAGCGGAGCTGGAAAAAGCAACCGGCATTTTTATGACAGGCGGCAATCAATTGCGCCTCTCTACGATATTGGGTGGTACACCGATCGCGCAGGCAATTCGTCGACTCAACTCTGCGGGTGTTCATGTTGCAGGTACATCTGCAGGTGCTGCGATAATGCCGGAACATATGATAGCCGGAGGCTCGGCTGATACGCTACCTAACGAAAACGGGGTGACGTTGGCACCGGGATTAGGCTTGATCAACAAGGTGATACTCGATCAGCACTTCAGCGAACGAAACCGCTGGGGTAGGCTCATGTCAGCTATTGCTTACAATCCCTTCGCCTCAGCGTTAGGTATTGACGAGGATACCGCCGTGTTCATAGCACCCAATAATATACTCGAAGTTGTCGGTAGTGGAAGCGTACTAGTGATAGACCCCGCCGGCCTCCAATACAGCTCAATGGCCGAAGCGGGTTCGGGTTCAGCCTTAACCATGCTCGGACTAAAAGTCCATATGCTGAGTTCCGGCTCGAGTTACGATACGGCCAGTCGGGAGGCATTTAAGCCATAATGTTGTAAGCTTAAAAAAAGGACTATTTTTTCGTCGATCATCGATTACATTAGATCGCCAATAAACACCAAATAAGTGGATCATTATAATGAAAATATTATCCTCAAATGTATACGTCGGCCCCAACGTTTATGCGCGCTTTCCCGTCATTCGCCACGTGGTCGACATCGGAATTTTGGAAGAATGGCCCTCTGTTAAATTAGGCGAAGATTTTATCGAAGGCTTGCTAAAGGCGCTTCCTAGTTTAGCAGAACATGGTTGTTCTTACGGAGAGCCGGGCGGGTTTGTAAGGCGACTAAAAGAAGATGACGGTACCTGGATAGGCCATATTTGGGAGCATGTCACCCTCGAACTCCAGTGTATAGCGGGAGTAGAAGTTACCTTTGGCAAAACCCGAGGCGCGGGCGAAGTCGGTCAATACAATTTGGTGTATGAATACAAACAACGTGATGTCGGGATCGAGGCCGCAAAATTGGGTAGAAACCTCTTAATTTCTCTAATGCCCGAATCAATAAAAAGCCAACTACATAGCCGTATTGAAGATGATTTCGATTTCAGCGAAGAACTCACTGATTTTGTTCGCTTTAGTCAACGTAAGGAATTTGGACCCAGTACCGGCTCGTTGGTTAAAGCCGCTGAAGAACGTGACATTCCGTGGTTACGTCTCAATAATTACAGCTTGGTTCAGTTCGGCCATGGTAAATATCAACAACGAATTCAAGCGACTATCACTAGCCAAACAAGCCACATCGCCGTCGAAATTTCCTGTGATAAGGAAGATACCCATAATCTTCTTAACGATTTGGGTTTACCGGTACCTCAACAGCGCATGATTTACTCCGCTCGTGAAGCCGTTCGAGTCGCCGAAAGAATAGGCTACCCGGTCGTTGTTAAACCGCTAAATGCCAACCATGGTCGAGGAGTCTCTATCGATCTAACGACCTCCGAGCAGATTGAAGTCGCCTTTGACTTTGCTAAGGAACATGGCACCAGTCGCGCGGTCCTGGTGGAGTCTTTTCTGCAGGGGATGGATCATCGAATGCTGGTCGTCAATGGCGAACTGGTAGCAGTAGCGAAACGCGTGCCGGGGCATGTTATTGGCGATGGCAATAGTACTATCGAAAAACTCATCGACGCCGTAAACGAGGACCCGCGCAGAGGCGTAGGCCATGAAAAAGTACTGACTCGTCTTGAGCTCGACAAACAGGCTCGGCGCTTACTGGAAGAAGCGGAACTCAGTCCCGATTCTGTATTGCCGGATGGAGAGATATTTTATCTGCGTGCCACTGCCAATTTATCGACGGGAGGCACTGCAATAGATGTCACTGATATTGTGCATCCCGATAACAGAGCAATGGCAGAACGAGCAGTTAGCGCTGTGGGGCTTGATATCGGCGGTGTAGATTTCCTCATTTCAGATATTACCCAGTCCTACAAGGAAATTGGCGGAGGCATCGTTGAAATTAATGCGGCGCCGGGTTTCCGTATGCATGTCGCACCCAGCGAGGGGACTGCTCGAGATGTATCCGGCAAGGTTATGGAAATGCTCTTTCCACCTGGCGCACCGACTCGTATTCCAATCGCCGGGATTACGGGTACCAATGGTAAAACCACGACTTCCCGGATGTTATCTCATATTCTCAAAACCGCCGGCCATGTCGTTGGTATGACCTCGACAGATGGGGTTTATATCGACGGACATCTCTCGGTGAAAGGTGATATGACAGGCCCGGTATCGTCCAAAATCGTGCTACGGGATCCTTCAGTTGATATTGCCGTATTGGAAACCGCGAGAGGCGGTATTGCTAGAGCAGGTCTTGGTTACAGCGAAAGCGATGTCGCGGCTGTATTGAACATTCAAGAAGACCACCTGGGCATGCGTGGTATCGATACCTTGGACCAATTAGCGGAAGTCAAACGGATTGTTGTCGAAGTCGCGAGAAACACCGCGGTACTCAACGCCGACGATCCTCTCTGCTTGAAAATGGCAGACTTTACCAAGGCCGAGCACCTTTGCTACGTCACCATGAACACCGGTCACGGCCTAGTACGTGAACACATTCGGTCCGGAGGCCGCGCCGTCGTACTGGAAAAAGGTATCAATGGCGATATGATAACCCTATACGATAACGGCTCGCACATACCACTATTATGGACCCATCTTGTTCCTGCCACACTCGAAGGCAAAGCGATGCATAACGTGCAAAACGTGATGTTCGCAGCTGCCCTCGCCTTCAGTATGGGAAAATCTCTCGAAGATATTCGCCACGGCTTACGCACTTTCAACACAACATTTTTCCAGGCACCGGGCCGAATGAATGTGTACGATGAGCACCCCTTCAGAGTCATACTCGACTACGCCCACAACGCAGACGGCGTGCGCTACATGAGTGATCTGGCTAGCAAACTGACGGTCAACGGTAAACGCATTGTTGTGATTGCTGGCCCGGGCGACCGCCGAGATATCGATCTCGAAAACATCGCAAACGCAGCCGCCGGTAAGTTTGACCTCTATGTTTTAAAGCGCGACGATAATCTTCGCGGACGTGAATCTGACGAAGTACCTCTGCACATGAAAAACACCTTGATTCAGGCCGGTATTGCCGAAAATCAAATACTTGTTATTCCCGACGAAGTCACCGCAATCGATCGAGCGTTAGAACTCGCAGAAGTCGACGATCTGGTCATCATATTCGGCGATGCCATTACCCGCTGCTGGAAACAGATCATCCATTTTGACGGCGCAACCGGTGACGCCCAAACCACCAGCCGGAAACCGCTAGACACCGTAGAATCAATGCTGGAGTCAGCCGAACCCGATCCCTTTGTTCTAGAAAGCGGGATGAAAATCGTTAAGGACGATCGCGGTGTGCGCTTAGTCTCCGAACATGATGAAGAGAGTGACTAGCGAGAAAAATAATGAGCCATCTCAAGCTAGAAATAGACGACAGTCGCCGTCTGACAGGTAAGAATTTCTTGTGGCAGTTTCCCGGCGCGATAATGGATGCGTGGGTAGACGGCGTTGACAAAAAAGAAGTCGCAAACTGCTGGCAAGGCTTTGCAAGACTACTGTTAGACGGCGTTGGCTGGACGACAGAGCAAACCATTTTCCGTATTTTTGAAGACGGCATCAGCGTTTGCCTCAGTGCGCCAATTGACGCACTTTACGCAGCGACCGACATTAACGAATGTGCATGGCAACTCACTTGTATTGAGCTGCGAAAAAGACTCGAGCCGGGTATGGTGCCAGAAGAAATCGAACCACTGGAATCAATGATCCAGCGCTTGTCGATAACGATCGCCGATGAAATCAACCCCTCGCTGCTCTCGTTAGTGTCTGAGGCGGAAACCCACGGTGCTCCCTGGCTTGCCGATGACGATGAGTTTTCCCTTGGATACGGGAATTATTCACAGGTTTGGCCAATCATAGATCTACCGACTAGCTCTACCCTGCAGTGGCGAAATTTTAAGTCAGTCCCGACCGTCTATGTAACGGGCACCAACGGGAAATCAACCACCGTCAGACTGACGTCGGCCATCATGGCTGAGGCGAACCTGTGCTGCGGCGTGACGTCTACGGACTTTATTCGCGTCGGTGAAACCATCATAGATAGTGGGGATTATTCCGGTCCAGGTGGAGCGCGGACTTTACTTCGCCATCCGGGCGTAGAAGTTGCTTTGTTAGAAGTCGCGCGTGGTGGCTTGTTGCGCAGGGGCTTACCCGTTCCTAATGTTGACGTCGCCCTGGTAACAAATATTGCCGAAGATCATCTGGGTCAATACGGTATCAATACGCTCGAAGCTCTTACCCAAGCTAAATGTATTGTCGCAAAAGGCCTCGATAAAAACGGCATTCTAATTCTCAACGCGGATGACAGCAATCTAGTCGCGTATGCTGAAGCGCTGCCAGAAAATGAGCAAGCAAGCAACATTTCTCAAAAAAATATCTGCTGGTTTTCACTATCCAAAGACAACCCCGTATTGAAACAATATCCCGGGGCATGTTGCTATCTTGACCAGAGCATGATGGTTTTTGAACGCGACGGCCAGCGCATACCGGTAATAGACGTGAAAGATGTGCCAATGTGTTTGAATGGTGCAGCCAAGCACAATGTTCAAAATGCACTGGGCGCTGTAGCTATCGCTTTCCACTTAGATATTTCTGTTGAAGCTATTCGCTGCGGGCTAATGAGCTTCAACAGCGACGTAAATGACAATCCCGGGCGCGGTAATATTTTTAAATATCGCGGCGCAACGGTCGTAGTCGATTTTGCTCACAACGTTCATAGTATGGACGCGATGGCTTCAACATGGGGCAGCATGAGCTCAGGTAAAAAAAACTTACTGTTGTGTGCAGCGGGAGATCGGAGCGATTTTGAAATCGAATCAATGACCCGGTCCGCATTGGCTATGGCCCCGGATCACTTAGTCATCGCCGAGTTACCCAATTATCTTCGTGGACGACAACCGGGCGAAGTATCGCAGGTGATCGCAGCCGCGGCTAAAGAGCACATGCCCACCACGAAACTAACTTTCTCCGATTGCCCATTGTCGGGTGCTAAAGCCATTCTAGATCAAATACAGGAAGGCGAACTAGCCCTTTTAATGGCTTTAGACCAGCGCGACAAAATTGCCGATCTAATGAACTAACGACCAAATGGCCTAACGACATAATCACCTAACTACCTAGTCCCCTAACTATCTAGTACCTCGACCTATCTTGTCCCTCGACCTATGAAGTGAAACTAGCTAGCGAGTGCATTTCCCTTGCGCAGCATTCAGTAAAAAATCTAGTCGATTAATCGCTTAAACCTTATAATTCCACTCGCGATATTGTCAATATGTTATAAGGTGTTCTAGATTCGGTACTCAATCAATAATTGTTTCTGCTTGCTTGTCGACACAGGTATTAGTCAAGGATCCTATTCCGTCAATTTCAATACGCATGACGTCACCGTTTTTCAGAAATTGGCCCGGTTTCATAGCTCCACCGACGCCGCTCGGTGTACCACTGAAAATCACGTCACCGGGGTTCAAAGTAAAAGCGGCGCTCAAATGGGCGACTTGCTCAAAGCAATTAAAAATTAAATGTTCGGTATTTGAGTCCTGGCGTTTCTCTTCATTGATAAAACACTTGATGGATTTATTGTGAGGATTACCAAATTCGTCGGCAGTGACGATCCAAGGGCCTATTGGGCCATGTGTCTCAAAGGATTTACCGATCGTAAACTGAGGAGTCCGTAGTTGCCAATCCCGCACCGATACGTCATTCCCACAGGTGTATCCAGCAATCACTTCGTGAGCACGGTCTACCGGTACATGACGACAAGTTCGGCCAATGACAAAACACATCTCGGCTTCGTAATCGATAAAGTCTGGAGCAACGGAGGGAATATCAACATTTTGATCCGGGCCCAGGACAGAGTTCCATTGTTTGTTAAACCAAATTTGGTGTTTCGGCATTTCCATGCCACTTTCCGCAACATGGTCCGCGTAATTGAGACCAATAGCCAGCATTTTTCCCGGATTAAGAATGGGTGCTTCCAGACGAACCTCGTCAAGTTTAATGGCAGCACCGGTATTGCCAAGCGATGCTTCGGCAACGGCCATAGCATCGTTGCCGCCGCACAAAAAGCTCTTCATGTTTGTGGGTAAGGTCGGTGCAGCCAAAGAAAAATCGATAAGCTTGTCGTCGACAATCGCTCCGATACGAGTGCTATTTGCTGTGGTAAAAGTGACTAGTTTCATCTGTAGTTCCTACCTGTTAAATAAAATTGCTGTAGAGTTAAATGTAATTGTTAGGGCTTAAAACGTGATTGTTAGAGCTCAAGATGTAGCTTATCCGCTAGCTGTGCCAGCAATTGATTCAAGTCGAGCTGATCGCTCGTGTGGCCAAACACGTAGCGATCGGGACGCACCACAACTGCCTGCGACCCCGTAAACAGGCGATCGAAATGACCGCGAACTGCTGTGAAATCTTCCAATGAAATAATAGTCATACCCAGTCTACTAATGATAGAACGGCTAATCTCGTTCAACTCAATTTCAGATTCTGTGCGTACGACGATAGTAAAATCTTGGTCGAGTTTTTCGTCTAGAAGAAACACGTTGTCACTATTGTCTTTAACCATTGGCTGGGAAAACAGGTAACCCGTTGAGCCCTCATTGCTCACTTGCTCGACGATTATCACACCATCACGCAACGGCGGTGCTTCACGTCCCTGTCCGTATCCCGATGATTGGTTTTTGTCTTGGGTCTCAACTTCGGGAACAGGTATCCCTCTATTTTGTGCGTCTTCTGTCGCCGCCAACTGTTCCATTAATTTGCCAAAATCGACGGCCCATTGCACAAGATCCTGGGCATGCGCCGCACGCTCTGCCTGATACTGTGTCAACAATGAAGGATCCGAGCTACCCGACAAAACGAGCGATAGTTTCCAAGCAATATTTATCGCGTCGCGCATCCCCGCATTCATGCCTTGGCCCAAAAAAGGCGGAGTTTGGTGTGCCGCATCACCCACCAGGAAAACTCGCCCCCTACTCCACTCTTCGGCTATAGCTGCATGAAACTGATAGACCGCCTTTCGACGAATGGTATAACTATCTCTCGGTGTCCAGGGGTCCAGTAGCGTTCTGATACTTTCCTCCGTCACCATGTCTTCCGGCCGTTCCCCGTCATTTAATTTGAATTCCCAACGGCGGTACGGGTCTTTGGTGCATACATAGGTGGCTAATCGATCGGGAGAGCACACCTGCACTGTATCCCGATTAAGCGTATGTTTAGAATTGACAATGACATCGACCACCAGCCAGTCGTGATCGTATCCCAAATCGCGCCATGGAATGTTCAACCGTTTCCTGATACCACTAGAAGCACCATCGCACGCTAATACATAACTAACACTAAATTCAAGAGAGTCGTCGCTTGTTTCTACTTCTTCCTTGTTCTCGATACCTAAGCCCGAAGGGCTAATTGAGCAACTAACCCGCTGGCCGTCGTCCGTAAAACGCTTGAAGTCAAAACCGCTATAGGAGGTAACATTGCTGTGATCAGCAGCATAATCTCTTAAATATCGATCGAATTCCGGTTGATCAAACATCGATATCGGCGGCCACCCATTGTTCCCAAAATCACCCAGATCCGCACCAAAAAGCCATTCCCTTTGACTGTTGGCAAATCCCGCTCTATCGCCAGGCTGCACAGCTTGCATTAAATCAGCAACCGGTTGCCCGATGCCGATACGCTGAAAAGCTCTAATCACTTCACCGTCCATGCCTACTGCGCGCGGAAGTGCATAAACTTCTGGATCGCGCTCAACAGTGACGACTTTTAAACCGGCATGAGCAAGAAAAATAGCGGCCGCAGATCCCACTGGCCCCATTCCCACAACGGCTACATCATAATGTCGCATACTATCGATTCTCCAAATTTTCAGGAAATAGCAAATTCGCCAACGCATCTGCATGGGCATTTATTATTTTTTCATCGGTTGTATCGATGCCCGCAACTCGCCTAGCTTCCGGCGCCATCGAGAACATCAATGAACCGGCACCGGTCAAAATGTAGTAAAAATTCACAAACTCTATCGCAGGCACCGCACCTAAATCTTTAGCCTGTTGAAAAAGTAATTGCAGTTGCAGATACCAAGGTCTTACGAAGGTGTCGCTAATCCACTCCATCCGCCAATCATCATCCATGCCTTCGCGAATCATTAAACGATTCACTTCTGGGTGGTGCGCACTAAATTGAACGAAAGCGCGTACGTACAACCGTAATTCTGCCACAGGTGATAAGTCAACGGCTTGCTGGGACGTCAGATCTAGTGCGCTATTGGTGCGCTCAAACATCCATTGCGCAGCCGTTTTCCACAAGGTTTCTTTATTGCCAAAGTGATAGCGAATTAGCCCACGCTTTACACCGGCAGCTTCTTCAATATTCCGAGTCGACGCTGCTTCGTACCCGGTACTCGCGAATACAGTTGTAGCTGCGGCAAGCAAACTCTCTCTTGTCGCTTGCGCTCTTTCCTGTACAGGTGGTTTTCCAGTGTTAGACATCTACAGACCCGAATTAACTTGACAAGTGACGAGATAATATATACATTTTTCGTCACCTGTCAAGTTTTACTATTTAGTTATCTCAACCCATTTCTCAGGAGTGCGAAAATGTCCCCAATTATCGATATTCATCACGTGCGGTTTAGCGTTGCCGACCTAGCTAAACAGCGGCAGTTTTTAGAGGATTTCGGCATGAAGGTCAACGAAGAGGACGGCGTACTTTATGCTCGCGGCACCGACGCGTCTCCTTATATCTATATCGCGGAACAGGGAGAACCGGCATTTTTGGGATTGGCCTTTGCGGCAAGCAGCTTGCAGGATCTTACCGAAATAGCCGCCATAGACGGAGCAGTTATTGAGAATTCATCGTTACCTGGAGGAGGGAAAATAGTGCATTTGACCGACCCCGACGGCCTTTCCGTAGACGTTGTATTTGGTATCACAGAATCCGATACACTGCCAGTGCCAAGCCGCCTGCCTCTTAATACAGGTTCGACGCAAGGCCGACAAAACGAACGTGTTATATTGCAAGACGCATCGGTAGTCATTAAGCGCCTAGGTCATTGTGTCATCAACGTGACCGATTTTCGAACGAGCGAAGCCTGGTATAAAGAACGTTTTGGATTATTGACCAGTGACGAAATTCAGCTGGACGATAACGGAACTGTGCTCGGTGCTTTCATGCGCTGCAATCGTGGAGAAAAATTTGTCGATCATCACACCTTGTTTTTGGTGCACGCCGGGAAACTGGAATTCAATCACGCCGCTTTTGAAATCGCCGATTGGGATATGTTGATGAGAGGGCACGATCTCCTCACGAATCGGGGTTACGAAGCACGATGGGGAATAGGAAAACACGTTTTAGGTAGTCAGGTTTTCGATTACTGGAAAGATCCCGCTGGCTTCACCTTGGAACATTTCACAGATGGAGATTTATTTAATGAATCCTGGGGGTCGCACAAAGCGCCCTTAGAACAGCTGCTAAAAGTACAATGGGGACCGGACGGAGCACCATAGATAGAACGTTCCTGCGTATTACGACAAATTCGACGTAGAAACTCAATGAACGAATTCGGTCAATGGATTCAACATAACTTTCTTCGCTTCGTTCATTAAATCACCGGATTTATTATGCAAATGCTAGTCGGGTTTATTTTTGTTGCGGCCCTCGTATGGTATGTCATCGAACACCGTCAGCGTTCCACCCGCGCTATGCCGGGTGGAATTGACAAGACAGTGAGCATTCCTCACTCACAAATATGGGAACTTTACCACAACGATTTTTCTCTCTGCTCTAAGAAGATTCGAGTCTGCTTGGCTGAATTAGATATCGGTTATAAGTCTCATCATATCGACTTAATTGAGACGGGCTCATATCAAAATCTCTCCCGTGCGTTTTTGAAAGTAAACCCTGGCGCGACCGTTCCCGTTCTCATCCATCAGGGCCATCCCATATATGAGTCGCATGAGCAGTTAAAATATTCCGCTAGTCACGCGGCAAACCCGTACTTGTTGATACCGAAGGATCCTGAAAAGAAGTCTATTATGGAGTACTGGGTACACAAGACCTCGCTCGTCGGCGACGATCCGATTGCCGCAATGAACGACACTGCCGGCAATGCAATTCCGGGCCTGACGCTTCCTATATTTTCGGCAATGATGACCTACATCCCCTACTACCGAATTGCCGAAGGCCTGTTATTTCATCGACTAAAAAAACGCGCCCTATTCTTCATGGTAATTAAGTTGTTTGGCATAAAAAGACTAACAAAAATGAAACCCCTGCTTAAAGTCATCGAACAAAGCGTAAAGGCGATGCACAGGCATCTGCAGGAATTGGAGCGGGTATTGGCCAATTCCGATGGAAAATGGATTGTAGGCGATCAATTTACGCTCGCCGATGTTGGCATGATGGTGATATTTGACAGATTATTGGAAGTTGATTGGATCGACGAATTCATCACGACCGAAACACCAAACTTGAGAAACTATTGGAATGATCTGCAAGACCGTGATAGTTATGCCGCGGCAATTGACCAGTTTAGTCACCCCACAGTAGTGAGAGGAAAAGCAATTATCGTTGACCTTAAGCAAGGCGATGAAGACTTTCGAAAAGCGTTGCACTCCAACCCTATTGAGGTCGACGTCTGAAGAACGTTGGTAAAACCCATAGGGGTTGAGCTGGAAGCTCAATCGGCCCGACCCCGCAAATTTTTCTATGCAACTGCCTGGGTTAAATGTAGTTAGTGAACCGGGACTACCGGCTCTCGATAGAGACGCAAGCCGCACCACAATCACCGCACTCCACATCGGTCAGCAACCCTCATCTAAGCTATAGCTACGGTTAGCGTGAAATCTTCAATGTGCCTCCAGCTAACCAAGCTTAAAGAATGAGAATCAATGCTATGATAACAATCGCCAGAATCCCCACAAATTTGTAAACACCCGACTTAGTAAGACCCGGCTTTTTGTGTTGCGCCTCCTCCATAACGAGTCGAGCCATTAAGTCATCAACCTGAGGACCGCTAAGCCTTTCCGTTTCCACGCTTTCTTTCACTGCTTTCCTAGAATGAGTGCTTGACTCGATCGCGTTACTCGAAGTTTCGGTCAGAACCTTCAAGCTATCCGCAGTGCGCTGAACCGTTTGTTTCGAAGCCTGTTCCTGCCGCTCGACTGCGCCCAATAAGCCAATAAGATGCTGCCGGTCAGTGTTGTTTATTTTGCTTATCGCGTCACTGTCTGTAGCGCGAAGACTATAGGTATTTCCGTTTATTATGAAGGTTATGCTCGGATTTTCCATAGTGAATACACCCAATAACTTTGCAGATTCTCCCAAGGAAAACCTGCGATCGGCTTCAATAATCAGGCCGCAATACTACGATCAATTTTTTGACGACGGACCAATTTTCCAGGTAATGCACCCGTATGCTCACCTTTCCGGAAGGTAACTTTCCCGCTTTTAACGGTAGCCTCATAACCATCGACTCGTTGCACCAATCGTTTACCACCGGCGGGCAAGTCGAATATTGCTTCAGGCCTATGTAATTGCAAGGCACCAAAATCGATAATATTAATGTCAGCAATAAAACCGGGTTTTAGCAAACCTCTATCTAACATACCGTAAGCTTCAGCGGTGGTTCTGGTCAAGGATTTGACGATAAACTCAAGCTCGAGCTGGGTTCCGGATTTTCTATCGCGACCCCAGTGCGTCATTATAAAACTGGGCATACCCGCGTCGGCGATCACACCACAATGGGCACCTCCGTCGCTTAAACCCATAACGATATTGGGGTGTTGCATTGTTTTCACATGAGCATCCAAGTTGTAATTTTCGTAGCTGCCAAGGGGCTGATAAAAAAGCTCTTTGCCGTTATCCGCCACCAAAAGGTCATACATCACTTCCATCGGAGACATGCCTTTACTCTCAGCGATGCCAACAATACTGTCTTTATACTCGGGTTCGTAATTTGGTTTTTCCCCCAACGGAAATACAATACTTAATATTTTTTCCATATCACTCATAATACCCGTATTTATCAGCGATTTTTCACTTAGAATCTGGGCTTTCACAGCGGGATCTAACATTCGAGCGACCAATTCATCATGCGCTAAACCGGCTAGCTGGGAAGCATAGGTTGGATGCCCTACAAAAGCATGAAAGTTACTTTGCAAACCGTGTAAAACTCCCGTTGGACGCCCCGCCATCTGCGGCCGAATTTCTCTACCCTCGGTGCGAGCTTCCTCTGCGATTTTATATATTTTCCCGTCGATATACGCTTCCTGAGACGTCGCAATTAGCGTCATTGGTAAACCCGTTTGCTCGCCAAAATCTTTTATCCAGCTCCATTCATTATCATCACCGAGATTATCGGACACTAATTCGAAAATGGCGTTATCCATATCTTTCATGCCCAAACCCAGCTGTAACATTTCATCACTTCCGGCAAAGGTACCTGGCATGTATTCACCATGAAGATCCTTGTGTAGTAGGGTTTTTGAAGAAGAAAAACCCATAGCACCAGCCTCAACACCTTCGCGAACCAAGTCGGCCATTTGTTGAATTTCATCTTGTGTCGGCGCGTAGTCTTTATTACATCGATCGCCCATTACGTAAGCTCTAACGGCTCCATGCGGAACCTGAGTTGCTACGTCCATCACTCTTGGCATCGACTCCAAGGAATCGAGGTATTCGGGGAAACTCTCCCACTGCCAATCAATTCCCTCCGATAATGCCGCACCTGGAATATCTTCCACTCCCTCCATCAATTCAATAAGGAAATTACGATCTTTAGGTTTAACGGGTGCAAATCCAACGCCACAATTGCCCATGACAACTGTCGTCACTCCGTGCCAACTTGACGGAGCAAGCAAGGGGTCCCAAGTCGCCTGCCCATCATAATGAGTGTGAATGTCGACCCAACCGGGAGTAACAAGTTTCCCGCAGGCGTCCAGTTCTTCCTTCGCAACACCGCCGATCTTACCGACCGAGGTTATCTTGCCATCGTCAACGGCAATATCGCCGACAAAACGTGGGTTTCCAGTACCATCGATAATGGTACCGTTTCGAATAATCAGGTCATGCATGAAATTCTCCTTCATGGAATATTGGATTAAGTCGAGCCAGGTTTTCCGCGACCATCCATTTATTATTTAGTTTTTTACTCACAATCCAGAATGAATTCCTTGGCCACACTTGTCAAGCACAGGGCTTAGCAACGGCATAGCACTCTGGCGAACAGCCCTGCAATACTGAACGGTCTTAATATTAAACTTTCTTAATCTGAGAAAAACGCGTCAAATGATCGCTCAGCCACCGAAAGTTGATTCGCTGCCCAGACTTTCAGTCAAAGGGACCGCAACGATTCTTATGTACATGTTTTCGATTTTTCCCGCTGTCGGTTATATTGTTCTCCCGTTCTCGCTTTCGAACAACCGGCGTTTCTCACCGTTAGTGAGAGAGCAGTCGCAGCAAAAAAATGCACATAAAACCTTCACGCAGAAACTTCTGCAACTAGACGACTTGAATACCTTCGGCACCTCGAAGAATATCGATATAACTGACCAACATCGCGAATCAGCACATTTTGATTACGGGGGTCCGGAATAGCGGCCTCATGAACGTGAGCAACCTGAGCGCCCTCTTGACTATAGACAGGAGCAGGTATTATTGTTGAATAACAACCCTTTGATTTTATCAACATAAAACACCCTTTGCCGGTTTAGGAGTGAGTGAAATTGGAAACACAAGACGATTGGCGAGACAACGGAGTTAAAGTGATCAGTGGTAGTCATCTTGACACTAATACGCCGCAAACTCCCGGCATGAACAGAGCGGCAGCGATTAATTTCGCTACTGCTGGTGCCCAGAAATTATGGGCCGGCACGGTGGAAATTCATCCAGACGCCAAGACCGGTGTACATCACCATGGCGACTTGGAAAGTATCATCTATATTGTTAGCGGCAAAGCCCGGATGCGTTGGGGCGATCAATTGCAGTATGTCGCCGAAGCCGGTCCCGGTGACTTTATTTTTGTTCCACCTTTCGTTCCTCATCAAGAAATTAACGCCTGCACCGACGAATCATTACACTGCGTTCTCGTCCGTAGCGGTCAAGACCCTGTTGTGGTCAATCTCGACATTCCCGTTGCCGAGGATCCCGCGGGCTTATTCTGGGTTGACGCTATTCATCCCGTTCCGAATCAGGACAGTTAAGTCAACCAAAGATTATTTATGAAAAGACCACTTGTTCTCATCATCATTTGTTTTGATTGAAGCTACAAAAAATAAATAATCACTTAATTGTGTGCAAGCTGCGTGATCGATGACATAAAAGTAGCGGCATGTTCGAGGCCTTGTTGTCGATACTGACGAATAAACTCGGAACAAATTATCGCAACATCGGTTTTACCTTTTAGCCAACGAATGTCATCCAATCCCGTCACGCCAAAACCTACGCCTGTCAGTGTATCCTTAGTCCCACGTATTCGTCCTAAATAACTGGAAACATCACGATTCCAATGGGTTTTACGCCCCGTGACGCCTGCCCGAGCAACGCAGTAAATCATTGTATTATTGGATTTCAAAATTCGCTGCCGTCGCTCTTCATTATCATGAGCCGTCATCATCGGCATGACTTGCAAATTATATTTCGCTAGTATTTTGTTAAAAGGACCAGCCAAATGGATCGGTAAATCCGGAATAATAATTGATCTCGCGCCACAATCGGACAAAAGTCTCGCGGCTTTTTCCAATCCAAATTTATAGATTGGATTAAAGTACGTCATCACCACAAACGCCGTCTCCCGGTGTTTCGTACTCGCTTCTGAGAGTAAAGAGAACAGGTCCGATATTTTTACGCTCTGTCGCAACGCATGATGACAGGCTTCAGTAAGCTCCAGTCCGTCGGCAATCGGGTCAGAGAAAGGCATTTGTAACTCGATAACATCTACCTTCGACTCTACTAAGGCATCAATGCACCGCATGTTTTCAACTAGTGAGGGAAATCCCAAGACGCAATGAGACATAACCAAAAGCGTTTTGGATTCCTTTTCCTTGGTTATATATTCGTGTAACTTGTCCATGTTTAGCTCGCCTCCCGCAATTCGTTAAGGTAATCGCTAAGATAGGCCTGAAATTCAAGTTGCCCTGCACCCATCTGCCGAAAAGCAGCGGCCTGCGTGAAAATGTCTTTATCCCCGCGTCCAGACTGGACAATAACGATCGGACCATGGTGGTTCAAATTCTGACATTCTTCTGACAACAGGTATTTAAACGCGCCAGCAAAAGCGTGTGCTGATTCAAGTGCCGGTACTAAGCCTTCAAGTCTCATGCAAAGCTGTAACGCATCGACCACCTGTTGATCATCGGCGTAAGCCATCGATATTTTTCCACGCTCATACCAATGGGCAAGAATAGGTGAAACCCCCACGTAATCCAGGCCTGCCGCAACGGAATGAGTTTCCCCAAGCTGACCATCTTCATCTTGAATGAACTCGCTACAATATCCTTGGGCAATGCCCGTGCTGGCACTACGATGATTAAAGCGGATCGAGTGCTGTCTCGACGCGACGCCCTTTCCAGCCGCTTCAATACCGACCAGTTCAACACCGGGTTGATCAATAAAAGCGCCGAAAGAACCAGCGGCATTAGACCCACCGCCGACGCAGGCAAAAACTTTTCCCGGCTCTTTCTCTGTTTGTGACAGACATTGGCGCTTAATTTCCTCGCCTATAATCGATTGAAACCAGGCAACCATTTGTGGGTAGGGTGCACTTCCACAGGCAGTGCCGATAACATAATGGGTATTTTCAAAGCTACCACTCCAATCTCTGAAAGCGGCGTCCATCGCGTCTTTTAAGGTTTGGCTACCGGTTTTTACCGAAACAACATTAGCGCCAAACTTCTGCATCCAAAACACATTAGGATATTGTCTCTTCACATCTTTTTCGCCCATATAAATGGTGCACTCAAATCCAAATCGGGCAGCCATCATTGCCGTTGCAACACCGTGTTGGCCGGCACCCGTTTCAGCAATTACGCGGTTTTTCCCCATGCGTTTTACCAGCAAGCCCTGGCCGACGACATTTTTGATTTTGTGTGCACCGCTATGGTTGAGATCTTCCCTCTTTACTAATATGGGGCCTCGATAATTAAAATGGCGTTGAATATTTACACAAGGCGTTAGCGGGGTATTAATCGCACCCAATTGTTGTAAATGCTCAACAAACTCCTGCTTAAAGGCGTCGTCATCGCTCAGCGTCTGAAAAACCTCATTTAGTTGATCTAGGGTTGGCATTAAAATTTCTGGCGCAAAATTTCCTCCATACTCACCAAAAAAACCATTTTCGTCGCTGTTAAATTTAATCATGATATTCCTATAGACATTTTGTTGTTAGATTGTCGAGCCAAAGCAAAGAAACCCAAAGCTGGCTACACCCCGTGCCTATACACGGCATATACACGGCGAGTACCCAGTACCCAGTACCCAGTACCATCTTCCTAATTTCTTAACCGCCAACAGGGAAGATGCACTATTTTCATCAATTTATTTACTTTACCGTTTAGTTAATTTATTAAAAAGATGATAGGATGTCAATCTAAAAGTACGTATAATTTTCTGTTTTCGAAAATGACCCTTATGAGCCGCGGCAGACCCAACAAAAAGCAAAAAATCGTAGAATTGGCCTCTCCCCTATTTTTGGACAATGGCTTTAGGGCGACCTCTATCGACCAAGTGGTCAAGCGATCTAGTATTTCAAAACCTACCATCTACAACCATTTTCCCGACAAATCGCAACTATTCCAATATGTCCTCAATAACCAAACAGACACATTGATTGCGCAATGGAATCGTCCGGAACCAGCCAAAATTGAAACGAAGCTCACAGAGGTTTTGTTGAATTCGGAATGTCTAAACTTCTATCGCCTACTGATTTCAGAGGGACATCTCGTGGACAGTAGTATCGATTACTTTAACGAGGGATTTGATCTGCTGTGGAAGCGTGAGGCAACAACAATTTTTGCTGATTTCCTGCCATTCTGGTCGGGGGAATTATTAGTCCCCTACTTACTTTATCAAATCGATATCCAAACAGTTCATAAAACATTTCAACGGTATTTGACGAATATACAGTCGAATTAGCCCGTTTATCATCGATAAAATAGCGCGCTTTTTCTGACTTGTTGGTTTTTCTAGGCTATCGACTCACTCGCGTCTACTTGCCTACCGGGAGAGAACAGCATCGGGATGCCAGTTAACCATGCCCCCATAACCGCCAGTCAAAAGTGACGCAAGGCTTTCAGTCTAACCGGTAGAAAACTCAGATCCATATAAGGCGTTAACTCTAATTGTCAATACTATAGAGCCACAAAAGAAGTTTTCATTAGAGGTCGGGAATCCGAACACCTAAATTCAGGGCTTCATTTCAAAGGTCTTATTTCAAGCTTCTTATTTCAAGCTTCTTATTTCAGGGTCTTAATTTTGATGTTTTTGAAGGAGACTTTATCGCCATGATCCTGCAAACCGATATGACCTTCGCTGTTTTTACCAAAACCAGTCCAGTTCTTAAATTTGCTGTTAGCAATCAGCTCTCCCCATTCCTCACTTCCAACAACAATATCGACGGTCGCTATACCATTTTGCCAAACTTCCAGGTGACTACTATTAAAACGAATACGAAGCTGATTCCACAGGCCCGCTTCGCGATGTGAATCGACTGGAGATGCAATAAGATCGTAGAGCGAACCGGAAAGATGATCGGCTTGTTTATTGTCAGAGTGCCGAAAGTTATCAAGAATTTGAATTTCTGGTGCATGTAAATATATTATTCTTAGCTCTTCATCGGCAAGAATAAAAACCCCGCTATTACCGGCCCTGGCTATTTTCCAGTCAATTTTCAAATCGAAATTGCGGTACTTTTTCCTACTGATTAAATCGCCGCCACCCTTGCCGTTCAGCACGATAGCATTGTCTTCGATTTGCCAGAGATCGTTGGCGGCTTGCTCCCGGTAGTTTCGCCAGTTCGACAGTTCGCGACCGTCGAATAACAATTCCCAACCATTATTTAGCTCTTCGCTTGTTAGTTCGTTATCAGCAGCAGAAGCTCCTGCAACTGCAAACAGGCAATTGCAGAAAGACCATATAAGCAGTGTTTTTAGTCCATTGGAATAGAATTTTCGATCCATATATCTACGGTAAGTACTCTTTTTTCCAAAAGTTTTCGAATGTTCTAATCCCACTAAAAGCGCATGAATTTTGA
>CAJVZD010000051.1 GCA_913019905.1 uncultured Cellvibrionales bacterium
GCCAATGCTGGATGAGATTGCCGCGCTAACGCTCGCAATGACTGAGCTTGTTAGTTTATGGATAGGCACTAATTAGCGTTCATTCAGTAACGGTTTTTCCGTAGGCAGGGCTTTAACTCGATACGAAAAGTTAATAAAAGCTCGGATTGTCGGGTTAAATCCGATTTACAACAAAAACAAAAATGTTAAATCGATATTTCTGAACGAGCACTCATTAACGACTTTCCATATCATACTTTCCAAAAACCGCTCGCTGTTGTGCATCGTAGTCGTCAAATTCGGCAATCTTGAAAGAGTTGCATCCATCGCTAGCCAGGTAGAGGCCGTAAATTTCTCCACCGATTGAGAGCCGGGTATCTTTAGGTAGTTGTAGTTGATTTTCTCTTTGTTCATTCATCATTTCTGGGATAGCCTGAACAATATTACCGTGCGGAATATTACAGTCGGGAAAAGCAGCGGTTCCGTAGTCGACTTGTTCTGATTCAAAACCGTTGTCGGAGCGGTACAGAAAGGACACTACTCTGTTCGTCGCTTCCGATATGCCAAATTGATAAACTTTCGCAACGACACTGCCTGGAAGCTCTCGAGAAAACTCGACCCAGAGATCCCGTAACGCTGCCGGTGTATGGTAATCGAGATTAAGAATCCCGTTAACGACCATTTTTGTACTCACTATCAGAGCCCATTCGCTGGTAAATCCCTCGGCCCCGAACCCCGCAATGATTGTTTTCAAATGCGGTATATGAGTCGCTTTTGAAACGAACATATGCGGCTCACCATCGGGTGTGACCGCTAATGTATCGGTAGCAACCAGTATTTGAGTTTCATTGGTAGTGAATATCAGTGACGACATGGGAAACCTCTACAATATTTAGAACAGCGAAATCTTGAACAACGAAGCGACTAGTCATCCCGACAAAGTTAGAACGCGGAACTCGATTAAACACTTAGCTTGTTAGTACCTGAAAGAATCGAACTTAGCTGCCAATCCGTATTGGCATAAGATTGCCCACTATGACGCGCGAAAAATCGGATAAATTTACGGATGTATAGAAAACCATCAAATCCAAGATCAGGTCAAACGGAATAATTGTGCCACTTACTTTAAGCAATTAGTTCAATTCGTTACGAACAACGAATTATAGTTGTGTTACGTTGTTTAAGATATCCCCCCGCAGATTCTTATCTACAAATGCAAATATCCGAACTCAAATTACTAAAACTCAAATCACTAAAACGCGAAAACATTGCTCAATCAATTATAATATTGAACTATACGATAATCAGTGGGCTATGCTACGCAAATTCTCAGTTAGAAAAATCCTAAAAACGAACAAAAGGATTAACTCAATGGCGCTAGACCTTCTAAATCACGAAATCGAATTTGCTGCCCGAACCTGGCCTAACAAAATAGCTATTGTGTCGCCGAGAGGCGACCTGTCTTTCCAGCAAATTGAAACCAAGGCGTCGAAACTAGCCGGTGCGTTACAATTTTTGGGCCTTAGCGATGGCGACCGTCTAGCGATATTAGGACAAAATAGCGCCGATTACATTGTCTGGCATTATGCCGCAGCAAAGGTAGGCATTATTCTCCATGTTCTCAATACCCGCCTCGCCATCGGTGAACTCGAATGGATGATCAACAATGCTGAAAGCGCTGCGCTCATTACTGACAGTGATTTCATCAAGCAAGCTAAATCGCTGCAAAAAAAATGCACTTCTCTGCGGTTATTAATCGGCATGGCCGGCGAAAAAAGTGCCGAATACGCTACCGATGAACTTGCGGAACGGAATTTGTCCTATCAAACAACTAAAGTAGAACAGCAAAACGCAGCATTGATGATCTACACGAGTGGCACCACCGGCAGACCTAAAGGCGCCTTGCAGAGCCACGGAGGCTCTCTACTCGCCGATCAACTGACGCTGGATGCGGTGAAGATAACAGCAAATGACACCTATCTTGCACTAATGCCATTCTTCCATCAGGCAGGGCTCATCCGCACTCGAGCAACTATTTTAGCCGGCGGTCGCTGTGTAATACCGGGAAAAGTCGAGGCGGCAGCAACCGCCGACGCTATTTGTGAGCACGGCGTTACATTCACCATGATCGCCTCTCCCCAACAAAATTTAGCCATTCGGGAAAAACTGAACAAGGACGGAGTAGAGGAATTCAAACACTTGCGGATAATATTGGGCGGTGGGGGAATGGGCGAACGGGCCGCAAAATCCATCCAGTCGATGTGCGATTCTCTTGGATGCAGTTATTTCGGTGTATACGGACAGACAGAGACGACTGGACCTGCTGTTTTCATCACTGGGCCAGACGTTTTTGAACGCCCCGCCTCCTGCGGCAAGCCCTTTCCGGCTATAGATATTGCTATATGGAACGATTCAGGCATACCATTACCCTCTGGGTCTGTCGGTGAAATCGTTGTGCGAGGACCGATAACCGCTCGATATTGGCGAAATGACGCTGCGAATGAAGCGCTATACGAAGGCGACTGGCTGCACACCGGCGATCTTGGTTATCTCGACAAAGAAGGGTTTCTTTATTTTAAAGGCCGACTGAAAGAATTGATAAAAACAGGGGCGGAAAATGTTTACCCGCGCGAAGTTGAAGCGGTAATCGAACAACATCAGAATATTGCAGACGTTGCCATCATTGGCTTGCCCGACAAAGCCTGGGGTGAAATCGTTTGCGCGGCTATAGTGACTCGCAATAACAAGGCTTTTACCTTAGAAGAAATAAAGAGTTTTTGTCGCGATAAGATTGGAGCTTACAAAATACCCAAATACGTCATACAGGTCGATAATATTCCACGGAACCATACCGGGAAAATTTTGCGCCAACCGTTGATTCAATTAGCGGAGTCCTCTCGGAAAAGCTAATGTAGGGCTTTTAAAGATGATTATCTAAGTGAGTATCAAAAGCTTTGCGGTTTGCAAGAATTTATTGCAGATCACATTTCAAAATCGCTTACCCTGCTGCTGAATACCCACAGGAACTAAACGAGACCACCAGTTAACGTACTGCCATAACCTATGGTTCATAGTTCATAGATTCAATTACCATTGAATTGAGCAAACACCATTTCTTATGAACCATAAAAACCGCACGCCCTAAAAGATCGCCAACATCTCTTCAAAAGCGACCATTTGTCCACCGTTGGCGGAGGATGGAACTAAGATGGGAGTTTTTATTCCCGCATCAAACCAAGCTTCAACACCGTCTCTAACCTGCGAGGCTGTACCAAACAACGTGGTATCTGCAAGCCATTTATCCGTTAGAAAATGCGGAATCTTATCGAATTCCTTGGCCTCTATTGCCTGTTCGATGCCTTCCATTTCCTCCCTATATCCTGCTTCCTTCCAATAATTTCGGTAATTCGGCAGCATAGCGTAGGAGGATAAGGTTTTACGATTAACTGCTTTGGCCGCTTCAATGTCATCGTTTATGCAGGTAGGGATCATGTCGCCAATAAAAAAATCTTGGTGGTTGCGCGCTTCTTCGGAAATAACGCTTAATGATTCTGGCATATGTGACCGTGCTCCATTCGCAAACACCATGCCCTGGCCAATCTCTTCAGAAAGCGCAATCATTTTTTTCCGCAATGTTGCTAAAACAATGGGAGGCAACTCGCCTGCTCGCGGCACAGCTCTTAGCTCCTCGACAAAATTTCGGGTATCGGTGAGCGGTTTGCCCGCAGACAACCCCTTTTGGCGCAACGCCGGTTCATGGCTAACGCCGATGCCGAACTTAAATCTGCCACCAGAAATCTCATGTATAAAAGAAATCGTTTGGGCATAATCGGAAACCTGGCGAAAATAAATAGGCATTATCGTAGTGCCAAAATGAATTTCATTCGTCGCAAACGCCAGCGCTTCACACAGCGCTAAGGAGTCGCCAAGGCTCGGCCCGTATATTCCGCTAAAACCTCTTTTTTCTATTTCTGACGCTAATTCAACAGTGGCCTTTCGGCGACCGGGCACTGCAGCAAGACTCAAAGCGGGCATACGTGTCATTGTTTTTCTCCTTATTAGATTCGAATGAGTCTACACAATTATTCACCGGCTGTCCTGAAACACACTGGACAAATAGGCAGAAGACGGGGGAAATTGTTTGCGTTAAACTTTCGACACTAATACAACGGGAGAAAGGTAATGAGTGACGAAACAAAAACAGGCGGATGTCTTTGCGGCAAGATCAGATACGAAGCCAGCGGTGAACCGGCACACACAATGTTATGTCATTGCAAGATTTGTCAAAAGACCTCTGGCAGCGCCCTATCGACCGTAGCCCTTTTTCAGAAAACACAAGTCAAACTGTTATCGGGAGAGATGTCGTCTTACGCCTATCAATCCGATTCGGACAATACTCTGGAAATAAACTTCTGCCCGACTTGCGGTTCTCCGGTAATGCTGACGATGTCTCATATGCCAGACCTTGTATCAATAAAAGCTGGATCCTTCGACGACACCAGTTGGTACAAGCCAACGGTTAATATTTGGACTGATTCAAGACAACCCTGGGTTAAACTTGACCCAGAGGTAACTAATCTTCCGCAGCAGTAAATGCTACAAACAATAAACGTTCCAAGGCAACAGACGCTCCCAAGTAATAAATGAGAAAAGTAAATCATGGATTATAAAACACCCAAAGAAGCACAAGATCTTCCCGGCCTGCGACTCGCATTAACCGCTGGACTGCCCGCACCGTGGAGCATGGCAGCGCGGTTTATGTTTGATATCAAGAAAATTGCGTATATTCCCGTATTACAACAGGGCGGAGCCGCCAACGAAGACCTTCTTGAATGGACCGGTCATCGCAATGCGCCCGTCGCGGTACTAGATGACGAGCCGCCACGAACTAACTGGGCCGACATTCTGGAACTTGCCGAACGGCTTGAGCCGCTGCCGAGACTGGTCCCGGTAGACACAGAAGAACGTCTGCGAATGTTTGGGCTAGCCAATGAAATCTGCGGAGCGGGAGGCTTAACGTACCAAGCCCGCCATAATATGATAGGAAACATGCTTAACTCAGGTGTAGAAGCACTGCAACCAGCAGCCCGCACAATGGCCAAAGCCTACGCCTATTCAGAAGAGGCTGCGCAACAAGCCACAGCTCGCATGACGCAAATCCTCGATGCTCTGACAGATCAACTCGAGCGCCAAAAAACGGCTAATAGTCGGTATTTTATTGGCAATGGAATGACCGCTCTAGACCTTATATGGGCAAGCTTTTCCAATACTCTACAACCCTTACCCAAAGAACTGAATCCAATGAACGAAAGAATGCGGGCGTCTTATCAAGAAATGGGTGACCGTGTAAACCCCGCTCAAATTCTTTTTGACCATCGCGATTACATTTACGAAAAATATATCGCCCTGCCTCTGGATTTTTAATCGATCGAAACTTTTTCGAGTTCGGTAGACCCGCCTATGGGTTAGTCTACCGATGCTACAACGACAAACACGAAATCTATGAGCGAATTCACTAGTATTCTCAGTGCACTTGGGCCCGTATTTGCCCTAGTTATTATGGGCTACGTGATGGGAAGAACCGCCTTTCCTTCAGTGGAGTTCTGGCCCAGCGCTGAGCGCTTTACCTATTACTTTCTATTTCCCACCTTACTGATACTAAAAATTGGCAATGCCACGCTTCCTGGCAATGACTTATCCAAGGTCATACTTTTACTCATTCTGTTATGTGTTATTGGCTCGATTGTTATATTGATACTGGGCGGGTTGTTGGAAAAGGAAAAGAGGCGACTGACGTCTTTTTTTCAGGGTGGAATTCGATTTAATACCTATGTCGGCCTGGCTTCCGCCGCCGCACTGTTCGGGGAACAGGGGCTGCTATGGGGCGCTGTGTTTCTCGCCGTAATGATCCCCCTCGTTAACTTCCTGTGTATTGCCTCATTCACATTATTATTGCCAGATAAGCGAGCCTCGCTGCTAAAGCGTTTTAGTAGCGGTGTCATTGGCAACCCTCTGATACTAGCTTGTGCGCTTGGAACACTGCTTAATGTTTCGGGTATTGGCATACCGCTAATTATTTCTCCTCTGATGGGGTTGATAAGTTCTATGGCTTTGCCTCTAGGATTATTAGCGGTCGGAGTCGGATTGGATTTTAAGCTGTTAAAACAGGGTGGTATTTCGCTGTGGGGAACCACCTGCTTTAAACTGATTATCTACCCAAGTCTTTTTTTGGCGCTGGCCATTTTCTTTGAATTACCCACTGAGGCCAAATCAGTTATATTTTTGTTTGCGCTATTACCTACTGCACCTTCTGCGTATATTCTTGCCCGGCAACTGAATGGAGATGCGCCCTTTATGGCGGCAATTATCACCCTGCAAACATTGGTCGCGATGGTCTCTATGCCTTTTATGTTACTCCTCAAAAGCCACCTCTAGATTAAAGAAAAGCTGCCAATAGTTTTCCACACGCAGATTTTTCTCGCAAGTACACAGCATCCGGTTTATCAGCAGCTCGTAATCGGTTAATCTGACCGCCCTTTTCTCACAGTCTTCAGAACCGCAGATCAAGCAATGGATTTATTCGACACAAGTACATTTTTGCTACTCGTTATACTAGGCGCTTATGTGCAAACCATCACCGGATTTGCAATGGGATTACTGATTGTGGGTGGTGTGACGATACTAAATATTGCCCCCATCGCCTTCACGGCCGCAGTGGTTAGTATCCTATCCCTACTCAATGCCATTCTTGTTTTGAGACATTCAATAAAATTTATCAATTGGAAGACAGTCGCTTACATTAGCGCAGGGATGATGCCCAGCCTCATTGTCGGCGTCTTTTTGTTAGCGCTGTTAAGCGAATCAGAATATATCTGGCTTAGACGGTTACTTGGTGTGGTCATCATATCGGCTGGAATATTACTAACGCTGAAACCGGAGCCGTGGGAAAAAACCTCGAGCAAAATAGCAGCAGCGCTAACGGGTATTGCAGGCGGGTTGATTGGAGGATTGTTCAGTACGGGCGGTGCTCCTATCGCTTTTTTTATGTACCGACAACCTATCGAGCTCAATTACATCCGGGCAACATTACTAGCCATTTTTGCAATCACCACATTCAGCCGGACTGTTATCATAGCGCTTGATGGCGAGCTTACTTCGGACATTTTAATGACAAGTGCGATTGCTATTCCGCTTGTTATGATCACGACTTATTTTGCCAGAAAAATCTCTCCTCCTAGTGCGGATGCGACTATTCGAAAATCGGTGTTTATACTGCTAATTCTCATTGGAGCTTCGCTGATAGTTGGATAGACCGAAAACCTACGTTCTCACTCAGAACAGGAAAAAATGGCCCGATAACCATTTTTTCAATTCTGGTCTACGTCAAGGTCTTTTCGCAGGGGAATTTTCAGCAGCATCAATTCGCCATTCGATAAGTCATCGTTGCCATTTGATAAAATACGAAAACATCACAAGCAATGATCGTAGCCTTTGTTCATATCACGTTTTTAACTTGAAAAGCCGATATTAACAGGTTATCTTTCCTTCAAGAAAAATAATAAATTTGCCAAAATCACCCACTTCTCAAACCCAAAAATTATTTTTAAAACCACTAATTCCCGGTCAACAAAGCGGAGACAATAATGGGCACCAAAAACTATGTCCAACTAAGTGCAATGATGTTCCTTCAATTTTTCATTTGGGGAGCCTGGTTTGTCACGCTGGGAACCTATTTGGCAGCTAATGGTTTCAGCGGTTCAGAAATCGGATCGGCCTATTTGATGAATAATATTGGCGCAATTATTTCTCCCTTTTTCATTGGTTTGATTGCCGACCGCTTTTTTTCTGCGGAAAAGGTCATGGCAATACTGCATTTACTGGGCGGCGCTGTTCTCTACTTCGTATCGGACATGACCACAGCGGGATCAATTATTGCAGGTTTACTCTTATATAATGCGTGTTATATGCCAACGCTTGCCTTGGTAAATACCATATCGTTTAACCTAATGGACTCACCGGCTACACAGTTCCCAAAGGTAAGAGTGTGGGGCACTTTAGGTTGGATTGTTGCTGGATTGGTTATTTCATTTGTTCTGTCTGGCATGTCTGAAAATGTCGAATCCACATCTATCCCGATGAAGATGGCAGCCATAGCGTCAATATTGATGGGCCTGTTTAGCCTGTCATTACCCAACACTCCGCCGCAAAAAACAGGCGAGAAAGTTACTCTTCGCGACATCTTAGGCTTGGACGCTTTGGCGCTACTCAAAGACAAGTCCTTCGCGGCATTTGCTCTTTGTTCTCTACTCATTTCAATTCCACTTGCCTTTTATTATGCCTTTGCCAATCTTTATCTGAACGAATTAGGAATGGAAGACGCCGTCGCAAAAATGAGTTTAGGGCAAGTCTCTGAAACTTTATTCATGCTGTTAATGCCTTTCTTTTTTAAGAGACTCGGTGTGAAATGGATGCTTTTGGTAGGTATGCTGGCGTGGGTTGTGCGTTACGCATTATTCTCTTTTGCCGATATGAATAGTTTTGTATGGATGTTATATGCAGGCATTATTTTGCACGGTGTTTGTTACGACTTCTTTTTTGTGACGGGACAAATTTACGTCGACAAAAAAGCCGATGTCACGATCCGGGCAAGTGCACAGGGTTTCATCTCCTTACTCACTTACGGCGTTGGCCTGGCGATTGGCTCCAGCCTGTCGGGCGTTGTTGTCGATGCCTTTACTCAAGATGGCGTCAAAGACTGGGGAGCGATATGGCTAACACCTTGCCTGTTTGCAATCATTGTAGCGGTATTCTTTGCAATGGTATTTAAAGAATCCGAGGAAGATAGTACTGAGAATGGAAGACAACTCGCGCCGGAGAGCTAACACGATAAATACGGCTCATCTCTAACGGAAAATTTAGAGATGAGATCAATTGCATTAAGACTAGCCAGACTTTCTCAATTCCACTGCGAAAATCAAGGGTGAAGGAGATGCTTCTTTTGATCTTATCCGCCTTTGTTGCTGTCACTAGGTTCGCTAAGGCTGAAAGCCCAACAGCAACAAGCATTGGGACCCCGACTCCCTGAAAAATCACTGCTGGCGCTAACAACTCTCTGCCATCCGACGCCAGCGTTTTTATCAATGTCTTAAATCTTGTCAGCTGAAAAATCTAACAAGGTCATTGAGTAATCTACAAGATACTGACAGGAATGGGTCACCAGCTTTCTGTAGGCCAAAGGAATAAAATAATCTCACGGACTCGTGTTAAAATTAGTTCTGCTCCAATACGAGAATTTCAATGTCTTTAAATTGCACCGGATGGCTTTCAGATTGCAGGGAAATGTAACCGGATGACAACAAAGCGTTATTCTCTGCGGATTTTAACAAGGCTGAAGAATATCGATCTTTTTTGTCAAGCTGAGCTCGCTGATATTGCATGACCAATTCATCGTTCACATAGTGCTTGATCACGTCATTGCCCAGTACTTCTAATTCGACTTTTACCCATTGCTCGCCGTGAAACGTTTTTGACTCAGAATTGATACAATGACGCTTTTTCACTTTACCGTGCATCTCTACGTGAGTTCCCGGAGAGCACATATTTGCCGTGCTACGCTCTCTGTTTCCATCGGCACCGCCGAGCAATTGCACTTCCACCGACACGGGGAAATCCTGGTCTTTCAACATAGATTCAGGTTTTTGACCATGTATCATGATACCGCTGTTCTTAAATGCCCAACCTTGTCCGTCGTGTACTTGATCGCCAACAAAGCGATAATGCAACCTAAGGCGATAATGAGAGTAGGGAGTTTTATAAAATAAATGCCCGAAGCTGTTTTCGAAATCCTTGTAGCCATCGTAGGAAACCGTTAACAAGCCGTTTTCCACTCTAAAAGTATTAGCGTAATTTTCACCGAGTTCATGATAACGAATCTTCGGCACCCAGCCGTCGGTATTTTCCCCATTAAACAAACTGACCCAACTATTTTTTTCCGAACCGAGTGAGGCGGTAGAAAAAATCAGCAGCATTACCACCAATGCCATTTCTTTCAGCGGATACATTGTCTTCATGTTGATCTTTCCTTTCGTTATGTTCGAATAGCTGTCGCAAAACTAGAAAACCAACTTCTGCAGGTAAGCAATACTGTTAGCCGCCGATTGCAGCGAATCTTTAGGCATATCGTGTTCAACATAAAAGTGTTCAAATCCAGCCTTCTTCGATTGCGCAAAAATTTTAGCGAATTCAATGGTGCCGGCACCGACATCCGTGAACAGGCCATTTTCCGCCATATCTTTTACATGACATTGCTTAAAACGCCCCGGATATTTGTCGAAATACGGAAAGGGATCCTTACCTGCTCGATGAATCCAATAGAGATCCATCGTCATTTTCATCAGTTCACTGTCGATTTGTTCCAACATGAAATCATAGGGCAGGATGCCTTCCAGTGGCATAAACTCGAAATGATGATTGTGATAGCCAAAATGCATCCCGCGTTTTATCGCGGCTTCACCGGCTTTGCTGAATAACTCGACGTAACTTTTGTAATGATCCAGTGAGCTCCGTTCCTGTTCGCCAAGGTAAGCCAACACGACGTATTCATGGCCAACTTCGGCGGCCATGTCCATAGTCTCATCTAACTTATTCTTAATCAGGTCGAGGCTAATATGCGTTGAGGGAGATGTAAGTCCAGCAGCAGTCAATAAGCGCTTTATCTCGTCGGGATTTTTATCAAAATAACCGGCAAATTCAACCTCTTTATATCCGAGCTTCGCGAGGGACTGCAGCGTCGACGCGACGTTTTTAGCCATTAAGTCGCGTACTGTATAGAGCTGAATACCCACCCTGTCTAACTGGTTTCCACCAGCAAAAACAGGCGTTCCCGTTAGCCCTAACAGACTCGCGCCCGAGCCAATACTGACAGTTTTCAAGAACTGTCGTCGCGAATGGATTATTGAATTCATCGTCTATTCTCCGGTGTTAACCATCTAAATTGCCAAGCCTCGGACTATATCAATCCTTCCTGCAGCTGTTTTACCGCATAATCAACTGCTCTGGCAGTCAATGCCATATACGTTATCGACGGATTTACACAGGAGGAAGAAGTCATGCACGCACCATCTGTTACAAACAGGTTCGGCACTTCGTGCGCCTGGTTCCATTTATTGAGTACTGATTCGGCGGGATCGTTACCCATTCGAGCCGTTCCCATTTCGTGTATACCGGCTCCCGGAGGACCACTACCAATAAAACTTCCCACTAAACCCGCACCCGCGGCCTTCAACATATTTTCTCCCTGCTTGGCAATATCCTTGCGCATCTTGAACTCATTTTCATGAAATGCGGCATCGAATTTAACTTGGGGAATACCAAAGCTGTCGACCAGCTTATCGTCCAAGGTCATTCGGTTTTTCGCGCTGGGGAGATGCTCACCAAAGCCTGCTAAGTAGATTAACCAGGGCCCTGGTTTTTTCAAAGAGTTTTTAAAATCCGCACCGAAACCGCCCGTCTGTGCAGCCATGTCTTTCCACCCCAAACGTCTAGCGCCTCCTTGGTATCCGTAGCCACGAAGAAAATCAACATCCTCATCTTGCCCTTTGACATTTCTGAAACGAGGGATGTAAACGCCGTTGGGCCTATTTCCGGAATAGTATTTATCGTCAAAACCTTGCATGAATCCGTAGGCTGCCGTCCCCAGGGTATGATCCATCATATTACGCCCTAAAGCTCCGCTCCCGTTAGCTAAGCCATTGGGAAAAGACTGTGACGTAGAGTTAAGTAAAATCTGCGTACTACCGATTGTTGAAGCGCAAAGAAATACCAGCTTGGAACGATAAACAGTTTTCTTGCCGGTATTGGTATCGATCACCTGTACACCACTGACGCGTTTTTCAATCGGGTCATATTCAAGTCTTTCAACAACGCTGTCGGCAATAAGGGTTAAATTCCCGGTTTTCTTTGCCGCCGGTAATGTTGAACTATGGCTGCTGAAATATGCGCCAACCGAACACCCTCTCTGACAAGGACCACAGTAATGGCAAGCACCTCTGCCATTTTTCGGCTCGGTTTGAACCGCGACGCGACCGATAGTCATAACTCGGTCAGAATAATGTTCTTCGATACCCTTTTTTACAGCCTTTTCGACGATATTCATTTCCATCGGTTTTTGGAATTCACCATCAGGCAACTGGGGTAAATTTAGCTTTTCACCTGAAACCCCTGCAAATTTTTCTACGTAGGAATACCATGGCGCGATATCTTTGTAGCGAATCGGCCAGTCAATGCCATGCCCATCTTTCTTATTCGCTTCAAAATCCAAATCACTCCAACGATAAACCTGCCGCGCCCATAACAGGGAACGACCACCGACGACATCGGCTCGAATCCATTCAAACGGCTTGCCTTCACTCGTGGTGTAGGGGTTTTTCTTATCATTATTAAAAAAATGTCTGGTTGTCTCGTCAAACGCGTAAGACGTACTTTGAACGGAATATTCTTCTTTATACAACTCCCGCAAGGGTTTTCCAGCATAGGGAATCTCCCATGGCGTCATATGCTCGCCCTTATAGTCTTTACCGTGCTCAAGAGGGCGACCTCTCTCGAGAATCAATACCTTCAAACCTTTTTCAGTTAGCTCTTTAGCAGCCCAACCGCCTGAGATGCCCGACCCCACAACAATGGCATCAAATTGAATATTCTCTTTCATTACTTTCTCCTCAAGAAGACCACTGTCGACCCACATCAGCGAAATTGATATCACCGTCGTACTTCATAGGCATGGGGTTGTAGATTAATTCCTGCGTCGCTCCAATTTCCGAGGTGTAATAACCTAAAACCGTCAGCTCTTTCATTTTCAAGAAAAACGGCGCGTCCTCACTTAAGGTATTATCTCCCGGTCTTGAACTGCCTCTATGGGACTTACTTTGTTTTTCTGACCAGGTCAACGCAGCGGTTTGCTCTTTACGATCACAGAGTCTGAATGATTTACCAAAGGCCTTTTTGCTGTAATCCTCAATGTCTGCCAGGCCTGTCAAAAATACTTGCCGTTCAAGGTCTGTATACCATTCAGAAACAATTAGCTCGATAAAATCAGGAACACCGGCCTCTATCGCACCTGGCGTATCTGTTTTTGGAATTATCAGTTCCGCCAGAATTGCGACACTTTTTCGGGCGTCGGCATCAAAAAACGGATTCTGTGGAGCGCGTGTAGAATTTGCATTATCCGCATTCGCAATGACTGCCGAACTGATAGTACTGGACAGGCTGCCACCTAACAAAACTGCTGCTATTTTTATTAATTCTCTGCGATTCATATTGCACCTCGTCGCTAAATTCCACGGGACTACTGGCGTGATTATTTATTGTCAATATAGGGAAAACCGTCTCAAAATTGCTAAAGTGTTCTTTTTATAATCATGTTCACTTCTTCAGGGTTTGGGGTCGATCTCGAAGTTAGCTTGCACGCTCTTTTTAATACACGCTTTTTTATTACACGCTTTTTTATTACATGTTTTTTTATTCCGTGTTTTTCTATTACATGTTTTATATCAATTGCACTCATTGACAAATCTATGTTTCCTGCGATGACAGCGAATTATTTCATCCTCGGAAAAACACTTCATGTTATTATCTTTTTCATTTTATCGGAGTCACGACATTTAATCGTTCATACGTTAACATGTCAAAGTCAATTACGACTAAGCGGAGTTTTATTAAGTATGTTTAATACAAAAATTCAGCGTTAAAACTCAGATTTAGAACACTGGCTAAAAACACCTTAACCACCTAATAAGATAGACGCTTTCTGGATTTACACCATAATGCCACAACTCATCAAAAACCTGACTTTCTGGGTGTTTCTTGCAGCCCTACTTGGCTATGGCTCTGCGCTAATATTTGGCAATGAAGAATGGGCAGGCAGCGCTGCACCCCCGGCATTCTACGAATTTATTCTTCTACTGAAAACGCTATTTTTGTCTCTGCTCAAAATGTTAGTCGCACCGATTATTTTCTTTTCTCTCATTGGTGGACTGTTGGGGATAGGCGATGCCAATCGTCTTAAAAAACTCGGCGGCATAACCATTCTCTACTATAGCTGCACGACAATGATAGCCATCAGTATTGGGCTGACCGTGGTATTCTACATCCACCCCTGGGTGGGAAATGTTGACCAGATAACGGTTGAAGCTGCCAGTCAAAGTGCAAATTTTACAGCACCAAAACAGCTTATTGACGACAGTAATGACTCCATTGTCCGGGTACTGAGCAATGTATTAAAACTCGCTTTTACCAATCCTTTTTCTGCTCTCGCTAATTTGAATATTCTGGGAATCGCAACGAACGCCTTCATTATCGGATTGGCAATGTTATTGACGGTGCCCCAGGACAGTCCGTTAATCATCGCCATTCATCAAACCAACGCGATACTCCACAAGATTCTCTCGTGGTTCGTGTTAATTACGCCCTTGGGAATATTTGCCATTATTTTTGAGGTTACCCTTAAAAGCGGCGGCACTTTGCTAAGCTCTCTACTCGCCTTTTGTTCAGTAGTTGTTGCTGCAACCCTGTTACACGGCATCGTTGTTCTACCGATAATTGCAAAGTTTTTTGGCGGTGTTGGCCCCCTAACGTTGTTTCGAAATATTGGCAGGCCACTCATGGTTGCTTTCGCTACATCGTCAAGCGCCGCCACGCTTCCTGTGAGCATGCAAGCCGCCGAGGACAATCTAGGGGTTTCCGGAACGGTATCCAGCTTCGTATTTCCATTGGGCGCGACAATGAATATGGACGGTACAGCGCTGTTCGAGGGTATTGCTGCTATATTCCTCGCCTACCTGTTCGGCATCGACTTAAGCACGACAGCCATCGTTGCGGTTTTCCTAATGGCCATGATTTCGTCAATCGGTGCGCCGGGAATACCTTCCGGGTCTATGGCAGGAATGCAAATGGTTTTGCTTGCGGCCGGAATCCCCTTAGAAGCGATCGGGATTTTGTTGATCGTGGAACGCCCTCTGGATACTATCCGCACGGCGGTTAATGTCGAAGGTGATATTATTGGGGCCCTGGTCGCTCAACGATATTTTAGAGAATAATTTACCTCCCATTTTCGATGGATTGTCGACCTCCTCAAACTGTCTACTTGAAAGGCTCTGCCGCAAATCCTTTGCACATCCAATCCGATAATCTGGAGTCATCAGCTAAAAGACATCACTTCCAATTCAACGTTAACAAACGCCAGTCCGAACCTTCGATTTGCCACTCTCCCTTTAGCTGGTAAAGGCGACCGCTGTCTGGAATAAAGTTGGTAGCGCCGACCAAGGCAACCGTCGCTGTACTTACGGCTCGGTGAGTGTCAGTCTCGCTCAATTCAATAGTCACATTACTGACTATTATCCCAATTTTCTGATGGCGTAAGAAAGAAGCCATAAGCATTCGCTTGACTCCTTTCTTGTCCATTTTGCTATTCAGCAGAAAATAACTAGAAAGATGCTCGGTGACGCCACTGCTACTTTTACCTTCGATGGCCGATTGTATTTCTTCGATATTTTCCTTTATTGCCTGTTCGGCCGGAAGTTCACTACAAGCAGACAAAATCATCACAACTGAAAGTATTAGCGTTTTATAATGCACGATCTCAAATCCCCGGTTATTTCCCTTCATCAAGAATAGCCTATTTACTACTGACAATATAAACGAATATCTCGTCTGCCACATTTCAACTCGGGACTATCGACCTTATCTCAGTGCGTTTTTCAAGTGCCATCGACTAGTATTTTTTACACCACTATTTACACCATTATTTAGACCCAGGAATTGCAAGATCGAGCAATTCGAAATGAGTACAAAGGAAGGTGACCTAGCGGCAATAGCCCGAGTAAATGGGCGAAACAGGACAAAGAATATAGAAGGTCGACCGAACTCTGCCCCCATTCGACTCGGCATCGCCAGCCATGAATACACAGAACCTGCTTGGAACTCTCTTTACGGCTATTCTTTCTTTAGCGTCTATGGTCGATTACCGTCTCTTTCATAACCAATTTCAACGGAAAAGTGTTAAGATGCGCCCAGATAAGCATTTTTTGGGGGCAGCCGATAATCTCCTCTACATTTAACACGGAACACCTGATCAAGATATCAGCATAATTGTTAAAAATGACTTGCTTCCAAAGCTTTCGAAACCAGACCGATTAGGTCTTTTTCCATTTTACTTCCAGCCTCTCCACTTCTATAAAATAGGGTCCAGCAATGTCTAAATTTTTCTTCAAAGGTCGAATTGATAAACGAGAAAAACACGAAAACCACGGCTTTAGCACCAACGCGGTCGTTAAACCCGGATCAGAAAAGAGCCCGTTATCTCTTGTCGTTACCAGTCAGGATCGAAAAGCCGAAATTGAAACGATTCTGGATGAAAATTCCCTGCATGCCAGTATTGTTATCGATTCAGAAGACGGTGCCGAAGACAATATCAGTGAACTCAATGCCGTTTTGAACAAACCGAAAACTGCAGCCATTGAAAAAACCCCCGGTAGAAATGAACCCTGCTCCTGTGGCAGCGAAAAAAAGTTCAAGAAGTGTTGTGGGTAGGTAGCTAAGGAAACAACACTGAGCAGAATTTAAGAATCGGCGTTTCTGACCATTCTCTAAATCAGTCCTTTAGTTTAAGTTTAAGTTTAAGTTTAAGTACTCAATTTTTCAGACCGTCTCATCAACACCAACACCAGTATTATGGCAGGGATACCAACGACAGCAGCGAAAATGAAAAAATCTACATAACCGTTACTGTCAACGATCACGCCCGAAAAGCCGCTAATAAATTTTCCTGGCAAAGTCATTAAAGAACTAAAGAGCGCGTACTGCGTTGCGGTATAGGAACGGCTCGTCAAACTTGATAGGTAAGCGATAAAAGCCGTACTGGAAATTCCTCCGCTTAAATTATCAGCACTGATAACCAACGCCAGCCAAGTTAAATCTGCAGTCCCGATCGACGCAAGCACCGCAAAAAGTAAATTGGTTGATGCAACCAAAACAGCTCCCAATAGTAAAGATCGATAAATTCCCCATTTTAGAACCAAGACTCCGCAAATTGCAGACCCGAGAATCGTCATAAAAAACCCGAATACTTTCGCAACGCTGGCGATTTCCGACTTGCTGTAACCTAAGTCCAAATAAAACGGGTTTGCCATAATCCCCATAGTTATATCGCTTAAACGAAACACTGAAATAAACAACAATACAACAACAGCAAATTGACCATTTCGTTTAAAGAACTCAACAAAGGGACAGACAACTGAAATTAACATCCATTGCTTGAGTTTACTTTGTTGATCAAAATTCACTCCCGCGCCTAACACGCTCGTGACTAGCTGGCCTTCAACTTCCTCGGCAAAGCGATCTTTAATATGGTCTGGCTCTTTTATTAACGCCACCGTCAGCAAGCCTACCGACATACAAACAGCCATAAAAAGATAACTTATTGACCAACTGTAATCCTCTGCGACAAACAACGCACCGGCACCGGCAACCAACAAAGCGACTCTATAACCAAAGATATAGGCGGCCGACATAGCGCCTTGATATTCGTCAATCGCTACTTCAATTCGAAAAGCGTCAATAGCGACATCTTGGGTAGAGGAAGAAAACGCAACAACAACAGCAAAGACAGCAACCCAAAAAAGCTGGGTTTGAGGATTTAAGAATGCCATGGCCACCAATCCGGCAGTAATTCCAAGCTGTCCCAGCAATATCCAACTTCTGCGTTGACCAAGGCGCCCTAAAACAGGCAGATTGATACGATCTACAACCGGTGCCCACAATACCTTTATCGAGTAAGTGACTCCAACCCAGGCAAAAAAACCGATAGCGCTGCGTGTAACGCCAGCTTCCGTTAACCACGCAGATAAGGTCGAGAAAACGAGTAGAAACGGCAGACCTGCAGCAAATCCCAAGAAAATCATGGTAAGCACGGGGCGCTTAGTGTAAATAAGTAAAGCGTCTCCCCAGCTTAGGGTTTTATTTTCGCTCATTTATAATTGTCGCTCAATTGTGCGTCGGGATTAGCTTGGATCTTAGAGTCCGTCGGTATTGAAAATTAGTTACGGAAATTAGTCGCGGAAATTATTAAATTGCAATGGTTGATCAAAGTCTTCTTCGCGGAGCAGCGCCATCACTTGTTGCAAGTCGTCGCGCTTCTTGCCTGTCACTCGGACCTGATCACCTTGAATCTGTGATTGTACTTTCATCTTTTTGTCTTTTATTAATTTCACTATTTTCCGCGCCAAATCCGATTCCAGTCCGTTTTGCATAGTCACCAATTCTTTGACTTGTTTACCCGCCGTTTCGATATCGCCAATTGTCATTGCCAAGGGATCAATTTTACACTTAATCAACGCGCTTCTTAACATATCTTCCATCTGCGTTAACTGAATATCAGCTTCGGCAATAATAGTGACGGTCAAGTCATTGCGCTCGAACTTGGCATCAACCCCTTTAAAGTCGAATCGAGTTTGAATAATCCGACCGGCTTGATCAATCGCGTTCGTAAACTGGTGTGAATCGACTTCAGAAACAATATCAAACGATGGCATGACTTTTTCCTTTAATGGACGCTAAAGATAAAATGGCACCATAGTACGCAGCTTAAGGGTTGCACTCAATACCCGGAAGCACTCCGTAGGCAATGAAATCTTGACTAAAGCTACACATAGCAGTATTGTCCGCGCCGACTGCTTATGGTCCTGAATGTCTTTTGTCCCGCTCGAGTAGCGCGAATGATTCAAACAGGTTAAATGGGAAGTTTGGTCGGTGCGCACAGCTAAGAATTCAAAGCTCTGCGACTCAAGCCAACGCTGCCCCCGCAACGGTACGTAATCTTCGATTACCAGCCCGATACCTGCCCCAAGCGTCTATTTACCAATACGATGATGCGGAGGGCGTTGTCGGTGGTTGCATCTCTGCTGATTTGTCCCACTTTCCCCTCCCTCTTTCGTTTCGAAAATTTAGCCGCTGAGCGGTAAAACGAATGGAGGAATACAATGTTTTTCAAAAAAATACTCAACAACCCACTAGCGGGCAACCCGTTCAGCCCAATGGTGAGCCACGTATCGCTCGGACTCGTCATCAGTCTAATTACACCTCTTGCGATCAGTAACCCCGCCCCGGAAACCGGAAGCCGAACTACCACAGACAATTTGGAAGTGGTGGTTGTCACTGGTTCCAGATCTCCCATTCGATTACGTGACAGCACCAGTTCAATGACGGTTATTGATAGCGCGGCCTTATCTAAGAAAAATCCCGTCGTACTCTCCGATATACTGCGCGGCGTGCCTGGCCTAGCGGTTAATCAGAGTGGTGGCTTGGGAGCCATCACTCAGGTCCGTATGCGGGGCGCAGAAGGTAACCATGTATTGGTGATGATTGACGGTATTCCGGCGAACGACCTTGGTCAAGGTGATGAATTTAACTTTGCTCATTTACTCGCGAGCGATATTGACCAGATAGAAGTATTACGTGGGCCACAAAGTTCATTGTGGGGCGGCGGCGCACTCGCTGGCGTTATCAGCGTGAAAACCAAACGAGGAGAAAAAGGCTTTCACAGCGACGGACATGTCGACTACGGGTCAAACAATACGGTCAATACCGGCTTTGGTTTTGGCGGTGGCAATGACAGCGTGACTTATCGAGTCGACGCCAGCTATCTCGACTCCGATGGCGAAAATTTTTCCCAATCAGGGAATGAAGACGACGGCTATACCAACAAGACTTTTAACAGTAATGTTAGCTACCAGGCGCTCAATTCTCTCAAAATCAGTGCAGTCTTACGTCGCACCGAAACTGATGCAGAATTTGATGACATCAGTTTTGTCACCGGCTTACCTGAAGACGCCGACAAGTTGACCGAAGGAAGCCAGACGTTCGCATTAATAAAAGCCAATCTCACGACTCCCGATGACCGCTGGAATCATGAATTTGGTATAAGTTACGTTAAAACTGACAACGAAACCTTTACCGACCAACATTGGGACAACAGTAACGAGGGGAAAAAAGAACGCTACTATGCCCAAACGAGCTGGACCCCTAATGACAAAGATACCGTGACCGTCGTTGTTGAGGAATTGAAAGAAACTTTCCAACAAAGAGGCTTAGTATCCTTCTTTGGAGATCCGAACAGAGACCTGGACAATACAGTCACCAGTTTTGTTGGAGAATATCGGCATATTTGGAACAATGGCTTAAAGTTATCTGTTAGTTCTCGCTACGATGACAATGAGACCTTTGATAGCTCTACCAGCTTTCGGTCAGGCCTGTCTTACGATCGCTTGCAAGATGGCTGGCAAGTAAAAGCTTCCATCGCACGAGGCACCAAGAATCCGAGCTTCAGCGAACGATTTGGATTTTATGAAACATCACTGTACCCGTTTATCGGCAATCCAGATCTAAAACCGGAAGAGTCAGACAGTTTTGAATTGGCTTTAATCCTGGTACCGCTGAACAGCAGCGCACAATTTGAACTGGTCTACTTTAATGAACAACTCGAAGATGAAATTAATGGTTTTTACTACGACCCTGATTTGTTTGCGACAACCGCGGTCAATACCGATGGCAAAAGTAAACGCTCAGGCATTGAAGCAACGGCTCAATGGTCGGTCAACGACGATCTCAATGTTGACTTTGCTTATACCTATACCGATTCAAAAGATGCAAATGACGACCGAGAAATCCGCCGCCCTATGCACTTAGCGAATGTACATATTGATTACACGGTAAACAGCAGCAGTCGAGTGTCTCTTAACTTGAGTTATAACGGGCAACAAGATGACTTATTTTTTGGGCCCCCGACCTACGCGGGTGAAAAAGTCTCTTTGGATTCCTTTTCTCTATTAAGTTTACTGGTCACACATAAACTGACTTCTTCCATGGACCTATACGGCCGTATTGAAAATGCACTTGGGGAAAACTACGAGGAGATCTACGGTTTCGAAAGTCGCGGAAGCAATGCGTCAGTGGGTTTGAAACTTGCTTTTTAGGTTTTTCGCTTTAGCTTTTCGTTTTAAACATTTTGTTTTAGAGAAAGGAAGCTTATAAATAAATTGGGTGGCGGTAAATTGTCGGGTAGTAAGCAGGCCTCAGTGTAATTATCGCCATCGATTTTCTCGGACATCTAAATAATGCCAAAAGACATAATGAGTTCGTGCTTAGTCGGGAAACGCCCGTGTTAAAAACGGCGCTAAAAACGACGGCGCTCTTTCATCCGTATTCAGTGTTATTCGCATTGTTGCTGTCGGCACCTCTGACTTACGGAACTGTGGTTAATTACAACAAACCTGTGCGAATCGTCTCGACCAATTTGTGCACAGACCAGCTATTATTAATGCTGGTAGGAAAAGACAGAATTGCGTCTATTACAAACCTTGCCAAACAGCCCGAATATTCTTACCTGTGGGAGAAGGCGCAGGACATACCCACCAATGTGGGCTTGGCTGAAGAGATACTCCCTCTGCAGCCAGACCTAATTCTGACCACAGAATTCTCACCGGGAAATGCCACTGCGATTTTGATGAACAACAAACTGCCAGTAGAAATCGTTGCGCTGCCCGACTCCTTTGCCGGGCTGGAAGCGCTTATTAGCAGGCTCGGCGAACTCCTCGGAGAACAAGAGGCTGCCGCCGGATTGATAACGTCGATGAGAGCAGACATCGATTCGGCAAAGGTCCGGATTAAGAATGTTGATATCAGTAACAGGCCCACCGCTCTCATTTACTCACCCAATGGTCATACCGCTGGCAGTAATACCTTTAAAAATACCATTGTCACTATGGCCGGGTATTCCAACATCGCAACGGATTTGGGCATTGAGTACTACAGCAATCTATCTGTGGAGCAAGTGCTATTGAGTAAACCAGACCTGGTTATCGTTAGCGAATCAGACTATAACAGAGACTCCCTGGCGCACCGATATACCGATCATCCTGCACTGTTAAAATGGCAAGGACACCATGGAATGCTGACAATACCCGATAATCAATGGCTTTGCGTTGGACCCATGTCAACCGAGGCCCTAAAGACTATCGCCGGGACCCACAAATGACTTCCAGACCTCTTTTATTGATTGTCTTACTGGCCACTTTTACGGCTGCGATATTTATCGTCGAACTCACTACCGGACCAAGTTCTATCGATTTCAGTAATGTTTTCATGAATCTGATCAACCCTGAAGACATCGATCAAAACGGACCCAATAGCGGCGCTTTAAATGCAGGATCTACGTCCGTCGGACTGGGATTAGACTCCATTATTTTTCTCGAAATCAGATTACCCAGGGCCCTCCTGGCAGTATCGATTGGCGCAACATTAGGTCTCGCCGGAGCTGCCTTGCAAGGTCTGTTAAGAAACCCCTTGGCTGGGCCAGGCTTAATGGGAGTATCTAACTGCGCAGCACTAGGGGCTGTAATTGCTCTGTATTTTGGCTGGTCGGGTGTATCAATTTACGCGGTTCCCATTGCGGGCATGACTGGCGCAGCGCTCTCTGTGCTGATGATATTTTTATTGGCGGGACAAAATAGCAGCATTATGACTCTTCTCCTTGCAGGTGTTGCTGTCAATGCGGTTGCGTCGTCTTTAATTTCTTTGGCGTTGAATCTTGCCCCCAACCCATACGCCATGTCTGAGATGGTCTTTTGGCTGCTCGGGTCTATCGCCAATCGCAGTATGTCTGATTTCTATCTGGCTCTTCCTTTTATGCTGGTCGGCTGGCTACTTATTCTTACCAGTGGTCGCTTCCTAAATGCGCTTAGCCTTGGTGAAGATACGGCTCAATCACTCGGCTTTCATTTAGGTCGAGAGAGAGGAATTATCATTTCGGGTGTCGCCCTAAGCGTCGGTGCGGCCGTTTCTGTCAGTGGCAATGTAGGCTTCGTGGGATTACTCGTTCCACATCTACTGCGACCATTGGTCGGACATGAACCTGGAAGGCTTCTATTAGCAAGCGCATTGGGCGGAGCGTTATTAGTCCTGCTAGCCGATGTCGCTGTACAAAGCTTTACGCCGGGCCACGAGCTGAAGCTGGGAGTTGTTACCGCATTAGTCGGCGGGCCGTTTTTCTTGTACCTGATAATTAAAACCCGGAATAGCCTAATATGAAATTACAGGCGAAAAATATCGAGCTGAAATTTGACGGGAACTCTGTCCTTAAGAACATCAGTATTGCGATAGACAAAAACGAATTAGTCGGACTAATCGGTCCTAACGGAGCCGGCAAAACATCGCTGTTAAGGGTCTTAGCCAACTTGCAAAAATACGATAGCGGCGAGCTGCTGTTAAACGAGCAAGCTATCAATTCGATCAACCGAAAACAACTGGCAAAACATATTAGCTATTTAGCGCAAGGGGCACCAGCACACTGGCCACTCGAGGTATACCGTTTAGTTGCCCTGGGACGACTACCCTACCTTAATCCGTGGAGCAATTTATCAGCGGAAGATAACGCAGTCATTGCACAAGCGATGGCACTGGCGGAAATAGAACATCTTTCTGGCAGAATTGTTAGCACGCTGTCTGGCGGTGAGCGCTTGCGAGTTCTGATCGCTCGAATGTTTGCCACTCAATCAAATATTATTTTGGCGGACGAACCTATTGCGGCTCTAGATCCTTACCACCAGCTGCACACAATGGAGTTATTGCGAGAACACTGCGATAGGGGCGGAAGCTCAGTCGTTGTCTTACACGACCTGAATATGGCAGCGCGGTTCTGCCATCGACTTGTCTTAATCGATCAGGGTAATATAGCGTTCGAGGGAAAACCTGATTGTGTTTTACAAACAGAAAACATTGCTCAGGTGTACGGAATAGAAACGCAAATATTACACACTGAATCTGGTATGACAATAATCCCAAAATCACGGACTTCAAACTAGTGTTTGTCCAGAAACTAATAGGCACCGTCATTGCGAGCGTTAGTGCGGCAATCTCATCCAGCATTGACGCTACCTGAAAGAGATTGCCGCGTCGCTACGCTTCTCGCAATGACACTATTTCTGGACCGACATCAAATAACAACTAAGATTGTAAAAAGCCTGTAAAATTTCAGATACGCTATTTTTCAAGTACGTCATTTTACAGCTATTTTATTAGCCGAATCGCGACGACCGCGCGACAAAACAGTCAATCACATAGCGAGCCACCATGAGCGAAGAAAAAAAAGAGTTGCGTCATAAAAAAAGCATGGAGAAACAAAAAGCCAATGTCGACCATAGCATTGCCGAAGCCACTGAAGAACGCGGTTTAGTTATTCTGTTAACCGGCGATGGCAAAGGAAAGTCAAGCTCAGCGTTTGGTATGGCTATACGCAGTCTCGGCTATAATTTGAAGATTGGCATTATTCAATTTATTAAAGGCGTACAGCTCTCTGGCGAAGAAATTTTTATACGGGACAAACATCCCGAAGTATACTTTCACCAGATGGGAACCGGCTTCACCTGGGATACGCAAGACAGGTCCAGCGATATAAAGGCCGCTGAAGATTCATGGACGCATGCCGAGAAACTACTCTGTGACCCCAGTATATATTTGGTTATACTCGACGAACTGACGTATATGCTTTCATTCAAGTATTTGGACGAAGAAAAAGTTCTGGCGGCGATTCGATCCCGCCCCCACGAACAGAGCGTTGTGATCACCGGTCGCGGTGGCGGTAGCGCTATTAGGGAACTGGCAGACACCGTTTCTGAAATTAAAGACATAAAACATGCATTTCATGCAAAAATTAAAGCGCGTAAGGGTATTGATTATTAGTTATCGACAATCTCCTCCATGACGGACCAGAAACCAAGCTGGTATATTCTCGGCGCGGGCGCAATGGGCTGTCTCTGGGCTGCTTATTGGCGGCTGTCAGACTTCCCCATTACCTTAATCACTCCCACGCCGAGAAGCAGCAGTTTTTTAGAACTTGCGCGGCGCACGAGCACGAACCGCGAAGAAACACAGCGGATTAAAATACGTACGATAACCCTAGAAGAATTAGCACAGTCCAGCTTGCGTATTGATCACTTGTTAGTCGCAACAAAAGCGCAGCATACCCGCGACGCTATAACAAAAATAAAGGGCAATATTGCACCACAGGCAACCGTGTTAATTTTGCAAAACGGCATGGGATCGAAAGAGCTACCTCAGCTACTGCCATCACAGTATTTAGTAACTGCCATTACGACCGATGGAGCCTACCGAACCGATAAACTATCCGTGGTTCACGCAGGAAAGGGCCATACGCATATTGGCGCTGACCCTCACTTTTTAAACCTGTTACCCTCCGACTATCTCGAACTTTCGAGCTGTACAAATATTGATTTTCGGCAATGGGAAAAGCTGACCCTAAACTGCGCGATCAATGGGTTGACTGTTATCCATCACTGCAAAAACGGCGATTTGTTAAAAATCCCGCAAGCCAGAAAACAACTAGCTGCCGTTTGCCAGGAAATAGCGACGATTGCGGACGCGTTAGGACTCTCCTTCGTTGTCAATGGCTTAATCGAGCAGGTAGAAAACACCCTCAAAAATACCAGCGATAACTATTCATCTATGTATCAAGATATCAACAACGGTCGCACTACCGAAATTGACTATATTAATGGATATTTAGTGGCTGAGGCTAATAAACTGGGGATTAGTTGTCCGGTTAATCAGGCAATCATAAACGACATAAAGCAAAGGGAAAGAATGGCTAAATAAATGTGAATTGCGAGTTCACGAATCTCACTCGGAACTACTATTCCAACGATCCAGCATTGAGGCCAAAAATTGGGCCTGCTCGTGTATCGATTTAAGTTCAGACTCGCTGTTTTTTTCACCTTTAAACGTAGGCACCCGCCTTAACTCAAGAGCCAATGGATGCGAAGGATTAGCCATTCGATTTACCTCCAACCGCCAGCGAATGCTATGTACCATGGTGCGATAAAAAGCGAGTTTTGTTATCAGGTCAACTTTGTCGAAATTTAATAAATCCCCAAATGGCTTGAAATCGATTGCAAATAGAAGCGCATTTTTTTTCCCTGCTTCGGCGGCGACCGTTGCCTTGCGCTCGTGATCACATAACAGAGCTAAATCTCCGAATAATTCACCCGGGGTAATACGATTGAGTGGCTTGGATGAACCAGGATCATCTAAATAAACGGCAAGACTGCCCTTGATGAGAAAATACAACCAAGACCCTCGATCTCCTCGCTGCATGATAACCTCGCCCGGTTGTAACTCGACAATACAGGACGTATCCAGCAGTAAACCCAAATGACCGCCAGTCTGTACCTTAAGCTCCTTAAAAAAGGGGATCTTGTCCATTAACTTATCAATTTCTTCTGACTTGAAATCAGATAGGTCTTTTATTTCCATCGGTTTACCATTTTAATCACGGTGTAGGAGTGTTTTTCAGCTGTTAAAATCGAGACGCAGCACAGTAGCATAATAAGCCTGTGATATATTTTATTATATCTAACCATAGCCTAATTTATCAGGTTCCCTAAAATGAATTAATCTCGATCTGTAGCCAAACTATTATTCTTCGAGGTTTTTATGGGACGCTCGATTAAGGCGCCCTCAGTTATTGGATTTTCAATTATGGTGCTGTCAGTTACAGTGCTCTCAATTACAGTGCTTTCAATTATAGGCTATATCAATTGCGCCCTGCTAAAACTTTAGCCACCAATCATCATCCTATTTCGAAAGGTCACGCGACCCCATAAGCTAAGGCGACTTTTCGAAGAGTCGGCACCGAACTCGATGAGTCACTTTTTAACTTAACACGCTCTAGACTTGCTTTAGCGCGCCTTCGTAGGCCATTTTTACCTCGTCACCAAAACAGACAAACAATACCGATTTTATCGAACAATGTGTTTGACTACAGTAATCCATGACAGACTCCACGGCTATCTTCGCCGCAGGATAGATAGGAAAACCATAAACACCACAACTGATTGCCGGAAAGGCTATCGACACTACAGCATGCCGATCTGCCAACTGCAAACAGTGGTGATAACAGGATGCTAGCGCACCCGCTTCATTGTTGCTCCCTCCGGACCAAATCGGACCGACGGTGTGAATCACATAACGGCAAGGTAACCGAAAAGCGGCCGTTAATACGGCATTTCCAGTTTCGCAGCCGCCTAAGGGCCGGCACGCAGCAAGTAATTCGGGCCCAGCCGCACGATGAATTGCGCCGTCAACACCCCCACCTCCTAGCAGACTGTTGTTTGCTGCATTCACCACGGCGTCCACCGTGATAGTGGTGATATCGTCCTTAACCACTTTTAGAAAAGCCATGCCGCTCGCCTGGGTAAACGTAAATATTTACGACTTAAAACACCGAATACAACAACGTGCCCCGACTGCGATTTGTTCGCGGAATTATACTATTTTATAAGCGTTAGCTCCGTAGGGCAGCGTCCTTAACATCACACTCCCATACTGGATAACGTTAGCATGATGTTATTGAGAATACCCGCAACTGCAGGGTGATCGGTTTCAAAATTTGAAACAAGCCCATCCACCTGCTCAGTCAAACTTGCATTGTCACGCCCGAGCGTAGGGTCAGACAATTGCTGTTCGATATCGAAAATCAACTGACTCAATTTTTCCTTATCATTGTCTGTCGCCTGCATATCTTGAATGGCACTGGTAAGTTGATCTAAATGTTCTATAAGCTGCTGTCGATTCAATTTGATCTCCCGAAATCCTTACAAAATCTCATGATATATACTATTTAATAGTAGCATGTAAAAGCTTTTTCAATTGAAATCGAAAAAATATGCTAGGCTCCTCACCTTAGAATAATCTAAACGTATCGGCTAATAGAGACGCTTATTTGAAATGCATGAATATTCGTCTTTGAGATTACGCCCATTTAGTCTTTAAACTGGAAGATCTGCCCTTAACGTGACTACTACAAACCTTACTCGGTACGCAAAAATCAGCGAGAAAACACTACAACAACAAATTGATGTTGTAGCCGAATTCCATGCTCACAAAATTAGCCCAGAACGGATTGCTTTTCGCACAGGCGTCAATCTCGAACTCGTTAGCCAGCTAGTAAACGGAGAGGCTCACCAACGGCTATTTACTCATCTGATGTCAATTCACCGGAAGAGCCGCCGCGATCAGCGTTTAAAGAAATCATTGCGCTTAAAGGGAATCGGACAGGCAACGTTACAAGATGAAATCGAACTGGAATACGCAAAATCGCTGGCCAGTAACTAGGTCACTAGACTGAAAGCAAAAAAACGTCCAACGGTTGGCCGTCTTTCCGATACAAATTTTCAACCCATAAAAAAAGAGCGCCTATAGCGCTCTTTTTTTACACTGTAATCTTATTCTGCTGCAGCGTCTTCTTCAGGTGCAGCAACTTCTTCGCTTGCAACTTCTGGCTCCGGCTCTGCAACAGGCGCAGGTACCGCTACTTTTACTAGATTTTCAGCCGTTAGTATTTTGACTTTTTCCTCTCCATTAACGGGTTGCTTATTTGCATCAACAACCGCGTGACGACCATCGCGACGGAGAGATATAGTGTACTCAGAAGTCTTTTTAACTAGTTTCATTTCCATTTCCTTTCTATTATAAATTTCAGTTTTCTTTACATTATCTATATTCTCGCTGCGAACAATAATTCATCTCTGCGTGAATTTTCACACCGTCCGCCAAAGCCGAATATAGAGCGCGCGCAATAAGACCACACAACAAGCGATCGCGCAAGAAAATTTCGCAGTCAAGCCGTGACACAGACCAAGACAACACGGGGAAAAAATTCACGCAAATAATGCCGACTCAACTCACCTTGCCTACTCATTCTTGTCACGATGATGTAAAGTTAATGGCGATAACTCTTAAAATAGTTCCAATAATCGAATTGGGCAGAAAAACCATAACTTCAGCGAAGAGATCGACAGGGAAATTACCTCACTATGGCAGGATTACTTTCAAAACTCAGATCCGTTTTTGGTTCTGAAAGCCCAAAACCGAAACCAAAAGCGCCTATTCAATCAGTCGACCACCGAGCTGAAGCTAAACAACCCAGCACTTTCAGCTTATTGACAGCACAATATGGATTTTACTCCACTATTCTAGGCAACATCGATGACCAAAAGCCGCTTTCTGTTCCTCAAAAGCTCGTCATCGATATACTTGAAAAATCCTTAAGTCAAAAAAGCTATCGCCTAAAGGCGGTGCCACGCCTACCCTCGATCATACCTAAACTTCTACAACGATTGAGAGACCCGAAGTCCGCGTTGGTCGATTATGTAAAGATAATAAATAAAGATCCCGCGATGAGCACTTCGGTCCTAAAGCTGGCTAATAGCGTGTATTTTAATCCTGTGGCCAAACGGGTTAGCAGTATTGAGACTGCCGTCGTTAAACTTGGAACGGAAGGCTTGCGGTCCGTAATGTCGGCTGCGGTGATGCAGCCGGTGATTCAACGTAAATCCTATTATTATTCGGAATTTGGCCACAAATTGTGGACACATTCTTTGCATTGCGCGGTGGCATGCGAATTAATTGCTAAACAACGCGGCATCGAACCGTACAAAGCTTACCTGCTCGGCTTGGTCCACGACATTGGTAAAATAACCATTTTTAACGAGCTCAGCTCGCAATTTGAAATGAACAGCAGTTCTGAGCAACCCGGATACGCCGCTTTTGCGCCAATGATGCAATCGACTTCAGAGGAACTTAGCCATACGGTTGCTATAGACTGGGAACTACCCGAAGAACTTTGCGTGGCATTGAAACAACAAGTCGATCTAAAAGCCGGAGACAAAATCGACAAACTGGCTCACTTATTGTACCAAGCTAATTTTGCCTGTGAGATTTATGCGATAGCGAAGGTTGACGAAAGTCAAAATGACGCGGCGTTACAAGCGTTGGAAGACATGGGGTTACCGTTAAACTTGTTTGAACAATTAGATAAGGTTTCAATGGATCTTTAAATTTCGAAATGCCATTAATAATCTTTTCGCCTAACGCCAGCTTGATTTGTGTGAATAAATGCCTTTTAGAATCGGCGAACCAACAAAACCCTTGTAAATATTAACGACTACCTTTTTGCGCTCTAATGCCTGTAGGATTTTGGCTCGCAGCACAAACCTGCAGTCGTTATGGAAGTTGCCGCAACTTTATTCAGTCAGCAAGCTTAGAAAACTCCTTATTTAATTGGTAACGTCTGGAAGTGACATAAGACTCCATATCTTCTACGCGACCGAGGGAGTCCTTCACCTTTTTCCGCGCCGCCTTTAAGCGGGAGCTTGCACCCTCAGAATAGCGAAACATGGTTTTGGGACGATATTCGTGTCTCTTCTCATCGTATTCAACCGCTTCCTCGGTACACTCCTTCGACTTTGGCGCCATCAAACACCAAGCGATAATGTAAGAGAATATTGCCAGACTACCCGTAAAACAGAACCCCGCGACGACAATTAACCTGACTACCCAGTGAGCAACCTGAAAGTGATCGGCCAACCCCGCACAGACTCCAGCGATCTTTTTGCTTTCAACATTACGATAAAGGTTCATATCCCACCCACGTCTGCGTTGCTTTTTGATGGTGCTCTTTCTACGACGAGCGCCATCACGATAACTACTGTGTCTATGTGAATGCCTTCTACTCATTTGCCGACCTCCTTCTTAGCTCGCCCGACGATTCTTCTCGATGTCCCTCGGCATGTTCATCGCGCCAACCGGAATTCTCCTGATCGAGAATCGACTCGAGAGTTTCAATGCGCTCCGCCATTTTGTCCAGATCCGCCAGTAACTCTTCTACCACTTCGCGGTCCCCCTGATCCAAGCTTCGCGATGACTTTCGAGAACTGTTGTAATGCATCGCAATCCATATCGGCGCGACTATTGTCATAAACAAAATGGTGGGTACAAATAAAAATTCAAGCATTTTCATTTAACCTTCCTTAAACCCTATTCCAAAAATAAACAATCTAGCAAGTGAATACCCATACAGTCTACACCCTAGATTATTCGGCGGCTTACTCGGATTTGCTGCTATTTTCCGCAGGTGATTGCATTTCTTCTTTTAACCGCGATAGCTCCTCGTTAATTTTCTCGTTCTCAGCGAGAGATTCTATTTCTGACGCGAGATCTACCTGCCCTGCAGCGCCTAGATCCATCGCCTCGACCTGGCCCTCAAGATTATCCATACGGCGCTCAAATCGCTCAAACTTATCAAAAGCGTCGTCGAGCACATCACGTTGAATTTGACGCTTAACTTTAAGTCTAGACTCTACTGTTTTAGTCCGCATCTGCATAGCTTTACGTTTTGCTTTTGCGTCCGTCAGCTTTTGCTGCAGTTGAGCCACTTCATCGTGTAACTGATCAATATGTTCGTCCAAGGCCAATAACTCGGCTTCAACAGCCGCGACCTCTTCTCCAATGGCCTGCTTCTCAAGTAACGCAGCCTTCGCAAGATCTTCTCGACCTTTACTAATCGCAAGCTTGGCTTTACCTTCCCATTCGGACATATCCTCATGTAATCGTTGCACACGACGGCTGGCCGTTTTACGGTCGGCCATTACCCTTGCTGAAGAACTACGGACTTCGACCAGCGTATCCTCCATTTCCTGAACGATCAGCCTAATCATTTTCTCCGGATCTTCGGCCGAATCCAATAGTGAATTTAAGTTTGAATTGATAATGTCAGTCATGCGCGAAAATATGCCCATGGTTTTCTCCTCTTTTAAATAATAGAAAAATCTGTAATCTTAATAATGGTTTCGATTCCCAGTTTTTAACTCAGTGCTACCGCGACAATCATCCAAGGTGCAAGCCTGGCTGCTGTCAGCACTAAAGATCTAGTACGCGCTACAACCGAGGCCAGCTTCCCTTTTGCCTTAAATTCTGAAAATTGATTACTTAAACTACTCATTTCCTTCTCCTTTCGCTATCCAACCGGATCGATACACCCGGCTCTTCTCGAATTTGGCAAGCTGTAATATTTAAGACAATATTCTCACTTACCCTTGTTAGTAATATCTATTACAGGTTTCGTGCCAACATTTTAAGCTATTGATTTTTATCATTTTTTTTAATTTGCGGGTACTTAGCCAAATAAAAGTGGCGTATTTAACGAAATAAAGGGCTATATTTACCATATTGAATAGCGGTAAATACCATCGAAGGTGACTATGGCCAGACCACACGAAGAAATCATCGGTAGATCTAATGCTCTAGCAAAGGCACTGGAACATCTCTCACAATTAGCCCCCATTAACAGACCGGTACTGGTTGTTGGTGAACGTGGAACCGGCAAAGAACTTGCCGCGGATAGAATCCATTACTTATCCGAGCGCTGGGAACAACCGTTAATAAAGGTAAATTGTGCCGCAATTAGTAACGAGCTCTTAGAATCAGAACTCTTTGGCCATGAACCAGGCGCATTTACCGGGGCGACCCGCACACACCAAGGACGATTCGAACGCGCAGATGGCGGTACGCTGTTTCTCGACGAACTCGCAACCATGTCGTTTAGGCTTCAGGAAAAACTTTTACGCCTGATTGAATATGGCGAATTTGAACGACTCGGCGGGCAAAAAACCCTCAATGTAGACGTACGTATCGTCGCCGCAACCAATGCGAATCTTATCGAAGAAGCACAGCTGGGAAGATTTCGAGAAGACCTCCTCGATCGGCTCAGTTTTGATGTCGTTCATTTGCCGCCGCTCCGTTTTCGCAAAGAAGATATCGAGCAACTTGCTCATCACTTTGCCTTACAAATGTGCAGGGAGCTTGACTGGGACTATTTCGCCGGATTTACCGATGCCGCACTAGCGCAACTGAACCGTCATAGCTGGCCGGGTAATGTTAGAGAGTTAAAAAATGTTGTAGAGCGTTCCGTCTATCGCTGGGGTAATCCAGGCACGAAAGTGGCGGAGATCATTCTGAATCCGTTTGAGTCACCCTATCAACAATCATCGAGAGACTTAAATACCGGTCAAACAGAACGAGCTCTGACTACCGGCGCAGATACGCCTTTAGATCAGGATTCAATAGCCCCTGCAAGTACGCCCCTTCCAAGGGAGTCTGGCTTAGAAGAAAAATCATTCACCGAACGTACACATGAATTTGAAATCAACCTATTAAAAAGCGCTATGACCAAATATTACGACCATCAGGGCCATGTTGCTGACGCTCTTGGCTTGAGCTATCACCAGTTACGCGGGCTGTTACGCAAACACGGGCTAACAAGGGCGCAAAAAAGCTAAAAGAGATCTGATTGCCGTATTACCGGACAGTTAATTCTCAGCAGGAACAAATGATTGTCGCAACTGAACAGCGCCGCAAACCAGACATGCGAGCTATCATTTTCGGGATACGATAGAAGTTTCACCCGCCTCATAAAAATGCGAGAACGCTACAATCGATCCACTGATTACCGCACCCTAGCAAAGGAGCTGCTGAATAGATTCTTCAAAACGCCCCCTACCCGCACTACTCAATATGAAAACTTGCCACAAATCGCTGAACTACATTTGCCACGTTAAAGAGTATACAAAGCTGATTTTGAACGATGAGGTCTTAGGTCAAATAGGCCCCGTGCCACACAACAATAACGAGTACGAATTTACCCCTAATCAAAAGATCGGTTCTCGAAATTTTAAATCGGACTATTAAGCTCGGGAAGTATCGACGGTCGAATAAATTTACACTTTGTTAACGCTTCTCGATCTATCTCTCGGAAAATAGATGTTTGTACGGTGACACTTTACACTGCAATTGAAACACTAGCAAAGCACTACCAACTAATTATTATAAGAGGACTATCAAATCTAATTCCGTTGTCCCACCTAAATGCAATCTTCCCTCTTTCATTCTGGAGCACAGCCTTCTTCATGTATGTTGTGAAGACTGTCGATGCGGACTAAAACTGGGGAGGCGTTTCTTCTTCCTATATTCCTCTCATCCACAAAGCATGGGTAATGGTACTGCTACTTTTTATTACACAAAATTTACGGAATTCTCTGATGCAAAAAAGGACGGAGAGTGCCTGCCCGGCATCAGGAACATTAAATACGATTGGAAAAGAGTTTTTTAGTGACTGATACTTTAGCATGGCCGCTGGCCCCGAGCGGGGTTACAGGGCACTACGGATCGGTCTACGAGCTGAGGTTCTGAACCATTTCGCTCAGGTGGCTCCAGCCTTCCCATGCATATGCACAGTGGCCTGGATATTCGTTGAAGCACCCCACCATCAGCGCTGCGAGACCAACATCAGATTTACACTGATTTCCCTCGCGTCCAAATGACACGCCCTGCTGTCAGGGCAAGAGGATGTTAATCGACGGGGTTGAAAGCGGCAATTGAAGACTGTTAATCCTAGCTCCAAACTCTCTGCATCCGACCTCGTTCGCACAGACAAAGAAAGCGTGATGGTCACGTAAAGCCTTAACCGTCACAGAACGTCTTTCAAAATCTTAGTCCAGCAAAGCAAGTGATCAACAGAATCAAAAAATTCACAGGGGTAGCCTGAAATTCAGACAAAAAAACCACGCGCCCAATACGCGGCTCTTCTGGAACAGCTGCTAAACAGTTCTGCGTCGTACAAAGCCGATTGCCAGTAGACCAATACCGAGAAGCGCCAAGGTGCAAGGCTCTGGCACAGATGTCGTGACTGGGTTGTATGCAGACGTGTGCGACAAACTATCAACATCGATGGTGACACCGTCCGTACCAAAACCGCCTGCATTAAACCACACCAGCGCGAACCCACCCGCTTTCGCATAAATTTACTGGAAATCGCTATCAGCAAAAAAATCATTGTCATCGTCCGGATTCACGCTGTCAGATTCTAATGCTGCCGGGAACGGCCCAGCTAAGTCGCTCCCGAGACGATCGAAAGCTCCCCCATCTTCCACTGCGGCTGCGTTAGACCCCATCCCTATCAAATAGTTGATGTAGCTCACTTCGTTTGTCGGGTTTGACGGAGCCCCATCG
>CAJVZD010000052.1 GCA_913019905.1 uncultured Cellvibrionales bacterium
CATCAATGATTTGTTGCCAAAATTAGTTGCCGCTGGTGTTGCTATTCATACCGTTGCACTTTCAAACAATGCAGATAAAGAACTGATGGAGCGTTTGTCCGTCGAGACGGGTGGGTTATCAGCGGTCGCTGAAACTGCCGAAGATTTAACCAAAATATTTTTGCAGGCTTTTGACGCCGCGGCGCCGGCTGAACAAGTTCCTCTTAAAGGAAATAAATTTTTAATTGACTCCAGTATTGATGAGTACACTGCACTTATCTTTAGAAGAAAGGGGAGTGCCGGTGCAATTTTGGTGTCGCCTACCGGCACGAGATACACCATGGACAATCATATTAGCGACATCAATTGGCATCGACAGGGTGATTACGACTTAATAACCGTATCACGCCCAGAAAAAGGCGAGTGGACTCTTGTCGCAGATCTAAAGCCTGACAGTAGAGTCACTATTGTCAGCGATCTAAGCTTACAAGTGAACACGATGCCGAAAAGTCTTTTCGTGGATAATGAAACCAAAATCACTGCTGCCCTCAGAGATCAGGGTAATACGATTGTGAAGCCGAGCTTTCTAAATCTAGTGGATATGAATGTATCCATAACTAGGCGTCGTGATGCACTTTTGTGGGACATTTCTCTTTCTGACATCGATAGATCTCCAAGTCGTGGTGTTTTTTCTACCGTACTCACGATGCTGAGCGATGCAGGATTATATGACGTGGTCGTAGAAGCGAGTGGAAAAACATTTAAGCGCCGTTATTCCCAAACCGTAGAAGTTCACGAAAATTTCAAAATCGAATCTTCAAGCACAAGTGGAGATGTTCCTAGCCATCAACTAACAATATTCGGTAAGAATTCGTCCATAGATCAGGATAGTACTGAAGTCTCTGCCGGCATTGTTCGACCCGACGGCAGCGAGGTATCACAGACGGTATTACTTTCTAGCGACAGGACCTGGACTCTTGAGTTGGAGAGTGTAAATCAATCCGGCCAGTACCAGGTTTCTGTCACTGCAAAAGGTCGTTATTCAAATCGCACCGAATTTGAGTATGTTGCGCCATTGCTCATGATTGAGCATAAGGTCATGGGATCCACTGCTCCAATCGTTGCCGCTGTCTCGCAGCCAAAACCTGAACCGGTAACGGCACCTGTAACTACGCCAAAGAATGAAACCTTACCGGAACCGGCTCCCGACAAAGACACAGATAAAACAGATGCTGGGGAAGCAGAGGAAAGTGGTATATCGATGGAGCAGATTGCTCTCTATTCCGGCTTAGCTTTGGGTAACATATTGTTGTTTGGTTTAGGTTATGTGGCCTATAAAACCGTTAAAGGTACTTCAGCTATCGACAAGGATGACGATGAAGATTTTGATGACGAGGACGAGGACGAAGAAGATTTCGACGACGAAGATACGTCAGTTGCGCCCGAACCTGAAAGCCCGAAAGAGCCGAAGCCAGCGGAAACCGTTGACGATTTGTTGGATGATCTGGACGATTTTGATATCGATGAAAAGGATGGTGATAGTCTCGAGGAAGAAGACGCCGATGCGGCACTGGACGAATTTGATGAGATTGATATTGATGAACTCGACCTCGATTTGGACGAGGACGAGCCCGAGCAAGATGAAAACGACGAGCTAATAGATATCGATGACATACTCGACTTGCCGGACGATGCAATTGACATAGATTCCCTGGTTGACGATGAAAAATAGGAAAAATCAGCTTAATCTATTTATCTGATCCGAAAAACTTATACCTAAGTTTAACCTCGCTTTTCCAGTTTAGCGTTCATATTGAAATAATTCATTTCTACTTGCCATTCTTGTAAACACCCGATAACCTTAACGGCTAAATTTTCACTAAATAGGGAGCTTTTGCGTTTTATTGCGTCGGTACTATAGTTGTTTTTCGAAATTCCTCGTTTCTATGATGCATTAATTTCTCGTAATCTTCCGGTAACAAATAGGTTTTAATCCAATGAAGTTTGAAGGCACAGCTACCTATGTAGCAACAGATGATCTACAACTCGCAGTTAATGCTGCGGTTACGCTTGAAAGACCTTTGCTGATAAAAGGCGAGCCGGGAACCGGAAAGACCCTATTAGCGGAAGAGGTCTCGGCGTCACTAGGTAAACGACTTATTCAGTGGCATATAAAGTCGACAACAAAAGCTCAGCAAGGACTGTATGAATACGATGCGGTTTCTCGATTGCGTGACTCTCAGTTAGGTGATGAGAAAGTACACGACATCAGCAACTATATAAAGAAAGGGAAAATGTGGGAGGCTTTTGAATCCGAAGAGCAGACGGTTCTGTTGATTGACGAAGTGGACAAGGCAGATATCGAATTCCCGAATGACCTGTTAGTTGAACTCGACAAAATGGAATTTTTTGTTTATGAAACCGGCGAAACAATAAAAGCCAAGCACCGCCCCATTATTATCATCACCAGTAATAACGAAAAAGAACTACCCGATGCTTTTTTGCGTCGTTGCTTTTTCCATTTTATCAATTTCCCCGACCGTGAAACGATGATCAAAATCATCGATGTTCACTATCCAGAGATTCAACAAAATCTGGTAAAAGAAGCACTTGAAATATTTTTTGATATTCGAACTATTCCGGGTATGAAGAAGAAACCCTCGACGTCAGAACTTATCGATTGGTTAAAACTCTTGATGGCCGATGATATACCGGATGAGATTTTGAAGGACCGCGATAACAGTAAAGCTATACCACCACTTTATGGCGCATTACTAAAAAATGAACAAGACGTACATATGTTAGAACGCCTTGCATTTATGCATCGCAGAGAAAATCGCTAGCTCTAACCTTTTAACATAATTCGTGGTAAAACCATTACATGCTTATTAGTTTCTTTCAGATTTTAAAACGCGCTGGAGTTCCTGTTTCCATAAAGGAACTTCTCGATTTGCTGCTAGCTTTGCAAAACAAACTCGCTTTCGCCGATATCGATGATTTCTACTATTTAAGTCGTACTGTGATGGTAAAAGACGAAAAATACTTCGATCGATTTGATAGAGCCTTTAGCGTGTATTTTAAAGACCTTGAAACACTTGAAGATATTATCGAGGCGATGATACCTGAAGACTGGTTACGTCAGGAGTTTACCAAGCAACTAACGGAAGAAGAAAAAGCCAAAATAGAAAGCTTGGGAGGACTTGAAAAACTTATTGAAGAGTTTAAAAAGCGGTTGGAAGAGCAAAAAGAAAAGCATAAAGGTGGAAATAAATGGATCGGGACTGGAGGTACGTCACCTTTCGGGCACGGCGGTTATCACCCTGAAGGCATGCGTATTGGCGGAGAAAGTAAAAACAAGAAAGCGGTAAAAGTTTGGGAAAAGAGAGAATTCAAGAATCTCGATGACAGTGTTGAATTAGGTACTAGAAACATCAAGGTTGCGTTACGTCGATTGAGAAAATTCGCTCGAACCGGCGCAGAAGACGAACTTGATATGGATGACACGATCAAGTCAACAGCAAAAAATGCCGGTTTCCTTGATATTAAAATGGTCCCGGAACGCCATAATGCCGTCAAAGTCTTGTTATTTTTTGATGTTGGTGGTTCGATGGATCCGCATATTAAAGTGTGTGAGGAAATGTTTTCTGCAGCTCGCTCAGAATTCAAGCACATGGAATACTTTTACTTCCATAACTTTATTTATGAGTCAGTCTGGGCGAATAATATCCGACGTCACAATGAGCGTTTGAATGTGCTCGATATTATGCATAAATACAGCAGCGATTATAAAGTCGTGTTTATTGGTGATGCGAGTATGTCGCCCTACGAGATTCTTCAGCCGGGTGGGAGTGTTGAACACTGGAACGAAGAATCGGGCGAATCGTGGATGCATCGTTTGAAAGAAACCTATGACAAAGTCATTTGGATAAATCCAGTTCCAGAAGAAGAGTGGCATTTCACAAACTCTATCGATATAGCCAAAAAAGCAATCGAAGGACATATGTATCCACTGACGGTAAAGGGCTTGGAAGAGGGAATGTCGTACTTATCTAAATAGCGTACTGCCACTTTCATCAAGAGTTCTTTGCGGTCTCTATTTTTTGATGGAGAGATTACAGAGATAAAACCGACACGCTGGTTAGTTTTAGTTAATCAACCAAGGCCTGTAGGTTTGTTATTAGGGTGTTTTTTTCGCTATTCGAAAGATTTCACAAACGAAAATCACCTTGTTTCAGATCTGATATCACTATAGGTATTCTGCAACCCTAACTATTAAACGCGATTAGCGCTGCTGTGATGGCCACATTAAGCGATTCAACTCCATTGTTCATCGGAATTGAAAGTTGCTTGTCCGACATGCTTGTTATCTCTCGAGACACCCCGTCAGTTTCGTTTCCCAGTACGTAAATAAAAGGGCTGATGTCGGTTTTCTCACTGAAGAGTGACTCCTGTGCATGGGACGATAGCGTACATATTTGAGAGCTTGGTATTTTTTCCTTGATTGTCCTTAATGCCTGAGGCAGTTCTTCGCAATGGATGATAGTTGCCTTAAAAATTGTTCCGACACTCGCTTTTATCACCAGCGGTGACAATGATGAACAGCCTTTTTTGGGTAACAAAATACCATCGACGTTTCCCGCACAGGCGGAGCGAATAATTAATCCAAGATTTTGAGGGTTTGTGATTCTGTCTAATGCGATCAACTTAAATGGTTTGTTTTCATTGGTCTGCAGCAAAAACTCGTCTAACGATAAATGTTGTTTAAGCTCTATGTCCGCAGCGACGCCTTGATCCTGTTTGCTATTGCGGGAAATTCTCGACAGAGCCTTTCGATCATGCCAGAGGGTTTCGACATTTCGTTGTTCGGCTAAGGCTGTAATTTCGCTAATAATGCCACCACTTTTATTGGAGTCAGCCATGTGTAATTTGTATATCTTAAGCTGTTCGTCCTGCATTGCTTCGAGTACGGCTTTACGGCCGTATATAGTCAGTAATTTCTCAAAAAACGATTTTTTTCGCTTGTAATCAAGAGAGTCTTCTTTCATAGGATAGATCAACTTCGTTATTGGTTGCAGACTAATCGTTAATAATTCGCGAATTCTCACTAGGGCAGGGCTGAAAGACCCGTCTAGACTGTGAATAAAAATTGGCGCCGGATAATTACACGCCCAAGGGTAACACTGTTAGCTATATTGATGTCTCGATAACGGACACTTACTCGTTGAAGATCAATGTTAGACGCTGGCTTTTTTGGTCATTGTCCTCTCGCGCAACCCTTTACCTATCAATAAGATTGCCTATGACTGCAGAAAGATAATAAATCTGTTTAAATAGGACCAATTGCCGCAGATAGAGCTGCAGAAAAAGAATTAAGCTCTCTAGCTCTTTCATTGCTTGCTAATGCAATTGTATTAGTGCCCAGCGGATTCTTCAAGGCTTTCGGCATGTTGGTATACCGGCAGGACGAATATTGGAATTGTTCTGTTGCCCACAGTCAGGTTCTGATGTTCGCTGGCAAACGAAACGGCCAAAGTAGCTTTAACGATTGATTGTTTCTTGTTCGTTTCGTCAGACGCTGCCATCCATAAGCTTACTGGAGTGCTCGCAGGCTGTTTTTGTAAGCGGTATAGCCGATAAGTCCACCCATCGTCTGCTCGTAACTGATTTTATTAGAACCATTTGGGAATCGCGCACAAAAAAATCAAAAAAAACCGGCGTTCGATAAGGAACGCCGGACTAGACCTTTATGAGTAGCATCACAAAAAACATTCTCTCGGGGAAGAGCCTATTTCCTGTTGTTAAGCAGACGCTTATGTTTTGGAAACCAGAAAAGCGCCTACATGTTTAAGTATTGTTGAATGTTCATTCTTTGCCACTGACTTTGGTGTTATTCTTAAACGAAATAGCAATAAACTATCAACAAGAATTGCTGATTTAATCTAATAGAACGACAACACGCTACTGTTAATCGTACTCTCAATTCTAATCTGGTTAATGTTTCAGTCTGATGATCAAAAGAAACCCACTACCGATTGACGAGCTCGAAGCAGATTTTCGTCTTGCACTTTCCAGTCATTCTCAATTCATCATTCATGCTCCGACGGGAGCGGGAAAGAGCACACGGGTACCCCTTTGGCTTATGCAATGGTGCTCTTTGAGAAAAGAACACCATAAAATATATCTAATTCAGCCGAGAAGAATAGCTGCCGCGAGTATCGCGCGGCAACTTGCAAGTCAATTGAACGAAGTTCCCGGCCATCAGGTAGGTCTGCGGACGCGCTTTGATCGCATCACTTCAAATCACACACGCATAGAGGTGATGACTGAAGGGATGTTCATCCGCTTTATCCAGGAAAATCCAGGGCTCGAGGGTGTTGCCGCTGTGGTTTTTGACGAATTTCATGAACGCAGTTTGCAGCTCGATCTGGGGTTAGCGTTTGCGATTGACTGTCAGCGGGAATTTCGGGACCCGAGTGATCCACTTAAGCTTGTTATAATGTCAGCGACCTTAGCAGCGGAACAGCTACGGATGAAACTAGACAGTCCCTATATGCTGAAAAGTGAAGGAAGAGCATTCCCGGTCGAAACTTCATACCACCCCATCAGCGCGAGAGATACCGCGCTTGAAGTCCACGTTGCATTGATTATTGCCCTTTTTTTAGAAAAGGAAGCGGGTTCCGCGCTGGTATTTTTGCCGGGGATGAAGCAGATAAAAGAAGTACAGCGTCTTGTAGAGAAGCAGAATTGGGGATCGGCGGTTTTGATTGTCCCTTTGCACGCGTCCCTATCGCCCGCGCAACAGTCTCTGGCTGTATCTGCATCTTCCAAAGGCGTTAGGAAAATCGTGTTATCAACGAATGTCGCAGAAACGAGTTTGACGATAGAGGGGATAACAGCGGTCATTGATGCGGGATTGGCTAGAGTCTCTTTTTTTGACCGTAATCGAGGTATGAGTCAACTGAGAACACAAATGATTTCGCAGGCTTCAGCCGATCAGCGCCAGGGGCGGGCGGGAAGGCTGGGTCCAGGGAAATGTTACCGTTTATGGTCAAAGGAAACACAGCAACGTCTACAAAAGTATGAAATTCCACAAATTTTGTCAGACGACCTGGCCTCCACTTATTTGGAAATGAAGTTGTGGGGAGAATCGAACTTACATCATCTATTCTTACTCGATTACCCCAAGGATCACGCCATCGAGGCAGCACAAACAATACTTCGTCAGCTAGGTGGCCTCGACACGAAGGACCGTATTTCAAAACGGGGGGAGTTAATGGCTAAAATGGGGGTATCGCCGCGTCTTGCCGCCATGTGCCTGGCAGGTAAAGACAGCGGCACCGGTTCGGTAGCGGCTTCATTAGCCGTCATATTAAACGACGGAGGTGCGGCTCAGGCCAAACGCGACAGCGATATCATGACACCGTTGCGGTCGATGATCGATTCAGATCGCCGTCCTCATTCAGCCGATTCATCCGTTAAAAACCTTCTTAAGCTCAGTAAACAATTATTTCGGCGGCTTAGTACCGGCCAGCCGTTTGGCTTGCCGAAAATAGTTGGTCCCGACGATTTATTATTAACTGCTTTTCCAGACCGGATTGCCAAGCAACGAAGCCTTAACGGTAGGCGGTATCTTTTGTCTTCCGGTCGAGAAGTACAGCTTCATCCCAGCGATACTCTATTCAACCACCCCTGGTTGATTGTGCTCGATCATAGTTCCGATGCCATTCCCTTTATTTATCTAGCCGCGGTAATTAGCGGGGCGTATATGGCAGACCATATCGCCAGCCATGCTGAAAGTATTGTGAAAACCTCTTGGGACGAATCTAAAGCTGCAGCCGTTGCTGTCGAGAGGTTGATGTTAGGAAAAATTGTCGTTCGAGAGCAGCAGGTAGCCGCTAGTTCAGATAAAGTGGCGGACATATTGTTGAATGTAGTACGTGATTCACGCTTAAGCTGCCTGGATCTGACGGGATTTGAGCAGTGGCAGGCAAGGGTCTCCTGGCTCGCCGCCAACTCAGATTTGAACATCGGTAAGACGTCGATCACCGACCTAATTTGTTCGATGGCCGATTGGTTACCACCTTACTTGGCTGGAGCAAGAACGCTGGCAGATCTAAAAAAAATAGCATTATTACCGGTAGTCCTTAATCAAATGGAGTGGAGTTTGAGGCAGAAAATAGACGTTCTAGCCCCGCTGTCGATAGTGTTGCCCACGGGCTCGATGCGCAAGATTCACTACGAATTTGGAAGTAAACCGTCAGTTTCCGTGAAAATACAAGAGGTCTTTGGCCTGAAAGATAGTCCGACTATTAATTCTGGCAAAAATAACTTGTTACTCGAATTGCTGTCTCCAGCATCCCGTCCCGTACAACGTACGGATGACTTAAAAAGTTTTTGGGCTAGTACCTATCCGGAGTTATGTAAAGAAATGAAAGGGCGCTACCCGAAACACTATTGGCCAGCCAGTCCCGATGAGGCACAGGCTACTAACAGGACAAAAAAGAATATGCGTCAATGATTGATGCCAGTATAAATGTACGCCTCAAATGTGTACCATGCTGGACCAGTCGCCACGGGGTTTCACCAGCCACGGTCGCCCTAATTTAATTGAAATTATTCCAACAGGAGATTTTAGTGAGCCAACCCTCCAGCTCGTTAGCAAAAACCGCTATACACAGTGTGCATGAACGTTTAGGAGCAAAACTAGTTCCGTTTGCAGGTTACGAAATGCCCGTACAATACCCGCTTGGCGTGTTAAAGGAACACTTGCATACGCGAGCTGAGGCAGGCTTATTTGATGTGTCTCATATGGGACAGATTCGTCTGACCGGGGAGGGTATAGCTGAAGCGCTCGAAGCCTTAGTTCCCGTCGATATTATCGACTTGCCGATAGGCCAGCAACGTTACGCCTTGCTTACCAATGGCAAAGGCGGCGTGCTCGATGATTTGATGATTACGCACTGTGCCGATCACTATATTTTAGTGGTCAATGCGGCGTGCAAGGATAGCGACATTGCTTACTTGCGGGCGTCGTTGCCGGCATCGGTTCACCTCGAAGAATTAAAAAACAAAGCATTGTTTGCGCTCCAGGGGCCCAAAGCTCGTGACGTATTGTCCCGATTTTGTCCAGAAGCCGGTGAGTTGGTGTTTATGCAAACCGCATCGATGACCGTCGCAGGTATTCAGTGTTTCGTCTCATGCTCCGGCTATACCGGTGAGGACGGTTACGAAATATCGGTCGACAATAAAGATGCGGAAGATTTGGTTGATAAGTTGTTAGAACATAAAGAAGTGGAACCCATTGGCCTTGGAGCGAGAGACTCATTGCGATTGGAGGCTGGGTTATGCCTGTATGGCAATGACCTGGATGAGCAGACCACGCCTATAGAAGCCAGTCTTTTATGGGCCATTTCGAAAGCAAGGCGTCCCCAGGGGGCGAGACCTGGAGGTTATCCGGGTGCAGATATTATTGGTCGGCAGATCGAGAGCGGCACACCAAAGAAGCGCTTAATGTTCAAAACGTCTGGCCGTGCACCTGTGCGTGAGGGTGCAATTGTCGTAAACAGTGATGGGGAAAAAGTGGGGGTTGTTTGTAGCGGTGGGTTCGGTCCAACGGTTGGCGGCCCAGTTATGATGGCTTATGTAGATATTGCCTACACAGATAAAGATACGCCACTGTTCGCTCTTGTGAGAAATAAATCGCTTGCCCTGGAGCGGGTATCCGGAAGCTTGCTACCGTCACGTTATTATCGCGGCTGAAACAGTAAATAGTATTCTAGAAGAGCTGCCTAACCTAAGCCAAGACTTCATGCGGAAGTCAGCTTTTTTGTCGTTCGAAAAAATGAGGTGAGACTCCTAATATCACTAAAATCGTCAAACGTAGCAAGTGGGTTTACCGTGGATGAAAAGCAACCGCTAACGACCAGCGGCTTTTTTTATGGAGTCATCGAAGGATTTTACGGCCATCAGTGGAGTTGGTCGGCGCGTGCTCATTATGCTGCCTTTTTGTCAGAGCTTGGTTACGACTGCTACATTTACGCCCCAAAAGGCGATCCATTTTTACGCTCTCGCTGGCGTGAAGATTACCCAGAGGACGAGTGGATAAAGTTGTTGGAATTGGTTGATGTATATCATCGCTCCTCTGTACGTTTCGGTGTGGGACTATCTCCCGTAGGCTTAAATACCGGCTATTCCTCAACAGACCGAAATGACCTGCTAAAAAAAATAGATGCGCTAAACGAGTTAAATATCGATATCCTGTGTATTTTGTTTGACGATGTCGAAGGTAATCATGCGGGCTTAGCGAATGACCAATCGGCCATAATTAACGACATCGTTTCCGCGAGTTCGGCGCGACATTTTGCCGTTTGCCCTACTTACTATTCGTTCGACCCGGTTCTCGAAACCGTTTTTGGCGAAATGCCACCTCATTATTTGGAGGATCTCGGGAATTATGTGCCTGCTAGCGTTGACATTTTTTGGACTGGAAATAAGGTTATTTCGACAGAGTATACGCGCCAGGATATGGAAGAGGTCAGCCAGCTGTTAGGGCGAAAACCATTGTTATGGGACAACTACCCAGTTAACGATGGAAGGCTAACCAGTAATTTTTTAAATTTGAGGCCTTATTTGGGGAGGCCGGTAGAACTGAGAAACTGTTGTTCAGGGCACATTGTTAACCCAATGAACCAGCCGTTCCTGTCAAAAATCCCACTCCAGTCACTAGCGGAGATTTATCAGCCAGGCACGGAATCCAAAATCGAGTTCGGAGCAATGGAAAGACTTGGGAACTCCGCATTTTCGACCCGTCTTCAGCACGATATTGACTCCTTTCAAGATAGAGGAGTGACTGGTCTTTCGGTTGGTGAAAAAAATTCTTTAATTGATATTTACCGAGACTTTAACAATCCGGCGGCCGATGAGATTTGTGAATGGCTACAGGGATATTATCAATTTGATCCAGAGTGCCTAACAAGTTAACTATTTACTGCTAAAAATACCTATGAACAACCTCTATATTGAAAACATCGAAGACTCAAATCCTAAACTCACGGTTAATGAGTACTGCAAAAAGCTCTTGGGCAAGAATAGCTCTCCGATCTATTTATTAGTAACCTATCCATATAAACAATACTGGTTGCCTGCTGAAAGCAAATACACTGCGGAATCAAATTCCAGAGAGAAAGTAAATCCTGTGGAAGGTAACAACACAAGTGCTTCGCATTACAATCCTTTGATCTACTTAACCGCCTTTTATTCTTTATCTAATTATCGCTCGACAACCATAGTGAAAGTTGCCGTTTCTGAAGACTTTACTGCTTTTGAAAACGCCTTGAAGTCGTACCCGGAAAACCTCAATGATGAGGTTTTCCCTTCTATCTGCCAACAATTGTGTTTGCCGTATTTTTCAAGTAATCGAATACTAGAACTTGAGCCAGTACATATTCCGAAACCTTGGGGGCAGGAAATTTGGTATACCGGCATTGAAGAAAGAGGTGTGGCAAGCTTGAAAGCGCAAGGCTTTAGTTCGCCGCTACCGTGGGTATTGTCAGCGCTGCCAGCAGAGATGTGCGCAGATAGCCAGCAATCACTTATTTTACTCAAAATATTGGATCCGTCGCCCGATCCAGCCTTTGGTGATTTGTATTTCGAGTTACACCAAGAAAAACGCGAAGTCTATGTAGTTACTGCTATTGACCCACAAGCCTGGCCAATGGGGAAGGGGGCAATTCGATTCGGTTTTAATCAAGACAAGCGTAGAGAATACGTTTCCGATGCTGCGTTTAAGTCCGGATTCTTAGCATCAGTAAAGGAGTATGAGCACATACGGCGGAAAATCGATGATTTTATTGATACGCTTCGGGAGCGAGACGGCTTCCCTCAAGATCAACTCGTCGATAACACTGTATTAAACACTTGGTTGGGCGAAGTCCCCGACGACTGGTCATCCGAAGAATCAACGCTACACAGCAACGTAGAATTGTTTACCGGCACGCTAGCATTATCGGTTGGTGATGTAATCAAGGTTCCCTGCTTTATTCCGCACTCACTCCAGCATGGCGTCAGAACGATAGAGTTTCAGACCCCTGTTTACGAGCGACTGATCGTTTCTTTTAATCAAAAAGTACAAACTCAGGCCCACTGGGATACTGCAGAAGCGGCAGAGGTGATGAGTCTTGAGCCCATTCCTCGGGAGGACGTTTTCGCATTAATTGAAGAGCCTGGCGTACGACGAGAAAAAATTGTCGAATTCGAGGATTTTGATGTAATTCGAATCGAGTTGGATACTGCACGTGGCATTGCACTGGCAGATATAGAAAGTTATTGCCTCATCATCGGGATCCAAGGATTAATTGATATTCAGGGTGACGTAATCGGTCCGGAACAGTCGGCGCTGTTAACCCGCACGATGAACGGTGTAAAAATTGTTCCTTTTCACGGAGATTCCGCATGCTTTTTAGTCGCATACCCAAAATAGTGTCACTTCTCGTGTTTCCATGGTTGAAGAGCCCGGTTCGTTGTGGCAGAATCACGGCCCCGTTGATCGAGGCAACTGTGAAGTCTTTTCGAAATGATTTAATTATTCGAAAGTAAGGTGATTTTCATAGCAATCGTTCAATTTTGAAGACTTTTTGTTTTTAGCAATCTTTACATAGATTAATATTAGCAAAAACCGGTTTGCGGACGTGGTGGAATTGGTAGACACGCCAGATTTAGGTTCTGGTGCAGCAATGTGTGAGAGTTCGAGTCTCTCCGTCCGCACCATTTTTATATGCATCATTAACATGACGCGTGGTTAACTAGCACACCAAAGATTAATGCCCCTTACAAACGCATTTAATTACATTTGCCTAAACTGTAAGGGTTAGAGGAATTCCCAATGCAAGTTTCTATCCAAACGACAACCGGCCTTGAGCGTCGTTTAACCATTGTAGTACCCGCTGAACGCTTAGACAGTGAAGTTACCGCCAGGTTGAAAAAAGCCATGAGCACGGTACGAATCGATGGCTTTCGCCCTGGTAAAGTGCCCATGAAGATCATGCGTCAGCGATTCGGCACAGGTGTTCGACAAGAGGTTGTTGGCGAGGTAATGAACCAGAGCTTTCAAGAAGCAATCGTGCAGGAAAAACTTAAGCCTGCCGGAAGCCCTCAAATTGAAACAAAGTCATTCGAAGAAGGTACTGATCTAGAATTTACCGGTACTTTCGAGGTATTTCCGGACATCGAGCTAAAAGATTATACCTCCATATCTATCGAAAAACCGGTCGCAGATGTAACTGAGTCAGACGTGGACCAGATGATTGAAAATCTGCGAAATCAGCAATCGACCTGGGAAGTCGTCGAACAGCCTGCTGCTGCTGAAAACCAAGTTAATATTGATTATGCGGGTACTAAAGACGGAGAAGCGTTCGAGGGTGGTAGTGCCGAAAAAAGCGACCTGATCATAGGTTCCAACAGCATGATTCCGGGTTTCGAAGACGGTATTGTCGGAATGAAATCTGGCGATGAAAAAGTTCTCGAACTGACATTCCCTGAGGATTATCAGGCGGAAGAGCTAAAGGGAGCTGCTGTTCAGTTTGCAGTTTCCGTCAACTCTGTATCAGAGAAAAAGCTAGCTGAATTGGATGATGAATTTTTTCTTAAATTTGGCGTTAAAGACGGTGGCGTAGATGCTTTTCGCACTGAAGTAAAATCCAACATGACGAGAGAGTTGACTAGTGCTGTAAAAGGCAAAATCAAAAACCAAGTCATGGATTCATTGTTAAGTCTTCACGATGAAATTTTATTGCCCCAGGATCTGATTAAGCAGGAAATATCCGTACTGCGTAGCCAGATGATGCAACAGTTTGGTGGAAATGCATCACCATCTCTGGATTTGGAGTCTTTACTACCTGACGACATGTTTTCCGAGCAAGCGGAGAGACGCGTCAAACTCGGCTTGTTATTGAACGAATACATTATATCTAAAGAAATTCATGCCGATGCGGATAAAGTCAAAGAAACCATTGAAGGCATGGCGTCTACCTATGAAGACCCCCAAGAAGTCATTAATTACTACTATGGTAACCAGCAACAGCTGCAACAGATAGAATCTATGGTTGTAGAAGATATGGTGGTCGATAATTTGCTGGCGCAGGGCCTGGTTACAGAAAAGGCCTGCAGTTATGAAGAAGCGCTTGCGCCTCCTGCACCTGCCGACGCTGAAGCCGAAGGAAAATAAACCACAATTTTAGCGATTCAAGACAAGGCGACTTCACGCTAAAGTGAAGTCGCCTTGTTTTTATCAGTCGTATTAAAAATTTATCAATTCACAGAATAGCACTCGCCAAGACTTTTGTAGCGCAAAAAGCGGAAATGTTAATGTGCTTCGTGCTCATAATCGACTTGAATCAGCGGTACAAATTGATACAATCGATAATCAATCCCCACTATTTTTCATTTTTGCAAAATAGTGGGCAAAGTTTTTTAAGTTCCATGCAAAATGAGCGATTCATGTATGTCGATTTTTGATTCTCAAGGTATCAACAAGCAACAGATTAATAATTTAGGCTTAGTGCCAATGGTGGTTGAGCAGACCGCCCGCGGAGAAAGGTCCTATGACATATATTCTCGGCTGTTAAAAGAGAGAGTTATTTTCATGGTCGGTCCTGTAGAAGACCACATGGCGAACCTCATCGTAGCGCAAATGCTGTTTTTGGAATCTGAAAACCCCGATAAGGACATTCACCTTTACATAAACTCTCCAGGCGGTTCCGTTACCTCCGGTTTATCCATCTACGATACCATGCAGTTTATTAGGCCTGATGTTAGTACGATGTGTATCGGCCAAGCTGCCAGCATGGGCGCTTTCTTACTGTGTGGTGGCGCTAAAGGAAAGCGATTTATTTTACCCAATGCCAGAACCATGATTCATCAACCAAGCGGCGGTGCGCAGGGCCAAGCGACGGATATAGATATTCAAGCTCGTGAAATCCTGATTATTCGAGAACGGTTAAACCAGCTTATGGCGGAACACACTGGACAAGACCTCGATACAATCATCAAAGATACAGAGCGTGATAATTTCATGAATGCTGTGACTTCGAAAGAGTATGGACTGGTTGACGAAGTTTTAGAGATACGAAAAGCTGATGAAAGCTAAGAAAATCAACCTTTTAGAGTTGATTTTGCAAAAAATTGTAAGCTAGGGGCTTGCAAAATGAAGCAAAAGACACCATCTTTAGCACTGGTTAAATTACAGAAAAGGCTCAACGGGGTATAGCACTAATGACTGATAACACAAAAGATAGTGGTGAAGATGGCGGAAAGCTACTTTATTGCTCCTTCTGCGGCAAGAGCCAGCATGAGGTTCGCAAACTAATCGCGGGCCCGTCTGTTTTTATTTGTGACGAGTGCGTTGACCTTTGTAACGACATCATTCGGGAAGAAGTTCAAGAAAGCGGATCTGACTCGTCAAACGATCAGCTTCCGACACCTATTAACATCAAAGAAATTCTTGATGAATACGTAATAGGGCAAAACAAAGCAAAGAAAGTACTTTCAGTAGCCGTTTATAATCACTACAAACGTTTGCGATACGGTGATGCTAAAAAAGACGAGATCGAATTAGGTAAAAGTAATATATTACTGGTTGGTCCGACTGGAAGCGGCAAAACACTTTTAGCGGAAACATTAGCGCGTTTGCTAGATGTTCCTTTTACTATTGCCGACGCGACAACGTTAACTGAAGCCGGTTATGTCGGTGAAGATGTAGAAAATATAATACAAAAGCTACTGCAAAAGTGCGACTACGACGTAGAAAAGGCGCAGATGGGCATTGTCTATATCGACGAAATAGACAAAATCTCTAGGAAATCTGACAATCCTTCGATAACCAGAGATGTATCGGGAGAAGGCGTACAGCAGGCTCTATTAAAGCTTATCGAAGGCACGGTTGCCTCGGTGCCTCCTCAAGGCGGTCGAAAACACCCGCAGCAAGAATTTTTGCAGGTTGATACGTCCAACATATTATTTATATGTGGCGGAGCCTTCGCAGGATTAGATAAAGTTATCCGGAACCGATCTGAGAAAGGCGGTATTGGCTTTAGCGCTGAAGTCAAGAGCAAGGATGAATCCAAAAACGTTGGTGAGGTTTTAGCAAAATTGGAACCCGAAGATCTCGTTCGTTTTGGCCTGATCCCCGAATTTGTCGGACGACTGCCTGTCATAGCGACTTTGGAAGAGCTCGATGTTGATGCTTTAATGAACATTCTCACCGAGCCAAAGAATTCGCTGACCAAACAATATACCAAGCTTTTTGAAATGGAGTCAGTCGAGATCGATTTTCGCGCGGACAGCATTAGAGCCATTGCAGAAAAAGCCATGGAGCGTAAAACGGGTGCCCGAGGACTCCGTTCCATACTTGAAGGGGTATTGCTCGACACTATGTATAAAATTCCTTCGGAAGAGTCTGTCAGCAAGGTTGTTATCGACGAATCGGTGATCAAGGGAGACTCAGCGCCGCTGCTGGTTTATAAGACTCCCGACCAACCAAAAACAGCATCTGTAGAAGAATAGAAAAAGGGGCGTTTGAAACGCCCCTTTTTTTTCATTTTAGTCATAACTATTTTCAACATAAAATAGTTATCTGTATCTTGTTTTCTGTCTTTGCATCCCCATCTTATTCTTACATCTGGATTAACTGCCAGAACAATCTATCATTAATAATTTAGTCCTCTAGTTTTATGTTTTGGGCTCACCAGAAGGTATTCACATGGGTGAAAACACTAAGTCTATTCAATTGCCGTTGTTACCATTGCGCGATGTTGTTGTCTATCCGCACATGGTTATTCCTTTGTTTGTTGGGCGAGATAAGTCAATTCATGCCCTTGAGGAAGCAATGGCTAATGACAAGCAAATTCTTTTAGTTGCACAAAAGAACGCATCGGTTGATGAGCCTGTGGTCGATGAAATCTATAGTGTTGGCACCGTTTCAAATATTTTGCAATTATTAAAGCTTCCGGACGGAACCGTTAAAGTACTAGTTGAAGGAGGCTATAGGGCGAGTCTTGACGATATAAGCGAAGAAGCGGGATATTTTACCGCAAATACTACCGCCGTCCCCAATATCGAACTTGAGGAGGCGGAAGCAACAGCTTTAGTGCGCGCGACAATGTCCCAGTTTGATAAATTTGTAAATCTTAGTAAGAAGATACCCTCCGACGTAATTTCCTCCCTGTCGGGCATAGATGAGCCAGGACGGCTAGCCGACACCATTGCTGCACACATGTCACTCGAGCTCGAACAAAAACAATCGATTCTTGAAATGGTAGATATTCAGCAACGAATGGATCACCTGCTTGGGTTAATGGAAGCTGAAATCGATCTCTTTCAGGTTGAAAAGCGAATTCGCGGTCGTGTTAAAAAGCAAATGGAGAAAAGCCAAAGAGAATATTATTTAAACGAGCAAATGAAGGCGATCCAGAAAGAACTTGGTGATATGGATGAAGCACCTAATGAGCTTGAAGAATTGCAAAACAAAATTACGGCAAGCGGGATGGGGAAAGAAGCATTAGAAAAGACTAATGCAGAATTAAATAAACTTAAGATGATGTCGCCAATGTCAGCCGAAGCCTCGGTCGTAAGAAGCTATATCGACTGGATGGTTAATGTCCCCTGGAAAAAACGCTCGAAAGTGAGGCATGACTTAAAACGTGCGCAAAAGATTCTCGACGAGGATCATTACGGACTGGATGAAGTCAAAGACAGAATCCTGGAATATCTCGCCGTTCAGAAACGAGTAAAGAAAATCAAAGGACCTGTCTTATGCCTGGTTGGTCCTCCCGGAGTTGGTAAAACGTCTCTGGGGGAATCTATCGCTAGGTCAACCAACCGTAAATTTGTGCGCATGGCTCTCGGCGGTGTACGCGACGAAGCCGAAATTCGAGGACATAGACGCACATACATAGGGTCGATGCCGGGTAAAATTGTACAGAAGATATCTAAGGTCGGAGTTAATAACCCCCTTTTCTTATTGGACGAAATTGACAAGATGGGCATGGATAACAGAGGTGATCCTGCGTCAGCCTTACTAGAGGTGTTAGATCCAGAACAAAATAATAGCTTTAATGATCACTATTTGGAAGTCGATTACAACTTATCAGACGTTATGTTTATTTGTACGTCCAATTCAATGAATATTCCGGCACCGTTATTGGACAGGATGGAGGTAATTCGAATTCCTGGATATACGGAAGACGAAAAGATCAACATTGCACAACGTTATCTCAAACCAAAGCAAATGAAATATAACGGTTTAAAAGATCAAGAGCTCGACATTCCCGAGAGCACAATACGAGATTTGGTGCGTTACTATTCACGCGAGGCTGGCGTAAGAGGGTTGGAGCGAGAGCTTGCTAAAATTTGCCGAAAAGTTGTGAAAGAATTTAGCTTAGGTGAAAGCAGTGCGCCAATCGTCGTCAGCCCCGATGTGTTGGAAAACTATAGCGGGGTACGGAAATATAGCTTTGGCAAAGCCGAAGACGAAAATCAAGTGGGGCAGGTTACGGGCCTCGCATGGACTCAGGTCGGCGGCGAGTTATTAACCATCGAAGCGGTTACCGTTGCCGGAAAAGGGCGTCAGGTTAAAACCGGTTCACTGGGTGATGTTATGCAGGAGTCTATCCAAGCGGCCATAACGGTTGTGAGAAGTCGATCGCAAATGTTCGGTATTCCCTCAAAAGTTCACGATGAAACAGATTTACATATCCATGTCCCCGAAGGCGCTACCCCTAAAGACGGCCCAAGCGCAGGAGTAGGTATGTGCACAGCACTTGTGTCTGTGCTGACCGGTATACCGGTTAAATCTGATGTCGCTATGACCGGAGAAATCACTTTACGAGGACAAGTCCTTCCTATCGGAGGCTTGAAAGAAAAGCTTCTCGCTGCCCATCGCGGTGGCATTAAGACTGTTATAATTCCCGACGAAAACAGTCGAGATTTGAAAGAAATTCCCGATAATATAAAAGCCGATTTGATTATAAAGCCGGTTAAATGGATCGAAGAAGTTCTAGAAATCGCCTTGGAAAAAATGCCCGTCGGAATCAGCGATGAAGAATTTTTTGGGAAGCCAGATTCGCTGGAAGCGACAACAGTTGATGAAAAAACATCCGATAAGGAAAAAAATCGCATAAACCCCCATTAATACTGGTTCTTAGCTTGACCAGCATATCTCCAGTTGGTATAAATCGCCTTCTGATTTGGATATGCTCAGTATATGCGTTTTTGTAAAAATCAAAAATTATAAATTGTGCTTCTAGTGCTTACATTAATTAGTTAAAACATAAAAAGGGGATAGATGTGAATAAATCCGAGCTAATCGAAGCGATCTCAGCTTCTGCTGACTTACCTAAGGCGGCTGCAGGACGAGCCTTGGACGCGATGGTAGAAACGATTACCGATGCGCTAAAAAATGAAGACCAAGTAGTTTTAGTTGGCTTTGGAACCTTTTCCGTAAAAGATAGAGCCGCCCGTACCGGTCGTAATCCTCAGACCGGTGCAGAGATTCAAATTAAAGCGGCAAAAGTTCCCGGCTTTAAAGCTGGAAAAGCGCTAAAAGACGCTGTGAATTAATCTACTTACTAAGGACTTTAATCTTTTTGTCGCAGCATCAACGCCTTAAAAACGGATGATATTGATAAGAAGAGTTATATTAGTAAAAAGAAGTGTAATACAAAAACAATGACGGTAAAATTACAAAAGCGCATCTGTTGATGCGCTTTTTTTGCTTATAGAACGCATTCGGAGACTTAGATGCTGCAGAACATTCGTGAGAATATGCAAGGGTTGATGGCGAAAATCATCATTACAATAATGGTGATCCCATTTGCTTTTTTTGGCGTGGACAGCTTGCTAGGTAATAGTGGTGGTCAGCTTAATGTAGCTGCTGTGAACGGAGAAAAGGTCAGTGCTGGGGAGCTAGAACGAGCGATCATAAGCCAGAAGCGCCGACTTCTCTCTATGATGGGAGAAAGTGCCGACCCCAATCTTCTGGATGACAACTTACTGAGAGGCCCGGCGCTAGATCAGTTAATTCAGAATAATTTGCTATTGCAGCTCGCAGACTCGAACTCAGTAGGCATTTCGCCAGAGTTTATAGATCAAACAATCATTGGCATGGAAGACTTCCAGGTGGATGGTGCTTTTTCGCCGCAGATTTACCAAAATATTTTGCGTAGCAATGGTTATAGCACCGGCTATTTTAAACAATTGCTTCGAGATGAGATGATTATTAATCAGCTTAATAGCGGTGTGAGTGGTTCGGACTTTAGTTCACAAAAAGATCTATCTGAAATTGTTAAAATCGTCGCCCAAAAACGTAGCTACCGGTACCTCACCGTACCCCTGGAAAAGGTTTCGGATGGTATAGATGTTTCCAGCGAGGCTATCGAATCTTATTTTCGAGAAAACCCTGAACAGTTTCAAACAGAAGACAGGTTAAAGCTCGCGTATATTGAAGTTAAGGTCAGTGATTTTTTTAAACCGTTAGACGAAGAAGAAATTAAGGAAGCTTTTGAGCTAGAAATAGAGGATTTTAAGTCAGAGAGCGAGAGAAGGGCATCTCATATTCTTGTCGAAATCAATGATGAGAGAGATGAGCAACAGGCTCGAGCGCTCGCGAATTCTATTCAAGAAAAGATAACTGCCGGCGCCGACTTTGCCGACCTTGTTAGCGAATATTCCGACGATGCAGGTTCCGTGATTACTAAAGGAGACCTTGGGTATACTACCGGAGACACGTTTCCACAATCTTTTGAGGAGGCTCTATTTAGATTGGAATTGAACGAACTATCGGAACCGGTACTTACTGATTCGGGTTTCCATTTGATACTAGCGACCGAGATCAATAATCTAGACGCACCAAGCTATGAAGAACGAAAAACGGCGCTGTCGCTTAGTTTACAAAAAGCCGAAGCGGAAGGAAAATTTGTGACAACCGTGGAGGAATTAAAAGATTTAGTGTTCAACTCGGAGGATCTCAAAGACCCCGCTACGGAACTGGGCTTAACACTAAACGTTTCGGATTGGGTTAGTCGTACAACCGCACCAACGCCCATTTCTAATCCTCAGGTATTAGCCGCGGCCTATAGCGATGATGTATTAGTTGAAGGCAATAACAGTGAAATCATCGAGCTAGCTGACGATCACTATATCGTCGTACGAGTACAAGAGCACGACGCGCCTCACACAAAAAATTTGGCCGATGTTCAAGAACAAATCTCTCGACAATTGGTGAAAGATCAAGCGATTTCAAAAGCTCAGGAAATAGCGCAAAGTATCGTTGCTGAACTCAATTCTAAGTCAATGTCAGACATATCTAAGGAAAGAGATTTCCCTTGGCAGGTTCAATTAAGCAACTCCCGAAGTACGCCGACTGCCGACAGAGAAGTTCAGGGATTCGCCTTCGCCATGCCTGAAGTACTCAATGAACCGATTCTCGACGTCAAAACACTGTCGACCGGAGACGTCGTGGTCCTCAAACTAGAGTCTGTCGTCGATGGGGCCATTGGTGATCTATCAAAAGCCGAACAAAACAGCTTGGCAAATGAAATCCAGCGTAACTATGCAACTCAGAGCTTTACGGCTTTTGTTCAGTCGTTACGTACCTCGGCGGATATTGAATTATTCTAAAGGGGTCTTAAATGACTAGACTGCCTTGAAGATATTTCATAAAAAGAGCCTCAGCCTAATTACAAATATAGAGCCTAATCCTTACTGCGCCCTTAGGAGTTACCCATCTTGTATCAGATACTAGCTTTAAACCAGATTTCAGCAAAAGGACTTGATAAGTTGCCCCGCGATAGCTACGAAATCGCGAGCGAATTTAGCAGTCCAGATGCCGTTTTATTACGCAGTCATAAGCTTCAAACGTCAGATATTGCGGACTCAGTCTTAGGTATTGCTAGGGCAGGTGCAGGCTACAACAACATACCTGTTGACTACTGCACCGAGCAAGGAATACCTGTATTCAATACTCCCGGGGCAAACGCCAACGCAGTGAAAGAATTAATAATCTCGGCTTTAACGCTTGGCTCGAGAGGTATTCTAGAGGGGATCGGTTATGTCGGTACCTTAGGACATATCGACGATGCAAGCGAAATGAGCAAACTGTTAGAAAAGGAAAAAAAGCGCTTTAAAGGCAATGAGCTAGCGGGAAAAACGCTGGGTGTCGTCGGATTAGGAGCTATTGGCTCTATGGTGGCTGATACGGCTTTGGCACTGGGGATGAATGTGGCAGGGTACGATCCCGCTCTATCGGTTGACGCGGCATGGCGTTTGTCCAGCGAGGTTGTGAAGGTTGATAATCTCTCCTCCTTATTGTCTCGGTCGGATTACGTCACTCTTCATTTACCTGTACTTGAATCGACGCGAAAATTAATAAACAAAGAGCTGCTATCCAATATTAAGCCGGGAGCGAGCTTATTAAATTTCGCACGAGAGGAAATCGTTGATACCGAAGCTGTCGTGGATGCATTGAGTAATGGTTCCCTGGAAAAATACATTGCCGATTTTCCAACGCCTGACTTGATTGGGGTAAGAGGCGCAGTGTTAATGCCGCACATAGGGGCGAGTACTGACGAGGCGGAAGAGAACTGTGCAATTATGGCGGCAAACCAGGTTAAAGATTTTCTCGAAAATGGTAATATTAAGAACTCTGTCAATTTTCCAGCACTTAATTTAGAGAGAAATGGTGGCATTAGAATCTCGATTAGCAATCGCAACGTGCCGAAAATCCTTGGTAATATTTTGTCGATACTAGCGGATGCTGATATAAACGTCATCGACATGTTAAACAAAAGCCGCGGAGATATTGCTTATAATTTAATTGATGTTGAAACAAAGCCAGGCGATGAAGTTTTGCAGTTGATGGGTGCCGTAGAAGGTGTCGTAAACGTTCGATTAATGAAGTAATTCTAAAAATTGAACGCAAAAAAGAGGCCCTTGGCCTCTTTTTTGCGTTATATAATACTGAGAAACTACTTAAAGATTCACAGAAGCCTTACGAGTGAAGCGGTAGTCCAGCATATTAGTGGGAGTGTTTCGATGAAAACTAGTCTAAAAGGTAACCGCGCACGAAACCTTGTTCGGGGTGTTATTCGACCCCTGTTGATTTGTATGGCACTGCTGTTATCAGCATGTCATCCGTCTTACACAATGAATCAAACCACGCATTACGCCCACAAACTTGGAGTGGCAGACCAGTTTGACATAAGTCGCCAAAACAGTCGCGTATTGGCCATACAGAGCCGTATTTCCGTTGTTTCGAAGCAGGTGGACGGCATCGATGAAAATAAACTCAGTCGTATTATCGCGAAGAGTTTTTCTCCCCATTTTGATCAAACCAACTACGGGCCTGAAGTGGACAGCTTTGCAGCCGGTCTTGAATACGCAAAAGGTGAACAAAGTGATTTTTTGATTTTCGTTTCATTCCAGAAAGAGCCTTCGACTTTGTTCGGTACCTTCAGCAGTGCGCATTTGTTGCTTTCAATTGTCGATGTATATACCGGAACATCTGTAGACAAGATAAAGTTAATTGCGAAAACTCCACACTGGAACCCCGTAGGGAACAAACTAAATAACCTGCTTGATAGCGCCTTAGGCAACCTCGCTGCCGACATTTCCGGGCACGCATTTTGAAATTTCTTAATGAATTGCAATCGCAGCTTGACGAGAAAGATGCGTCGTCACCGCCGATTCACCTATGGAATCCCGATTTGAGTGGTGATATCGATATTCGAATCGAAGCAAATGGTGACTGGTTTCACGAAGGAGTGAAAATTGAACGACAGGCCTTGGTAAAAATGTTTTCCTCCATTCTAAGGCGCGAGAGTGATGGCGAATACTACTTACTCACTCCCGTTGAAAAATGGCGTATCGTAGTCGTCGATACTGCTCTTTTAGCCATCGATGTTCATGTACTACAGGAAGGGCAGCAGGAACAACAAATGATTTTCACAACTAACGTTCAAAGCCAAGTTTTGTTAAGCGACGACTTTCCATTGTCAATTACTTTTAAAGAAGGCAGTCGTGAACCCCATCCAACGATTCTATTACCTCATCATATCACTGCAAAATTGTCCCGCGCGGTATTCTATCGGCTTGTTGACTTGGCGGTCGAGAAGGAAGGAATGTTATCGGTGGTAAGTAATGGTACCGTTTTTGAATTAGGGAAAATTGACGACTGAGTAAACGGCGTCAAAAAGTAGCCTTACTTGAATGGAATTCCACGCAAGATTGATTTTCGATTTAAACAGTCGCTAAGAATGGTTCTGCGCGGCGCTATTTATGTCTAAATAGCGCCGCGGATTTTGGCATCACATATTGGGGTAGTTAGGCCCTCCAAAACCTTCAGGCGTAACCCAAACTATGTTCTGCGACGGGTCTTTAATATCACAGGTTTTGCAGTGAACGCAATTTTGGCCGTTGATTTGAAAGCGTTTTTCGCCATCCGGTTCCGTCACTATTTCATAGACGCCAGCAGGGCAATACCGCTGAGCGGGCTCATCATAAAGTGGCAAGTTTTTGCCCAGCGGTATGCTGGCGTCCTTTAACTGAAGATGACACGGCTGATCTTCTTCATGGTTTGTATTCGATAAAAACACAGAAGAGAGGCGGTCAAAACTAATTTTCCCGTCCGGTTTCGGGTAATTTATTTTTTGGCTTTCAGACGCCAATTTCATTTGCGCGTGATCTGGTTTTGGATCATTAAATGTCCAGGGAAGCTTACCGTTAAATATATTTATATCGATAAAGGCATAAGCCGAACCCAATAAATTTCCCCATTTGTGCTGACCTGGTCCAAAGTTTCGCTGTAAATGAAGCTCCTTATAAGCAGAGGATTTCTCAAATGCTTCATTGTAGCTAGTCAGCTCAATCCCAGATTTGTTGTCGACTGTAATCGCGTGATGGACAATTTCCGCTGCAACCATTCCCGATTTCATCGCAGTATGGCTGCCTTTTATCTTGGCAAAATTCAACGTTCCCGCATCGTCTCCAATAAGCAAACCACCAGGAAAAGACATTTTTGGCATCGATTGAATGCCACCTTTCGTTATAGCCCGGGCTCCGTAAGAAATCCTTTCTCCGCCCTCGAGTATTTTTCTAATTTGTGGGTGTAGTTTGAAGCGTTGAAATTCTTCAAACGGACTCACATGAGGGTTGGAATAACCCAGATCAGTAATAAGACCTAGGGATACTTGATTGTCCTCCAGATGATAGGCAAAACCGCCGCCAAACGAGTTGCTTTCGGTGTGTGGCCAACCGGTAGAGTGAAGAACCGTCCCCAGTTTATGTCTCGCAGGGTCAACTTTCCAAATCTCCTTTATTCCCAAGCCGTAATGTTGAGGGTCCTTTCCTTCAGCAAGATTATATTTCTCTATCAGCTGTTTCCCAAGATGACCACGACAACCTTCAGAAAAAAGAGTGTATTTTGCGTGTAGTTCCATACCTTGCATGTACGAGTCTTTGTGACTCCCATCCTCAGCAACACCCATATCGCCGGTCGCAATACCTCGAACTGAGCCATCATCGTTATAAAGTATCTCTGCGGCGGCGAACCCGGGATAGATCTCAGCGCCTAAACTTTCTGCTTGTTCCGCTAACCAGCGACACACATTCCCTAAGCTGACTATATAGTTGCCGTGATTATGAAGCGTTTTGGGAGCCAGTAATGCAGGGACATACGCGCCCATGTTTTTGGACAGCAAATACCAAATTTCGTCTGCTTCAACAGGCGTATTTAGAGGGGCGCCTTTATCTTTCCAATCGGGAAACAATTCGTTCAGAGCAGAGGGCTCAAGAACAGCTCCGGACAAAATGTGGGCGCCGACTTCCGAGCCCTTTTCGACGACGCAAACACTGATATCTTTACCTGTTTCTTCGCTGAGTTGGCGTATTTTGCAAGCTGCAGAGAGCCCCGCAGGTCCAGCGCCGACGATGACAACGTCGAACTCCATTGATTCACGTTCCACAATAAAAGTCCTCTATAATTCTACTTTAAGGTTATTGGATTAGCTTCCATCAGGTAGATAGTCCGATCCAAATTCGATGCGCATTATATAAGTTTGGCGGTAATAGTTCCATGCCCATCTTCAGTAAACCCCTGATTTTTAGAGCTTTAATATTAACTAGTGGTAATGGAGCACTTGTTCATCGGCTATTGTAATTACGAACATATGATATGGATCAACGTCTATTTAGAGTAGTAAGAGCTATCGAGCTGATGCGTAAAAATAGCTATTGACCTGAAAGCCGTTACGGGTCAACATACGTCCGGTTTTTCTGGGGCTGATACATAAATTTGCGGATATCGTATTGATAGCTCGCTCATTTAATCTGGTATTAGCCAATTTTTCCTAACTTAATGAACGAGGAATCTATGAAGGTTCTTGTTGCGGTCAAACGCGTTGCAGACGCTAATGTTAAAGTTCGCCCTAAAGCAGACGGTTCTGGTGCAGACTTAAATAACGTTAAAATGGCGATTAATCCCTTTTGCGAAATTGCAGTTGAAGAAGCTGTACGCTTAAAGGAAGCCGGTACTGCCACAGAGATAATTGCTGTCTCGGTTGGTGAAAAATCTTGTCAGGAGCAGATTCGGACTGCTTTGGCGCTCGGTGCCGATAGAGGAATTCAGGTTGAAGCTGAGGGTGAATTACAACCTTTGGCAATCGCAAAACTATTGAAAGCTGTCGTCGACAAAGAGCAGCCCGATGTAATTATTCTTGGTAAACAGTCAATTGATAATGATAATAACCAGACTGGTCAAATGCTAGCGGCACTAGCGAACTTCTCGCAGGGAACGTTCGCTTCTGAACTGGCGTTTTCTGATGGAAAAGTCAACGTCACACGAGAAATTGACGGCGGTTTACAAACAGTTTCTTTAAACTTGCCAGCGATTATCACCACAGATCTTCGCTTGAATGAACCTCGCTACGCTTCATTGCCAAATATCATGAAGGCAAAGAGAAAGCCCCTAGATGTATTTACCGCTGAAGAGCTCGGTATTGACATTACTTCACGCTTAACATTGGTTAAAGTTGAGCCACCAGCCGAACGGGCAGCGGGCATTAAAGTAGAGTCAGTCGCAGAACTGGTGGACAAACTGAAAAATGAAGCGAAGGTGATCTAATGAGTATATTAATACTAGCCGAACACGACAATGCCTCAGTAAAGGCTGCCACGTTGAATGTAGTCGCTGCGGCGAATGCAATCGGTGGCGACATTACTGTATTGGTTGCTGGTTCTGATTGCGCGGCAGCTGGAGAAGCTGCTGCAAAAATTGCTGGAGTTAACAAGGTATTAGTGGCAGATAATGCTGCTTATGCAAACCAGCTTCCTGAAAATGTCAGTAACTTAGTAGTGGAAATTGCGCAGGATTACGGACATATTTTAGCTCCAGCGACAACAAATGGTAAAAACATCGCGCCAAGAGTTGCCGCTTTATTGGACGTCGATCAAATTTCGGAAATCATTTCGGTCGAAAGTGCCGATACATTCAAACGGCCAATTTATGCCGGAAATGTTATCGCCACAGTCCAATCTACAGACGCGATTAAAGTAATTACCGTTCGCGGCACAGCCTTTGACGGAGTCTCAGCCGAAGGTGGTAGCGGATCTATAGAACCTTTGGCAAGTGTGACTGACGCAGGTCTGTCTAGCTTTGTCAGCGAAGAAGTTGCTAAAAGTGATCGCCCTGAACTTACAGCAGCAAGTATTATTGTTTCTGGTGGTCGCGGCATGCAAAATGGTGAAAATTTCCAAATGCTTGAATCGATTGCCGACAAACTAGGAGCCGCGGTTGGCGCCTCCCGTGCTGCTGTTGATGCGGGCTTTGTCCCCAATGACATGCAAGTCGGCCAAACTGGTAAGATTGTTGCGCCTGATTTGTATATTGCCGTTGGAATTTCTGGTGCGATTCAGCATCTTGCCGGCATGAAAGACAGTAAAGTAATCGTCGCGATTAACAAAGATGAAGATGCGCCTATTTTCCAGGTTGCAGATTACGGATTAGTTGCGGACTTGTTTGAGGCAGTCCCGGAATTGGATGCCGCTCTGTAAAGCGACCCTCTAATTCAGTTATGCAAAGCCCGGTTCATGCCGGGCTTTTTTGTGGGGATTTGAAAAGTTCAACAGCTGCTGATCTGCGCAAACAGCGGCTGGCACGATTGTTACAAGTGACCCTTTTTTCCAATCAGTCTCGTCTTAACTTATCGGAAATGGCTATGGGTGTTGGGCAGTTCAATATAACGATATACGAGGAAACGACAAACGTAATAATAGCGGTGGCCTGTATGAGGTGTGACGCTTCTTTTCCGATTAATGCGGTACCGGTTGCAACATAGGCAATGAGCAACGAAAACTCACTAATCTGCCCCAATCTAAATGCAATATCCCAGGCCAGACGCTTTTTCTCACTTAATCTCTTCAGCAATATATAGAAGACTCCTGGCTTCAACAGCAGCATCGCGGCTGCCAGTATCATTGCCGGCACAAGAACATCGCCCAGTAAGCTCAAATCAAATCGAGCACCTAAAGAGAAAAAGAATAGAACCAGAAAGAAATCCCTTAATGGCTTTAGATTAATGGCAATGTACTGGGAAATTGGACTGGTTGCTAAAGAGATTCCGGCAATAAATGCGCCGATTTCTGCGGATAGCCCGACTAAATGAGCCGCTTCAGCGAGTCCGAGACACCAACCGATAGCCAAAAGGAAAATATACTCGTGAAATCGATCAAACTTTTGAATTAACTTTAATAAGACAAATTTTACGAAGCCGATCGCGGCAATAATAAACAAGGGTAGGGCAATCACGGTTTTAAGCAAGATCATGCCGTCGAAATCACCAACGTCGCCACTTAACAGTACAAGTAATACAAAAATCGCTATCACATCTTGTAAAAGTAACAGCCCGATCATGATTTCACCGACGTGACGATGATGTAATACGGTCGTGGGCAGAAGTTTTATACCAATAATTGTACTAGAAAACATCATCGCAGCACCGATGACGATTCCCTCGATATGAGAAAAACCAAAGCTTATTGCTACCAGGTATCCAGTGGTCGCAAATATTAAGGAACTGGCGATAGCCACTAAGGTGGCTTTTTTCAAAGTGGACAACAATGCTTGGGGTTGCATGTCGAGACCTAAAAGAAACAGCAAAAAAATGATCCCAAAATGGGAGATGTCGGACAACAATTTAAGATCAGTGACAAACCCCATTCCGTACGGGCCAATCAGGGCGCCGAGTACAATATAGGCAATTATCAGCGGTTGTCGGGTATAGAGTGCTATCGAGGCTAAAACAGAGGCGCCTGAGAAAATCAGAAAGAAGGCAAAAGTTATACTGTTTTCTTCCATTGTTTATTGCGGACCTAGAGTTGCAGTGTGCTGGCAAAACCAGCGCCACTATATTGATTATTATTAGTTAAGTTTATCGTATAGCGGCGGTCTTCGGTAAATTAATTTTAGCGTCTTGTAAACAAGGGGTTTGGCTGGTCAGCGCCCGCCTGATAACTGTCTGAAAAAGCAGCAAAGCTAGCGAGAGCCTCTTCTTGATCACTACCTTCCAGCGCGAAAGAATTGAAGCCGCAACGCTTCAAGTAGAACAGCTGATCCCTGATAAAACTTCCAATAGCCCTTATTTCTCCGTTAAAACCGTAAGTATCTCGAAGCTCACGACCGTAGGAAAAACCACGCCCATCCATAAAGCTACCGAAGTTAACGGCAATAACAGCAAAGCTTTCAAGATCCTGTTCGATCAGGCAGGGTGGCTCGTCACTGTCTAGCCACACACCAACTTGCCCACGATCGCTTAAGCTATCTTTGGACTCATTCCACAAAGCCTGTGGTAGAATTACGGGACCGGCAGGTATTTCTGTCGCGTCTTTTCCGACCAAAATCCATAAGTCTTCCGCGATATTCCCATCAATGATTATACTATTTGGCATAGACTTTCTCCTTGAACGGGCTAAGACCGATACGGCGGTAGGTGTCTAGAAAGGTCTCTTCGTCGGTTCGTTCACCAACATAGGTATTGATGATTGTCTCAATGACTGTCGGGACTTGATCGGTGGAGAAAGAGGGGCCGAGAATTTTTGCCAGAGAGGCGTCTCGATCCTGGCTGCCACCAAGAGAAACTTGATAAAACTCTTGGCCTTTTTTATCGACACCCAAAATACCGATGTGCCCGATATGATGATGACTACAGGCGTTCATACAACCCGAAATGTTGAGATCTATGTCACCGATATCGTACAAATAGTCGGCATCGTCAAACTTCCGTTGAATAGCTTCGGCAATGGGAAGGGATTTGGCATTGGCCAAAGCACAAAAATCTCCGCCGGGACAGCATACAATATCAGTGAGATAACCGATATTAGCCGTTGCGAAACCAAGCTCTTTCGCTTTCTCCCATAATTCCAGCAGGTTAGATTGCTCTACATGCGGAAGAATCACATTTTGCTGATGGCTCGCACGAATTTCACCAAAAGAAAACTGATCCGCAAGATCTGCAATGGCTTCCATTTGTCGATCGCTAACATCTCCTGGCGCATAACCGGTGGGTTTCAATGACAAAGTCACAGACGCATATCCAGGAGCTTTATGGGCATTAATATTACGCTCCAACCATTTTCCAAAAGTCTTGTTTTGGAGTCCCTGATCTTTAAGCTGCGCTGCCGATGTGTTTGCGTCGATGGTTTTGTAATCCGGCGAAACGAAAAACGATTTTGCGCGGTTAAATTCAGCTTCGGTTAAAGTCGACGGTCCGTCTTTTAACGCAGCCCATTCACTCTCAACTTTCTCTCTAAAAGCGTCAATACCCATAGCACGAACCAATATTTTGATTCTCGCTTTATATTTGTTATCTCGGCGCCCGAGCTGATTATAGACTCTCAGGATTGCTTCCAAATAGGTGATTAAGTGTTGTTTCGGTAAAAAATCAACAATTTCAGTTCCAATGACGGGTGTACGGCCTAAGCCACCTCCGACAAGAATTCGAAAGCCTGTCTCGCCCTCGTCGTTATGGACGATATCTATGCCGATATCATGAAGGTTAATCGCAGCGCGATCCGCTGCTGACGCGCAGACCGCAATCTTAAATTTCCGTGGTAAATAGGCAAATTCTGGGTGAAACGTTGACCATTCTCTAATGATTTCACAGTAGGGTCGGGGATCTTCTATTTCATCCGCAGCCGCACCGGCGAACTGGTCTGTAGTGGTATTTCGAATGCAATTCCCGCTCGTTTGTATTGCGTGCATTTCCACTGATGCCAACTCTTCCAAAATGTCGGGAACTTCCTCCAGTTTCGGCCAATTTAATTGTAGATTCTGACGAGTACTGAAATGAGCGTACCCTTTGTCAAAATCTCGGGAAATCGACGCGAGTTTTCGCATTTGATCGGAATTAAACGTTCCGTAGGGAATACAAATTCTCAGCATCGGCGCTAGGCGCTGAATATATAGGCCATTTTGCAGGCGCAAAGGCAAAAACTGTTCATCGGAAAGGTTTCCGGCAAGATATCGTTCCGTTTGATCACGATATTGCGCGACCCGTTCCGCGATCAGGCGTTTGTCATGCTTGTCATAGATATACATAGAATATTCATTACTGACCAAGAAAAAGAGAGGCATCATACTAAAAAAGGATCGACTCGGCGAGTTTAGTTGTCAAAAACACATCGACTCTATTATCAGAAAATTCGATATAGTAAATCGTCCGGATAGCTATAGAGCGCGTACTTGTGGGTTTGTATTCGGAATTTCTAGAGCTTGGTGAATTTGAGTGTACATAATTCCAACAAGCACTTTAAGCCGATGAAATAATCGGTATAATGCGCTGCTTAATCGATAAGCCTCAACCAATAGGAATATAAAATGTCAGATCAACAAAAACCAGATTACAATGATGGATTAACTGACGCAATTGCGACAACGGCAATTATTGCAATAGTCGTTGCAACGGTAGTTTATTGGTTGAGTGGACTGCCGAGCTAACTTATAGGTATTATTCTTTATCTGTTTATTTTTATTTTGCCAAACTTTAGCATTAGTGGTGTTCGAGGTAACCGCGATAAACCACTAATAACAATAACTTTTGTCGCTTAAAGTTAATTCTAGAAACCCCTAAGGTTTCGACCGCCGTGCTCTTCAATGAGGTCGTTTTCGACAAGCTACTTTCCGATAACAATCTGCACGATAGTAATAATTGTAACCAGAAATATCAGTGTAAACGTCGCTGCCACAGCCACGAAGACTTTAAAATTACCATATTTGAAATCCCTTTCTTTATTTTTCTTGTTTTGAATCCCTACAAAAGCGGCCATGACGCTGAAAATAACTTGCAGCAATGTGGGCTTTTTCGACTCCACCACTTCATGACCGGCATCTTTCGATGCCATGGCCTGCGGCGTTACTAGATTATCGTCTTTATCTAGATCGTCACTGCTTTTCATTCCTGCATGCTCCAAACGAAGGCAGTCTTCATAATCATGCGTCGTAATCCAATATTGGCGTTAGCCATCGTTCTAGCTCTGCAGTGGCCATCGATTTGCGAGTCGCCAAACTTTGCACCTGATCTTTCGAAATTTTTCCGGTAGCAAAATACGTAGATTCTGGATGTGAATAATAGAAGCCGCTCACAGCGGCAGCCGGTGACATAGCAAAGTGCTCAGTCAACGACACGCCAATGTTTTCTTCTGCAGATAGCAAAGAAAAAAGAGTGGCCTTTTCTGTATGATCAGGGCAAGCAGGGTAGCCCGGAGCAGGCCGAATGCCCGAATAGCGCTCCTTTATCAGTTCCATATTATTTAGTGACTCATCGCGGGAGTATCCCCAATACTCCTTCCTGACACGCAAGTGCATATGCTCTGCAAAGGACTCCGCTAATCGATCTGCAAGAGCTTTTACCATGATGGCATTATAATCATCGCCGTTAGATTCATATTCTCCGGCTAATTTGTCAACTCCAAAGCCAGTCGAGACCACGAACCCGCCAACGTAATCTTTCAGCGTCGACTTCTTGTCGGCGACGAAATCGGCAAGACTTAAATTGGCTTTACCGCTTGGTTTTTGCGTTTGCTGGCGAATATGATGCAATTTTGCCAGTACATCAGTCCGTTTATCGTTAGTGTAGAGTTCGATGTCATCGTTATCAGCACGAACTGCTGGCCAGAATCCAATAACTGCCTTTGCCTGAATCAATTTTTTGTCGACAAGCTGTTTAAGCATCGCCTGAGCGTCGTTGAAAAGTGCGGTTGCCGCCTCGCCAACTTTTTCGTCGTCGAGTATTTTTGGGTATTTTCCCGCGAGGTCCCAGGTGATAAAAAACGGCGTCCAGTCAATGGTTTCAATTAGAGCATTCAGATCATAATCGTCAAACACCTTAACGCCCTGAAAGCTGGGTGTCGGCGGCGTATATGCCTGCCAATTAAACTCGAACCCGTTATCTATAGCCTGAGCATACGTTAACTTTGCAGCCTTTGGCTTTCGGTTAGCATTTCGTTCTCTAATTTTTGCGTATTCCTCTCGATGTTCTTCAACGAAAATTGCTCTCCTGTCAGAGCTCATTAACTTACTGGCGACAGAAACGCTACGGGATGCATCCGACACATAAATTGCACCTGAATTTTGATATTGTGGCTCAATTTTAACTGCCGTGTGCGCTTTTGACGTCGTCGCTCCGCCAATCATCAAAGGAATATCCATTGCTTGCCGCTGCATTTCCTTTGCGACGTACACCATTTCGTCTAGAGAAGGAGTAATTAACCCACTAAGGCCAATAATATCAGCATTCTCATCTCTGGCTGCGTCGAGAATCTTCTCGCAAGAAGCCATAACGCCCAAGTCGACGACCTCAAAATTATTACACTGCAGAACAACACCCACGATATTTTTCCCGATATCGTGAACATCACCTTTTACAGTGGCCATGACGATTTTACCGTTGTTTTTGACACTACCATCTTTTTCCGCGTCTATGAAGGGCGTGAGATGAGCTACCGATTGCTTCATGACTCTGGCACTTTTTACCACTTGCGGTAGAAACATTTTTCCATCGCCAAAAAGATCTCCAACGACGTTCATTCCATCCATTAGCGGGCCTTCAATAACCTCGATAGGTCGACTGGCTAATTGTCGAGCTTCTTCGGTATCTTCAATAAT